>CAUPZQ010000022.1:0-39314 GCA_963515915.1 uncultured Campylobacter sp.
CCGCAGCCCTCGGGTGCGCTCATTTGGCACTGATGACAGAACATCTCTAGATTGTCGCTCATAGAAATCCTTTATAAAAAATTTAGTTGGTAATTTTAAGATTTTATTTAGAAAAATAACTTGATTGTCGTCAAGAAACGACGAAATTTTATCAAATTTATTTATAAAATGAGAGCGATTTAAAATTTAAATCCATGCGGCATGCGGTGCAAATAGCGCAACGAGCGTGCTGCTGTGAAGCAAACGCCTATAGCCGTATACTATCGCGAAGTAAACGCTTACGACCAAATTGCTGCCGAGCACGCGATTTTGCGACGAGACACTCTCCTCTAGTCGAGCGTTTTAGGTAAAAGCGTATTTAAGCCGACCTAAACGCGGCTCTGCATTATATCCTAGCACTTAATCGGAATCTACGATATGAGTTTAAATATAAGTAAATTATTATAAAATCTTTAAAATATTTAATTAAATTTTCATTTAAAGGTTATTATAATTAAACAATTTTTTTATAAAAACCAAACCATAAAGAAAGGAATCGTATGAGAAAGCTAAATTTCAAAGGAGCCCATGTGTTGTCTGCAGCAGTTTACGCCGTGCTATTTGCAAATGTCTGTGAAGCACAGTATATAGAACCCGGTAAAGTAGGTGATATAAAAAGCTGGGAGACGGACGAGTATAAAGCGTACTGGGGTCTAAGCAGCATGAACGCATCGGTAGCCTACGCCAAAGGCGCCACTGGTAGAGATGTAAAACTGGGCGTAGTTGATTCTGGCATGCTTCTAAGTCATCAAGAATTCGCAGGAGGCAGGATTACGGGGACGACTGCGAAAGGCGAGTACTCCAAAGACGGCATGCGTTACCCAGACGCAGAATTCGGCAACGCGCCCTTTAAACAAAAAGGCAGCGACGAAAAAGACAAGACGGACAAGGGCGAATTTAGAAAAGGACAAAAATTTGAAACTAACGGCAATTGGACGGCTGGTATAAACGACTCGCACGGCACACACGTAGGAGGTACGATAGGGGCCAATCGCGACGGAAGAGGCACGCACGGAGTGGCATGGGAGTCGAGATTATACTCGGGAAACACGGGCGGAAACGACGGCATGACCTACGGCCCAAATCAAGACTACGGATACTTCTATGCCGTATATAATGAGCTTGCTAAATCGGGCGTAAGGGCGATAAATAATAGCTGGGGATCGAATAGAAGGGTAAATTCCTCCTATCCCAGTGCAGAAGGTTATTATAGTCCCGGCACGGCGACAAATCCTACCGAGCCCAAACATCATCTATATCTAAGAGATCTAAACGCTGCCAAAAAAGCTTATTATCAATTCGTAGCGGGCGGCCAAAAAAGCTTCATAGACGCCGCATACGAAGTCGCTAAAAAATACAGAATAATCCAAGTCTTTACCGCGGGCAATAGAGATGGCATGGAAGAATCCTACACAAGGGCGATGCTGCCGTATTTTCGCCCCGACGCGGAAAAGCTATGGCTAAACGTAACGGGACAGACCGATAGCAATACTCAAAGATTTAACACTGCGGGGCATTCGAAATGGTGGACCATAGCGGCACCGGGGGTGAAAGTAAAATCCTCTATCGTGGACGTTAAAACGGGCAAGGCAGGATACGCTTCTTGGGGCGGCACGTCGATGGCGGCGCCTCACGTAACGGGAGCTTTGGGCGTCATAATGTCTAGATATAGCTATATGACGAACGAGCAAGCAAGAGACGTCTTGCTAACGACGGCGAGACAGACGAAGTATTCGTTTAAAAAGAACGACACTAGCAGACTTTCGGGCTGGACGAGCGAGCTTGGAGTGCCCGATAAAAGATGGGGCTGGGGCATAGTAGATCTCGGTAAGGCGATGTTCGGACCGGGTCAGTTTCTAGGAAAATTTGACGTAAATATGGACGTAGATGACGTCTGGTCCAACGACATTTCGGATAAAGCGATAAAATTTAGAAAGACTGAGGACGATGCGGATGCGGCAGCTTGGGCGGTGCGCAAAGCACAGCTCGATGCCAAGGGCGGAAATTTGACCACGGAAGAGAGGGCCGAATACAATGTAGAGCTAGCCAGAGAGCAAGCACGAGCGCATAGGGCGGCGGAAGGCTATCAAGGAACGCTGATAAAAAGAGGCGGCGGCACGCTAACGCTCGCGGGCGATAACACCTACAGCGGCGATACGATCATAAAAGGCGGACAGATCACGGCGCTAAATCAGTCTTTAAAAAATAGCAAGGTGACCGTAGAAAACGGCGGCGCCCTGAATATCAAAAATAGCCTAACCGTCCAAGAGGTCAAAACCGACATACTCCAAAAGCCGAAAGAATTCGTAAATAAAACCAGAACCGCTACCTCAGATACCGTCACGGCGACGATAAAGCAAGGCGGCAGATACGTCGTATCGCACGCGGGCATAGTCGGCATGTCTTCGGCAGGTGCTACAAATTTAAACCTTACGTTTGAAAAAAATTCCATCGTGGATCTAGAAAATCCTCTTTTCGAAGACGCGCAAAAGATCTATAAAGACCCCGTAAAATCGAAGAAATACTGGGTAGAAGGCAGCTTCAGGGGCTACGATCAGACGATCTTAAGAGAATACGCGTTTTTTGATTTAGTTAAAAATTTTAACGACTCCAAGCTAGAGTTCACTTTCAAAAAGGGCAGCAAGGGCATGGTAGATTTCGCAAAGAGTAAAAATCAAAAACTTATCGCCGCTGCGATAGAAAGTTCAAGCAATCAGCCCGTCTTATTGAGCGCTTTTAGAAGCAGGCCTGCGGTGCGAACGAGCGATCTATATAGAAATTTCATCTTCGCTACGCCGCAGCAAGCCTCCGACACGCTAAAAACGTTCGCGAACGAGGCAAATTTCGCCGCACAAAATGCAGCTGTGATCGATAACGTACTGATCCGAAACGCCGTCTTAAACCGCAAAAGAAATTTTAATGCGTTAAGCATAGATGAGGAAATGGGGATCAACTTCTGGGCGAACACTGCGGGAAACGTCATGAAATTTAACTCGGATGAGGGAAGCGGGGATTTCAAATCCACGTCCGTGACGCAGCTTGTCGGCTTAGACGGCGCGCTGAGCGAGAGTTTAAGACTGGGGGTCGTGCTGGGCACAGGAAAAACTAAAACCAAAGAAGATGGCAGCAAAGAGTTTGATCACACGAACAGACACGCGGGACTTTACGCACAGGTGGGTTTAGAGACCGTTAAATTTGATCTAGGCGCCGTATATACGGACATAAAACGCAAAAAAACCGGCAGCTCCACGATAGTGCAATACACCGCCAACAATGGCGTCAAGAGCGACGGAAAGCTTATAAATATGTTTGCTAGCGCGACATACGGCGGCTTTAACGGCGAAAATTTCGAGATAAATCCGTATTTGGGCGTCTCTCGCATCTATGCTAGAACGGGCGGCATGAGCGAAAATGTGGGTCCGTTCGTGATGAGTACGGATAAAAAATCTAGAAACATGAATATCCTAACGGCGGGTATCAGTCCGAGCGTACCGTTTAAAATAGGCGGCATGAGCTCGTCCGCACAGCTCGATCTAGCCTACAATAGATTTTTCGGCGACACGAGACCAGGCACGGGAGTGAATGTCGCAAACGCAGGATACGTGGATCTAGAGGGCAAAGAGCTTAGAGACTTCGCCATCGCGGGCGTGGGAGTGGAGACCGCGATATTTAAAAATACAAGCCTTAGGCTATCTTACACCGGCGCGTTCGGAAACGACGTGAAATCAAATAACCTAAACGCCAAGATCGAGGTTTCGTTTTAACCCGCTTCGCTCGGCTACAAAGCGGCGCAAATTTTAAAACCTTCAAAAGCAAAGCGGCGGGCTAGAGTAAAATTACTTTAGCCTCCGCGGCGCTAAATTTTAAAATTTAACTGTAGCATTATAATAAGCAATTGCTAGATAGCCATATCTGGGTAGCTAAAAAAGGCTTAAAAACCCATTTTCTATGTAATTGTGACATAAGCTATTTCGTCAAAACGGAACGCCTGAGCACATCAGGCATCTTTGCAGGCGGAATGATCAAAATGTGGACTAAATAAATTCAACTACACATCCTGCCCGCACAACGATTTTTGAAATTTCATATGGGCGAATTTTACTAGTTCATTACTACTTTGAAATCAAAAAGCGACTTTTGTAGAGAATATTTTAGCTTTACTTGTATTAAATTTAGGATAGGAATATAATCAATAACAAATGCATTCGAATATCGATAAATTAAAATAGTTTTGAATACAAGTGGCTCCGGATGCTGGATTCGAACCAGCGACCAAGCGGTTAACAGCCGCCTACTCTACCGCTGAGCTAATCCGGAACGCGTAGAATGGATGGTGCGGATGAAAGGACTTGAACCTTCATGCCGTGAGGCGCCAGATCCTAAGTCTGGTGTGTCTGCCAATTTCACCACATCCGCAAAAAAGAAAGCGCATATTAGCCAAATAGCTCTTAATATGAGCTTAATATGGTACGCCCAAGAGGATTCGAACCTCTGACCTACGGCTTAGAAGGCCGTTGCTCTATCCTACTGAGCTATGAGCGCAAATTATCGAATCAGTGGTACGCTCGAAAGGAGTCGAACCTTCAACCTACAGATCCGAAGTCTGTTGCTCTATCCAATTGAGCTACGAGCGCATAAAGTGGGGTGAGTTGTGGGAATCGAACCCACGACCCTCAGGACCACAATCTGATGCTCTAACCTACTGAGCTAAACTCACCACAATGGTCGGAGCGAAAGGATTCGAACCTTCGACCCTCTGGTCCCAAACCAGATGCGCTACCAGCCTGCGCTACGCTCCGAAGATTTTCGTGGATTGAATGAAGAACGTATTATATATATTTTTTCTTAAATTCCGCTTTTTGCGGCTCTAAATTTAATGAAATTTAGCAATTCGCATCTGTTTTTCTAAATTTTTCAATAAAATTTGCATCAGCGCCAGCCCCTTTGTGCGGTGCGAAATTTCAAATTTCACCGCAGTGGGTAGCTCCCCGATCGTGCGGTCAAATCCGCGCGGAATAAACATAAAATCGTATCCGAAGCCGTTGTGACCGCGCTCTTCGCAGATCGCCGTGCCGTGCATGAAGCCGTGCGTGCAAAACTCGCCCAGATCGCATTTTAGCGCGATCGCCGCCGTATAATGCGCTGGCGAGGAGTCTAAGATTAAAGCCCTCAGCTTCCTTGCTAATTTCTCGCGATTGCTCGCATCCGTCGCGCCTGAGCCGCTAAAGCGCGCCGAAAATATCCCCGGAGCCCCGCCCAGCGCGTCCACGCAGATACCGCTATCATCGCTTAGCACGAAAAATTCGCTCTGCAAATTTTTACTTTTTAGCGCCTCATACACTGCGCGAACTTTAATAAGCGCGTTTTGTTTGAAGCTCGTGCCGCATTCGTCGATCTCAAAAGGATCCAGCACCTCGCCGAGCGCGCACACGTCGTATCCCGTGAAAAATTCTTTTATCTCTTTTACCTTATTTTTATTGCTCGTCGCAAGTAAAATTTTCATCCTCGCTCCTTAAATTTAAGCCGCCATTTTACCCAAAATCAAAGAATTCATTACGATTTTTGGCTATAATCGGCACAAATTTCATATTATTTGAGGTCTAAGATTATGCTAAAAAGCGTTCTTCCGCTTAGTTTTATCATCGCTACGAGGTTTTTTGGATTATTTATTTTGCTACCCGTGCTTAGCCTATATGCATTGAGCTTACACGGCGCAAACGAAAGCCTAGTGGGGCTACTTTTTGGAATTTATGCGATTATGCAAGTGATTTTGCAAACGCCATTTGGAGTGCTAAGCGATAAGATCGGACGTAAAAAAACCCTTGCTATAGGGCTGGCGCTTTTTATCCTGGGCGCTTGCGTTTGCGCGGCTAGCGAGAGCATTTATACGATGATTTTTGGGCGTTTTTTGCAAGGCTGCGGTGCTGTAGGAGCCGTAGCTACCGCACTAATTAGCGATTTTACGCGGGAGGAAGAGCGCGGTAAGGCGATGGCGGTAATGGGCGCGATGATAGGCGTGAGCTTTGGTGTCGCAATGATTTTAAGTCCGCTTTTAAGCGCTAAATTCGGGCTTGCCAGCCTATTTCATCTAAGTTCGGCGCTTACGCTTTTATGTTTGGTGCTGCTTTTTTTCGTAGTACCTACCGAACCGCATATCCGCTCCCTGCGCCAAAAGGTCCCGCTCGGCTCACTTTTGAGTGACAAAAATTTAATGCTTATGAATTTAACGAATTTTTTTCAAAAAGCTTTCATGACGGCAGCATTTTTTCTAATTCCAATTTTGCTCGTGCAAAAATTCGGACTTTCCAAAAGTGATTTGACCAAAATTTATGCTCTAGGCGCTATTTTCGGCTTTACCGCGATGGGCGCGAGCGGTGCTTTAGGCGAAAAGCGCGCGCTAGCTAAGCAAATTCTACTTATCGGCATTTGCTTTTTCATCGCTTCGTATTTGATTTTTGCGTTTGCTAGCGGGGCGAGCGCTTTCGTGGTGGGTGTGATGCTCTTTTTCGTGGGATTTAACGCGCATGAGCCCATTATGCAAAGCCTTGCGTCCAAATTTGCTAAAGTCGCTCAAAAAGGCGCCGCGCTTGGGATTTTTAATTCGTTCGGATTTTTTGGCAGCTTTTTGGGCGGGCTATGTGGCGGTGCACTTTTTGGCAAAATCGGCATCGAAGCGCTAGGCATTGGCGTCGCGGTTTTGGGTGTGATCTGGCTTGTGCTACTTTCTAGGCTGAGCGATCCAAAACTTTTTAAGAATTTATACTTTCCTAAAGGCGGCGATTTTTCCGCACTACAGGGTGTAAAGGGCATTATTGAAATTTACGAGACCGATGGCGAACTCGTTGTGAAATTTAACTCGAAACTGATAAATGAAGATCAAATTTATAAAATCGTAGGAGGCAAATGATGGAATTTGAAAAATTTGAAAGCGCGATGGAGCGCTTCGCAAACACGGTACAAAAGTCCTCGCGCATCGAAAAAGTCGCGATCACGCAGGCGCTGGGGCGTATTTTGGCAGGCGATGTCGCGGCGCCCTTTAGCACTCCGCGCCGCCCGACCGCCGCAATGGACGGCTACGCGCTAAAGGGCGCGGATCTAAGCGAGGGGGCTAAATTTAAGATCGTCGGCACGACGCCTGCAGGCAAGATGCCTGGCGCCGTGGCAAAGGCGGGTGAGTGCGTCAAAACCTTCACCGGCGGGCTCATGTGCGAGGGTAGCGACACGCTTCTGCCGATCGAAAACGTGCAGGTACAAGCAGGCGGTATTATCGTCACAAAGCCCGTTTCCGCAGGCTTTGCCGTGCGCGCGGCGGGCGAGAGCTACCGCGAGGGCGAGCTTTTGCTTAGAAGCGGCACGAAGCTCGGCTTTTCGCAGATCGCGCTGCTAGCCGAGCTAGGGCTATTTCACATAAGCGTATTCATCCGCCCAAAAGTAGCGATCCTAGCCACCGGCAGCGAGATCAAGGATCTGGGCGAAAAACTCGAAAACGACGCTCAAATTTACAGCTCCAACCACATCGCGCTTGCAAATTTAGTAACGCAGCTAGGCTGCGAAGCGATGATAATGCCTCTAGTACGCGATGACGAAAAAGAGCTGGAAGGCGCGATATTATCGGCTTTACAGAGCGCCGACATACTTCTAACCAGCGGCGGAGTGAGCGTCGGAGACTACGACTTCGTGCAAAGCACGCTACAATCAAATTTTGAGCTCATCGTAAAGGGTGCGGCGATCAAACCGGGCCGCCACGTGCGCGTAGCCAAAACCGGCGAAAAATATATCTTCGCGTTCCCGGGCTTCCCGCTCTCGGCGCTTATTACGTGCATTTTGTTTCTGCGCGTATATTTGCAAAAATCCTTCGGTGTGCGCGAAAACACGGAATTTAGCGCGATCTTAGATCACGACTATGTAAAAAAGACGCCGTGGCTGGAGTTTATGCCTGCGCTCTTGCAAAACAGAGACGGGCGACTTTTTGTTAGCCTACAAAGCAAAAAGCAGGGCTCCAGCGCGATTTTGAACAATTTAGACGACGATAGCGTCCTGCTAGTCGCGCCGCTAGAGGTCAAAGAGCTCAAAAAAGGCGAGCTCGTGCGCGTAATCTCGGTACCTAAAATTTAGCGCGCAGCGGTTCAGAGGCGATTGCGAGGGCAGACGGAATTTAACTGCCGCAAGGGTTAAAATTTTGCCGCTGCGAGGCGCTAAATTTAGCCGTGAAGGCTCTGATTTTGGATTTTGAAAAGTTGAAATTTAGACCCAAATCGCGTCGCGGCAGGCTCATTAGAATTTTTACTGTGCGGCGCTATACAGCGAGTGCGCCAAATCTTTGCCACCGCACAACTTCAGCTCCAAGTTGCTTTGCGAGCGAAATTGCGAAATTTACGAGAGATAAAGCGAAAATGAAAGATAAATTTTATGGCGCTCCGGCGGGCGTTTTTGGCGAATACAAAGCAGGTACAAAATGAGCCAAACTCACCCTTTTAAGCCGATTTTCGATGAGAATTCTAAAATTTTAATCCTCGGCTCCTTTCCCTCCGTCATTTCTCGCAAGCTGGGCTTTTACTACGCAAATCCGCAAAATCGCTTCTGGCGCGTGCTGGCGCAAATTTTAAACGCGCCGCCGCCTGCGAGCACGGAGGAAAAGATAAAATTCCTACTCGCCCGCGGCATCGCCATCTACGACGCTGCGATCTGCTGCGAGATAAAGGGTTCGAGCGACGCCAAAATGACCGCCGTCGTGCCTGCAAATTTAGAGCCGATCTTTAGCGGCACGCGCATCGTGCAGGTGTTCGCCAACGGCGGCAAGGCGCATGAAATCTGCGAAAAACATCTAGAAACTCAAATTTTAAACGCAACCGGCAAAGAGCCCATCAAGCTGCCATCCACAAGCCCCGCAAACGCAAATTTTAATTTTGAAAGGCTAGTGCGCGAGTGGAGGATAGTAGCCGAAGCGCTAAAGGAGGGTTAAATTTAATGTCTATAAAATTTGATTGTAAATAGTCTTTACATAAAATTTAGTATATGGTTGGAAGATACATCTAATGGTTTATAAGGTATAATTGTAATATCTGTTGATAAACAAGGAATAGTATGAGTAATTTATCGTATAACGTGGGTAAAGTTGTTGATTTGGCTAAAAAAAATGGTTCTGCTCTTATTATTGCCGCAGTATCTACCTTATATAAATCAAAGGCCGAATTAGCTTCACATTTTGTACATAGGTTTATATATGAAAGATTTAAAATTAGATTAAACGATTTTGTTCATGAAGAGAAAGAATTAAACGATGAAAAGAATAGTAAATTTTATGAGAATATAAGTAGCGATAATATCAATATTCTTTTTGATTTATTGGAAAAGGCTAGACTATCAACTTATGACTTACACGCAAAAATATTAGCAAAATTATATGGTAAGTTATTACAAAATGGTAAGCTTGATTATTACGAACATGCACTACTTGCCAATATAAATTCTCTAAGTGATTTAGATTTTATATATTTTTATGATCTAATTAAAAATAAACCAAATAGCCCATTAATAACAGATGACGATTGTGAATATATAGCAATTAATAAATTTATACAAATAGGAATTTTGTAAACGACCGGTATAACTTATTTTGGCAGTAATAACAATGAAAAAGTTCCTATAAATTTTCAAACGAATTGCTTTTCTGAATATTTATTTGAAGTGCTTAATTTGATAATGTCATCTCGCGATGTAAAATAAATTATTCATAATTCAAGAGGCTTTAAATAACCATATCTATATTAAAATGAGAATAATCGAAGTAAGCTTTAAAACAAGGAAGTAAAAAATATGAGGATTCCGCTAAATTTATCAGGTTTAACTCAAAAATTAAAATTCATCTTTCTGCTTCCGTTTTTAGCGTTAGGCGCGCAAGCTCTGGAGCCAAAAATCGTAATGCAACCCGAGCCGGTCCTGAAAAACGGCCTGTATTTCGTAGCGGACAAGCCCTACAGCGGGACGCTCAAGGTGCTGCACTACAGCGCCGAGGATCTCTACGACGTAAATTTTATGGGCGTCGTCTACCCCAGAGCAAAGCCACTGCCGCCCACGCTTATCAGAGAGATTGACGTAAAGGACGGCACTGCGGTGCGAGAGCGCGATTACTTTGACGGAGCAGATAAGCCCTCAAACGAATATCCGCTAAAAAACGGCCTGTACGACGGCGTCGCGAAGAGCTATTACGCAGATAGCGGCGAGCTGAGATCGCAGAGCGAATACAAAGCCGGCAAGCGCGAGGGTTTTTACAAGATGTATTATCAGGGAAGCGGCAAGCTAAAGCAGCAGGGCGCGTATAAAAATGATAGGCGCGAGGGTGTTTTCACCGACTACTACGAAAGCGGCAAAGTGCGCGGCGTGCGAACATACAAAGGGGGCAAGCGCCAAGGTATGGAAAAATGGTACTACGAAAGCGGCGCGCTAAGGCAGACGGGCTCATACAAGGATGACAGTAAACAGGGCGTTTGGAAGTTGTTTTACGAGGACGGCAAGACGCGCGTAGTCGAAAATTTCAAAGACGGCGAGCGCGACGGCGCCGTGCGTGAATATTATCCAAGCGGCGCGTTGCAGGGCGAATACGAGTTCGAGCGCGGTAGGCAAACGGGCACGAGTAAGCAATACTACGCAAACGGTGCGCTTGCGGCGAAGGTGATGTTCAGAGACGGGCGCAAACACGGACTATACGAAACATATCACGAAAACGGCGCGCTCAAGGCTAGAGTAACGTTTAAGGATGGGCTCGAGACGGGCACGGCGAAGCACTACTACGCAGACGGCAAGCTCGAAGCTGAGGGCGAGTTTGAGCGCGGCAGGCTCATACACGCCAAAAAATACGACGAAGCGGGCAATCTAATCAGCGATAAATCCGATAAAAACGGGCTAGCGAGGGAGTAAAGCGGGCTAAATTTTAAAATTTTAAGCGGGCTTGGAATTTTGAAAAGGTTTAAAAATTTTGAGCAGGTGCGGCTTTGCATTTTAACGATCGCAGCTTCGCATTTTCAGCGCTCACGGCTTCGTGCCTTAAGCTAGCGAGATTTTGCGTTTTGAAGCGTAGGCTTCACGTCTTAAATAAATTTAGCTTTACCTTTCGAGCGAGCGCGGTTTTTAATTTTATTAGGTGTAGCTCTATACTTTAAATAGACACGACTTTACGTTTCGAGCGAGTGCGGTTTTTATATTTTTGGGGTGCGGCTTTGAATTTTATTGAGTATGTCTTTGAATTTTAAGCGAGCAAGCTTGCGCTTTCGGTTTTCGACTACATATACCGCGCCATCAAGTGCCGCCTTTAAATGATGCGGCTTTGTATTTGTGAAGCGACGTGCTGCGTTTTGAGCGAGTAAAATTCTACGCCGAGCGCCTTTATGCGGCGCGCGAATACGGCTCGACGCTTTAATTAACTAGGTCTCGTGCAGCGCAGCCAGCTGCACGATTTTAGTCGATGCGGAAAATTCTGCGCTGTATTTTGAAACACATAACACGCAGGTATCGCTCGACGCGGCATAACTTGGCTTTTCGACATAGCGAGTTTTTCTCAGCGCAGCGCAAATTTTTAAAATTTAAAGCGAAATTTCAAGCCGAAATGGTACTGAAATTTCAACCGCCGAAAGAGTAAAATTTGGCGATCAAATTGAGTTAAATTTAGCCCGCGGCTCGCAAGCCGTGCTATTCGGGTGTAAATTTCAAACCCGCCGCACCCCGCCTTTGACGCAGCAAATTTTAGCTGGCTGATATTTTAAAATTTGCCAACCGCTTTATTAAACAAAATTTTACGAATAGGGCATGGGCGAACAAGGCAGGGAGGCAGAGAGTGCCTCCCTATATAATTACGGAAGCAAAGAATGTGCTGCTTATTTCGGTATGAAAATTTCATGGGCTTATTGCAACTTTAAAATTTTGCAAGATGCTCGCTCGTAGCGTTAAATTTCAATACGCAGGTACCAAATGGGCTAAAAATAAATTTAGCATGTGGCGAGATAATGAGCTAGAAGCATTCACAGCAACCCTGGAGCTACGCGGCACAGTATTCTCAAGGTAAAATAACGGCGTCAAAAGGCGAAAAATGTTTATAAATTTAGCGCCGCGGCGGGCATAGAGAACCGAAAATCCGCAGCGCTAAAGTTTACTCGGCAAAAGTCCGAATTTATCCGCAGCAGCCGCAATCGCAGCGAGAGGAGGCGACGGGATGAAGCTCGCTGATGTAGAGCTTCACGGAGTCAAGTCCTTGCTTTTTCGCCTGAAAGTAGGCGTCGCTTGCAAAGCCGAAATCCGCAAAGCGCAAGAAATTCTCCACGTAGGACTTGCGCGCATTTTGATGATCGACATAATAGGCGTGCTCCCAAAGATCGCAGGCTAAAAGCGGAATTTTACCATGCACGATCGGCGTGTCCGCATTTTGCGTCGTGATGATTTCTAAATTTGCGCCGCGCTCGTCGCACGTGAGCCAGCACCAGCCGCTACCGAAAAGCCCCAGTGCGCGCTTTAAAAACTCGCTTTTAAAATTTTCCATCCCGCCGAAAGCCTGCGCCAAAGCATCCGCGAGCTCGCCACTAGGCTCGCTTGGCTGCGCGATGCAGTCGAAGTAAAAATCGTGATTGTAAATTTCAGAGGCGTTGTTAAAAATACGGCTAAAACCTAGGCAGATCCGATAGAGCTTTGAAATTTGCGAAAAATTGCACTCCTCGCCGCGCGTATCCTTGAACGACTGCGTGATGATCATAAAAAGATCCGCGTTTTGTATCGGCGTGTCCGCAATATCTCGATTTAAGGCAGAGACGTAGTCCTCGCAAAGCCCGCCGTGATGGAATTTCAAACTCTGCAAGCTCGCGATTTTATTCGTGCGCGGATCAAAAGGCAGCACCCTGGATCTAAACACTAATAATCCTCGCTGTCCAAATCGCTATAATCGTTAAAACCGTCGTCGTCTTCGTAGCTGTAATCATCCTCGTCGTAGTTGTAGTTGTAACTCTCGTCGCCTCCGATTAGATCATCGTCCTCATATTCGTCCTCATCGAACTCTTCGTCTTCGAAGTCATCGAAATCAGCCATTTTGCTCTCCTTTGTCGTTGGAATTTACTTTTGATTTTACGCATTCGCTTGCTATTTCCGGGATATTTTCGATATAAACGCTCTGCGATGGGAAGGCAAACGATAGTCCGTTTTGCTCCACGATCTCCATTATTTTAAATAAAACATCCTCTTTAGTTTGGATGAAATTTGCCCATATTACGGTTTTTGTGAAGCAGTAAACTAAAATATTAATGGACGAATCGCCAAAGCTATCTAACGCCACGAACATGGTGCTTTTATAGCCCGCTAAATCGTCGATAGAGACCATGTTCTGTCTATAGCGCATACGAAAATCTTTGGAATTTAGCGCCGTATCGGCAGACTGAGCGATGCCTGGGTGAGATTTTAGCATCTCTTTGATGTCGTTTACGCACTTTCGCAGTTGAGCCGTGCTCGCGCCGTATTCGACGCCTACGGTAAGCTTTAAATTCCGTCCTACCTTTCTGCGGCTCCAGTTTTTGATATTTTGCGCCATTATGTTGGAATTCGGCACAAAAACAAGAGCGTTATCAAAGGTCCTGATCGTCGTCTTTCTAAAGCCCGTTTCTACGACGTTTCCTTCTATGTCGCCTAATACAACCCAGTCTCCTTGCGAGAATGAATTATCAAATAATAGCATCACGGACGAGAAGAAATTTGCGATGATGTCCTTGGTCGCAAACGCGATCGCAAGTCCGCCGATTCCAAGAGATGCCATAAGTGCTGAGATGTCAAAGCCTAGACGCTTTAGCACCAAAAGTGCGGCGATGATGATTACGATGACGTATAGAATTTTAACAACCAGATTTATGATGTCTTTTCTGACGCCTTTTTTCGTGATGTTTCCAAGCACGACAATGCCGTAACCATCGATGATTTCGATAATGAGCCATGCCCAAAGCACCACGTAAACGATCGAGAATAAATTTGCAAATTTTATCGGCACAGGCGCCGGATAATAAAATATACTAAGACAGATATCGACCGAATAAGCGATCAGCAAAATACCCATTGGACGCTTGATAATGCCCACTACTTGCGTTTTTAGAGTTTCGCTATCCAGAGAAAAGCTTTTATTAAAGAATTTAAATACGAAATAGATGATGTTGGCAAGTAGCCTGCGAAGCGAGTAGAAAAATAGCGTAATCAGCGTGATTAGAATGAGCTTGCCGAAATTTACGTGGCTGAGCTTAAACGGAATTTTATCGTTGATATAATCGATCACCGACTTAAAATTTAAGCTGGTAAAAACTACGCTGCTTGCAAGCAGATCGCTATTTCGCGACAGATACGTAAGCACCTCGTCGTAGGTCTGCTTGTCGTTTTTCAAATCGTTGATTTTAGACTCTAAGGCGTCTATCTGCTCTTGACTGCTTAGATTATTTTTCAAATCATTAAGTTTGCTAAAATCCCTAGTTTGGATATTTAGTAGCGTGCTACTTAGCTCGCTTTCAAGAGCACTTCTGCTTGCGCCGTTTACAAACATATCCTCAATTTTCATAAGTGAGGTATAAAAGATCTCTGCCATCTCCATCTTTTCTAAATCCGCGCTTGCATTTACGTATTCGGGAGAGCTCTGCTTTTTGGCGTATTTTTTTAGCGTAGTTTGGATGTTCTTTTTATTTTGCGCATACGACATTATGCTTTCGATATCCATATCCTGCTGCGTAATCGCAAAAGGTAGGCGATCAAAGAGCTTAGCTTTATTGCGATCGATGGCGTCTAGCTCGTTTTTGCTCGCGTTGGCATCGCCGCCGTTAAGCAGGGAGCTGCGCTGCAAATTTAGCTTTTTAATCTCTTTGATTACAGAGATAAGCGTCTCGCCGTTAGGAGCTTTTTTCTGCGAAGTCTCCGTTTTAGCGACCTTTTCTGCGATCATATTTATTACTTCAGTTTTATTACCATCCTCTGCACCGAGAGATTTGGATAAAATTTTAGCGACCTCTTTTTTGATCTCGGTTTTGTTGTTTTCTAAAGTAAGATTTGCCTCTGGAGTAGAAGAATTCGTCTCTACAAAGCTTCCCTCACCGGTCGTGTTGAGGTCTGCAAACGCTAAAGCGGCGCTAAAAAGACTAATCGTTAAAAAGCTAATTATAGATTTTTTCATAATCCATTCCCTTATTTAATAGCGTAAAATGCGCGCCTTCGTCGTCGTAGTTGAATAGCTCGCCCGTTTCGATGACGTAGTGCCAGCCGTAAATTTTAATCTCGCCGTTTTTGTAGGCGTCTTTGATGCCAGGAAAGCTAAGTAAATTTTGCATGGAATTTATAATATTTAGCCGCTCGGTGATCCACTCGCGCTTGTCGGTGCCGAGATCTTTGAGCTTTTCGACCTCGTCTTTTACAGGCTGCATTAAATTTAGCCAGCGCCTTACGTTTGGAATTTTTTCAAGCTTTTTTGCGTCATAAAACAGCGCCGCGCAACCCCCGCAGTTGCTGTGCCCACAAACGATGATATTCTTGACATTTAGCGCATATAGCGCGTATTCAATCGCTGAGGTAGTTGCTAAAAATTCCTCGCTAATGCGGTATGGAGGAACGACGTTTGCGATATTTCGCACGACGAAAAGCTCTCCTGGAAGCGTCGAAGTAATTAGGCTTGGCACCACGCGCGAATCAGAGCAGCCGATAAAAAGCGTGTGGGGCTTTTGATGATTTGCTAGACTTCCGAAAAGCTCGGCATGCTCGGCAAAATTTTCTTCCATAAATTTAATAGCTCCATTTATTAACTGGCTGGGCATACTTTCTCCTTAAAAAAGTCGGGAATTATATATTACTTTCATAAATAGATAGAATTCTAGGAATTTTTAATTATATATTTACCAAATTTTCGCTAAACTCCCCGCTTATAAATCAAAAGAAGGAGAAAATATGAGTCTATACGACAGACGAAATTACGCGGACGGCTATGAGCTATCGGACGCATCACTAGAACAAGGACGAATCTCTCAGACTATCAAACAAACCTACGCGCTTCTAACCGCTTCGATGATAGCTGCGGCAGCAGGGGCTTTTGTGGCGATGAGTTTCGGCGTGAGCTTGGCTATTCATCCATTTTTATATCTAGTGCTTTTAATGGGGCTAATTTTTGGTATGCAAGCAGCCGTAAATCGCGGCGCCAACACGATCGCGCTGGTTTTGCTTTTTGCATTTACCTTTATTACCGGTCTTACTCTAGGTAAGTTGATCGCTATTTATATCGCAGCGGGTGCCGGAGACGTGGTAACGCATGCGTTTGTGGCTACGGCGATTACTTTCGGTGCTCTCACCGTTTATGCGATGAATACAAAGACAAATTTCGACTCTTGGGGCAAGCCGCTATTGGTATCGCTTGTGGCTATTATCGTGCTAAGCCTTTTGAACTACTTCTTTTTCAAAAGCACCGTGCTCGATATAGCGATTTCAGCTTTTTCGGCTTTAATCTTTTCGATGTATATCATCTACGATACTAAAAATATTATAAACGGCACCTACACTTCACCGATAATGGCTGCCGTAGATATGTATCTAAACATCTACAACCTCTTCCTTTCGCTGCTAAGAATTTTCGGCGCAAGCAGAGACTAAATTTTACGCACCGCTTCGTGCGGTGCACTCTTAACTTAAAATTTATAAATCTTTTATTATAATCGCAAATTCAATTTTTTCAAAAGGTTTTATAGTGACTACGTTATTTTTGGTTTTACAAGTCGTTTTTGCCGTGATAATTACGATCTCCGTTCTACTGCAAAAGAGCTCTTCTATCGGACTTGGCGCATACAGCGGAAGCAACGAAAGCTTATTTGGTGCGAAGGGTCCAGCGGGATTTTTGGCTAAATTTACCGCCGCGATGGGAATTCTATTTGTGATAAATACACTCGTGCTTGCGTATTTCTATCAGCAAGATGCTAAATCTTCTGTCGTAGATCGCGTAAAGATTGAAGCAAATGCTACTAAATCCGTGCCAAACGCTGTCCCTGACGTGCCATCCATCCCAGCTTCTGGCACAAAGCCTAATTTCGCTCCGGCAAGCACCGAATCAAATTCCATAATTAGCGGCGAGACCAATGCGACGGATACGAAAATCGAAGCGCCAGCAGCTCCTGCGACCGACACTACCGCAGCTAGCGCGCCTGCTCGGTCGCAAGCATCAAGCGCCGCAAGCGATACCAATGCGAGCGCTGCTTCCGCAGATCAAAACACAACCAAATAAACTCTAAATTTTAAAATTTAAAAGCGCAAAATCCGCGCTTTTAAATGCTATTCTTATTTTTTAACGCTATAATTTCGCAAATTTTATTTAAAGGATTTGAATGCTAGAAGCTATCTACAAAGAGCAAAGAGCAAACGGCGATCGAGCTATCGAGGCTTTGAAAAAGGACTTTACGACGCTACGCACCGGCAAGGTGAGCGTGGCGATCCTGGATCATATTTTCGTGGATTATTATGGCTCGCAAACCCCGCTAAATCAGGTCGCGACCGTCCTTTCGACCGATGCGGTCACGATCTCGATCACGCCGTGGGAAAAGCCGATGCTAAAGGCGATCGAAAGCGCGATCGCAGCGGCGAATATCGGCGTAAACCCAACTAATGACGGCGAGAGCGTGAAGCTCTTTTTCCCGCCGATGACGGTCGAGCAACGCCAAGAAAACGCTAAAAAAGCAAAAGCGATGGGCGAGAAGGCCAAAATCGGCATTCGCAACGTCCGCAAAGACGCTAACGACGAAATCAAAAAGCTCGAAAAAGACAAAGCGATCTCCGAAGACGACGCCAAAAAGGGCTACGACGAGGTGCAAAAGATCACCGACTCTTACTCAAGTAAAATCGACGACGCAGTCAAAGCCAAAGAAGCCGAGCTTTTGAAGGTTTGAGCCGTGGATATAGAAAAAATCTATCGCGACTGCGGCGCATATCTGCAGGGGCATTTTCTGCTTTCAAGCGGCAACCACTCGCAATTCTATCTGCAAAGTGCCAAAGTACTTGAGGATCCGCAGCTAGCAGGGCAGCTCGCAGACGAGCTCGCCGCCGTTATTAAAAGGGCGGACGTAGAGTTTGACAGCGTCTGTTCGCCCGCGCTGGGCGGAATTTTAGCTGGCTACGAGCTAGCTCGCGCGGCGAAAAAGCGCTTCATTTTTACCGAGCGCGTAGATCGCGTAATGAGCCTGCGCCGCGGCTTCGAAGTGCGCAAGGGCGAGAGGTTTATCGTCTGCGAGGACATCGTCACGACGGGTGGTTCAGCTCTTGAGAGCGCGAGGCTCATCGAAAACCTAGGCGGCGAGGTCGTGGGCTTTGCCGCGCTTGCCAATCGCGGATTTTGCAAGGTCACAAATTTAGCGGGCAGCGTCGCTAAGGCTGGCGCCAAACTGTCCGCGGATAAACCGTTTTTTGCGCTAGGCAATTTCGAGTTTGAAATTTACGAGCCCGCGACCTGCCCGCTTTGTGCTGCCGGAAGCAAGGCGATCAAGCCCGGCAGTCGCGGAAACTAGGCGCCGATTTGCTGCTAACAAACCGCAACGAGATTAAATTTTATCCTGTCGGCTCTAAATTTAGCGCGCCGGAATTTTAAAATTTAATCCAAAACGGATCAAAATGGCAAAACAAAAAGCTAAAATTTCGCCGATTTTTCTGCGCGTAAAGGCCTTCATCGTCGATCTTTTCATCATCGCGATACCCTTATTCTACGGCGTTACCTATCTCGTCTTGGGCTCAAAGGAAGCTCTGTGGCGCAACCAAGCCGCGATCGCGCTTATCTGGCTTGCTTACGGCGCGATTTGCGCAGCATTTTACGCTCGCAGTGCCCAGACGCCGGGCTACAAGCTCGCTGGGCTTTACCTCATCGACGTTCGCAGCGGACGCAAAGTAAGCTTTTTTAGGGCGCTAGCTCGCTTTGCGTGCTTCGTATTTGCAGGCTTTAGCATCGTCGGGCTTTTGATCTGCTTCTTTCGCAAAGACAGGCTGAACTTACACGACCTGCTAAGCGGCGCCGCGCCAGTCGTGCGAAAGGATGCGCAGTGAGCGGGCAGATTTGCGGCATCGACGAGGCGGGGCGCGGCTGTCTCGCGGGTCCGCTTTGCGTCGCGGGCTGCGTGCTACAGCGCGAGATCGCGGGACTTGCCGATAGCAAAAAACTAAGCGAAAAGCGCCGCGAGGAGCTCTACGCCCAGATCATCAAAAACTCGCGCTACAAAATCGTCGAAATTTCAAGCGCACAGGTCGATGAGATCGGACTCAGCGCATGTCTAAAATCGGCGCTTGAGCAGATTCTCGCGTATTTTGCGGATTTTAGCGGACAGATCATCTACGACGGCAACGCAACCTTCGGCGTACGCGGGCTTCAGACGCTCGTAAAGGCCGACGCGCAAATCGCCGAAGTAAGCGCGGCGAGCATCCTCGCCAAGGTCACGCGCGACCGCACGATGTATGAGCTCGCGCAGCGCTACCCGCAATACGACTTCGCGCAAAACAAAGGCTACGGCTCGCGCACGCACATCGCGGCGATCGAGCGGTACGGGCTCACGCCGTTTCACCGTGCAAGCTACAAGATCAAATCGCTGCAACCCTCGCTGTTTGATTAACGCGGCAGCAAGTCTGCTTGATCAGCGAGGCAAAGTCCGTTGTTCGGTTGATGCTCCGTCGACAGACCGCGCCGAAACTCATATTTGAAGGTAAGTTTGCCGATTCCAACCGACACGATAATCGTTAGTTTTTGCCAGGCGGAATTCACTTTTTCGCTATCTTCTCAGAATTTTAACCGCACTTTCATATCTCACAAAAGAGTCCGTATAAGGTCGAAATTTTATCTAAAACCGCAAGCTCGGCTCGCTCGCTTATCCGCGCCCGAATAAATTTTAAAATTCCGCGCAGCAAAAATTTAGCCCGCGCGCCGCAATAAAGTTAAATTAAATTTAGCCTTGACGACGAGAAGGCATTGTGCTTTAAATTTGAAACTGCGCGTAAAATTTTAAATGAAATTTTGATATAAAAAAGCGGCTAAATTTTAAATTTAATCAAAATTTAGCCGCGAATAAAGAGTCTTTTTATCTTTCGTAGAAGCCCGTAAGAATCTTTTTTGAGCTTATTCTATTATTAGAATCTTCTTTGCCGTCTTGGGTAAATTTAAATTTATCGGACAGATTTACGCTCTTGTCGGCATTTACCGCAAAATTTAGCTCAATCGTGGAGGATGATAGCTTTGCCGCTTTTCCTAGCTGCGCTTTTTCTTGTTCGGGCGTTAGTTGCGACAAATAAGCGGCTTCTTTCAAAAACATCGTAATCTCACCCATAGAATTTGTTTTGTTAATTCTAGAATCGCCGGGCTTTAGTATTTCATCTTTTAACGTATCGTCACAATCAACTAGCATTTTTTGATCGTCATAATCTATTTTCCCTTTAGTCTTGAGCGTTTCTTGAAATTTCGCATTGTTTATTTTGCAATGCTCGTTCGCTATCTTAAGCAGATCTTGCTTATCATAAGTCTTTCCTCCATAAAAGATCATGGCGCTATCTAAAATACGGCTCAACATATCTTGCTCGCGCTTTTTATTTGATTCTATAATATTTGCCAGTACTTTCTCCATATTCAGGTCGCAAACCATTTTGACCGTCTTTAATCCGCCGTTTTCCTCTTTGCTCCACGTGATATTTTTACACATTTTCGAGCCCTCGATCGCCGTGCCGATACTCATCGACTTAAAATCGGGCAGAGTGTAGTTTTTCACGAGCTCTACTTCGTCCGCGCCGCATCCCGTAAAAATCAACGTCGCAAGCGCGACACCTAGTGCATATTTCATCTTTAACTCCTTGAGGTAAATTTTCTAGAAAATAATGCTACCCCCCCCCCTGCTTAAAAACGGGTAAATTTATAGCCTAAATTTTAAAATTCCGCCGCCAAAATTCCGTTCTCTCAATCCACGAAATTTCACGCGTCGCAATTCTACCGCGCATGCGGCGCTTTGCGCCTTTTAGCGAAATAGTCTTGCGGTAAAATTCCAAGATAGCCCGTCCGCATCGCATCGCCGAAATTCCCCGCGCAGTTTCGCGCACGAAGGCGGTAAAATTTAGAAATTTTAACCAAACTTTCGCTATCATCACGGCTTAAATTTTCACCCAAAGGAAACCGATGTTTGAATGGATCGCCTCACCCGAGGCATGGATCAGCCTGGCGACGCTCACGGGGCTTGAGATCGTGCTTGGCATCGACAATATCATCTTTATCGCGATTTTGTGCGGCAGATTGCCCGAGGCGCAGCGCGGGCGCGCCCGTATAATCGGGCTTGCGCTTGCGATGTTCACGCGCATACTGCTACTTCTTAGCCTAAGCTGGATCATGGGGCTAACCAAACCGCTATTTAGCGTGCTTGCGCGCGATTTTAGCGGACGCGATCTCGTGCTAATCGGCGGCGGATTGTTTCTGCTCGTCAAATCCACGCTCGAGATCCACTCCAGCGCCACTGGCGAGGCGCACGAGCATAGCGCCGGCGGCGGCAAGGCGAGCTTCGGCGGCACGCTCGTGCAGATCGCCGTTTTAGACATCATCTTTTCGCTCGACAGCGTCATCACCGCCGTGGGCATGGCGCAGCACCTGCCCGTGATGATCCTCGCAGTGATCATCGCCGTGGGCGTGATGATGCTCGCTAGCGGCGCGATCGCGCGCTTTGTGGACACAAACCCGACGATCAAAATTTTAGCGTTTGCATTTTTGATTTTGGTAGGCGTCTCGCTGGTCGCCGACGGGTTGGGCTTTCACATACCTAAGGGCTACATCTACTTCTCGATGGCGTTTTCGCTGCTGGTGGAGCTCATTAATATCCAGATCCGTAAAAAATCCGCCGCGAAATAGAGGGGCGAAATTTTGCGAGATCTGAAAGGCGCGCATTGGCTTTGCTAAATTTCTTTCGCCGCGACGTATCAAGCTTGCTCGCGGCACGGCCAGGGATTTCAAGCTAGAGCCCGCGCCTGCAGGTGCGGCTAAATTTAGCTTTACGCTGGAGGGCTTGCGCTTTGCGGGAAATTTGGACTTAAAGCGCGACGGACTTTATCTTCCGATACGCGAGAGCGACGAGATGGCGGTGATATATGAGGCTTTAAGCTCAAATTCCGGCTGCGAGGCTTTGGGGGGCTTAAATTCCCGCCGCAGCGCTTTAAGTGGCGCCTATTTAAGCGGCGAAAATTCCGAGCCACGCTCTATCTGCGAAACTCCAAGTAGCAAAAATTCCACTGCCACAAATTTAGACTGCGACGCATATAGCGATACGGCGGCAAGTGCGCGCCAAAATTCTACAGCATCTGATTTATCGGACAAAGATCGCAGCGGTATAAATTCCGCCGCTTTGAGCCTGATCCACGAAGGCTTTAACGAGCAGGCGAACGCTAATACGGAACTTTATACTTCGAGTTTGAATTGCAAAGATTTAAGCGGCTCCCTCTCTTTAAATTCTACTCGCGAGAGCCGTGACGGCGCTTCGGTAAACTCCATTGCTTCCGCCCTTCCACTAGATTTCGTTAATCTAAGCCTAGGCGCGCAGCGCTGGAAGGACGCTGGTAGCACGGCGCTCGCCGCAATATTTGCAGCCTTCGGCGTAGCGCTGACCGCGATGAGCATCTACTGCATAATCTTTATCTTTGATGCAAGGGCTCCTGCCGGACTGCTAGCCCTGCTCATCCTCGCGCCTTTTGCGTATTGCAGCTTTAAGTTTATGCGAAGAGACTGGCGCGCCGCAAAGTTCGGGCACATATTCGCAGCGCTTCCGCACTTCAAAGAGCCCAAGCGAAGCGGCGAAGCGGAGGGCTATGCTAGCGGCGTGCGCGTGCTGCGAAGCGGCGACGTTTATTACTATGGCTTCGCGCTGGACGGGCTATATTTATCGGGCGATAGCAAGCGGCGTATCGTCTCCAGCGCGCTACGCGCGGATCAAAATTTAGCGGAGCTTGCGGACGGCAAAAATTCTGCGAAATTTAAGAATTTAAACGCAGAAAATTCTGCGAGCGTTAAAAATTTTGCGAAATCAGCGAATTCCGCAAGCTCTGTAAATTCTACTAGCGTAGCAAATTCTATAAATTCCGTCCGCTCCGCCGAAGTTTCGGCGCCCGCTAAGACAAAGAACGCCTCGCAGAGCTTTGAGCTGCAAAACGGCGATATTCTTCGCGCCCGCTACAAAGACTACCGCGTAAGCGGACTATGGAATCAAAGCCGCGGCAGCGAGCTCGGCGATACGCGCAGCGGGCTTCGGCGCGTGATAGATTTTATCGCGGGCGTGGCGCTACAAATAGGTCTGCGTTTGGGCGGCGCGCTCGTGCTGACGTGGCTCGGCGATCACATCGGCGGCTCCTTCGGCAACGCCCTAAGCTTCATCGGATTTTTGCTGCTGCTTAGCCTTATGCTTTGAAAGGCGAATTTCAAACGGCAGCCTCGCGGAATTTTGCAACTTCAAGGAATTTCAAATTTCTAAATTTCGCAGAATTCCGCAGCGAGCGGATTTGTATTTTAAATTGAGGGCGCAAATTCTAAATCCAAATCTCGCGCGGCGCAAATTTGCGCTATAATCTAGCGAAAATCAAAGATTTAAAGGATGCGACTTGAAAATTTTAATCTCGTTTTTGTGCTTATTAAGCTTCATGTTCGCCGAGGCAGCGCCCGCTTTGGCAGAAGGTGCAAACAGCGCTCAAAAGGATCAAAACCTAGAAATTTTAACGGCAAATTTAGACGCGGCGCTGAAAGAAATCGATGAAGCCAGGCATCGCCCCGATGGTACGCCTTGCGAGAGCATCGTTAGGTTAAGGGCTGCGTTTATGGAGTTTTTGCAAAGCGCGGGCGAGAGAGCGCCTCAAATTTTAAAATCCTTGAGGTTCGCCCCGAATATGGCGATCTCGCAGGACGGCAAGTTTCGGGCATATTCGGTAGATATCAGCACCGGCGGCACGATGGGCGCGAGCTACGTAGCGTATCAATACGTAAGCGGCGGGCAAAATTTCATTATGGATTTTGCAGACGAAGGTGCGCAGCAGCTGCAAGAATGCGTTCTTGGCGGCAGGCGGGATTGCGCCTGCGGCGATTGGGCAGTCGGTACCGCATGGGGCGGCGATCGAGTGATAAAAGTTTTTAAAGTTAAAGAAAATCTATATCTTATTTACGGAGGATCAAAGGGCTCTACTAAACTCACAAACGACGAATTTTGGGCGGTAGAAGCAAGCGAAGCGGGTATAAACCTAGCGAATATATTCCACTACGTCCGTTCATGCGGCGGAGATTGCGACTGCTCTAAAAGGAGCTCTTTGGTGCCGCCGCCGCACGACTCCGCTCGATTCGGCATAGAATATGATTTTTTCTCATATTTAGACGGCAGTGACGAGATAAAGAATAAATACGCTAAAAGGACGTTTTTGACCTTTGAAAACGGCATACTGGGCGCTCTTAAGGTAAAATATAGCGATAAATACCCGGACGGCGAGCTTGTCGATGAATATCAATACTTTAAATTTGACGGCGAAAAATTTACGATAGAGAGTAAAATAATTCATTGCGAGCCCGGTAAAATTATAGGGGAGTTAGTCGCGCCCTCTAGCGCGCAGGGGCTTTGATGGGTACCGTGATGCTTGGCGGGTGCGCTAAATTTTAAGGCGCGACAAAATTTCAAATTTCAGGCGCGTAAGATTTCGGCTGCGAAATTTTAAAATTCTAAATTTCAAAGCGTAAAATTTCAAGGCGCGGATTTTATTTTCAGGATTTCAAATTTTACGGTGCAGAATTTCGCAGTGTGGATTAAAATTTTAAATTTCAAAACGCGCGGAATTTTACGCGCCTTAAAATTCCAAAGCACGAAATCGAAAAGCAAAATTTTAAAATTTCAAATTTCAAAGCACGCGAAACCGCAGCACGGCGTGTGAAGCTATAGTGCGCGAGGCTGTGACACGCAAAGCCACGGCGAGCCGCCCGCTAGCTCCAAATTCTTTCGTTTAGTTTTAGGTTTTTTACGATCGCTAAAAAGTGCGAAAGCTCGCGCTTGAGCTGCGCGGCAGGGTCGCGGCGTAGCACGCTTTCGTCGATGTCGGGCTCGAAATTGTCGCGCCCCGTATTTACGAAAATATAAATTTTGCTATCTAAAAAGCTAAGACTAACGGGCGCGGCTACGGCGCCTGCGAAGCGCAAGAGCCTCCGCATAAAGGCGGGCGTTAGAATATACATCGCGCCCGTCGCGTCCTCGCAATACACGGCGAAGGCGGCGTTAAACTCCGCATCGTCCATATCGATCTTTTTTAGCCCGAGGGTGTTCGGCGCGCCGGCGCGAGCGGGAAAAATCAGGGTTTTGGCACTTATGCGTTTGTTAAATTCCGCGTAGAAAAAGGTGCCGAGGATTTCGCTTTCCAAAATTCTATTAAATAAGCTCACGTCGCAAAATGCGAACTTCACGCCGTCATAAACGCCCGAGACCCTGTCGTTGCCGCCTTTGAATTTATCTAATCGAAAAAAGAGCCCCGAGAGCTTAAGCTTGGCGGGATCGATACTGCCTCCAATATCGTATCGATAGCCGAACGCCTTGAAATAAGGCATTAGATAGTGCTCTTTAAAAGCGCACTGAAATTTTACCGAATAATCTTGTTTAAAGCCTCTAAACAATACGAATAAGCTAGAAGCAGCCAAGATTAAAGTTATAATCGCGAGTAAGATATATTTGGAAATCGTGGGGCGATTTTGTAAATCGTTTAGAAATAGGCTCATAGCAAAAAGGCAGGCAGCATAGATTATCTTAGCTTTTATGGAGCTTTCATCGCACAAAACGGCTACTATAAGAACAACCGCGAATAATCCTATAAACGGCAACAAATCCGCCATGCCTCCTCCGTCGCGTAGCTTGTATAACAAAAACGCGCTGTAGCCGAGCATGCACGCCGCCGCTAAGATCGTATTTCTTTTCGCCTTATACAAAAGCCCTAGTCTGATCTGCTCCAGCTCGCTTGCGCTCATTTTGCCCCTTTTAAATTTAAGATGGATTATGACGCCTGCGGGCTTTAAATTTGCTTACGAACGGCGACGAAATTTTAAAATTTAGACTTGGATAAATTTGCGATTAAATTTTAGCGGCTGATTGTTTAAATGGAGCGAAGGCGGAATTTCTGTAGAAATTTAAGCGGCGCGAAATTTTAAAAATTCCGTGCCGTAAGAGAGATAAAATTTTACGGACGCGATTTAAATTTCGCTATAAAATTTCACTGCGTCGAGCCGTAAAATTTCGCGAAATAAACGCCGTAGTTTATGCCGCAAAATTTACGAGCGCCTGAGCGAATGTCGCGAAATTTACGAACGCCCGCGCCGCAAAAGCACTGCGCGGACGCCGCTAGCAAAATTTAGATTTTTCTATAAGGCGCCTGACCTACTTCGTAGAAGTTATTGCCCTCGCTGTCGATCGCTACGATAGCTGGGAAGTCCTCGACCGTAAGTCGCGCGACCGCCTCGGGGCCGAGCTCGGGGTAGGCTAGCACTTCGTATTTTTTAATACTTTGGCTAATCAGCGCGCCCGCGCCGCCGATGGCGACCATATAGACGCAGCCCGATTTTTTCATCGCCTCGACGACGGCGTCGCTGCGGTAGCCCTTGCCGATCATGCCGTTGATGCCTACTTCGTTTATCATCGTAGGAGTATATTTATCCATGCGTCCGCTAGTCGTAGGTCCTGCAGCACCGATTGCCTGACCGGGTTTAGCAGGAGTCGGCCCCAGATAATATATCGTCTCGCCGGCTAAGTTTACGGGTAGCTTCTCGCCGCGAGCGAGGGTTTCGGTTAGAGCCTTGTGCGCGGCATCGCGAGCTGCGATGATGGTGCCGCTGATTAGGACGTTATCGCCCGCCTTTAGGCTTTTTACTACGCTTTTATCGAAAGGTGCGGTAATTCTTTTAACTTCTGACATGATTTCCTCCTTATAGTTCAGCGTCGGCATGGCGAGCCGCGTGGCAGTTGATATTAACGGCGACCGGAAGCCCCGCTATGTGGGTCGGATACCACTCTACATTTACCTTAACGGCGGTATTTATGCCGCCCAAGCCCTGCGGACCGACGCCAGTAGCGCGTGCCATCTCCAATAATTCATCCTCTAGCTTGGCGTAGCGCTCGTCGGGATTTCTGCTGTCGATCGAGCGAACCGCGGCTTGCTTGGCTAAAAGCGCCGCCTTATCCATCGTGCCGCCGATACCAACACCTACGACCATCGGAGGACAGGCGTTAGGGCCTGCGTATTTGACCGCCTCTAAAAATACCTTTTTTACCCCTTCGATGCCGTCTGCGGGAACGAGCATTTTTAGCACCGATTTGTTTTCACTACCGAAGCCTTTTGGGGCGACTTTGATCTTAAGTTTATCTCCGGGGACGATGCGGGTATTGATGACCGCGGGAGTATTGTTCGTGGTGTTTTTTCGCTCAAAAAGCGGCTCTGCGACCACGGATTTGCGTAGATAGCCGCCTACGTAGCCGTCTGCAACGCCTGCGTTGATAGCATCCTCCAGATATCCGCCCTCGATATGCACGTCCTGACCGAGTTCGACAAAAACCACCGTCATACCGGTATCTTGGCAGATCGGCGCGACTTCTTTCGCCGCCAAATCGGCATTTTGCAATAGCTTGCCTAAGATATCTTTGCCGATGGACGAAGTCTCGTTCTCGCGCGCCTTCTCAAATGCCGCGCGCATATCTGGCGTGACGTGATAACAGGCTTTTTTGCAAAGCTCGCTGACTACTTTGGTAATTTCATCCGCTTGGATCGTTTTCATGATCTCTCCTTGTATTGAAATTTTAATGGATTATATTCCGTTAAACTAAAAACTTAGTTTAAAATTTTATCTTCATTTAATAAATTTTAACAAAAGGCTAGAAAATAAGCGGTTTTTAATCTTTTTATAAAAAAATACCACTTTTCGAATTATCAAATACTAAAAATTTTGCGAAGAAATTTTAAAATCAAGGAAACCTATGAAAAAGAAAACTCTTGTGCTGCTCGTGGGCGCTTGTGTGCTTATAGGAATGATACTTTCTCTTGGGATTGCGGAGATGGTTCACCTTACGGGCACCGATAAATTCTGCGTATCCTGTCATACGATGCAGCCGATGGCAAACGCCTTTCACAATGACGTTCACGGCGGCAATAACCCGCAAGGCTTCAAAGCTGATTGCGTCGCCTGTCACGTCTCTCATGAAAATACCTTTATGTATCTTTGGACTAAGGCTTTGACCTCCGCAAATGATGTCTACAAGACGGTCTTTACCGATGCCGATAAGATCGACTGGCAAGAAAAACGCAAGGAGCGAAATCATTTCGTTTATGAAAGCGGCTGTCTAAGCTGCCATCGAAATTTAAAAGAGCAGAATAATCAAGTAAATAAAGCCTGGCTTGCGCATAGGGATTATTTTGCGGGCACTACCGGCAAAACCTGCGTGCAGTGCCACGAAAATGTCGGTCACAAAAATATGGGTATAGAGATCACCAAATATTGGGATAAATACAACCTAGAAAATAACAAAACCAAGTAAAGGAGAAGCAATGCTAAAAAAAGTCGCTATTTTAATAGCCTGTATCGCATCGTTTGCATTCGCAGAAATGCCCGCGCAGCATGCGAATATGTCCGCGTCGGACGCGAACGTAAGCAATTCCGTAAACGTTAGTCTTACGAAGAATTTAAAGGTAAATAGGCAGCTTACGCCGCTAGCTAGACGCTGCGTTGAGTGCCATGCCGAAAAAACTCCGGGCGTCGTTGCGGATTGGAAGATGAGCCGCCACGCTCACGTAGGCGTTAGCTGTACCGACTGCCACTCGCAGCCAGCAGATAGCCCTATGGCAGCTAAAGAGCCGCACCCGAAAGACACAGATAATCATATTTCGGTGCTAGTTAGCCCTAAAACCTGTGCCAAATGCCACAGTAACGAGGTTAAAGAGTTTGAAAATAGCGGTCACACAAGAGGCGCTATGCAGATGCAAGCCAATAAAGGAATGGTTGATCTAATGTATCACTACGAAGGACGTGATATCCCTGATCTTAAACACGCGCCTGATATTACCGGCTGCTCTCAATGCCACGGCGTCGTCGTTAAAATGGATGAGCATAACAAGCCAACCAAAGAAACCTGGCCTACATATGGCATCGGTACGGTTTATCCGGACGGTGGTGTAGGCGGATGCAAATCATGTCACTCGAGTCATAAATTTTCGATTGCCGAAGCTCGTAAGCCCGCTGCTTGCGCATCTTGCCACTTAGGACCTGATCATCCGGATATCGAAATTTACAACAACTCAATGCACGGACACGTATTTAACGCTGAAGGCAATGAGTGGAAATTTGACAGCGCTCCTGGTACTTGGGCGGTTCCTGACTACCGCGCTCCTACATGCGCGACCTGCCATATGAGCGGCGGTGTGGGCGATCTAAACTCTACTCACAACGTATCTCAACGCTTGAAGTGGAATTTGTGGCAGCCTAAGAGCAATCTACGAACCGGCGGTAATGAGACCGCGGTAAGCGAGTTTTTAAATACCGGCAAACTAAATGTCGGCAATCCTTTGGCGGGTAACCTAAACGGTCCTGAGGCGGCGCGCGCGGAGATGAAGCAAGTCTGCAAAGAATGCCACGCCAAGACCCACACGAATAATTTCTTCGAGATGGGCGATAAGCAGGTACTTCTATATAACGTTTACAACGACGAAGCGACTAAGATGCTAAAAGAGCTTAAGGAAAAGAAACTTCTAAAAGACGATCCTTGGGCGGATGCGTTCCAGCGAATCTACTATGTTTCATGGCACCACGAGGGTCGCAGAATGCGCCAAGGCGCGCTAATGGGCGGACCTGATTATTCGCATTGGCACGGCGCATTCGAGGTCAAAAATGACATCAGAGAGATGCGCGAAATCTACGAGCGCCGCATCAAAACCGGCAAGATCGAGGAATAATCCTTCTTAGTCTGCTAAATTTTGCCGGACTAAACAGATCAAGCTTGTAAGCCCCTGCACTTCGCAGGGGCTTTTTTGTTTGGATAAAATTTTGGAATTTTTATTTTGTAATCCGCGCAAAGCCCATCGAAAATCGCCCCTAAAAGCCACTACAAAATCACTATCTAATTATTTAAGATTATTGAGAATTTATGACGGAAGTAGCTGATAAATTAGAGTAAATTTATCTCTTTGCAATCCAAAATTAGCTACAATCGCGCATATCATTTAAAAGGAATTTTATGGACAAGCAAACGGCATTAGACTTTTTGAGACTTCATCAGCCGATGCCTGCGCAGCTTTCGGATCAGCTCGTGGCAGAGTTTCGCGCGGTACGGGAGTTTTTGCGTGATAATCCCTGCAACGAGGCGCTTGAGCCGCTTTTGCGCTCGCTAAACGAGGGCGACGGCGCAGGTGAATATCCGCTCGTGGACGAGGTATTGGGCGCGGTGGACGATGCTGCTGCGGTAGCTGCGCTTAGAGCGGTCTTGGAAGATCCGAGCACGGGCAGCGGAGCGCGATTTTGGGCGACGCTTTTTAGCGTGAGCTTCGTCCGTAAGGAGCTCATCGCAAGTCTGGAGACATCGCTTAAATACGCAAACGATGATTTGATCGAGCTTACGAAGGAGCAGATCGAAATGTTTAAGCAGCTGGCGTAAAGCTAGCTGCGTAACTTATAGTTGCGCCTTGCTCACCAGATTGCGCACTGCAAAGCAAATCCAAATTTATAAAAATCAGCTTAATGACAGGCTACTTTCAAATTTTAAAATTTTGCGGTCACTTAAAAATTTCCTAGAGGCTGCAATTATGCAAGAGGCGCGCTTTATTTTCTATGCGCTGTGGCAGGCGCCCTGTGCGCGAAATTTCTATCGGCAAAGAATAGCGTTGCCGTTAAGCGACAAGCGGCGTAGGTATCGAGAGATATGTGCCTAGGGAGGGTAGAAATTTCACGGCGTCGTTTGAAGTAAAATTTTAAATCTGCGGGCTTGTGATAGAATTTAAGTCGTAATAATGAAGCATAATTTAATATCGCTACGAGCTCACCGCTGAAATTTTAAGCTTGCGTCGCGCAGTGACGAGATTTTGCTCGGTGCAATCCGTACGAAATTTTAAGCCGTAAAGATAAAGCGGAATTTCTCATACGCGATTTTTTTGAGACGAAATTTTAAGCAATGAGTTTGAAGCGGAATTTTAAGGTGCGAGTTAGAGACTATAAACTCGCACCGTCGGTAGAGGATGCCGCGCCTTTTTTGCTCTGAGAACTCCTACCGCACGGCAAAGAATTTTGCGCTTTTAGCATTGCAGCTACGAACCTCGGCTACGCAGCGAGTAAAACTGTGCTGCGGTTATACGACTAATGATGCCGCGCCATTTTGCAAGCGATCTTGTAACGAGATTAGATTATGAGTCTCGGCGTGCGGCATAGGAATTTGGGCGGGTGCGATCCGCGTGGGATTATACGGCGCAGATTTTGCGTCCCCTTCTGCACCGCTAAAAATTCTACCGAGCGGAGTTGTGATCTAGAAATTTTGCAGCGGCACAAAATCTTCTAGCGCGGATTTTGAGCTGGCGCGAAATTTTGCACCGCCAGCATTCAAGAAGCGTAAAATTTTAAATTGCATGCCGCTTTAAAATTTTAAACTTATAAAATTTGAGCCGCGTTTGCTTTTAAATCCTAATTACGCGCCGTGCTTGGCGATGAAATTTTAAAATTTCATCGCGCCAAGAGCAGCTCGATCAATCGGCGGACGCAGCTAAAAATAAGATAGATAAAATGCATCAGCGCGTGAAGCGGGTCTAAATTTAAATTGCGGGCGAAATTTTAAAGCGTGGCCTAGACCGCTTGCGGGCGTTCGGTTTCGGCTTTAAAATAGTTAAATTTAGCGCTGGCACCCGCAAGACGCTTCGGCTATCTGATTTTTGCGGTGCCGAAGCAAAGTCCGTTTTCGTTGCACTGCATATTTTCGATTTGCGGATCCTCGCTTTCGCCGCAAATTTGAATCATCTGATGCGACGCCTCGTCCATTTTAGGCTCGCTGCAATGCGAAACGCCTGGCTTTGGCTGCTCTGGAGCGGAGCAAGCGCATATAAATAACGCTGCGCAGGCGAACAAGAGGGAGTTTTTCATTTTAAATCCTTTTAAAAAAATTTTGTAATTTTATCTTTGTAAAACTGAAATTTTGCGGAATTTAAAGCGTTTCGGATAAATTTAATGTATCTGCATCTGCAAATATAAATTTTCTAAATTTTGCGTTAGATACGAAGAGGCGGCGTGCGAGGCGAGATTAAAATTTAATATTTGTGAGCGAGTTTTAAGACGCAGCTCAAATCATTTTGCAGAAAGATAAGATTAAAGGCGCACTTAATCTTATTTATTGTTTTAAAATTTTTTACCGAAAGCTGCTAGAATTACGCCCTTTAAACCAAAATAAGGAGAAAACATGGCAATGACGAATTACATGGAACTTTTGATGGCAAATCAGCCGTGGAATTTGATTTTATTTATGGCGGTGCCGATGGGCTTAGCAGAAGCGATAGTAGCGAGCGAATTTTTTAGCTTGTACCACGCGCAGAAGGGCTCTTTGGCTCTAAAAATCAATAGATGCCTTAGCATCATTCTCGGCGCTTATTTTACGATATTAATCATTTACGTAGCGGTTAAAATTTTGCCCGTCATTCATTTACGTGGCGCTGCGGACGCCTTAGCTTTGGCGGCATACGTAGCGGCGGCGCTGCCTGCGCTGGTGCTGCTACTTTTGGAGCTAGGAGTTATCGCAAAAGGAGCGGAATTTAGAGCTAGGCTTAAATTTCATTTCTTGGCGCTGATTGTATTTTTGGTGCTAGGACACATCGCGATGATTTTTGGAATGACCGATCCAGGTATGAGCGGCATGAATCATTCTATGATGGATCATGGCTCGATGAGCGGGATGAGCCACGATATGGGTTCGATGGAGGGGATGGATCATTCGCATATGAATCATGGCTCGATGGAGAACATGGATCACTCAAAGATGGAGCATTCACATTAACTTTAGCATGCTCAGCTTGGACTAAATTTTAAAATTCTATCCCGCCGAGCTGTGGAGCTGATAGATCTTTATGATTTGATTGCCTTTGTCTGTGAAATGCATATGCAAGCACCTCTCAAATAAAATTTTACTGCCTTTCATATGCCGCCTGCGAGGCGGTAAAATTTAATATCAAGCTTATCGCCCCACCTTTTTACGTTCTTGTGATCTTTTGAGCCGACTTATGCAGGCACAAAGCTCGCACATAGGCGGTTTGAGGTTTAAATTTACGTGCAAACCGTTTTGGTATATTTTTAACGTTGATTTAATGCTAAATTTATATAATCTAAGTCTAGTTATATTTTAAGAGACGATTAAGAATGAAATGCGCTAAACTTGGAGGGGATAGAGTATGCAAGATTACGAATTATTGGATGTTTTGTCCAATAAAAGGGTTCTTTGCCTAGAGGACGAGCCCGGGATTTTAAAAAATATAATCGAATCGCTACAGCTGTTTTTTGGCGAAGTAGTGGGAGTTAAGGACGGGCTGGAGGCGCTCGATGAGGCGATGAGCGGCTCGTACGACGCGCTGGTTTTTGATATCGGCGTGCCGCATATGGACGGGCTAGAGGTCGTTAAAAAAATCCGAGCTGCCGGCATCTCAGTGCCGATCGTGATACTTTCGAGCCACACCGAGCAGGAGTATCTGTGGCGGGCGGTGGAGCTTAAGATCACTAGGTATCTGCCTAAGCCGTACGATAAAAGCTCGTTTATAAAGGCGCTGCAAGACGTCGCTGCGGAGCTGATAAATCACGCGCCGATATTGAGTATAAACGATGAGCTGAAGTATGATTTTGCCAAAAAGATCATCTACGTCAAAGACAGCGCCTGTCATCTTTCCAAAAGCGAGAGCAAGCTTTTGGAGTACTTCTTGGCGCGCAAAAATCAAACCGTAACCTACGAGCAGCTATTTGATTATATGTGGGAGTTCGAGCAGCCCAGCAAGGAGGCGATCAAGGCGATCGTCAAAGAGCTGCGCCGCAAGATCGGCAAGGACGTGATCAAAAATTTATATGCGGTGGGGTATCTCTTTGAAGTATAAATTTAAATTTATCGTAGCGGTTTTTGTGCTGCTATATATTGTAATTACGGCTTTGGTTTTTAACTTCTACCGCGAGCTTGCGCTAAAGGACACGAGGCGCGAGGCGTTTTATATCCTAGATACGATGAATGCGGTGCGCGATTACGTCTCGACCGTGCAGCGCCCGCTAATAAGCGAGCTTAAAGAAAAAAAGCTTCTAAGCGAGGATTTTTTCGATCCGAGGCTGATGTCCTCGACCTACATAACGCGCGAAATTTATAAAATTCAGCTCGCCAAAAATCACATTAACTACGACTACAAGCTCGTCGCTACCGATCCGCTCAATCCCGAACACGAGGGAAGCGAGTTTGAGAATGAAATTTTAGAGGGCTTTAAAGAAAACAGATATAAAGAATACTCCAGAGTCATCTATGATAAAGGTGGCGCCTCGTATCTTTTGAGCCTGCCGATAACAAACTCCCAGCCTTCGTGCACCGAGTGCCACAGCATCAACGCAGCACCTAAAAAGATGCAAGAGCTCTACGGCGATGTGGGGAATTTCAAAGGCGGTCTAGGCGATACGATCGCGATGATAAGCTTTAAAATTCCGATAAAAAGCATTCTGCTCTATCACACCAAAGAGTTTGTCGTTAGCGGCCTAAGCTTGCTTGCAGTGTTTTTGATCTGTATATTTTGTATCTATAAAATTCACAAAAAAAACGCGACTTTAAAGATGCAAACGCAGCTTTTACTGATAAATCAAAGCCGCCTCGCGCTCATGGGCGAGATGATCGGCAATATCTCGCATCAGTGGCGTCAGCCGCTATCGCAGATCAGCTCCACGCTCATAAATTTAGAGCTTTACAACGATCGCGGCAAGCTCTCAAAAGAAAGGCTCGAAGGCGGAATTAGAGACGCGGGCGAGCAGGTGAAATTTATGAGCGATACGATCGAAGATTTTAAAAATTTCTTCAATCCGAATATGCCGAAGAAAGAATTTAACGCCAGCGAAGCGATCGAGCAGGCGCGTAAAATTTTAAATGCCTCGCTTAAAAAGCACGTCATCGACATAAGCGTGCGGATAGAGGAAAATTTCACGCTTTATGGCAACGTAAACGAGCTCATCCAGGTGCTAATAAACATCATAAACAACGCAAAAGAGGCGTTTTTGGACGTGCCGCTTAAACGGCGCGAGATTAAAATTCACTCATTTTTAAAGCAGGGCGAGCGAGTAATCACGATCGAAAATAACGCAAGCCGCATCGACGAAGCGCAGTTAGATAAAATTTTTGAGCCGCACTTTACGACAAAACAGCAGGGCAGTGGGCTCGGGCTATATATGAGCAAGATGATAATCGAAAAAAACGGAGGGAGCATAAGCGCTGCAAATTCCGACGAAGGCGCGATATTTACGATATCTTTTCGTTAAATTTAGACTTCATTAAATTTCTCCCTTTTTCACCCTTTTTTGTTGATATTATTTCGAGCGTAGAACTTTGCTAATTTAAAATTTCGATTTTCAAAGGAGGAGCCATGAAAAAATGGAATAAGATGCTACTCGGCGCGCTAGCCTGTATTAGCATTTTTGCCGCAGGAGCCTGTGCTGATGAAGGCATGGGGCATGAGATGGAAATGTCGCAAAAATCGCGCGACGTCATCGCAAATCCTAAGGGCACGTTGCAAAGCAGAGGCGTCATATCCTTGCAGGACTACGTCGTAGAAGAGCGAGAGATGTATGACTGGCTATTTAAAAACCACCCGATTTTTACCAAATACGGCGGCAAGACGGTCGGTAAGATGGATGTACACGACCGAGGTTTGGAGTGGCTTGCGGAAGGGCATGGATTTGACTTTTCAAAGGCTAGCAAAAGAGACGACGGCAAGGGCTATAGCTCTATGATGTATAGAATCCCTGCAGGATCTTCTTTGCAATTTCCGAATAAATTCATAGGCCCTGAAAAATGCGGCGAGTGCCACCCTGCGCAGTATGAGACATGGAGCAGATCGCGCCACGCCACTACTATCCGCTTCCCGGGCGAGCACCCGGAGGTTAATAACAACCTAACCGATCCTGTATTTAGCCCAGATACGGCGTCGATCCTTCCAAAAGGTATTACCCCTGACGTAATTTATGCGACTGTGGGGCATCTAAGGACAAAATTCGGCTACGTAGATGCATGGCTTCTACGCGGAACCTATCACGTAGAGGGCGGTTTGCTACGAGATGGTACCGGTCAGATCGTAGCCGGCGGAAACCAATTCCAAAGGACTTGGGCGTTAAATTTAGACGATGAGACGGTCAAAAAGATTAAAAAGATCGTTCCGGAATTCCCAGGCACGCTTGAGGAATACGGCGATAACGGCGGTTACGTAAGAGGTCTTGCATCGTATGCTGCGAAATACAAAAAATCGATGTTTTTCCAAGCAAACAGCTCGTATTGCGAGGTCTGCCACCCATTCAAATTTGATTTTAAAACTAAAAAAGAATTCTATGCTGCTTTGGGTAACGCAAAAGAGCTTCAAAAGCACACTATCTCCAAGGGTATCACCTGCGAAGAGTGTCATGGAGCGGGCGGTCACCTTGACGGCGCTACAAATTTTAGAACCTCAAACTGCGAACGCTGCCACCAAAGATTTAACTATAGCCCTGATTTAGCTCGTGCTAATCCGCTAAACAACGGAAATCCCGATCTATCTCTTAGCTCTAAATTTAAATCCATGGGTCCAGGCTGTGGCTCTGAAGGCTCTCAGTCCTACTTTACCGCTCACTACGAGAAGGGTATGCGCTGCGTAACCTGCCACGATCCGCATGATAATACCGGACCGGTAGTTGGCGATAAAACCGTCAAGGGCGTAAATTATAACTCAGAGCAGGGCTATTTGAGCGCGTTTTATACAAAGCCTAAGATCACAAAAGAGTGCAAAGATTGCCACCAAGAGCAAGCCTATATCGCCGCAAGAGCCGATACGCATAAAGACAACACCTGCGCATCTTGCCACATGCCGTTTATGATGAGCTGCGAGAACTTCTACGCTATTCAGTTCCAAGACAACGCGGGATTCGATACTCAAAGAAGATCTCACATCTGGAAGATCGACATCGATCCTGCTAGAAAATCTCTAGTCGCAGGCGATGCCGCTAAAGGTCCAAGAGATGCGAAAGATTGGCACTTCCAAAGAAATAAAGATGGACGAAATTTCGTCGATCTTATGTGGTCGTGCGCACGAACATCTTGGGCGGATAAAGATATGCAAGATACCAAAGGCTGCCACAGCCCTGTCGTTTCCGAGCTAAAAGAGACGCTTCACTTCAAGAACCAAAAGCAGGTTTACGATGAGGTTATGGGCTGGCAAACTCCGATTAAGAGCGACTTCTCGCAAGTTAAGATCGGTATTCAAGGAATTTACTCTATCCTTGAGACCAAAAAGCTTAACTCCAGCGATAAAACTCGCGTCTATGAGCTAATAGAAAAAGCTCAAGACACCGTCGATCTTATCGAAAAAGACGGCTCATGGGGAATGCATGGCTTTAAATATACTAAGCAAAGGCTAGAAGCCGCTAAAGAGTATATCAAAGAGGCTCAAAGAATTCTAAATAATAATTTATAATTCTTTCGGGGTCGCGTAAGCTCGCGGCTCCGAAATTTAAAAGGCAAATGTATGCAAAAAAGACTAAAAATTTTCTTGCCTATCATTTTGGCAAGCTGCGCGTTGGGCGCGAATTTAACTACGCAAGAACAAAAAGAATCTTATAGCATCGGAGCTTCTACCGGAAGCTATGTTTCAAACCAGCTGCATTCACAAGCCGCATTAGGCGTCAAGTACGACTTAGATGCGGTGATAGAGGGGTTTTTGGACGCTCTTAAAAAGCAGCAGAAGCTAAAAGATGAGGAAATTATTGCGCTTTTGAATCAAAGAGCCGATAAACTAAATAAGATCGTAGAAACAAATTCCAAAGCGGAGCTTGATAAAAATTTAAAAGCGGGCAAGGAATTTATGGCGAAAAATGCCAAAAATCCGGACGTTAAAACCACAAAATCCGGTCTTCAATATGAAATTCTAAAGCTAGGCATGGGCGAAAAGCCAAAGCCTGAGAGCGTAGTGGTGATGAACTACAAGGCGTATTTGACGAATGGTAGTGTATTTGACGATACTTTCGCATCTAAAATTCCGGCGCATCTTTCTATGATAGGCTTAATCGACGGATTGCGCGAGGGATTGCTTTTGATGAATACGGGCTCGAAATATAAATTTACAATCCCTAGTAATTTAGCCTACGGCAACGTGGACGTAGATAGAATTCCTGCGGGTTCTGTGGTGATTTTTGAAGCCGAATTACTAAAAGTTTTAAAGCCCGGCGAGCTTGCCGATGCGGCAAAAAAGCTTAGCGAGAGCGAGGCTAAAAGCTTTCACGACGCGAATAAAACAAAGTAGTTTTGCTTAAATTTAGTCGGAGGAGAATATGCAAAAGCAAAGAAGAAATTTTATAAAATCCGCCGCACTAGGCTCTTTGGGGCTTGGCGCAATCGCCTCAAGCTTACTCGCGCAAAACAGCGCGGATAAAAGCGCGCAGGACGCAAATGCGAGCGTTCAAAAGCAAGAGCCGAAAAAGCCGCACTACGGCATGATATTCGATCAGAATAAATGCGTGGGCTGCACTGACTGCGAGATAGCCTGTAAAAAGGTAAATTTGGTTCCGAAAGGTCAAATGAGGCTTTTTATCCAGGATAAAACAGATCCGCTAAATTTAAAAGAAAAACGCTACGTCAGGGTTTCTTGTCAGCAGTGCGAGGACGCGCCGTGCGTGAATGTCTGCCCGACAAAAGCCTGCCACAAGGACGAAAAAACCGGCATCACGACGATGAACACCGATGATTGCATCGCCTGTAAATACTGCATCGTAGCCTGTCCTTACGACGTGCGCTTTATAAATCACGAAACAAGAGCCGCGGAGAGCTGCAACTTTTGCTTGGATACGAATTTAAAAGACGGTCACGAGCCGGCCTGCATCGAGGCGTGCAGATACGAGGCGATCGTGTTTGGCGATCTAAACGACGAAAACTCGCACATCAGCAAGCTACTTCGCGTAAAAGACAGCCTGCGCATGCATCCTGAGTGCGGCACGAAGCCGAGCCTGCGCTATATTCCTGCGGTTAAATTGGGGGTGTGAT
>CAUPZQ010000023.1:0-35814 GCA_963515915.1 uncultured Campylobacter sp.
GCGAGGCGACGGGCCCGAAAATATATCTCATTTTTGCTCCATGATTTGATTTACGGGGTTTGCTTGTGCGCAGAATTTTGCTTTAAATTTTGCTTCCGCGCGCCAAAATTCGGCGCCGCTTTTATGCGAAATTCACTTCCGCGCGCCAACCCACTACGACGAAATTTTAAGCTTAGAGCTTTGAATTTATCCTTAAATTTAGGGGGCTGTGCGAAATTCATAAAAAATTCACCTTATGTGCGGACGAGTGAGCTTTGAAATTCCAAAATTCCCAGAATTTCGCTAAAATTGCGGGCAAATTTTAAAAAAGGCGAAATTTTGACTATTTACGATTTGGAGCGCCTGCGACTGGACGCAAAAAAGCACGTGGAGCAGTTAAAGCTCGTAGCCGTCATAAGCACGGTGGCGCTGTTTGCGGTATTCGGCGTCATCGCGTATTTTGTGCGCAGGCAGGGCGTGCAGAGCTTTAGCGCGACGATGCTCGTGTTGCTGGCGGTCGCCTCGCTCGCCGTGAGCCTGCGCGAGGTGCACTTAAACGGCTGGCAAAAGGATCTCATAGGCACGGAAAATATCTTAAAGTTCGGCGCGGTCGTGATCTCATTTTTGATCTTCAAATACTCCGCAGCCTTGCCGCAGGCGTTGATAGGCTTAGCCGCGCTTGCGCTCGCGGTGTGGCTAGCGGCGCGGCTTTATGCGCTCGGCGTGAGAAGCGCGCAAGATATCTTTACCGGGCGATACCGCCAAAGCTACAAGCAGCACTATCTGGCGCCTTTCGTGCGCGAGCTTGGTTACGAATACGTCTCCTACGGCAGCGTGCCGTTTTGGCGCGTGGTGCAGAGCGATCTGTTCGAGTTTATCGAAAATCTGCGCGGCAACGACCGCGTGGGCGGCGCGTGGCAGGGGGTGAGCTTCGAGTTTAGCGATGTGAGCTTTTTTCATCAAAATTTGCAGCACGAGCTCGTGGGGGCGTTTTTCGTAGCGGAATTTAACAAGCGCATCATCGCGCCCGTTTTCATCTATCCGCGCGAGATGCAAAATAAGCAGCACGTAGGTCTAAAGCCCGTTGCGATGGATAACGTGGAGTTTGCCGCGCGATACAAGGTGCTTAGCGACGAGGCGCAAAACGCGATGTACGTGCTAACGCCCGCATTTATGGAGCAATTTTTGGCGGTGGGCGACGCGCTCGGGGCGCAGATCTGGGCGAGTATCAGAGAGCGGCGGATCCATATTTTCGTGCACACCGGGCGCGATAATTTCGAGCCTAGCGTCTATGAAAGCGTGCTGCGCCGCGACCCCGCAAGCGAGATAAAGAGTGAAATTCTAAGCTTTTTGAGTATCGTTAAAATTTTAAAACTGAACGTGAGGATTTGGATTTAGACGAGCAAGTTCGGCTAGATAAAATTTATAGATTTTTGCGGCAAACCGAGCGTCGATCGTCTAGGCTTATACTTGCAGCTTTATGATTTTAGGCAAACAGATAATTCTTTTTGATGTAGTCGATATTTATATTTTTCTGCAAAAAATACTCTTTGATATTGTTGTAAATTTTATCGTTGTATATATAGATAAGATAGTATCTTGGTAAAATATTGTGATATCCAGGGTTAGTTGTATATTCGGCGACCCTTATAAACGGCATAGCACTAAAGCCTTTGAGGTTTTTATTCATCGATAGATAAAATATAAAATTTAAGAAAAACCCCCATAGGTAGATAAAAAATATTATCTCCAAAAGTTCCCATTTTAAAGCTATGAGCCCCATTATCGTAAGAGATAAATTGCAGATATTCCGCGAAATTTTTGAGCTAATAAATACGTCAATCGAAAAGCTCCTTCGCAGTTTGTCAAATTCTACTTTGCAAAATCTCTTAACGACGCCGTTTTCGATAAATTCTATATATCTATCCGTAAACCTTATTTGTTGCTTGCTACGAATTAACTTAAAGATACATATCGCAATAAGAATCCCTAACATTACCAAATTCATAACTACGCCTTTTGGCGAACATAGAGATCCGCATTCCATAAAATCCTCTATTATAGCTATCGTTAAGACGGAAAATAACAATACCAAATACCAAGCGATCGCAAAAAATTTTTCATAGCCGTTTATAATCAACGGCTCTTTGTCGTAATCCCTGAGTTTTTGCTTATTAGAAATTTCCATTACTTTACATTCTTTTTATGAAATTTTGATTTTTCGTAATGGTTTTTCGCATGGCCTAATCGATTTTTACTTTGTGTCGCCATTACTTATTCCTTTTATTTATATAAAAATTTGCGGCTGGATTTTGTCTAAATTTTTTCCCGTTTTTAGTAGAAAATAGGTCTTTAGCTCCTTGTATTCGCTGCTCGTTAAAATCGAGGCGTCGATAATGAAATGCTTATCAGAGATAATCAAACTATCGCCGCTTAGCATATCCAGTCCAAGCCCTAGCCCGTTTATTATCCTAAAAATCAGCAATGGAAGTATGCCGAGCCCAAATGCTATCGGCACTATGAATGAGGCTATCGCATAGCCCTTAAAGTAAAAAACCGCGGACATCAAAACGAAGTAGATCATAACGACACAAAATCCAAACTTTTTTGTAGCGATCGGTGATTGAAATTCGGAAGGTCCGAAGGTTCGTTTAATATCCACGATATTTGATAGTTCTATTTTAAATAAGATCAAATTTTTCTTCGTAGAAAAATACTCTATGGCGGAATTTTTAAATTTAATATAGCAGCTTCCTAGCTCTTTTGGCCGCCTAGTTAGCTCTCCAGGGTGCCTATATGGAGAGAGGTATGAAATAATATCTAAAAGAAATAGAAACGGCAGGTATAGCTTTATCATCTCTATCGCGTTGTCTTTGATGATTATCGGATATTTGTCGTAATCCCTAATTTCGGTCTTTTTTAGCGTAGCGCTGATTTCAAATTTATCCAAATTTAGCTCTTTATAAACGGAATTTTAAAGCGTTTTATATGTTCTCAAATAGGGCGGCAGCACGCAGGTGCGGCGGATAGTAAATTACCCGCCGCAACGCGTCTCGCAAAAGCAAAACCGCGTCACGGCTTAAAATCAAAACCCGCCTCGCAAAAGCAAATCCGCAGCAAAATCCATAGCTCACACAATCATGCCGTGCCGTCGGTTCATAAAATCATAGTTTAAAAACTGCGCTGCACAGCCAGCTTAAAATCACGTCGTGCCGCTAGTTTGTAAAACCGCGTCTTTTAAAGTGTAAAAAACCGCGGCGCCTCGCTAACTCGTAAAATTTTGGCTCGCCAAAATCACGCTGCGCCGCGGGCTGATAAATCACGGCTCGCGCAAACGCAGCGCAATGCTCGCAAAAGTAAAATCCGCGGTTTGCAAAATCAAGCCGCGGCATTCAAAAGCGAACTTAAGCTTTTGGAATTCTAATCTTCTGCCCCGGATAGATGAGGTTCGCGTCCTTGATAACCTCGCGGTTGGCGTCGAAAATAACCTTGTATTTATTCGCGTCGCCGTAGAATTTCTTCGCGATTTTAGATAGGTTATCGCCCTTTACGATGGTGTAGTAGTTCTCGGCGCTATCCTCTCTGATGCCCTCGATCTGCACGTTTTTAATGCCTGCGGTGTTGCCCGCGATGAGGGCTGCTTTTTCGAGAGTTTCCTTATCGGCGTTGCCGCTGATTTTGACGGTGTCGCCCTGCACCTCGACCTCTAGCCCCTCTACCGGCGTAGAGCTGAGATTGGTGGCGATCTCATCTTTTACGTGCTTGGCGTCATCGCCTAGACCTAGTAGTTTCTTGCCTGCTTCGGCTACGAATGAAAGTAAACCCATTGTTTTCTCCTTTGGTTAAAGTGGCGAAATTTTATCTTAAATTTACCAACGATCAGCTTAGATGCATATCCTTACGGCTCCGACCTAGCCCAATGATGCGGTTCGGTCTATGTGCGCGACGCGGGTTCTCGGACCATTATCGCCGCGCCAATCTATTCATGTTTGCAGCGTATGAATTATCAGCGCTGCGACTACGCTAAATTTTTCGTCAGTAAATTTCTAGCAATCACGGCGCATACGATGCTAAAAACGACGACCGAATATGAGTTGAGATTTAGCCCGCAAAATCCTGCGCTTAGGGCAAAGGCGCAAAGCGGCGCGTTTAAGTTGATCGCTAAAAAGGCAGCCCCTCCGCAAACCCCAGCTGCGCTTAGGCTAATAGGCAGAATTTCGCAGATCGCAAATCCTACGCATAGCCCCAAAACTGCGCCTAGCGCAAAACTCGGCGTTAGCGTGCCGCCGTATCCGCCGCAGCGAAAGATCATCAGAATGCAAAACGCTTTGCAAAGCAAAATCGCAAGCAAATACGGGCTGAAGGACGCGGAGTTGAAAGCAAACTGCGCTGCAGAGCGCCCGTTACCTAAAATTTCTGGTACGTATGCGCCGACCGCCGCGGTAAGTAAAAACGCAAGCGGCAGTGTAAGTGCGATTTTGAGGCTTTTTATGCGCCGTTTTTCGCACAAGCGCACTCCGTCTTGAAAGTATTTCGCTGCGACCCCCGTGACAAGCCCGATTAGAGCCGCTGCGAGTAAATTCTGCGGGGTAGGGTCGAAGTTCGAAACTGCGTAATAAATTTCTTTTGAAGCTCCGAATTCCGCTGTAGCTGTAGCTACCGCACTAGTGGCAAAGGCGCACAAAATCGCTCGAGTATCAAAGCTTTTAAGTAAAATTTCTAGGCTAAAAAGCGCGCCCGCTAGCGGGACGTTATATGCAGCGCCCAGTCCAGCTCCAGCGCCGCATGCGACAAATAGCCGAAGCTCATCTCCGCCGATATTTAAGGCGCGGCAAATTTTAGCCGCAAACAAGCCACCTAGCTCGCGCGGAGCAGCCTCGCTGCCTACTGGTGCGCCCAGGGCGATGGCTACGAGCTGCAAAACCGAGTGGATTAAATTTTGCCAAAACGGCGGATTTTGCCCCTCCATCATTGAAGATACGTTTAAAAAAGGTTTTAGTCTTATTAGCAGAATTCTAATTAAAGTTACGATTGCGCCGGCTGCGAGGACGCTAAGAAAGCGCCTAAGCGCAGTGGTTTGCTCCGTGATAATGTGAAATTCCTCATCATTATGCCCGAAAGCAAAAGTTTCAATTTCGTTGATGCCGAAGTTTAAGAGCCCTGCGCAAAGCCCCATTATAACGCCTATCGCAAGGATCGCTAGAAAGAATTTAGTACTCAAAATATGCCTTTTTGAAACGCATAATTATATAAAATTTTAGCTTTAAAAAATCCTTACCGCGCGCATAAAAGCAGCTAAAACGCGAGTAAAATTTAAAACAATGGCTAGGAATTTATATCGTCTCTGCGGGTAAATTTTGCGCAAAATTCTATGAAGCTTAGGCAGAGGCGGAATCTTATTTACGTTAATCGCGCGAGTAAAATTTACGTAGATTTTACATCGCGCGTAGAAAATTTAGTAAAATTTCGCATCGCGCGGGAGGATAAAATTCTATTTGAAATTTCTTACCACGAGGACAGGCGAAATTCTACGTAAAATTTAAATCTATCCGAGCGGGTAAAATTTTAAATTGAGTAAGCGAGAGAATTTCGCAGAGGACACGTGAAATTTCGCGCAGAATTCCAATTTGCGAAAGAGTGCAAAATTCCGCGTAGAATTCCGATCCGCGTAAGCGGGTGAAATTCGCGTTAAATTCTAAACCGCGAGGCTAAGCAAAATTATGCGCGGAATTTTAATTTGCATGAGTCATAGGAATTTTATACCCGCGAATAAATTCGCTTAGGATTTTGCTATTTTTTCCATATATCGTCCTTTTCGCCGGCTGCAGGCGCGCTTAGCTTTTTATCCAGAGCCGAAATTTTATCCGCGAGCTTTTGCGCGCCGCCGAAAATTTCATCCTTTTTCGGAAGCCCGAAGTGAAATTTAAAGCCTACGCTATCTCCGATGCTTGCAAGTAGCGATTTGGGCGCGTTTGCGATCGCGTCTTTAAAGATCGCCGCGTCGATTCCGAGCTCGGCTAAGTTTTTTAACGCCCGTGCAGAGCCGATAAACATCGCGATCTTGGCGTCGAAAAGATAATCGTTTGCTAGCTTTTGCGCGGCCGCGGCGGATTTTTTATCCACGACGATGAAGCGCGCGCCTGCGCCGTTTGCGAGTAAAATTTCATTTATATCATTCGTAATAACGCTAAATTTTTTCTGCGCCTTTTGCGCTGCGGCGATGAGTCTGTCGTTAAATTTAAAGAGCAGATTGTCGTATTTGAAAACTTCGTCGCCATTTTTGATGAGATACAGCGGCTCGTATGGCACGAGCGCGTGGCCTAGGATGATCATTTGCCGCCCCTTAGTTTGGCTTCGCAGGATTTGCAAAGGCGCTTTTTGTCGCGCAGAGCAAGTTCGTCGCTGCTAAAGTACGTCCCGCACTCGTCGCACGCCAAAAGCTCGGTCGCATCGTCCTTTTTCTTTATGCGAAATCTAGGCACTATCAAAAAATATATGAGCGCCGCGATGACGGCTACGGCTAGAATTTTTCCCATTATTTCACCCCTTTGATTACTAAAAAATTTCTATTTTTCAAAGCGTTTTCGCCGCTAAAAATTTCGCAGCGCGCGCTTGCAAATTCCTTACGGAATTCCGCCGCTTCCGACTCTGCGCCCGAGCCTTTGTAGAGTAAAAACGTAGTGTTTTGATCGTAAAAGCCGCGGCAAATTTCAATTAAATTTCGCGCGCTCATTAGCGCCCGCGAGCTTATCAGATCGGCGCGCAGCTTTGCGCCGTCTTGCACGCGCTCAGCGTGGATTTTTACGTTAGCTAGCGCAAGGCTAACCTTCGCGTAGGTTAGAAATGCCGCTTTTTTTTGATTTGGCTCAAACAGATGCCACTCGCACAGCGGCAGCGCTAGCGCCAAAAATAGCCCGGGAAAGCCCGCTCCAGAGCCGACGTCGCACGCAACGTGCGGATAGCGCGGTATGAAATTCGCTCCGCTTAGGCTGTCGCGTACCACTGCGTCCAAATCGTCGTAATTCGTGAGGCTATGGACGCGGTTAAATTTTTGCAGACAGGCTTTAAATTTGGCGACCTGCTCGTTAAAGCTCTCGCCGGGCGCAAGCTTCACAGCAGATGCCCCATCTGCTCTTTTTTGACGCGTAGATAATTTTCGTTAAATTTATTAGGCGTGATGATTATCGGCACGCGCGCGACCACTTCGACTTTTAGATCGTGCAGCTTTTGCGGGTTGTTCGTAAGCAGATTTATGCGCGAAATTCCAAAATGAGCGAGTATGAAATCCACGATCTCGTAGGTGCGCTCGTCCGCTTTGAAGCCCAGCTGATGGTTTGCTTCGATCGTATCGAGCCCCTGATCTTGTAGCGCGTAGGCGTTGATTTTATTAAAAAGCCCGATATTACGCCCCTCTTGACGCAGATAAATCACCATGCCGCCATGCTCTTCGATATATTTTAGGCTCGCTTCGAGCTGTTCGCCGCAGTCGCACTTTAGGCTGCCGATCGCATCTCCGGTAAGGCACTCCGAGTGGATCCGCACGTTTACGACGCCCTCCAAAGGTTGCTTAAATATCACCAGATGCTCTTTCTCGCCTTGCTTAAACGACTGAACGCGGAAGCTTCCGAAGCGGGAGGGGAGATTTGCGACCTCTGAAATTTTTATATCCATGCTTAAATTTACTCCGATTGTGATATTATAAATCTTACAATTCTAGCTAAAAAAGGAAAAATAATGTTTAAACGATTTAGACGGCTACGAATAAACCCCGCGCTTAGGGATCTGGTGCGACAAACCGATCTGCAAACCCGCTTTCTGATCTATCCGCTTTTCGTGGTGGAAGGAAGCGGCATCAAAAAGGAGATCGCCTCGATGCCTGGCGTATTTCAGATGAGCTTGGATGAAATTTTAAAAGAGTGCGAGGCTCTTTTGGCGCTAGGACTAGATAAAATTTTACTTTTTGGAATTCCTTCGCTAAAGGACAGCATCGGCTCGGATGCGCTAAGCGAGGACGGCATCATCGCGACTTCGCTGCGCGCGATAAAGACTAAATTTCCAAATTTGCTCGTCATCACCGATCTGTGCTTTTGCGAATACACCGACCACGGGCACTGCGGCATCATCGATCATGTGCATCAGACGGTGGATAACGACGCGACGCTTGAAATTTCGGCGCAGCAGGCGCTCATCCACGCCAAAGCGGGCGCGGATATGATCGCGCCTAGCGGCATGATGGACGGCATTATCGCTACTTTGAGAGAGACGCTCGATCACGGCGGATTTGAAAATTTACCGATTATGGCGTATTCGACGAAGTTTGCCAGCGGCTACTACGGGCCGTTTCGCGACGTGGCGGAGAGCGCACCGAGTTTCGGTGATCGCAGCAGCTACCAGATGGATCCCGCAAATAGATTTGAAGCGATCAACGAAAGTCTGCAAGACGAGGCACAGGGAGCGGACATCTTGATGATAAAGCCCGCGCTTGCGTATCTGGATCTAATCAGAGACCTGCGAGAGCGCACGCTACTGCCGATCTGTGCGTATAACGTAAGCGGCGAATACGCGCTACTGCAGGCGGGCAAAAAAGCGGGCGTGATCGATTATGAGCGCGTAATGATGGAGACGATGATAGGCATAAGGCGCGCCGGCGCGGATATGATCATCACATATCATGCCAAAGAGATCGCGGAAATTTTAAACAGGGGCTAGCGATGAATAAGATAGCACTCGAAATTAAAAGTAATGAAATGCAAGCCGTCTTGGATGCCGTGATGAAGCTGGCAAAAAAGATGAAATTTGAAGCTAAAATTTTACCCGTAAACGGGGATGAGTGCATAGAGAATTTCGACGAGCTTTCGAGCGCCGTTATTGCGAAATTAGATAAGCCGAGCAATAGAGCGGTTTTTGAGCGCCTAAAGGATAAATGAAAAAAGACAAATGAAATATCTAACGCTGCATCAGGCTATTTTTATCCACGATAAAATGCTAGAAAAAATAGGCGGAAGCAAGGGTTATAATAAAACTTCGCTCGGCTATTTATCGTCCGCATTGCAGAATATAAAAAACGACCTATACTATCCTAACATGGCGGATAAGCTCGCGCATTTGACGCATTCGTGCATAAAATTTCATCCTTTCACCGACGGGAATAAAAGGACGGCGATTCTGCTAGCCGATATGTTTTTATCGGCGAATTTTATAGTTTTGGACGACGAGGAATTTTATACGGCGATGGAAGACGTAGTCATAAAGGTGGCTACGGGCGATATGACGAAAGGTGATTTAAAAGAATTTTTTAGTAAAATTATAAAAGATAAGGTGGATAAATGAGGCACTTTCTTACATTAAACGATTTTAGCAAAGACGAGATAATCGAAATTTTAAATTTAGCGTTTGAGATTAAAAAAGAGGCGAAGGCGCGAAATTTCAAGCCATATTTAAAAGATCAAAAATTAGCGATGGTATTTGAAAAAAGCTCGACCAGGACGCGCGTGAGCTTCGACGTAGGGATGAACGAGCTAGGCGGGCACGCGCTATTTTTGAGCAGTCGCGACATCCAGCTCGGGCGCGGCGAGCAGGTCAAAGACACTGCGCGCGTAATTTCGCGAATGTGCGATCTGATTATGGCGCGCGTAAATCGCCACGAGACGCTAATAGAGCTTGCGGAATTTAGCCGCGTGCCGGTGATAAACGGGCTAAGCGATAAATTTCATCCCGTGCAGCTAATGGCGGATCTGATGACGATCGCGGAGTGCGGTATTGAAACTCCAAAGATAAAAGCCGCGTACGTGGGCGACGGCAACAATATGACGCACTCGTGGCTGATGCTTGCCAGCAAGCTTGGCTTTGAGCTGCGAGTGGCGACGCCCGTGGGCTATGAGGCTGATCCGCAAATACTGGCGCAGGCGCAAGAAAATGCTAAAATTTCAGGCGCTAAAATTTTAATAACAAACGATATAAAAGAAGCCGTAAGGGGCGCAAACGTCGTGACGACCGATACTTGGGTCTCGATGGGGCAAGAAGCTGAAAAGGAGCAAAGGATTCGCGACTTTGCGGGCTTTTGCGTGGATGAAAGCTTAATGGCTCTAGCAGGTAGCGGCGCGATCTTTTTGCACTGTCTGCCGGCGTACCGCGGATACGAGGTGAGCGAGGCTGTGTTTGAAGCGCACGCGGATGAAATTTTTGCAGAGGCGGAAAATCGCCTGCATGCGCAAAAGGGCGTTATGGTCTGGCTGGATCAAAGAAGGTAAATTTAGGAGAAAGCATGGAAGAAAAAGAGAAAGCGCTAAAAAAGATCGACAAAGCGAGCGAATTTTTTGGGCTGGATAGCTCGAAAAGGACGGTTTTTGAAATTTCGCAGGGCGAGGACAACGAGAAAAAACTCACTCTGAAAAGCGGCTCGTGGAGCGACGAGGAGCCGTGGTTCGGCATCGACGAAAATAACGAAGTGCACACGATGATCTCGATAAAATCGCTCGCAAATCTCATCGCCGCGACCAAAAACGCGATGCAGGAAAATTTTAATCTCAAGCTTGAGCGCTCGATTTTGCAGCATACGCCGGTGGATTTCGGCGACGCGTGGATTGTGTGCATGGACGAGATCAGAAGGCTTACGGGTGCAAATCCGAATACGAAAAGATTAAACTTAGACGTCGATGCCGTCGTCTCGCGCGTAAAAAGTCTGCATCCAAACCTTTTCATCGACATCGAAGAGCTTATCAAAACCAAGGCGGGCGGCCGTGAATAGCATAGACTTCGACGCTTACGCGAAATTTTCGCGTCCCGGACCCCGCTACACGAGTTATCCGACTGCTTTGGAATTTAGCGAGAGCTTCAGTTACGACGGGTATTTGAACGAGCTGAAAAATCAGAAAAACTCTACGCCGCTGTCGCTTTACTTCCATATGCCGTTTTGCCGCTCCGCCTGTTATTTTTGCGGATGCAACGTAATCTACACGGGCAAGCGCGACAAGATGGATCGGTATTTGGACTATATCGAGCGCGAAATGCAAATTTTAAGCGGCGTAGTGGATGGCTCGCGCCAGGTCGTGCAGATGCACTTCGGCGGCGGTACGCCTACGTATTTTAGCGCCGAACAGCTCGCGCGCCACATAAAAAATATAAAAAAGTATTTTAAAAGCTTTAGTTCCGAAGCCGAGATCAGCTGTGAGATCGATCCGCGGTTTTTAAACGCCGAGCAGCTTGACGTGCTCGTTTCAAACGGCTTTAACCGCATAAGCTACGGCGTGCAGGACTTCGACGAGCGCGTACAAAAGGAGATCCACCGCATCCAGCCTTTCGAGCTTACGAGGGACGTCATAGCTATGGCGCGCGAGAGGGGGATAAAATCGATAAATATGGATCTCATTTACGGTCTTCCGTATCAGAGCCTAGCTAGCTTTAAGCGTACGCTGGAGCTTGCGCTTTCGCTTGATCCGGATCGCTTTGCGATCTTTAACTACGCGCACGTGCCGTGGATAAAAAAATCTATGCGTAAATTTGACGAGACGACACTGCCAGAACCAAAGGTGAAGCTTGAAATTTTAAAATTTATCCACGATTTTTTGAGCGCGAACGGATATGAGATGATCGGTATGGATCACTACTCAAAGCCCGCGGACGAGCTTCATACTGCACTTAAAAACGGCTCGCTACACCGCAATTTCCAGGGCTATACGACCAAGGGCGGCGCCGATCTGATCGGCATCGGGTTAACTAGCATTGGCGAGGGCGCGCGCCACTACGCGCAAAATTTCAAAGATATGGACGCTTACGAGGCCGCGATCGATGCGGGCAGACTGCCGTATTGCAGGGGCGTTTTGCTAAATGAAGAGGATCTGCTGCGCAAAGAGGTGATTATGGGGCTGATGAGTAATTTTTGCGTCGATATAGAGGCGATCGAGGAGAAATTTAAGATAAAATTTTTCGAGCATTTCGGCGCGAGCCTAAAGCAGCTTGAGGCGCTAAAGGATTTCGTACAAGTCTCGCCGCATAGAATTTCCGTAACGCTCACCGGTACGCTTTTGATCCGCAATATCGCGATGTGCTTTGATGAGTATATGGGTAAAAATTTGGGCGAAAAGCGCTTTTCTAAAACTGTTTAAGCGGCGCGGCTATGAGTAGGGCAAAGCTTGGAGCGTTCGATTTTGCGGCACTTAGCGAGCGTTGCGTAAAATGTGGTAAATGCATCCAAGTCTGCACGATTCATGGCATTAACGGCGATGAAGTAACGAGCCCACGCGGATTTGTGGATCTTTTGGGCGCTTACGGCAGAAATGAGCTAAAGCTTGATAAAAACACTAAGAAAATTTTTGAGAGCTGCTTTTTATGCACCAACTGCGTAGATATTTGCGGCGAGTCTTTGCCCATAGATACGGCAATCGAGAATGTTCGCGCGCGCATTGCGGAAAAATTTGGCATCGCGTGGTACAAAAAAGCTGCGTTTTGGCTGCTTGGGCACCGCAAAGCGCTGGATCTAGCAGCAGCGCTTGGATACGTGTTTCTTAGCTGTGGCTTTAAGATGCGAAAAGATACGCAAAGCTCTATGTCGCCTAGATTTGGCTTACCACTACTTAAAAAAGAGCGCTTGTTGCCTGCGCCTGCGAAAAAGAGCTTTATGAACTCGCACGCAGAGCTTATCGACAACGGCGGCGAAAAAACTATTGGAATTTTTATAGGCTGCATGGCAAACTACGCTTACACGGGCGTAGGCGAGGCGATTTTACATATCGCGCGAGCGCTAAAGCTAAACGTAAATTTGATGAAGGAACAAGCCTGTTGCAGCGCTCCTGCGTATTTTACGGGAGATTTTGCGACGGTTGAACGCGTAGCAAAATTTAATATAGCATATTTCGAAAGAGTCATGCCTGCTCTTGATGCGATTATCGTGCCCGAGGCTACGTGCTCTGCGATGTTGCGGGTGGATTACGCGCATTTTTTTGAAAATGAGCCGCAATGGAAAGCCCGTGCGCAAAAGCTTGCGAGTAAAATTTTTATGGCGAGCGAATACTTTTATAAATTTACAAACTTAAGTGATCTTTTGATGCGCCGCGGCAAAAGGGCTTTAGCGATTACTTATCATGATCCGTGCCACGCCCGCAAAATGCAGGGTGTTTGGAAAGAACCGCGCGGCTTGCTCGCTCAAAACTACGAAATAACCGAGATGGATGAACTTAATAAATGCTGCGGATTTGGCGGTGTGACGATGCAGACCGAGCGTTACGAGCTCGCGCGTGAAGCAGGATTAGCTAAGGCGCGCGCAATGGCGGATCTACCCGTGCGCGTAGTCTCTGCTGAGTGCAGTGCGTGCAGGATGCAGCTAAATAACTCGCTTTCTTTAAGTGGCTCGCAGATGAGGTGCATAAATCCGCTAGAGCTCATCGCTGAAGCGCTTATGGGCGAGGAAAATTCCAATGGATAAATTTCGCGCTTGCGAAATTCCTGCATTTCGTTAGCTTTTTACTCAATTCACATCCTGGGACAAAATTCCGTGCTTTTTAAATTTTGATTTTTAAAAATTATGATGAAATTTTATCATTAACTTGCAGAGGTTATGGTCTACACTTTTGAGCTTTCTGATATATCAGCCTGAAGTGGCGTGCGGTGGAACCCATAGGCTTTGCTGCTGCGGCGGGGTTGATTAATATGATTTTAAATACTAAAATTTTGTGGTTTAGAATTTTGTTGAGGGATTTGCGCAAAATTTTAAGAAGTTGAATTGAGGGATGGATTTTGGCAGAATTTTAATTTTATGTGGCATTATTTGAAATTCTATGGAATTTGCGGCTAATGGCTGGAATTTTGATTTATTAATTCGCGTGGATTTGCTTAGCGTTGCAGGATTAAAGCGCGAATTTTAAATTTCGTAAAATTTAACGAATTAGTTATGTATGAGCTTTTTGCACTTCGCGGTTCTGACATTGCGGCAAAATTTCTTTCAAAAATGCCAAAGTATGCATAAAATATACTCACAATTTTCAGTACGAGATATTTGGCAAAAAGGCTAAGCTAGCGAGATCGGGGCTTTAAATTTAATTTTTATTCTTGCTCTTTTTCGTCATCTTCAGAGTCTAGCTTTGCTTCTTCAATCAAAAGCCTGTTGGCTTCGGTAGCCTTTTTTAGCTCGCTTAAGTTTTCTTCTATCTTATTTAGGCGCTTTTCAAGGGTATTTAGACGCTTTTCAGAGCGGGAGATAAAATAATAAATCAAATAAATCATAAAAACTATGATAATCCAAGGTACGATTTTCATATAAAATTCCTTAAAATTTAAAATTGCGCGCATTATAGCAGAAATTTTATGAAATTTTAAAATAGGCTGTTTTAGCCTTGACAATTGGGGATTTTTCGGTTATAATTGCCACTTCAATTTCAAAATGCTGGTGTAGCTCAGCTGGTAGAGCTACTGCCTTGTAAGCAGTGGGTCGGCGGTTCGATCCCGTCCACCAGCTCCATTTTTTGTAACAGTGTTTGACCAGATTTTCATCAAAGGGTGAGATACTCAAGTGGCCAACGAGGGCAGACTGTAAATCTGCTGGCTTTGCCTTCCGTGGTTCGAATCCACGTCTCACCACCATGAATTTTTGATGCGGGATTAGCTCAGTTGGCTAGAGCATCAGCCTTCCAAGCTGAGGGTCGCGGGTTCGAGCCCCGTTTCCCGCTCCACCATTTAGGTTTACTGGGAGCTGTAAAAACTTAACTGCTTTTATATGCTTACGTAATCTAAATTTTGGTCGCATTGTTGGGTATTGGGTAGCGATTTCTCTTTGCCTGAGTTTAGGCTCATATGGCTCAGAGGTAGAGCACTTCCTTGGTAAGGAAGAGGTCGCGGGTTCAAGTCCCGCTATGAGCTCCATAAAATAGAGTCGCTTAGTTTGTTGTGTAATCCACAAATCAATAACGGAGGATATGATGGCTAAAGAAAAATTTAATCGTAACAAGCCACACGTAAACATTGGTACCATCGGTCACGTTGACCATGGTAAGACTACTTTGACAGCTGCTATTTCTGCTGTTCTTTCCAGGAAGGGTCTAGCCGAGCTAAAAGACTACGACAATATCGATAACGCTCCAGAGGAAAAAGAGCGCGGTATTACTATTGCTACGTCTCACATCGAATATGAGACCGAGAAGCGTCACTATGCTCACGTTGACTGCCCTGGTCACGCCGACTACGTAAAAAATATGATTACCGGTGCGGCTCAGATGGACGGCGCTATTTTGGTTGTTTCCGCCGCAGATGGTCCTATGCCTCAAACTCGCGAGCACATCTTGCTTTCTCGCCAAGTAGGCGTTCCTTATATCGTAGTTTTCCTAAACAAAACCGATATGGTCGATGATCCGGATCTTTTAGAGCTAGTTGAAGAGGAAGTTAGAGATCTTTTAAAAGAGTATAAATTCCCTGGCGACGAGACCCCAATCATTAAGGGCTCTGCTCTTAAGGCTCTTGAGGAAGCCAAAGCCGGACAAGACGGCGAATGGTCTGCAAAGATTATGGAGCTTATGGATGCGGTTGATAGCTATATTCCAACTCCTGTTCGCGATACTGATAAAGATTTCCTTCTTCCGATCGAAGATATTTTCTCGATTTCCGGTCGCGGTACCGTTGTAACCGGTAGAATCGAAAAAGGTATCGTTAAAGTTGGCGATACTATCGAGATCGTAGGTATTAAACCTACTCAGACTACTACCGTCACTGGCGTTGAGATGTTTAGAAAAGAGATGGATCAAGGTGAAGCCGGCGATAACGTAGGTGTTTTATTGCGCGGTACTAAGAAAGAGGAAGTAGAGCGCGGTATGGTTTTATGCAAACCAAAATCGATCACTCCTCATACTAAATTTGAGGGCGAGGTTTATATCCTAACTAAAGAAGAGGGCGGACGCCATACTCCATTCTTTAATAATTATAGACCGCAGTTTTACGTTCGTACGACAGATGTTACCGGTTCGATTACTCTTCCTGAGGGAACCGAGATGGTTATGCCGGGCGACAACGTTAAAATCACTGTTGAGCTAATCGCTCCGATCGCTCTTGAGCAAGGTACTCGCTTCGCGATTCGCGAAGGCGGTCATACCGTAGGTTCAGGCGTCGTTTCGAAAATCATCGCTTAATTTTTTGCAAGTGGAATTTTAAAATTCCACTTGCTTTTTTATTCAAGGAAACCAAATGGCAAAGAATTCAAGTAGAGTAAAGGTCGGATTAAAATGCTCCGAAAGTGGCGATATTAACTATACTACTTATAAAAATAGCAAAACTACGACCGAAAAACTAGAACTTAAAAAATATTGCCCTAGATTAAAAAAGCACACGCTTCATAAAGAAGTAAAGTTAAAAGGCTAATTGTTATAGGGCAATAGCTCCAACGGTAGAGCGCCGGATTCCAAATCCGATGGTTGGGGGTTCGAATCCCTCTTGCCCTGCCACGAGGATTGGGTATGGAAAAAGTAAAAGAGTATTATAAACAAGCAAAAGTAGAGTTAGATAAGGTAATTTTCCCGACTAAAGATCAGACTAAAACAGCATATATCTCTGTAGTAGTCGTAGTCGTAGTTATTGCACTGTTTTTAGCGCTAGTGGATCTGATTATGTCCGCTTTGATAACTGCTTAAGTAAGGATCGCAATATGGCAAATAAATGGTATGCGATACAAACTTACGCCGGCAGCGAGATGGCAGTAAAGCGCGCGATAGAAGCGCTAAAGCAAGACGAAGCGCTTGAGGCTAAGATCGGCGAAGTGCTTGTGCCTACTGAAGATGTTATAGAGGTCAAAAATACAAAGCAAACCATTAAAGAACGCAGCTTATATCCCGGGTATTGCTTTGCAAATTTAGATCTGGATACCACTTTATGGCATAGAATTCAGATGCTGCCTAAGGTCAGTCGCTTTATCGGCGAGGCGAAAAAGCCATCTCCGCTACCGGAAAAGGATATCGAAATAATTCTAGAAAAGATTAATAATCGCGAGGCTCCTAAGCCCAAGATTAATTTTGATGAAGGCGAGACGGTTAGGATCGTCGACGGACCTTTTGCTAATTTCAACGGCATCGTAGAAGAGTACGATATGATCCACGGCAAGCTTCGCCTTAATGTTTCGATCTTCGGACGAAGCACGCCGATCGAAATTTCATACTCGCAAGTTGAAAAGATTATTTAAATTTTATAAGGAGTAAATTTATGGCTAAGAAAGTTATTGGCGAAATCAAGCTGCAAATAGCGGCCGCAAAAGCAAATCCAAGCCCGCCGGTAGGTCCTGCATTAGGACAAAAGGGTGTTAATATTATGGAATTTTGCAAAGCGTTTAACGAGCGAACCAAAGATATGGCGGGCTTTAGCATTCCTGTTATCATCACGGTTTATGCCGATAAAAGCTTTACTTTCATCACTAAGCAACCGCCTGCGACGGATTTAATCAAAAAAGCGGCGAAGATAGATAAGGGTTCGGACAACCCTCTTAAAAAGAAGGTAGCATCCCTAACTAAGGCTCAGGTTTTAGAGATCGTCGAGAAAAAGATCGCCGATCTGAATACTAAGGATAGAGAGCAGGCGGCTAGGATCATAGCGGGTTCGGCTCGTTCTATGGGTATTACGGTCACTGACTAGACCTTTTGACCGCTAAGGTTTAAAAAAGCGGTAGCACTTTAATTGCGGAGAAATATATGCCAAAAAATTCAAAAAGATTCAACGAACTTTTAAAAAAAGTTGACGTAAATAAAATTTATAGTGTAGACGAAGCGGTAAGCACAGTAAAAACTCTAGCTTCTGCTAAATTTGACGAGACGATGGAGATCGCTCTTAAACTAAACGTAGATCCGAGACATGCCGATCAGATGGTGCGCGGCTCGGTCGTTTTACCTGCCGGTACTGGCAAGAGCGTTCGAGTAGCCGTGATTGCAAAGGACGCAAAAGCTAGCGAGGCTAGCGAAGCGGGTGCCGATATCGTGGGCGCCGATGATCTGATTGAAGAGATTCAAAAAGGAAATATAAATTTCGATGTTCTTATCGCTACTCCAAATTTAATGGGACTAGTCGGTAAGGTAGGTCGTATTCTCGGTCCAAAAGGCGTTATGCCGAACCCTAAAACCGGTACCGTTACTATGGATGTCGCTCAGGCCGTTAAAAATGCTAAGGGTGGACAGGTAAATTTCCGCGTCGATAAGCAGGGAAATATCCACGCAGGCCTCGGCAAGGCAAGCTTTAGCAAAGAGCAGCTTTTAGACAATCTTACGACGTTTATCAAAACCATAAATAAGCATAAGCCAGCGACTGCGAAGGGCAGATACGTAACTCACGCATCGCTTTCGCTTACTATGAGCCCTGCGGTTACGCTGGATAATCAAGAAATAATCGATTTAAAATAAAATTTTAAATTTTTATCTTAGATTGGAGATAGCTCAAGGTTTTTGACTTAATTGATCGAAATTTTAAAATTTCGATCGCTTGGCTTGAAATCACCGATCGGAAAGGAGACCTAATGACGAGAGACGAAAAATCAAAGATAGTAGCGGAGCTTGGCGAGGCTTTCAAGGCTAGCGAAGCTATAGTAATTTCCGATTTTAAAGGCCTTAGCGTTAAGCAGCTTGAAGATCTTAGAAATAGCGCGCGCGAAGCGGGCGTAAAAGTTCGGGTTATTAAAAACACCCTAGCTAATATCGCATTAAAAAATGCCGAAAAAAACGGACTTAGCTTTAAAGATACCAATATCTTCTTATGGGGCGAGCAGCTTTCTGTATGTAAAGTAGCGGCTAAATTTGAAGAGAAAAATGAAATTTTTAAGCTTAAGACCGCTCATATCGATGGGGAAGTAGCCGGCATAGATAAGGTTAGAGCGCTTTCGAAGATGCCTTCGAGAGACGAGCTTATCGCGATGCTGCTTCAAGTATGGAATGCGCCGATTCAAAATTTTACGATCGGCCTCAATGCGCTTAAGCAGAAAAAAGAAGCTAGCGCTTAATTAAAATTTAGGAGAATAAAATGGCAATTTCAAAAGAAGATGTTTTAGAGTATATCTCTAATCTTTCGGTGCTAGAGCTTAGCGAGTTAGTTAAAGAATTCGAAGAAAAATTTGGCGTAAGCGCAGCCCCGGTTATGGTAGCAGGCGGCGCAGGTGCTGGTGGCGCAGGTGCGGCAGCGGCTGAAGAAAAAACGGAATTCGACGTCGTATTGCTTGATGCAGGTGATAAGAAAATCAACGTAATTAAGGTTGTTCGTGCCTTAACAGGTCTTGGTTTAAAAGAGGCCAAAGACGCTACCGAGGCTACTCCGTCCGTTCTTAAAGAGGGACTTAACAAAGAAGACGCCGAGAAGGCTAAAAAAGAGCTTGAAGAAGCAGGCGCTAAAGTCGAACTCAAATAAATCGCGGAATTTTAAAATTTCGCATACAAATGTGTGCCGGTGCGTCGCATCGGCACTTCTTTCTTTAAAATACAACTACGAGGTAGTAGAATGTTAAACAGCCTATATTCAGGAAATCGTCTTAGGGTGGATTTTTCAAAGGTTCCCAAAGACATCGAAATTCCGAATTTATTACAACTACAAAAGAAAAGTTTTGATCATTTTTTAAATCTTGATAACTCGGGTGGAGAAAGCGGCATAGAGAAGGTTTTCAAAGCCATTTTTCCTATCCACGATGCACAGAATAGACTAAGTATCGAGTATGTAAGCAGCGAAATTTCAAAGCCAAAGTATTCGATTAGAGAATGCATGGAAAGAGGGCTTACTTATTCGGTAAATTTAAAGATGAAGCTCCGTTTGCTAGTGCATGAGCGCGATGAAAAGACGGGCAAAAAAATCGGCGTAAAAGAGATCAAAGAGCAAGATATATTTATTCGCGACATTCCTTTAATGACCGATAGAATTTCATTTATCATTAACGGCGTCGAGCGTGTCGTCGTAAATCAGCTGCACAGAAGCCCGGGCGTAATCTTCAAAGAGGAAGAGAGTCCAACCGTTTTAAATAAACTAATCTACACCGCTCAAATAATACCGGATCGCGGCAGCTGGCTATACTTCGAATACGACGTAAAAGACGTACTATACGTGCGCATAAATAAAAGGCGCAAGGTTCCGATAACGATCCTATTTCGCGCACTTGGTTACAAAAAGCAAGACATTATAAAATTATTTTATCCTATTAAGACAATCTATATTAAAAAAGGAAAATTCCTGACCGATTTCGATCCGAAAGAATACGCGGGCAGGCTTGATTACGACATTATAAATGAAAAGGGCGAAGTACTTCATCAAGCAAGTAAACGCCTAACGGTCAAAAAAGCGGAGAAATTAGCAGAGGATGGATTAAAGATAATCGAGTATCCGGCTGAAATTTTAGCCGAGCGCTACCTAGCGGGCGCCATCGTCGACAAAAACAGCGGCGAAGTGCTTTTTGATTCGCTAACTGCGCTAGATGAGGGCAAGCTAGCCAAGATCGCTAACACCGAGAAAAAATTTACGATCGCTAACGACCTAGCTAGCGGCGTAGATACTTCAATCATAAATTCTTTTATTCAAGATGCAGACGCGCTTAAGCTCTTGCAGCAAAGCGAGGGCATAGACGACGAGAACGATCTGGCTGCGATTAGAATTTACAAGGTTATGCGCCCTGGCGAGCCGGTGGTAAAAGAAGCGGCAAAGAGCTTCGTAAACGATCTATTTTTCAATCCGGAGCGCTACGATCTAACTAAAGTCGGCCGTATGAAGATGAACCATAAACTAGGCATCGAGGCGCCGGAGTACGTAACCGTGCTAACCAGCGAGGATATTATCAAGACGGCGAAATATTTAATTAGAGTTAAAAACGGCGACGGCTTCATCGATGATCGCGATAATCTTGGCAATCGCCGCATCCGCTCGATCGGAGAGCTTTTGGCAAACGAGATGCACCTTGGCTTTATCAAGGTTCAAAAGGCGATCAAGGATAAATTTACTAGTATCAGCGGCAACCTCGACGAGCTTATGCCGTATGATTTCGTAAACCCTAAAATCATTACCACTACGCTTATGGAATTTTTCACCGGCGGTCAGCTAAGCCAGTTTATGGATCAGACCAATCCGCTTAGCGAGGTCACGCATAAGCGCCGTCTATCTGCGCTGGGCGAGGGCGGTTTAGTTAAAGAGCGCGCCGGCTTTGAGGTGCGCGACGTCCATCCTACGCACTACGGTAGAATTTGCCCTATCGAGACGCCGGAGGGCCAAAACATCGGTCTTATTAACACCTTAGCGACCTATGCGAAGGTAAATGATCTAGGCTTCGTCGAAGCTCCGTATAAAAGAGTCGTAAACGGCAAGGTCACCGACGAGATCGTCTATCTTACCGCTACGCAAGAAGAGGGGCTCGTAATCGCTCCTGCGTCCGCTAAATTGGACGAAGAGGGCAATATCGTAGAGGAGCTTTTGGAGGTCAGAAAAGACGGCGAAAACATCATGGCTAAACGTGAGGATATTTCGCTGATAGACCTTTGCTCCGGTATGGTCGCGGGCGTAGCGGCATCGCTGATTCCGTTTTTGGAGCACGACGATGCTAACCGTGCCTTGATGGGCTCGAACATGCAGCGCCAAGCCGTGCCGCTTCTGCACTCCACCGCTCCTATCGTCGGAACGGGTATGGAAGCGATCATCGCGCGCGATTCGTGGGAAGCGATCAAAGCCGGTCGCGAAGGCGTCGTAGAAAAGGTTGATAATAAAAATATATTCATTTTGGGCGAGGACGAGAAGGGACCGTTTATCGATCACTACTCGATGGAGAAAAATTTACGCACCAACCAAAACACTACCTTTTCACAACGTCCGATCGTGCGCAAAGGCGACGTGATAAAAGCCGGTCAAATCATAGCCGACGGTCCTAGTATGGACGGCGGCGAGCTCGCGATCGGCAAAAACGCCCTTATAGCCTTTATGCCTTGGCATGGCTACAATTACGAGGACGCCGTCGTCATGAGCGAAAAGATGATTCGCGCCGACGAATACACCAGCGTGCATGTTTATGAGAAGGATATCGAAGCCAGAGAGCTAAAAGACGGCGTAGAGGAGATCACTCGCGATATCCCTAACATTAAAGAGGAAGAGCTTGCCCACCTTGATGACAGCGGTATCGTAAAGATCGGTACTCACGTCAAACCGGGCATGATCCTAGTAGGCAAGGTAACTCCGAAAGGCGAGGTTAAACCTACGCCTGAAGAGAGGCTTTTGCGCGCAATTTTTGGCGAGAAGGCGGGACATGTGGTAAATAAATCTCTCTACGCGACCGCCTCTATGGAAGGCGTAGTGATCGACGTTAAAATTTTTACCAAAAAGGGCTACGAGAAGGATCCGCGCACGAACAAAGCCTACGAGGATGAAAAAACCGAGCTCGAAAGGGAGCATCACGACAGACTTTTGATGCTTGATCGCGAGGAGATGCTAAAGGTAGTGGCGCTACTTTCTAAAAGCGCTTTACAAAGCGATCAAAGCCTAAATAAAAAAGATTACAAAAAGGGTGATAAGGTTAAAAAAGAGGAGCTTGAAAGCTCCAATCGCTTTACGTTAAATTCTTTCGTCAAAGCCTATTCTAAAGCTGTTCAGAAGGAATACGAGGAGCTAAAAAATCACTTCCAAAACGAGAAGCGCAAGCTCAAAGAGGAGCATGACGAAAAGATCGAAATTTTAGAAAAAGACGATATCTTGCCAAGCGGCGTCGTTAAGCTCGTAAAGGTCTATATCGCTACCAAGCGCAAGCTAAAAGTGGGCGATAAGATGGCGGGTCGCCACGGAAACAAGGGTATCGTTTCAAATATCGTCCCTGAGGTCGATATGCCGTATCTGCCTAGCGGACAGCGCGTGGATATCGTGCTAAATCCTCTCGGCGTTCCAAGCCGTATGAATATCGGCCAGATAATGGAGAGCCACTTAGGTCTTGTGGGCTGGCGCTTAGGCGAGCAGATCGCTAAAATTTTAGAGGAGAAAACGGGCGAATGGATAAAAACCCTTCGCGCCAAAATGATTGAGATCGCGGGCGTTTCCAAGCTAATGCAGGCTAAAAAAACGCTTGAGAAGATCAGCGACGAAGATCTTTTGAAATACGCTAGAGACTGGGCGAAAGGGGTGAGATTTTCCGCTCCGATATTCGAAGGCATTGTACCGGAGGATTTCAAAAAGCTATTTGAAATGGCGGGCATCGATCAGGACGGCAAGACCGAGCTTTACGACGGCCGCACAGGCGAAAAGATCAAAGAGCGCGTAAACGTGGGCTGCATGTATTATCTCAAACTACACCACCTAGTCGATGAGAAGGTTCACGCAAGAAGCACCGGTCCTTACAGCCTAGTCACGCAGCAGCCGGTCGGCGGCAAGGCGCTATTCGGCGGTCAAAGATTCGGCGAGATGGAAGTTTGGGCTCTGGAGGCATACGGCGCGGCATACACGCTTCGCGAAATGCTAACGATCAAATCCGACGACGTTGACGGACGCTTGGCTGCGTATAAGGCGCTGACAAAAGGCGAAAACGTTCCGTCTACCGGAATTCCTGAGACATTTTTTGTTTTAACTAACGAGCTTAAATCGCTTGCTCTAGACGTTGAAATTTACGAGAATGGAGAGAACAAATGAGCGATAATTCGAATTTAGAAAGAATAGAAATAAAAGAGGACGCTAGAGTTCACGACTTCGACGCGTTTGCTATTAGGCTTGCTAGCCCCGAGCAGATTAAAGCATGGAGCCACGGCGAGGTCAAAAAGCCCGAGACTATTAACTACCGCACGCTCAAGCCGGAGCGCGACGGTCTATTTTGCGCTAAAATTTTCGGCCCCGTAAGAGACTATGAGTGCATCTGCGGCAAGTATAAAAAGATGCGCTACAAAGGCTGGAAGTGCGAAAAGTGCGGCGTCGAGATCACGAGCTCGAAGGTTCGCCGTACTAGAATGGGGCATATTGAGTTAGTAACGCCGGTGGCGCATATTTGGTACGTAAATTCCTTGCCTAGTCGCATAGGTACGCTGCTAAACATCAAGATGAAAGATCTCGAGCGCGTGCTTTACTATGAGGCGTATATCGTGGAAAGTGCAGGCGAGGCATTTTACGACAACGAAAATTCCAAAAAGGTCGAGAAATACGACGTTTTAAACGAAGAGCAGTATCAGAGCCTAAAAGAACGCTTTTCGCAGACGGGCTTCGTCGCTAAAATGGGCGGTCAGGTAATCCGCGATATGCTAGCTGAGCTTGATTTAGTTGAAATTTTAAATTCTTTGAAGGAGGAGATGGCTAACACAAACTCCGAAGCGAAGAAAAAAACTATCGTCAAGCGTCTAAAGGTCGTCGAGAGCTTTTTAAATTCTGGTAATAAGCCCGAGTGGATGATGATTACAAATCTTCCCGTGCTACCTGCCGATCTACGCCCGCTTGTAAGCCTTGAGGGCGGAAAATTTGCGGTTTCGGACGTAAACGATCTATATCGACGCGTCATCAATCGAAATTCTAGGCTCAAAAGGCTGATGGAGCTCGACGCGCCCGAGATCATTATCCGCAATGAAAAACGAATGCTTCAAGAGGCGGTGGATGCGCTTTTTGACAATGGACGTCGCGCTAACGCCGTAAAGGGCGCCAATAAGCGACCGCTTAAATCTCTAAGCGAGATCATTAAGGGTAAGCAGGGCCGCTTCCGACAAAATTTACTCGGAAAGCGCGTAGATTTTTCCGGTCGTTCCGTCATCGTCGTGGGTCCAAATTTACGCATGGATCAGTGCGGTCTGCCTAAAACTATGGCGCTTGAGCTATTCAAGCCGCATCTAATCGCACGCCTGCAAGAGAAGGGATACGCAACGACCGTTAAGCAGGCTAAAAAGATGATCGAAAATAGGATTAATGAAGTTTGGGAGTGCTTGGAGGAGGTCGTAAAGGATCACCCGGTTATGCTAAACCGCGCGCCGACGCTTCATAAGATGTCTATTCAGGCGTTTCATCCCGTGCTCGTCGAGGGCAAGGCTATCAGGCTGCATCCGCTAGTCTGCGCCGCATTCAACGCGGACTTCGACGGAGATCAGATGGCGGTGCACGTGCCGCTTAGCCAAGAGGCGATTGCGGAATGCAAAATTTTAATGCTAAGCTCGATGAACATCTTGCTTCCTGCGAGCGGAAAGCCCGTCGCAGTGCCTAGCCAGGATATGGTTTTGGGAATTTATTATCTAAGTTTGGAAAAGCCAGGCGCCAAGGGAACCAATAAAATTTTTGCGAATGTCGATGAAGTAATGCTCGCCGTAGAGGCAAATGCCCTAGATATCCACGCTAAAATCAAAACGATGATCGATCGCCGCATTATCTTTACGACCGCGGGCCGCTTGATCATCAAATCAATCCTGCCTAGCTTTATTCCGGATCATCTTTGGAATAAGATCATGAAGAAAAAGGATATCGCCGAGCTTGTCGATTACGTCTATAAAAACGGCGGCCTTGAGATAAGCGCGGAATTTTTGGATAATCTTAAAAATTTAGGCTTTGAATCCGCTACTAAAGCGGGCGTTTCGATCTCCGTTTCGGACATCATCGTGCCGAAGTCCAAAGCAAGCCTCGTCGAAGAGGCTAAAAAGCAGGTCAGAGAGGTTCAGAACCAATACGGCGCGGGCTTGTTAACCGACGGCGAGCGCTATAATAAAACGATCGACATCTGGACCAGCACCAGCAAGAAGCTAGCCGATGAGATGATGAAGATGATGGAGAAGGATAAGGACGGCTTTAACTCGATCTATATGATGGCCGATAGCGGCGCGCGAGGTAGCGCTGAGCAGATCAAGCAGCTAGCGGGCATGAGAGGTCTGATGAGTAAGCCCGACGGCTCGATCATCGAGACGCCGATTACTTCAAATTTTAGAGAGGGTCTGAATGTAAATGAGTACTTCATCTCGACTCACGGCGCACGTAAAGGTCTTGCCGATACTGCGCTTAAGACCGCAAACGCGGGCTATCTAACGCGCAAGCTTATTGACGTCGCGCAAAACGTCAGAGTTACGATGCATGACTGCGGCACGCACGAGGGTATCGAGGTTACCGAGATTGTAGAGAACGGAACGCAAATAGAAAGCCTAGCCGATAGGATTATGGGTAGGGTGCTAAGCTCGGATGTGATTGATCCGGTATCGAATGAAATTTTATTCACCGAAGGCACGCTTCTAGGCGTTAATGAGGTACGCACCATAGTCGATGCCGGCATCAAATCCGTAAGTATCCGTACGCCTATTACGTGCAAGGCTGAAAAAGGGGTTTGTGCGAAGTGCTATGGTGTAAATTTAGGTGAGGGCAAGCTGGTAAAACCGGGTGAAGCGGTCGGTATCATCTCTGCGCAATCAATCGGCGAGCCGGGTACGCAGCTTACGCTACGAACCTTCCACGCCGGCGGTACCGCATCTACCGAGCAGCAAGATCGTCAAGTAATCGCCGATAAGGAAGGCTTTATCAGATACTACAACGTCAAGACCTATGAAAACGGCGGCAAAAATATCGTGATGAACCGCAGAAATGCTGCGGTGCTTTTGGTAGAGCCTAAGATCAAAGCTCCAATTACCGGTAAGGTAAGCATCGATATAACTCACGATGATGTGAATATTACGCTAAAAGGTAAGAAAGAAGAATTTAAATATACTATCCGGCGCCACGATCTAGCCAAGCCTACCGAGCTTGCGGGCGTAAGCGGTAAAGTTGAGGGGAAATTCTACATCGTATTTAAAGACGGCGAAACCGTTGGAGAAAATGATAGTTTAGTAGAGGTTATAAAAGAAGACTGGAATATCCCTACTCGAATTCCGTTTGCCAGCGAACTTCGCGTCAAAGACGGCGAGCCGGTAACCCAAAAGATCAAAGCGGGAGCAAATGGTACGCTTAAGTATTTCATCCTAAAGGGCGATTATTTAGAGAGGTTAAGAGATATCAAAAAAGGTCATGTCGTAAGCGAGAAGGGCATGTACGTAGTCATCTCCGATGACAACGGCAGAGAGGCGATCCGCCACTATATACCGCGCGAATCGGTCATTACCTATGATGATAATAGCGTCGTAAAAAGCGAAGATCTTATCGCTAAGCCTAAGAAAGATGATCGATTGATCATCGCCGAGTGGGATCCGTATTCTATCCCGGTGGCCGCAGAGTGCGAGGGTAAGATCAGCTTTGAGGATATCGAGCCTGGATATACCGCTACAGAGCAATATGACGAGACTACCGGTCAAAGCCGTTTGGTTATCAACGAGTATCTACCTCAGGGCGTTAAACCGGCCATTATCGTAACTCCTAGCAAGGGAGAGCCTATCAAATATAATCTAGGACCGAAGACTGCGATTTTTACGAATAAGGGCGATCAGGTAGCGATTGCAGATATTTTGGCTAGGACACCAAAGGCTGCTGCGAAATCAAAAGATATTACCGGCGGTTTGCCGCGCGTATCGGAGCTATTTGAAGCACGCCGTCCAAAAAATACCGCGATCATCGCAGACATCGACGGAACCGTCCGCTTCGATAAGGCTTTGCGCGCGAAAGAGCGCATTATAATAGAGGGCGAGGACGGAACGAGCGCCGAGTATCTAATCGATAAAAGCCGCCAGATCCAAGTGCGAAACGGCGAGTTCGTCCACGCGGGCGAGAAGCTTACTGACGGAGTTATCAGCTCGCACGACGTGCTTAGAATTTTAGGCGAAAAGGCGCTGCATTACTATCTGATAAGCGAAATTCAACAGGTTTATCGCTCTCAAGGCGTCGTCATCAGCGACAAGCATATCGAGATCATCGTATCTCAGATGCTCCGCCAGGTTCGAATCGTCGATAGCGGCGATACCCAGCTTATCGTCGGCGATCTGATAAGCCGCCGCAGATTTAAAGAGGAAAACGAGCGGATCGTCAAGATGGGCGGCGAGCCTGCGATCGCGGAGTCCGTGCTGCTGGGCGTAACTCGTGCGGCCGTAGGAAGCGATAGCGTCATTTCGGCGGCATCCTTCCAAGAGACTACGAAGGTTCTAACCGAGGCTAGTATCGCGGGTAAATTTGACCGATTGGAGGACTTAAAAGAAAACGTGATTTTAGGTCGCATAATCCCAGTCGGAACCGGTCTGTATAAAGACAAGGAAGTTAAACTTAAAAAATAATTTAGGGCAAAAAGCCCTAAATTTACCTAAATTTAAAGGATGAGACATGAATATGATCAACATAAATTTCGGTCTGTTGTTTATCAGGTTGGGGCTTGGAGTTTGTCTTTTAATGCATGGAATTTTTAAGCTCACTCACGGTATAGACGGCGTAAAATCGATGCTGGTAGCCAGAGGAATTCCGGATCTGGTGGCTTACGGCGCATACGTAGGCGAGGTGCTGGCGCCCGCGATGATAATCATAGGCGTATTTTGCCGCATAGGCGCTCTGCTTGTGATCGCAAACGTGCTCATGATAATATACGTCCTACATACTCCGTTGAGCGCGCTTACCGGAGTGGGCGGATTTGAGCTGGAAATCGTATATCTGTATCTCTCTGCCGCAATCTGTCTAGTAATCTGCGGCGGCGGGGAGTTTGTGCTGATTAGAGATTAAAATTTAGTTAAATTTACGTTTCTGTAAGTTTAAACAAAGTATAATCTAAATCTTTTTGAATAAATTTTTGTGAAAGGAAAGATGTGCCAACCATAAATCAATTGGTCAGAAAAGAGCGCAAGAAGATTACCGAGAAATCGAAGTCTCCAGCGCTAAAGAATTGCCCTCAACGAAGAGGAGTTTGTACTAAGGTCTATACTACGACCCCTAAAAAGCCAAACTCTGCGCTTCGTAAAGTTGCCAAAGTAAGGCTTACTAGCGGATTTGAAGTCATCAGCTATATCGGCGGTGAAGGTCACAATCTACAAGAGCACTCCATCGTGCTAGTTCGCGGCGGTCGTGTAAAGGACCTACCGGGCGTTAAATACCATATCGTCCGCGGTGCCCTAGATACTGCAGGCGTTGCAAAACGAACCGTTGCAAGATCAAAATACGGTGCTAAACGACCTAAAAAATAGTTTGGCCTAAACAGACCGGCACTAGATTTTGCCGAGTTTGAGTAAAATTTTAAAATTTGAAGGAATAAAATGAGAAGAAGAAAAGCTCCCGTTAGGGAAGTTATGCCTGATCCGATTTATGACAGCAAAGTAATCACAAAATTTATTAATTCGCTTATGTTCGACGGCAAAAAGAGCGTCGCTACCGAGATCATGTACGGCGCCTTAAATTTCATCGACAATAAAGGCGGCGAGAAGAAAGGTATCGAAATTTTCAACGATGCCATCGATAACGTTAAGCCTTTGATGGAGGTAAAATCTCGTCGTGTAGGTGGTGCTACGTACCAGGTTCCGATCGAGGTCAGGCCGGCTCGCCAGCAGGCTTTGGCTATTCGCTGGATCATCTCTTTTGCGAGAAAAAGAAGCGAGCGCACGATGATAGAGCGTCTGGCTTACGAGCTTATGGATGCTGCAAATTCTAAGGGCTCTTCGTTTAAGAAGAAAGAAGACACCTACAAGATGGCGGAAGCCAATAAAGCTTTCGCGCATTATCGTTGGTAGGAGGGTATTATGGCAAGAAAAACCCCTTTACATATGGTTAGAAACATCGGTATCGCTGCTCACATTGATGCTGGAAAGACGACTACGAGCGAAAGAATTCTATTTTTTACTGGCATGAGTCATAAGATCGGCGAGGTTCACGAGGGTGCCGCTACGATGGACTGGATGGAGCAAGAGCGCGAGCGCGGCATTACGATTACGTCTGCGGCGACTACCTGCTTTTGGAAAGATCATCAGATAAATTTGATCGACACCCCGGGCCACGTCGACTTTACGATCGAGGTAGAGCGCTCGATGCGCGTTCTTGACGGTGCGATTTCGGTATTTTGCTCGGTCGGCGGCGTTCAGCCTCAAAGCGAGACCGTTTGGCGCCAGGCGAATAAATACCATGTTCCGCGCATCATTTTCGTAAATAAGATGGACCGCGTCGGCGCAAATTTTTACAATGTCGAGCAGCAGGTAAAAGATAGGCTAAAGGCCCATCCGGTTCCTATCCAAATTCCGATCGGCGCCGAGGACGATTTCAAAGGTGTTATCGATCTAGTTACTATGAAAGCGCTCGTTTGGGATGATAGCAAGGGTCCTTCGGCTCCGGAGACCGTCGAAATTCCTGCCGAGCTACGAGAAAAAGCGCAAGAGTATCGCGACAAGATGATTGAAGCGGTAGCCGAGACCGACGAAGCCTTGATGGAGAAGTATTTTAACGGCGAAGAGCTAAGCGTCGAAGAGATCAAAAAGGGCATCAAGAAAGGCTGCTTAAGCCTAAGCTTCTTTCCTATGCTATGCGGTACCGCATTTAAAAACAAGGGCGTGCAGCCTTTGCTAGATGCGGTCGTAGATTATCTACCTGCGCCTGATGAGGTGCCTGCGATTAAGGGTCAGTATGAAGACGGCAGCGAGGTTCACGTAAGCTCTACCGACGAGGGCGAGTTTGCGGGTCTCGGATTTAAGATTATGACCGATCCTTTCGTAGGTCAGCTTACCTTCGTACGCGTTTATCGCGGCGTTTTGGAAAGCGGTAGCTACGTCGTAAATACCGGCAAGGGCAAAAAAGAGCGCATCGGCCGCTTGCTAAGGATGCACTCAAATAAACGCGAAGAGATCAAAGAGCTATATGCGGGCGAGATCGGCGCCGTCGTGGGTCTTAAAGACACTCTTACGGGCGATACGCTAGCTAGCGAAAAAGATAAGGTAATTTTGGAGCGTATGGAATTTCCTGATCCCGTTATCAGCGTAGCAGTAGAGCCTAAAACCAAAGCCGATCAAGAAAAAATGGGTATCGCGCTTCAAAAATTGGCGCAAGAAGATCCGAGCTTTAGAGTCGCGACCGACGAAGAGAGCGGACAAACTATCATTTCGGGAATGGGCGAGCTACACCTTGAGATTATCGTAGATAGAATGCTTAGAGAATTTAAGGTTGAGGCCGAGGTCGGACAGCCGCAGGTCGCATATCGCGAGACTATCCGCAAAACGGTCGAGCAGGAGTACAAATACGCCAAGCAGTCGGGCGGTCGCGGTCAATACGGTCATGTATTTTTGCGTCTAGAGCCTTTGGAGCCTGGCACCGGATATGAGTTCGTAAACGATATCAAAGGCGGCGCGATCCCTAAAGAATACATCCCTGCGGTCGACAAAGGCTGCCAGGAGGCGATGCAAAACGGCGTTTTGGCGGGCTACCCGGTCGAGGACGTGCGCGTAACCGTCTATGACGGAAGCTACCACGAAGTCGACAGCTCCGAAATGGCGTTTAAACTTGCCGCTTCTATGGGCTTTAAAGAGGGCGCTAGAAAAGCAGGCGCCGTAATCTTGGAGCCTATGATGAAGGTCGAGGTAGAAACCCCTGAGGAGTATATGGGTGACGTCATCGGCGATCTAAACAAACGCCGCGGACAGGTCAATAATATGAGCGAGCGCGGCGGCAATAAGATCATCGACGCGTTTTGCCCACTTTCGGAGATGTTCGGTTACTCGACCGATCTGCGCTCTCAGACGCAGGGTCGCGCGACCTATTCGATGGAATTTGATCACTACGACGAGGTTCCTAAAAACGTCGGCGAAGAGATCATCAAAAAGCGCAACGGCTAAGCTTAAAGAGCGCTAGGGTGTGGCGATAGTTTTATCGCCAACCCCGGCGCTTTTTTAAATTTTAAAATAGTACTTAAAATTTAACCTGCTTTACTAGCGTAAATTTAAATTCGCACTCCGGCTCCGAATAAAATTTCAATTCATAAATTTCAACTTCCGTCGATCGTAAATTTAGATCAAAAAAATTTCAATTAAATTTAAAAATTTAAAGCATAACTTAAAATGCATGCGGCGTCGTCTATTTGCTTTATCAAAATTTATTCCCTCGCGGATTAAACATACGCAGCGCTATCGGGCTTTGATTTTTCTTCACGGATAAAATCACACAGCAAGCTGGATCGCAAGTGGGCAAAATTTCACTTTTGACCGCCGCAGCCTCAAGACGGAGCGCAACTATCATAGACTTATATCGGATTGCGATCGTCAGCGCTTTATGTTAAGTCGCGGTATTCTCGGGAGGGGCACTTTAATTGCGCCGCCGCTTCGCGCCGTAAAATTTCATCTTTGCAGAGCGATCTACGCACCGCTCATATAGGCCTAGCTAGCGCCCGAACTTGCCTATTTTCGGATTTAGTAGGCGTTTGCTTTCGCAGGCTATGATGCGCCCGTTTTAAATATTTCAAAACAAAGGAAAATCATGCAACAAACCAAATTATAAGGCGTAAGCGTCGGCCTTTCGGGCGGCGAGCTTAAGCTTGGAGATAAGGCGCCAGAGGTTAGCCTGGTCGCGGCCGATCTTAGCGAGGTCAAAGTCGGCGGCGGCACGGGCAAGGCGCAGGTCATCATCGCCGTGCCGTCCCTGGATACGGACGTGTGCGCGACCGAGACGCGCAAATTTAACGAGCGCGCCGCGAGTATAAAAAATACCGAGGTTTTCGTGGTCTCGATGGATCTACCGTTTGCCGCGGGCAGATTTTGCTCGACCGAGGGGATCAAAAATTTACGAGCCCTAAGCGATTTTCGCGATAAGGAGTTTGCGCGCGCATACGGCGTGCTGATCGCAGACGGCGCGCTTGCAGGGCTAACGTGCCGCGCGGTTTTCGTCGTGGACACCGCGGGTAAGATCGCCTATAAGCAGATCACGGGCGACATCGCAGATGAGCCCGATTACGACGCGGCGCTGAATGCAGCGGCGTTTGCGAGCGGAAGCGCTGCGACGCAGGGCTGATGCAATTTCTAGGTCTGCGGCGCAGACATCGCTCGCTTAAATTTAGCGGGCTTAAAATACGCGGACGGGCGCCTTGCTCGCCCGCAACTTTAAATTCTAAAATTCCACGGCGCCCTGAAATTTAGCAGGCTACGTCTGAATTTCAGCGGATCGCGTTTGCGATATTTCTTGCGCAGTTCGCAATAGAATTTTAAAATTCTATCCCCGATCAATTCATAAATTTTTCACATTCGGTATGCTTTTCGATCCGTCGGCAAATATTTTGGATTTAGAAAAAATAGCGCGCGATCGAGGTTAAATTTGAGCGCAAAAATACAGGCGGCAGTATAGCAAAGCTAGACGAGGCGGGGATGAAATTTGCGGGCGGAGCGTGTATGTAAATACGCAACCGAGCAAATTTTAGACGTAACGACGTATAGCAAAATAAGACAACGCGCGCAAAGATAAGGCGAAGTATTTTTTCTTTAGACGAGGCGGAAATGAGCCGAATGAAGGAGCGTATATTATAATACGTGACCGAAATTCGGCGAAGTTTCCAACGATGTATAAAGGAAAGAGGGGTTGCTAAGTATTCAAGTCCGGATAATCCCACGCATTATATTCGTCTGCCGGATCGTCATTTTCATCCCCCTTGCAGCACAGCCACTCTAGCCCGCCGCGCCTCTCCATCACGACCTCTTCGTCGAGCCCCGCGCAGTCTGAGCCGTGCACGCGGGCATTGACGCACGCCCAGTGGTAGCGGTAGATGAGATCGAGCGCCTGCAAAATTTCATCCGTGTCGCGCAGCTTCACGCACTCAGAAAAATCGCCGCCGCTAAAGGTGTCCATCACAAAGGCGCAGTCGCAGATCTCGCTCGGAAAGCTAAGCTCCTCCACGAGCCCCATGGCCCACATCAGCGCCCACAGCGACTCGTATTTCCAGCCCATATTTACGGCCTCGTCGCGGCTTGCCTCGCCCTGCGTGACGCGGCGCTCCATGCGCGTGAGCTTGTCTATGCAGCCGTAGCGGTTATCTAGAAAGCCCTGTGCGCCCTGCTTATCCTCATCCGCGAGCTTGCCCTCGTCTCTGATCGAGCAGGCGCACATTATCGCCGCGTACGAGCAGATCGCGCGGGCGATGACCTCGTCCTTTTCGCGCGGAGTGATCTCGCTCGTCTCGTATCGCAGCGGCAGATGGTCAATGTACGGCACGCCTTGGGATTTTAAAATTTCGATGCTTATATTCTTGCGCTCCTGCGCGGTTTTGCCGATCCTTGCGGCGTTTGCGCTATTTTTGCCGCCTTTTTTTGAAAAGATTTAACAAAGCCATCGTCTCTCCTTTTAAATTTGATGAAATTATAACAAAAAGGGCGCTTAAATTTTAAAATTTAAACGCACGTCAATTTAAAATTTTATTTTCCAGTGATACGCATAAATTTCTAATTTTGGGCTGCATTATTTAATCCTTTTAACGGCTAAATTTTAAATTATGAGATTATACTATCTCTACCGATATTTGAGCGTCGATTTTACCGTCGTTTTCTTTTAAAATTTCAGGAAATCCCAATTTTATAATCTGCTCTTCGCAGAGGCTATAAGAATAGTGGATATTTGACTCTATGCTCAGCGGAGCGACTATTTTCGCAACTTCGCTAAAAGGCAGCTTAACGTCCAATAACGCCACGTAAAAGGCGTCCTTATCGCTATCAAAGACATTTATATAGCAGCCTTTTATATTTTTATCACCGCTATTTGGAGCTTTGATTATTCTTTCATGGCCGGCAGAGGAACCAAAGAAGTATGAAAAACCGGGCTTAACCATATCGATGCATCCAAAAGATCTCATCTGCTCTATATTTAAGCTATAGCCATATACATAATAAGGATCGTCTTCATCCGATTTTACGATTTGTTTTATATCTTCTAAATCAAGATCTATTTGCCGCGAATCGGCGCAGCTCTCATCGATACCGAAAGATGTTATCTCATAATATGTCTTATAATACATATCGCGTATATGAAATTTAATCCGCTTATCTCTTAAAAGCTTTGGATCTATTTTTATATCTAGTTTTTGCGCGTCCGATTTCGCAATCAATTCAGGCTCGAATATAAATTCTTTTCCAAAACGACCGCTTTGCCCTTTTGGAATTTTAATCCAATACAGTTCTCGTCCATCTCTTACCGGAAAAAGATAACGGAAAATACCTTTTACGCTTTTCATTTTTGAATCCTTCTTGTCTTATTTGTTTTCTCAACTCGCTTTAAATTTACGCTATACGCGCTTAAGATACTCTGCGCGTATTGAAATTTATACCTTAAGACTGCGCCTATCTTTTGTATGGTATTATATCACTCTTTTTTACAAATACTTTTATCTCGCTGCACTTTTCAACGACCTCGCACCACTTATCATCGCAGTGACTAATTACAAATATAGGATAATCGGGTCTTGCAAAGACATCATTTTCATTTTTGGATGCATAGGTTCTATATTCTCCCTCATAAAAATAACTATATTTATGCCTATCCTTAAACCAATACATATTCTTTTGAGCGGATTTATCATCGGCACTGGCGCATTTGGCGGCATATTTCATAAAATACGGCTCACACCCGCAAAAGAATAATAACAATATAAAAGATATAAAATATTTCACAACTCTCCTTTCAAGTATAAAATTAATACCATTTTTCTATATCGTCTTTCTTGACGAAATACTCCGTTTCATCGCAAGGATAGTAAATTTTACACCACCTATCGTTACAATTTTCGATAGGGACAATACCTGCCAACCCTGCACCTATCTGCGTAGGTACAAAATTTTGCTCCGTTTTAATATAAATTATATGGCGTGTATTTTCTTTAAAGATATAGATTTTACTATCATCGATTTCATAATCCGCTCCGAAGTCGAAAATGCCTGCACACTGACTAACAAATCCATAATTATTGCTTGTTAAAAACTTATTGGGTATCGGATTCATGCAACCGCTAAATATTGCCATCCAAATTATGGCTAATGCTAATGTCAAAATTTTCATCTTATTTTCGCTCCTTTATCGGAATTCTATTTATAA
>CAUPZQ010000024.1:0-34431 GCA_963515915.1 uncultured Campylobacter sp.
GCTCGTCTGCGGATCCGCAAGCCTCTCGCGCCAGATTTGCGAGCTCTCGTAACTAAGCCCGCGCCACGGATACTCCGCGTAATACGCGCTCTCGTTCGGCTGCAATTTAAAAAGCTCGCCCAGATACGGGTGCAAAAATGGCGCGAACTCGAGACTTGCCATGATGATGACCTCTTCGGCGTTTTTCCAGCGCGAGCTCTTTTCATCTCTGCCGCGTTGCTGCGCATTTTTGCTTGCGCTTTCGTCTGCCCGCGCCGAGTACGCATTCTCTTCCGTCTGCACCGCGCTTTCGTCCTGTTGGGTTTTGCGCCACCCTGCTGCTTCTTCGCGCAAAATTTCAACCGCCGTGGCGATCAGAGCTTTAAAATCCTCCTTGCCTACATAGCCCAGAGCGTCCTTTAGCAGCGTGCGGCCGTCCCTCCGCCCGCGCAGCAGGCTGTCCGCTAGCGTAAAATACGCCGTCTCGTCGCCTTGCAGCCGCCAAAACCGCTCGTATAAATCAGGCATACTAAAGCCGTCGCGTTCGAAATCTCGCGCTAAATTTAGCGCCTCGTCTCGTTTATCCATCTTATTTCCTTTTGCGATTTTATTTTGATAATTTTAGCGTAAATTTAGGTTAAATTTTGAAGGCGGCTTATTTTATATGTCAAAATTCCGGCAAAAATGTGAGAGATTAAATTTGGTGGCGAATTAAAATTTAGAAGTGTGCCGAACCCCATAGAGCCCGGCTAAATTTTAAAATAGCTCTTAAATTTAAAAACTATCGTCTCTTTTTTCAAAGATCAGATGCAGCACATATGTCACGGCGAAGGTCAAAGTGCTAGGCACGATCCAGCCGAGCATCGAGTCGTAAAACGGCATCATCTTCACAAACGATGTCACAAGCGGCACCGAAATCCCCAAAATATCAAGTCCGTTTATGACGCCCTCGACGACGCAAACATAGACGCAGGCGCGGTAAATCAACTTGCTCGAATCAATCCACGGATTAATCAGCGAGAGGATTATCAGCATGATCGAGATCGGATAGATGGCGACGAGCACGGGGATGGAGCCTTTGATGATGGTCGTAAGACCGAAATTTGCGACTCCAAAGCCGATCACACACCAAGCGATCGCCCAGGTTTTATATTTGATCTTGCCTTTCGTAAGCTCCTCGAAGTATTCGCTAGCCGAGCTTATAAGACCCAGCGTCGTGGTGATGCACGCTAGGAAAAATGCGCTGCCTAGGATCACGACGCCAACTCTTCCGAAGTAATGATCGCTTACTCGCGACAGAAGCTCCGCTCCGTTGATATTCGGCGTATCTTTGAAAAGCTCTGCGGAGGTCGCGCCCAGATAGCCCAGCATAAAATATATCGTCATCAGTATGACGCCCGACATCATTCCCGCTTTTATCGTGGAGGTTACAAGGTGCTTTTCGTCGCTCACGCCGGTTGCTTTGATGGCATTAATTACGATGATACCGAATGCCAGCGACGCAAGCGCATCCATCGTCTGATAGCCTTCTACGAAGCCCTTTGCTGCGGCATGATCGACATACTCTCCGCTAGGAGCGACGAAGCTTCCGATCGGAAATAAAAATCCCGCGCCGAAAAGTAGCAAAATAAGCGCCAAAAGTATCGGCGTGAGGTATTTTCCTAGCAGATCGACGAGCTTTGAAGGGTTCATACAGATGTAATAGTTCAGCGCAAAATATGCCGCAGAATAAACAAATAGCCAAATTTGAAGACGCTCTTCCGCAATAAAAGGCTTAATCGCGATGTCAAAAGGCATATTCGCCGCGCGCGGTATCGCAAAAAGCGGCCCGATCGTAAGATATAAAAGCGCGGTAAAAACGATCGCAAACACCGGATCTATGCGGCGCACCAGGCTCTGAAGCCCCTTAGCGCGCGCAATGCCTGCGACGCCGAGCACCGGCAGAAGCACCGCCGTAGCGCAAAAAAACATTATCGCGATATAAAAATTCTGCCCCGACTCCCTGCCAAGACCCGGCGGAAAAATAAAATTTCCCGCACCGAAAAACATCGCAAATAGCGTAAGCGATATCGTCAAAAACTGGCTTCTACTAAGCTTGCCCTTCATCTTAAACCTTCTTTAAATAAAGTGAAATTTGTATTATAGTTATAAATGTTTAAAACATATTTAAATTTAGCTCAAATTTAGCCGCAAGTCCTCTCTCTCGTGATTTTTGATCCCGCAAACAGCGCGCAAGGCGGCTAAAATTTTAAAAATTTTAAGTATAATTTCGCAAAATTCAAGGCTAAATTTAGACAAAATGAGCGAGGGATAAAGATGGCGAAGATTAAAACCACGATTTTTGAGTGCCAACACTGCGGCAATCAGCAAAGCAGATGGCTCGGCAGATGCCCCGACTGCGGCGCGTTTGATAGCTTCGTCGAGCTCAAGCCTGCTCAGATTAAGGCGCTAAAAGAGATCGAGGGCGAGCTAGCCCGCGCCTCGTCCGCAAGCGCCAAAGCGATCAGCGAGATAGAAATCGAGAAAATTTCGCGCATCGACACCAAGGATAGCGAGCTAAATTTAGTCCTCGGAGGCGGCGTCGTGGAGGGCTCGCTCGTGCTAATCGGCGGCAGCCCCGGCATCGGAAAATCCACGCTGCTGCTTAAGATCGCGGCAAATTTAGCAAGCGACGGCCGCGCAGTGCTTTACGTAAGCGGCGAAGAGAGCGCCAGCCAGATCAAAATGCGTGCGCAGCGGCTTGGCGCGATAAGCGAGCAGCTGTTTTTGCTCACCGAGATAAATCTGGGCGCCGTGCTTGAAGAGGTGGAGCGCAGGGATTATAAGTTTATCGTCATCGACAGCATCCAGACGCTTTTTAGCGACAAAGCCCCCTCCGCGCCCGGCTCGATCACGCAGGTGCGCGAGATCACGTTTGAGCTGATGCGACTTGCCAAAGCGCGCGGGATTTCGATCTTCATCATCGGCCACATCACCAAAGAGGGCTCGATCGCGGGCCCGCGCATACTAGAGCATATGGTGGACGTGGTGCTGTATTTCGAGGGCGATGCGAGCAAACAGCTTAGAATTTTGCGCGGTTTTAAAAACCGCTTCGGAGCTACGAGCGAGGTGGGGATTTTCGAGATGGGGCCGCACGGGCTCGTAAGCGCCAAGGACGTCGCGAGTAAATTTTTCACGCGCGGCAAGGCGGTAAGCGGCTCGGCGATCACGATCACGATGGAGGGTACGCGCGCGCTCGTGGTAGAGATCCAAGCGCTCGTGTGCGAGAGCGGCTATCCTAAGCGTAGCGCCACGGGCTTTGATAAAAACCGCCTCGATATGCTTCTAGCGCTACTCGATCGCAAGCTTGAGATCGGGCTTGGCGGATACGACGTCTTCGTAAACGTAAGCGGCGGCGTAAAAATCACCGAAACGGCGTGCGATCTAGCCGTCGTCGCGGCGATCGTAAGCAGCTTTAAAAACCGCCCGATCAGCAAAGAAAGCGTCTTCATCGGCGAGGTGAGCCTAAACGGCGAGATCAGAGAGATATTCAACCTCGATGCGCGTCTGAAGGAAGCCTCGATGCAGAAATTTAAAAACGCGATCGTCCCGATGAAGCCGCAAAACGCGCAGGGACTTAAAATTTTTCACGCTACGGAAATTACGCAAATTTTAGATTGGATGTGAAATATAACTATGAAAAATAATCAACTCTCAGAATCGATTAATGTTGTTGGTACGTTCTGTCTATTATTTATTATAGCGATTGAAATACTAATGCTAGTGGTACTTTTGTGGTTAGATAAGCAAAATTTTATCCCAGCGGTTATAATATTTACATTAGGATTTATTATACTTATTTTAGTAAATAAGAAACCTCAACTATTTGATAGATTAGATAAAATATTTAAAAAGTGGGGTTTTTTATCATTCAAAAAGTCATCAATAATTTTTATTATTCCATTTGCTATCTCTTTTGAAATTTTGAGTTCTGCAATAGCAAATAATTCTTTAGCATTACTTATATTGATTATTTGCATGATTATTTATTGTTTTTACATATCACGTATATTTAGCAGTACTATAATATCAATATTGTATGGTATTATTATAATAACTATTTTTTTAATGATCATACCAACTTTGATAATAGCATTTTTAGCATTAACTATTCTGCTCATGCGACTTATGTGGGCTTGTAAATTTAATTTGACAAAAATAATTATATATATAACTTTTTTAATATATTTAAAAATGATGGTACAGCTTATTTTTGAATTTCATCAATTTAATATATTGCCATTATTTCATAATTATTACGCTATTAATAATTCATCGCTTTTAAAAGTATTAGTTCCTATGATTTATGGTACATATGTTTGGCTTATAAGTTTCATTTTAGCTAATGAAAAGTTGTCGATATTTGTGAATGAAATAATATCTAGGTTTTCTGCTATAGTATTATTGTTTATTGCATTTCTCAGTAATGATATGTTAATAGAAATTTTTACTGAAAAGACACAGCTTCCAGATAAGCAAGTAATTAAAATTATATCTATGGCTATACAATATTTTACAATACCTTCATTACTTGCACTGATAGTTTTTAAAATTATAGATTTTTTGCAAGAAAATTCGTGTGACAATAAACAGATAAATTTATTAAATTTTAAGGGATATCAGTGAAGCCGAATTACATCGTCAAATTCGTCATTTTGTTTTTCATCAAAGCCCGCAGCTTAAACGTCAAATTTAGTAGGCTAGACGCCATCGTGTCGCGCGCTTACGCCAAATACGGGGCGGTGTTTAAGCTCAGCGTGCCGCTACTTGCCGCAGCATCGGTATTTGCGCTGCTTAATCTATACGATTTTGCCAAAGCCAACTACGCGCTGACGGTCTTTTTGCTCGCTTTAGGGGCGCCTCTGCTTACGTATAGCTTTTTTAAGGCGATAAAATCGGCGATGACCTTCGCGCTATTTGTGATCCCCTTTGCGGCGGTGTTTGCGATCATCGCGGTGACGGGCGCACAGAAGCTTGATAACTCGCTAAATTTCAACATCGTTTTTCCGCTATTTTTCACCCTCGTGTGGTTTGCGATGTCGGTGATCGCCGACGAGGACGTGGCGCAGATCATGAATAAGATCGTATCGAAGCTCTCAACGCTTTTCGTGACGATTTTCATCCTTTATAACTACGAGGCACTACATGGGATTTTAACCGCGGGCGCGGGAGGATATCGCGCGAGCAGCGACAAGCTAAACGCGCTTGATCTGGTGTTTATGACGATTAGATTTTTTACGCTGCCTTCGATTTTTACGTTGATGATTTTTGAGATCAAAGATTATCTTTTTATCAGATACGACGCGTTCGTGCAGGCTCAGCAGGAGCGCATGCAGGATTTAAAAAATTCCAAGGGCTCGAAGTAAAATTTTAAAGCTTAGCTCGATCTAATTTTGCGCGCCGTAAATGCTCGCTAATACTAAAGATTGCGACCGCCGTGTGGTGCGCCGGGCTTAGGCGCGGCGGCGGGACTAATAAAATTTGAAATGAGATTTTAGGACAAAATTTTGAGATGGAATTTTAATGACACGCCGGTTATGCGCGGGTTAGAATTTAAAGCCGCGAAGCTTCAAATCCCGACCCGCAATCAAAATTTAAAATTCTAAAAGAAGCTGTATATGTCGTCTAAAAGGAAGTATTTTTTATCGACAGTGCCTTTGTAGAAAGGCTCGAAAGTATCATTATACGCCTTTTTGAAAAAGCCTTCTTTGCTAAGCGAAATGAGCGCTTGATTAACGGCTTCTGCGAGATCTGCGTTGCCTTTTTGCATCGCGATGCCTAAAAATACGTTCTCGCCAAGACTTTTGATATTAACCTCGACGCTAGGATCTGCGACCGGATAGACCATCACAAATAGATTATCGTCGCACGCGCCGTCGATCTCGCCGCTCTTTAACCGCTTGTAGCAATCGGAGGAATTTTTGCAATACACTAGATTGTAGCCGCCGTCCTTTTGCATAAACGCTTCGCCCGTCGAGCCGCGGATGACGCCTACTTTCTTACCTCGTAGATCACTCATTTTTTGGATGTTGTCGCTTTTTCTGGTTAAAACTCCGGAATTTACGGAAAGATAGGGCATCGAAAACTCATAATTTTTCTTTCTCTCCTCAGTAACGCTTGCAGCCGCGATAAGCATATCCGCCTGATTATTTTGAATGGACGGAAAGCGAGCTTGCGCTGATACCGGTATGAGCTCGATCCTGCCGCCGGTATCGCCTAAAATTTTGCCTCCGATTGCATTAGCAAGCTCTACGTCAAAGCCCTCAAAGCCGTTATCCGTAACTCTACTAAACGGAGGTTCATTTTCATAAACGGCGATACGAATGACTTTACTCTGCTTTATTTGGCTTAAAGAATTCGCAAGCGCAAAGATGCAAGATAAAAGAATTAAAAACAGTGATTTTTTCATTTCAAATTCCTTTTTTATTAAAAAAAGCTGTAAAGATCGTCGAGTAAGAAATATTTTTTATCGACAGTACCTTTATAAAAGGATTCGAAAGTATCCTCATAAGCCTTTTTGAAAAAGCCTTCTTTGCTAAGCGCGATCAAGCCTTTATTGATCGCTTCTAGCAGCTCCGCGTTACCCTTTTGCACCGCGACGCCCAAGAATACATTATCGCCTAAATTTTTTATATTGACTTCGACTGCGGGATCTACGATCGGATAGACCATTACAAAAAGGTTGTTGTTGCAATACCCGTCGATCTCGCCACTTTTTAATCTCCTATAGCAATCGACCGAATCGTTGCAGTAAGAAACATTATAACCGCCGTCCTTTTTGATATATGCCTCGCCGGTAGTCTTGCGGATGACGCCGATCTTTTTGCCCATCAGATCGCCTATTTTATGAATATTTGAGTCTTTTTTCGTTAAAATTCCCAAATTTACCGTAAAATACGGCATCGAAAAATCAACGCTACCTTTGCGCTCCTCCGTGATACTTGCAGCCGCGATTATCATATCGGCTTGGTTGTTTTGAAGCATCGGGAAGCGCACTTCGTTCGTTACCGGGATAAGCTCGATACGACCGCCGCTATTGCCGAAAATTTTACCAGCTAGCGCGTTGGCAAGCTCGACTTCGAAGCCTTCAAAGCCTTTCTCGCTTGACTTGCTAAAAGGCGGCTCATTTTCATAAACGCCTACTCTGATAACCTTGCTTTGCTTTATTTCGCTTAATGAATTCGCAAAAACAAAGATCGCCGACAATAGAATAAGAAAAAATGACTTTTTCATAATTTCCTCCTTGAATTTTAAATTTTTCGTAATTGTAATGTAAATTTTCTTAAAATTTTATTTTACTAGAACCGAAACTATTCCCTAAATTGCGAGCTTAGCGATAAAATTTCGCAACTAAAATTTCTAAGCATAATGATAGGGGCTTTTTAAATTTTGCTACCTTGCATCAAGCTCCGCCTGCTCTCATTAAATTTTAGCGCTTCGCTATAAAATTCTGTGCGTCTATTAGTGCCGCAAAAATAGCATGCCGCTGCGAAATTCTATGGAATTTTATAAATTCTGCAACGGCGCGTTAGTGGAATTTGCAATCCAAACCCAAGCTCGCAAAGTCGGACAAAATAGCAAGGCTATGCGAGCCTTTTAAATTTTACCTGGCGAAGCACACAGCTATGCTTACGAAAACAAACACAGGCGAGCTGTATCGCTATGCCCGCCTAAAATAAGCTATAAAGGTCATCCAGCAAGAAATATTTTTTCTCCGCAGTGCCCTTGTAATACGGCTCAATCGTCTCGTCATAGGTCTTTTTCATAAAGCCGTTCTTGCTTAGCTTGACTAGCTCGCCATTTAAGAACTCAAGCAGATCCTTGTTGCCCTTAGAAACCGCGATGCCTAAGAAATCCGAAACGCCTAAATTCTTTATATTTACCTCAGTGTCGCTGTCGATTACAGCATAAGCTAAAACTATCAGATTATCAGTCGCATATCCGATGCCCTTACCGTCCTTTAGCATTTTATAGCATTCATTTGCGGTAGCGCAATTTACAATTTCAAAGCCCTCTTTTCTAAAATACGCTTCGCCCGTAGTTCCGGTTTCTGCGATGATCGGCTTGCCGTGCAGATCCGATACAGTCTTGATCCTATCGCCGGCGCGGGTTAGCACGCCGATATTTACTGCAAAATACGGCGTCGTAAAATCGACTAGCTGTTTACGCTCATTTGTAATCGTAAAGGTCGCAAGCACCATATCTACTTTATTTTCTTCCAACACTTTTAAACGCTCACTAGCCTTTACGGGCACGAATTCCACCTTACCCGCTTTACCGCCGAATATATCTTTTGATAGCGCCTCGGCTAGAGTAACTTCAAATCCTTGAAATTTGCCGTCTTCAAATTTACTAAAAGGCGGTTGCGCCTCAAATACGCCTACGCGCACACTGCCCGATTGCCTGATCTCAGATAAGGTATTTGCCACTACACTACTTGTAAATAGCAATAAAATTCCCAAAATTATCTTTTTCATATCGTTCCTTTAATTACAATGTTTAGCCTAGCCACGCATCTGCGTCGCTTCGGCAAGCCGTCTTAAGCCGGTCGTATATTATTCGCTCACTTCTCCTTTCGACATTTTTTAAAATTTCTTTACTTTGAAATTTTGCGGCGCATTTTACGCAAATTTCATTTAAAATACATTTAATCTGCGTCGTGATTTAGATCCCAATCGATCTCACCTAGACCGTGCGCGCGCAGATATTCGTTGCATCTGCTAAAATGCTTGCAGCCGAAAAACGCCCCTCCTGCAAGCGGGCTAGGATGCGCGGCGGTTAAAATGAGATGTCTCTGCGCATCGATCAGCGCCGATTTTGCTTTGGCGAAATTTCCCCACAGCATAAAGACCAGGCTTTGCCGCCTAGCGCTTAAAATTTTAATCACGGCGTCGGTGAAAATTTGCCAACCAAAGCCGCTGTGAGAGTTCGCGTGATTCGCACCCACGCTAAGGCTCGCATTAAGTAGTAGCACGCCCTGCTTCGCCCAGTAGCTCAGATCGCCACTTTCAGGCTCACTGATACCCAGATCGCTCTTAATCTCTTTGTAGATATTTACGAGGCTAGGCGGGATTCGCACGCCGCGCGGCACCGAAAAGCTAAGCCCCATCGCCTGATGCGCGCCGTGGTAGGGATCCTGCCCCAAAATCACCGCGCGTACCCGCTCAAACGGGGTGAGATTAAAGGCGTTAAAGATCAAATTTCCCGGCGGATAGACGATCTCGCGCGCCTTTGCGGCGAGCAGATTTTCTTTGATCTTCGCAAAATACTCGCTTAAAAATTCCTCTCTAAGCGCCTCTTTCCAGCCGCTCTCGATCCTCACGTTGTCTAAATTTATCTGCATACCGACCCTTTAAATTTTAATAAATTAACGCTCTAATTTTACAATAAATTTTAAAAATAGTCTCGCTCGCACGCGCCGCTGCAATCAAAGGCAGATCGCCCGCGCTCTCTCGCCGCCAACCGATCCCGCCGATTTATAGGCGCCGCTACACGATCACGATCAAAAGCGCCATAAACAGCAGCAGGGCGATCGTCTTTTTATTATCGTTAAGCAGGCTCTCGCGGCAAAAAACAAACAAAATCGCGTAGGCAAAAAGCGCGATTGCGAACTCCCACGGGTTATTATCTCTGAATTTTAACCTATAAGCGACCCGAAAGCTATATGCGAAAGCAGCGATAAAATTTGAGCCGGTTTCATGCTGTCTTTGCGATCTCCTATTTTATGTAAAACCCATTATATCGTTATTTTATCTACTTCGATAAACGTCCGTAAGACTAAAGTCCAATCTTTCAAATCTTTAAATTTTATCCTAAAGGCTTTTAAATTTAGTTCGCAACGTTATATTAAATCGGTCGTAAGTAAATTTAGCGCACACTATTAATACCCCATTTTATTTATTTGAATTATATTAAGTTCCGGATAAAAAATAACCTCGTGATCATAATCGCTCGGTTGTCCCGATTCGTGCTCTTTTTTGTGCCATATTCGCCTTTTATCGTTCACTATTGCCGTTATATTTAAATTTTTGATCGAACCATATATCAAATACTCCCGACTGCCAGCATAATGATAAGACGGCATCGCCCACGATAGTTTAAATTCGTGCAAATTTGTAGTTTCAGCTATGCAATCGGACTTGGAAACAAACTCGTAGCCCTCTTGCAACATTTTTTGTTGCGTCAAAATAAAAGGCTTATCCGCCTTTATAAAATGCGTGTAACAGATGCAAGTCTGTATTTTTTCGCTGCATGATAAGGAAGGTCTTTTTTTACGATAAATTAATAAAGTTTCTCCATTCGCATTTGTTAAAGATTTAAATTTAATCAAATCTTGATTTTCTATATACGAAAACCCCGTATTAAGGGGTGAAAATAGAAAGGCTATAAATAAAACAAACAATATCAATGCCGCAAACGGTAATATCAATGCTGCGAGTATTACAATCTTGATGACTTTCCACAATGTTTTTAATATCTTTACTGCTTGCATTAAGATTTACCTCCTCTCTATTTTAAAATTTACTGCAGTATTTATAAACCGCACCACCGATTTTAGCGGCTTTAAAATTTCATCGCACGAGCTTGCCTCTAAGGTCGTAATACGGATAATCCATCGCCGCAGCGGCAGCCTCTCGCGCCTGGATGCCCGCGAATTTCTCGATCACGCAAAGACCAAGCTCGATAGAGCTGCTCACGCCGCCTGCGGTAATGATCTCGCCTCCTGCGGGAAGGCTTTCACGCACGAGCCGCTCGTGCACCACGTCCGCGCAGTAAGGCGCCAGCAGATCGTAGCAAAACGGGTGCGTGGTCGCGCGCCTACCTCGCAAAAACCCCGCCGCGCCCAGAAGCAGCGAACCGGTGCAAACGCTAAACTTATACTTCGCATCGCGCGTGGTCGCGAGCCACGAGATGAAGCCCGCATCGCCCCTCAGGCGGCGCGTCGCCATACCGCCGGGCACAAAAACCGCATCAAAGCCGCCTAGATCCGTCGTGATCTCGCCCACATCGATCGTAAGGCCGCCGCTATCCGAAACCTGTCGCTCGCGCGAGCAAAACCTCATCTCAAGCTGCGGGCGGACGGCTTTGAGCCTTAGCATACAATCGTAAAATCCCACAAAGTCGAGATGCGTCTGTCCGCTAAACATCACAAGCGCTAAGTTTTTCATGATCCGTCCTTTAAAATTTATCGCTCGCCCAAGCTTTCGGCTTGCCGCCGCTGCAATTCTCGCCGCCGCAAGTCGTAAAATGCGCGGCAGCTAAATTTTATACCGCAGGCCGCTAAAAAACCCGTTCAAGCAAATTTTAAATTTCACCCGCATTAAAAACTCGCAGAATTTTACCGCCTACGGGCTAAATTTTAAAAGCAAATTTAAAATTTAGCATGCTTTTTATTCGGCCTTACTCAGACCCGTAAAAGCCCGCACGCCAGCATAGTGCAGCCTTTTTGAAACATTCTCAAATTCTAAATTCCAAATTCCCTCGTCGTATTTCCATTCAAACGGCGTTTTGTAATTCGTCCAAATTTCATACGCGCGTTCGTTTAGCCGCTCAATCAACGCAGAAATCCCTAAATTGCCGCCCGCTATCTCCATCATCAAATGCCAGTTATCCAAATCGGCGGGGTCGTCGGTGTGGATGGATTTTTCGCGCGGCAGATAATACACAAAATCGCCCGTATCGAAAGGAAAGAGGGTGTGGCACAGCGCAATGCCGTAAATATTTTGAGCAAATACGGTCGGAAGCTGCTCGTCCGAATAGCCGAAAGTCGAAACGTATAAAAAGCCGCGCAAAATGCTCGCTAAATTTCTACAAACGGGCGCAAAGGCGTATCTGCATGCCTGCTGCGTTAAGGCGCCGTTTCGAATAAAACTTATGGCGCTATCGATCTCTTTTCTTCTTGCTTGCACGTATTTTATCTTTTTAAACCGCCAAGCTTGCATCAGCTGCAAAGAATTGTCGATTGAGCGCAGATGCTTGTCTCTTTTTTCATCCGCCGCGCCGCTTAGCTCCGCGATCCTCGCAGCAGCCTGCTTCCAAAACGGAATCAGGGTTTGTACCCATCCCAAGTAGCTCAGATAAAGCGCGTCCGGCTCCTCCTTTTCAAAAGCCGCTCTCATCTGCGTAAGTTTTATCATTGCAGCCCTTTTGTATCTAAATTTTATCCCGCCTGCTACTCTTCGCCTTGCGTCTTCTCGCCCGCCATACAGCTTTGGAATATAAATTTATGCTCCTGCGGCAGCGCGTCGTAAATTTTACCCGCAAGCTCGCGGATCTCCCAAAGTGCTGCCTTGCTAGAGCGCAGAGCCAGGAAGTTTTGCAAGCTGCGAGCGTTTATGCTCCAGCTAAGCTCGCTCTTGTAGCACTCGGGCAGGCAGTATTTGGCGATATCAAGGCTGATTGGGCTTTGTAAGATTACGCGCAGATTTTCAAGAGCCGCGACGCTTGCGTTATCGACCGCTTCATTGCCCGTAAGCACGATGTATCGCGCGGCGTTTTCGAAATCCCCTTGCGCGAAGCTACCCTCGCCGCGCAATTCTTTGAGAGTGTAGCGCGTGGATTTTACGCTAAGGCTTGCTAGGCGGTGGCGCGCCAGCTCCTGAAGCAGCGCGCGGGAGATACCGCTGATATAGAAGTTGTAGTAGAGGTGCTCGAGCGTGCTTGAGTGCTTGAGCTGGTTGCCGACGCGGTCTATTAGCGCCAGGTCTTTGACGCCGCCGCAATCGCCGCGCTCAAAGCTCTGCCAGCAGGTGCGTATCGCGTTTGAGCAGACCCAAAGCGGAGTGAAATTTAGAAGTTTGACTTGCATGTTTATCCTTTGAAATTTTAAGCGCATTTTAACGCTATCACACTTTTAAACCGATAAAATTTCGCAAAACGACGCTTTTAATAAACGAAGCTTGCGCCTAAGCTTTGCGAGCAGAAATGCTTCATTTTATCTTTTTTCGCTGCCGCCGCGAGAGATTAAAATTTCATCCAGCTTGTAGCGCGTGTGTGGATATTTGCTAGGCTCACCACGCCCCAAAGCCACGACGATCGCAGGACGAAATTTCGTCTCTAAAGCGCAGAATTTTTCCAAAGCCGCGGCGTCAAAGCCGGTCATTATACACGAGCGCACATCAAAGTCCTCGGCAATATTAGCGATATTTGCCGCTAAGATATAAAGCTGCTTGGTCGCGTAGTTCATCAGCGCTTCGTCGTCTAAGTCCGCAAATTTCGCGCGGAAATAATTCATCGCAGCTTCATATTTTTGCGAAGTGTTTGCACGACGGCGGACGGTGCGCTCTAAATACGCTTCGCCCACGCGCAGATCGTTACGCGCGATTAAAATCACGGCGTGCGAGCACTCGACTATTTGCGGCTGGCTGTTACAGGCTACGGAAAGCTCTTTTAGCTCGCAAGGATCCGAGATTATCATCATCCTCCAAGGCTCTAATCCGCATGAGCTGGGACTTAAGCGTGCAAGATCAAGTATCTCGCGCACAAGCTCACTATTTAGTTTATAGCTGCAAAATTTACGGCAGCTGTGGCGAGAGAGCATCACTTCTTTTATCGATTTCATTTTATCTCCTTTAAAATTCGCGGCATTATAGCGGGTTTGCCTAAATTCCACTCGGCTAGCTTGGCGAGTTAAGCTAGATTTTGCTAATATTGCCCTTTAAAATTCCGCTACAAGGCATAATATGAATGATAAATTTAGCAAAATCGGCTTCATTCTCGCAGTCGCAGGCAGCGCCGTAGGGCTTGGTAATGCGTGGAAATTCCCCACTTTAGTAGGCACCAATGGCGGCAGCGCCTTTATCTTGCTATATCTTTTGCTGACGCTTTTGGTTAGCTTCGTGATCTTTTTAGCCGAGATCGTCATCGGCAGGCTAAGCGAAAGTGATCCAGTGCGCGCGTTTGAAAAGCTCGCACCCTCATACAAAGGCGCATGGAAATACGCGGGATTTTTTATGATTAGTGCGCTTTTGATCTATGCTTTTTACAGCGTCGTAATGGGCTGGATCCTAAAATACGTGGTCTCAAGCGCTTTGTATCTGCCAAAAAGTATAGATGAAAGTGGCGCAGCGTTTAAAGCGCTTTTAGGTAGCGATTTTTTAAGCGTAGCGGTGTGCTTTACCATAACGTCGGCATTTTGCTTTTTCATCGTATCTAAAGGTGTCAAAAGTGGCATCGAGCGGCTGAATGTCTGGATGATGCCCGCGCTATTTATTTTGCTGGTTTTGATGCTAATTTATGCCGCGAGTTTCGATGGATTTGGACGTAGCGCGAAATTCCTACTGGTGCCAGATTTTTCCAAGCTTAATAAAGATAGCGTTCTTTCGGCGCTAGGACTTGCGTTTTTTACGCTTTCGCTTGGCGTTACTACGATTATGACCTATGCTGCAAGCCTGCCTGCGCGCACTAATATCCTAACCTCAAGCATAAATATCGTCTGCATTAATGTCCTAATCGGCGTGATGATGGGACTTATCGTCTTTACTTTCATCTTTGAATTCGGCGGCGATCCCAAAGCGCAAGGTCCAGGGCTAGTGTTTGTCTCGCTGGTGGTGCTTTTTTCAAAGCTCGGTGCGATCGGAAACATCCTAGCCTTTTTATTTTTCACCTCGCTGTTATTCGCGGCGATTACTTCTGCAATTTCAATGCTGGAGCCTGCGATTTATTATCTCGTAAACTCCCGCAAGCTAAGCCGAAAGCGCGCTTCACTTTTAGTTTTTGCCGTGACGTATGTTTTAGGGATATGCTGCATTTTGGGTTATTACGGGGGCACGAGCGAGTATTTTAGCCTAGGTGACAAGAGCTTTTTTGACGTGCTTGATTACCTGACCTCGAATATCTTAATGCCTCTTAGCGGCATAATTGTGGCGATTTTCGTAGGGTTCGTGATCAAAAAACGAGCCGTCGAAATTCTACTGCGTCCATATATGGGACGAATAGGCTTTAAGCTGTGGTATTTCGTGCTGCTGCGCTTCGTGGCGCCAGTCGCGATCGTAGTGATCGCGCTCAATCAGCTAAAAATTTTAAATTTTTAAAATTTGCAAAGCGGATGGATAACATGGAAGTTAAAATTTGGCGCTAAAGCAGCCTAAAAACGACGCGCCAAATTTCATAGCGAGCCTCGCGGCGATCCGTTAGCCTTGCGGCGATAGTTTAAAATTTTATGTTTAGATAGAGGAAGATCAAAGTATGCGACGGCAATCAGCTTTCGGCGCGACCGCGGCAACCTGCATGGCGATCGGTGCGCGCGGCAAAGACGCCGTAGCGCAGCCGCGTCTGATCACGCTGCGGAATTTTAAAATTATAAACCGAGACGGTCGGTGCACAGCCGCCACGATAGTTTATGACGTGGTCTATGCAATCTACCGCAGAAGCGGCGCGTAAAATTTTGTGGTGGCCCGCGCAAAATTGTGCTTGGAATTTTAAAATTTAGCGCTAAAGCGGTCCAAAGTAGCGAGCCAAATTTCATAGCGAGATGCGGCGGTAGTTTGGAATTTTAAAATTCCGCGGCTTTAAAATTTAAAAATCGGAGCGAAAATGAACGATAAATTTAGCAAAATCGGCTTCATACTTGCCGTCGCAGGCGGCGCGGTGGGGCTTGGCAACGCATGGAAATTCCCCACCCTCGTGGGCCAAAACGGCGGCAGCGCCTTCGTGCTTTTATATCTCGCGCTCACGCTGGGCGTGGGCTTTAGCATATTTTTAGCCGAGATGGCGCTAGGCAGGCTAAGCGGGCGGGATCTACCGAGCGCATACGAGACGCTGGCGCCGCGCAGCGGACGCAAATGGCGCGCGGGAGGCGTTTTCATCGCGGGCGGCATGCTGGTGCTGTCCTTTTACCTCGTCATCCTCGGCTGGGTGATCCGCTACATATTTTTGGGCTTTTCTCCGCTGCCCGCAACCGCCGAGGAAGCGGGCGCGGTATTTGACGATCTCATCTCGCATTCGCTAGTCACGAGCCTCGGCTTTTACGCGCTTGCGCTCGTGCTGACGCTATCCGTCGTCGCGCGCGGTATCAAAAGCGGTATCGAGCGGCTAAACGTCGTGATGATGCCGCTTCTTTTTGTGCTGCTGCTTGCGATGCTTGCGTATGCGTGCACGATGCGGGGCTTCGGCGCGGCGGCGAAATTTCTTTTCTACCCCGACTTCGGCAAAATCACCGTCAGCTCCGTCCTCTCCGCGCTCGGGCTCGCGCTCTTTACCCTGTGCGTGGGCGTCGGCTGTATCGCAGCATACGCGGCGTCGCTTAGCGAGGGTGTGCGGCTGGTGCGCAGCTCAGTAAACATCGTATTTATCAACATCGCGATCGGGCTAATGATGGGGCTCATCGTCTTTACCTTCATCTTCGAATTTCGCGCCGATCCCGCGCAGGGTGCGGGGCTTGTGTTCGTCTCGCTCACTACGATGTTTGCAAAAATGGGGCTAGCGGGGCAGGTACTTGAAGTCGCGTTTTTCGTCTCGCTCTTTTTCGCGGGGATCACGAGCGCGGTTTCTATGATCGAGCCTTTCGTCTTCTATCTCATCGGCAGATTTAAAATTTCGCGCTTGCGCGCAGTCTGCATCTCGGGGTGCGTCATAGCGGCGCTCGGCGCATGCTCGCTGCTATCGATGCACGCGGATTATGCGAGCAAATTTAAGCTTTTCGGCGCGAGCTTTTTTGACTGCTTGGATTTCGTAAGCTCAAACGTCACGCTGCCCCTCGGCGCGCTAACCTCGGCGATCTTCGTGGGCTTTGTGATGGATCAGAAGCGCCTGCGCGGGCTTTTCGGCGCAGATATGGGCGAGCTTGGATTTAAAATTTGGTACTTTTCACTGCGCTTCGTAGCGCCCGTCGCGATCGTGATCATAATGGCAAATCTGCTGTTTTTCGGCGGGAAATAGTAAGCGAACGGAATAGATAGGAGCGAGCGAAATTTCACGCGATAAATCGTGCGGCAGATTTGCGCGGCGAAGCGGCACGCGGGGATCGCGAGCTAATTTGCGACGTTTAGGCGGCTCGGCTCAATCGCGTGCTACGATCCGCAAAGCGCCGGAGCAAAGGGCTTTGCGCAATGAAATTTCATGCGGTAAATCTTGCACAGTAAAATTAAAGCGTAAAATTTTACGCCTCGTTTCGTAACAAAAAGAGCCCAAACGCGCCTCTAGATTTAAAATTTACGCGTTGAAATTTCGCAATCCTCTCGGCAAAGCTTAAAAGCATTAAAATTTTACTACCCACCAGCATACAAGCGCCGAAATGCGCCGTAGAAGCAGCGGGCTTGCTTTTCAGGCGCGATGAAGATTTTGCGGGTGCGGCCTAAGCGGCTAGCGGCGCGCATTAGGACCGAATGAACCGTTTTAAAGCCGCACGATTTAAGCCGTCCTTAGCGCGCTAGCACTTGCCGGCCGCTTTGAGCAGGGCGTTGCAGTCTTTGGAGCCTTTCGTGCTCGGTTTGGAACTTTTCGTGCTATTTTTGGAGCTTTTTGTGCCCTCTGCGCCGCCGATTTTTGTGCAAAGTGTGTCAGAATCGACCACCAAAGCGGAAGTGAAGTAGCAGCGATAGATATCGCCGTTTTTGCTTCTGACCTTATAGTGCACGGAGTCGATCTCGCTTCGCACCGAATCGGGCACGACTGATAGGTTCGACTTCTCCACGCCGGTCGCCATCTCGGCGCGATCTAAGAGCGTCGCCCGCTAGTCATGGGCTTTTTGATGAAGCCGCAGCCTCCTAGCGCGCAAGCTACGACGCCTAGCGCAAGCGCAACGAGAAAATTTTTTGAAACTTTCATGGCTCTCCTTTAAAATAAAATAGATTTAATTATACGTTACGGCCGTTTAAAATTTCTTAAAATGCAAGATCGGCGGCTGTTTAATCCCGACGAGAGACATTCAGCGGCTATAGCCGCGGCAAGTCGGGGCAAATACGCTTAAGCTTAGCTACGGCAGGTATGGCGCCGATGCAGCGTGATTAAAATTTTAAAGCTTGGATTTTGCGCGAAGGGTTAAATTTTAAAATTTCGCTTGCGCGTAGAAATTTTAAAATTTAGTTTAAATAGGATTAAGCGCAGATCGGACGCGAGATAAAATTTCATATTGCTTTGAAGTTACGACCGGCTTATCGCGTATAGCATTACAGTTGTCGAGACGATGAGCGGCATAAGCTTGGGGCAGAGGATATGTCGGTTTCGCGGTGCAGGAGATCGCAACGGCTAAAAGCAGTGATCTTGCAAGCATATGCGACGCCTTAAGATGTAAGCTTGCGATCGCGACATCGTGGGATCTGAAATTTAGAAATCAAATTTCAAAAATAGTGCGGCAGCGCCTGCTTTAAAACAGTCGCGCGGCGACATCTGCTCGGGCTGCTTAAAATACCTAGCGGCCGTTTTATAGAGCCGCGACTGTAGAGCGAGCGAAGGAGGGTCGCGGGGCGGTATCCGTCCGCGCGGTGAGTTGTAGATTTAAAACGATTGAGCGAACAAAGAAAAGCCGTGCGAAAACGTCCGTGCGCAACGTAAAGTTCAAATACTAAGTAGCGAGATGTGAAATTAAAGCGAGCAATTTAGTGCCGCAGTACCACAAAAAAAACGTATGCGCTCTGCACGCAGCTCTTATCCGGCGCAGCAAAATATGATATGTATCCGTAAAAGGGCGGTCAAAATTCTCGCGCCCGCAGCGCGAAATTTAAACCGGCAAGAGTGCGGCGCAAAATAGCCGCCACGGGGGACACATAGTAAGGCGTCAGCCCAGAAGCGTCGCGACGAGCTGCGACACTCGTCGCCTGTGAATTTAAAACGAGCGGGCGAGCGGCAAATTTAATAAAATTTAGCCGTTCATTATCGATAGCAGCTCGGTGTTGTCTTTGGTTTTTAGCATCTTGGCATATAAAAATTTTAGCGCCTCGACGTCGTCCATCGTCGAGATCGCCGAGCGCAGCGCCCAGATCTTTTGCAGATTTTCGCTGCCTTGCAAAAGCTCCTCTTTGCGCGTGCCGGACTTGGTGATATTGATCGCCGGGTAAATTCTGCGGTCCGAGATATTGCGATCGAGGATGATCTCGCTGTTGCCCGTGCCTTTGAACTCCTCGAAGATCACGTCGTCCATGCGCGAGCCGGTCTCGATGAGCGCGGTAGCGACGATGGTAAGCGAGCCGCCGTTTTCGATATTTCGCGCCGCACCGAAGAAGCGCTTCGGCTTGTGCAGGGCGTTTGCGTCCACGCCGCCGCTCAGGACTTTGCCGCTACTAGGCGTAACGGTGTTGTAGGCGCGCGCAAGACGGGTGATGCTGTCGAGCAGAATGACGACGTCCTTGCCGTTTTCGACGGCGCGTTTTGCCTTTTCGATGACGAGCTCGGCGACGCGGACGTGATTGAATGCTGGCTGATCGAAAGTCGAGCTAAACACCTCGCCTCGCACGCTACGCTCCATGTCGGTCACCTCCTCCGGGCGCTCGTCGACTAGCAGCACCAAAAGCTCGACCTCGGGGTGGTTGCGCGTAATGCCGTTGGCAAGCTCTTTCATTAACTCCGTTTTACCGCTACGCGGAGGCGCCGTGATGAGCCCGCGCTGCCCCTTGCCGATCGGGGTGAAAAGATCAAGCACGCGACCGGTAAGGCGCATAGGATCGTATTCGAGCTTGAGCTTTTCGGTCGGGAAAAGCGGCGTGAGATTATCAAATAGCGGACGCTCTCTGGCCTCTTGGATCGATTTGTAATTGATCGCCTCAATCTTTAAAAGCGCGTAGTACTTCTCCTGATCCTTCGGCTCGCGCACCTGGCCCGTGACGATGTCGCCGACGCGAAGGGCGAATTTACGGATCTGGCTTAGGCTCACGTAGGCGTCGTTGGCACTGTCGCTTAAATTTGAATCTATGCCGCGCAAAAAGCCGTAACCCTCGGCGGTGACCTCCAAAATCCCCGTAAAAAGTATGAAGCCGCCCTGCTTCGTCTGCATGCGTAAAATTTCAAAAACGAGCGCTTGGCGGCGGAATTCTCGCGGGTTTTCGACACCGAGCTCGTCTGCTATGGCGATGAGATTTTCAAGATCCATCGAGCGGAGCTCCTCGATCTGGTAGCCCTCGACGGGAACGTGCGTTTTAGCGTAAGTTTTTCTGCCGTTTTGATTAGAATTTGAAACGGCGGTCTGAGCGGAATTTTGATTTGTATTTTCCATTTGTCCTCTTAGAGTGTGAAGTTATTAAATTTGGTTTTAAAAAAGTCGCGAAATTTAAAATTTAGTTTTCTTTATAAGCACCGAACCTTAAAGTTTTTTGTTGCCTTCTGCTAATGAGCTCGTCTATGCTAAGATCGTCTAGCTTGTGCAGCTCGGTTAAGACGTAGTTTCCAAGCGCTTTTATCGCGCCGTCTTTATCTCTGTGAGCGCCCGTTTTAGGCTCTTTGATCACATCATCGACCAAGCCCAGCTCTTTTAGCTCCTCGGCGGTGATCTTTAGTGCTTTCGTAGCGGCCTCGCTTTTGCTCGGATCGTTCCACAAAATCGCGGCACAGCCCTCGGGAGAGATGACCGAAAAGATTGAGTTTTGAAGCATCGCCAAACGATCGGCCACGCCGATCGCTAAAGCTCCGCCGCTACCGCCCTCGCCGATAACGACGGCGATCGTAGGTGTTTTAAGATCGCTGAGTTCATATAAATTTCGCGCGATAGCCTCGCTTTGACCGCGCTCCTCAGCTCCGAGTCCCGGATATGCGCCCGGAGTATCAATCAAAAATAAAATCGGAAGGTTAAATTTCTCGGCAAGTTTCGCTACGCGCAGAGCCTTGCGATAGCCCTCCGGATGCGGCATGCCGAAATTGCGCTTCAACTTATTTTTGGTGCCGCGGCCCTTCTGCTCGGCGATTACGGCGATTTTACGGTTACCCATAATGCCCAAATAGCACACGATCGAAGGATCGTCCCTAAAGGCGCGGTCGCCGTGAAGCTCCCTAGCGTCTTGCAAAAGCGCACGAATATAATCGATCGCGTAAGGGCGATCCGGGTGGCGCGCAAGCTGAAGTCTTTGGTATTCGTTTAAATTCTTATAAACTTTAGAAATTTCTTTTTCGAGGTTCTTATTTAAAATTTCGACCGCGTCCTCATCACCGCGAATTTTCGCAGCGGTGATGTCCTCGTCAATCTGCTTTATAGACTTTTCGAAGTCCAGATAGCTAGCCATTAATCTACTCTTTTGAAAATAAGCGATGCGTTCGTGCCGCCGAATCCGAAATTATTGCTCATAACGCAATCAAGTTTGGCTTTTCTAGCGACGTTTGGCACATAGTCCAAATCGCAATCTGGATCTTTTGAAATTTGATTTATCGTAGGCGGTATGATGCCGTTTTGCATCGCTAAAAGACTGATCGCAGCCTCTACCGCTCCGGCAGCGCCCAGGCAGTGTCCTAGCTGGCCCTTAGTGGAGCTGACCGCAGGCACCTTGCCCTCGCCGAAAAGCTCTTTTAACGCTGCGGTTTCGTTTTTATCGTTTATCGCGGTGGACGTTCCGTGAGCGTTGATATAATCAATCTTCGGGCGTCCCGCCATCTCGTAGGCCTTTTTCATAGCACGTATCGGGCCGTCTAAGCTAGGCGAAGTGATATGATAAGCATCGCCGCTAGCGCCGAATCCTACGAGCTCACCGTAAATTTTAGCGCCGCGCGCTTTTGCGTCTTCTAGCTCTTCTAAAACCAAAGCCGCCGCGCCTTCGCCCATCACAAAGCCGTTTCGCTCCGCATCAAACGGACGTGAAGCGTGCGCAGGATCGTCATTTCTAGCGCAAAGCGCCTTCATCGCGGCAAATCCGCCGACACCTACGGGACAAACCGCAGCCTCGGCACCTACTGCGAGCATCTTTTTCGCTTCGCCGATCATAATAACTCTCGCAGCGTCCATAATCGCATGTGCGGAAGCCGCACAAGCCGTAACGCTGGATAAATTCGGACCTTTTAAGTTGTAGTATATCGAAACAAAGCCGCCGAGCATATTTACTAACGCAGAAGGGATAAAAAACGGAGAAATTCGCCTAGGGCCGCGCTGCAAGCAGGTATTGGCATTTATCTCAATATTCGGTAAACCGCCTATACCGCTAGCCGAGCTAACGCCGAATTCATCGCTATCAAAGCTACTAAATTTAGCGTCATCCATAGCTTCGCCCGCAGCTTTAAGCCCGAGTTGGATAAATCTATCCATCTTTTTTATCTCTTTTCCATCCTCGATTATGCTCGAAGGATCGAAACCTTTTACTTCAGCTGCAATTTGAACCGGAAATTCGCTAGCGTCAAAGAGCGAAATTTTATCAACCCCGGTTTTTCCGTTACAGATATTTTCAAAACTGCTCTGTTTGTCAAGCCCGAGAGAGGTTATCATCCCGATGCCCGTTACTACGACTCGTTTCAAAACCGCTTCCTTAAAATTTTATTTCTTAGGCAAATTTTCTATATAATCTACTACGTCTTTAATGCTTACTAATTTTTCAGACTCGCTATCTGGGATCTCGATACCGAATTTCTCCTCTAAAGCCATTACTAGCTCAACTACGTCAAGAGAGTCCGCGCCCAAATCCTCGATAATTTTAGAATCAAGTTTAACCTGATCCGGGCTAACGCTTAGTTGTTCTACAACTACGTCTCTTACATCTTCAAATACTGCCATTTTAGCACTCCTTTAAAAAAATACCGCGTAATTTTATAATATTTAACCTTAAATTCCGCTATTTAACGCTACATATAGAGCCCGCCGTTGATTTTAAGCGTCTCTCCAGTAATGTAGCCCGCGCCGTCGCTGAGTAAAAATGCAACTCCTTCGGCGACGTCGCTCGTGCTTCCCATGCGCTTAAGCGGGATGCTCGCTTCGTAGCTTGCTTTTACGTCGTCGCTTAGCGCGTCCGTCATATCGGTGGCGATGAAGCCTGGAGTTATGCAGTTGAAGCGGATGCCGCGCGCTGCGCCCTCCTTTGCGAAACTCTTATTCATTGCGATCATTCCACCCTTACTCGCGCTGTAATTGACCTGCCCCGCGTTGCCCATTTCGCCGACGATCGAGGCGATATTTACGACGGCACCGAAGCGCTTTTTGCTCATTAGCTTTAAAGCTTCGCGGCAGCCGATGAAAGCGCTGCTTAAATTTGCTTCGATCACGCCCATGAAGTCTTCCAGCTTCATCCTAAGCGCGAGCTTGTCGTTCGTGACGCCCGCGTTATTTACCAGATAGCTTAGTTCGCCGTCGCTTTGTGCAATCAGGGCAATCGCCTCGCTAAATTCCGCCTCGTTCGTCGCGTCAAATTTTATCACGGCGCCCTCTCCGCCGTTTGCGCGGATCTCCTCTAGCAGCGTGTCAGCAGGCTCTGGTGCAGAGCGATAATTGATCCACACCTTAAGTCCGTAGCCGGCCAAAGTCCTTGCGATCTGCGCGCCGATACCGCGGCTCGCGCCCGTGATTAAAACGTTTTTTCCGCTAAATTTCATACTTTTCCTTTTATTAAAATTTTAATTTCTAGCGTAAATTTATCCAAATTTACCTAAATTTTAGCAGTTTAAATCTACTCGCGAGCTACGCCGTTTAAATTTCAAAATAGTGCCTCGTCCATCTCCGCGGGCTTTGGCAGTCCCATTAGCTTTAGCACGGTCGCTGCGACATTGCTAAGCCCAAGTCCGCTTTTTAGTTCACGCACGTCGCGTCCTAGCACGAAACAAAATACGTCAAAGGTCGTGTGGTTGGTTAAAATTTCGCCGTCAGCGTCTCGCATCGCCTCGCAGTTGCCGTGGTCGCTAATCTGCACATAGGCGTAATCGTGCGCCCTCGCCGCACTTAAAATTTTACCGATGCACTCATCCACCGCCTCGACCGCCTTTACCGCGGCGTCGTAATTGCCCGTATGGCCGACCATATCGCCGTTTGCGAAATTTACGACGATGAAATCGATCCCCCCTTCGATACCGCGAATCACCGCATCGCATACCGCAGGCGCGCTCATCTGCGGCTGCTCGTCGTAGGTTTTTACTTTGGGGCTTGGGATTAGCACGCGAGTTTCGTTCGGCAGCGGCTCCTCGACGCCGCCGTTAAAGAAAAACGTCACGTGTGCGTATTTTTCGGTCTCGGCGGTGTGAAGCTGCGTAAGACCGGCTTCCGCGATCACTTCGCAAAGCGTGTTTTTAAGCACGGGCTTCTCAAATAGCAGAGGAAATTTAAAGCTCGCATCGTATTCGCTCATCGTGATTAAATTTTGCACGACGAAATTTCGCTTGAATTCGCTAAAGCTCTCATCGCCCAAAGCCGCACAAAGCTCCCTGGCGCGATCGTTTCTAAAATTTATAAAAATCACTCCGTCATCCGCGCCGATACCGCCAAAGCCGTTAAAGCTCGCAGGCTCGATAAACTCGTCGCTCACGCCGCGCTCGTAGCTTTGCAGCACGTACTCGCTAGGCGAAATTTCAAGCGGCGCCGCTTCACCCAAAAGCACGTCGTAAGCGCGCTTTACGCGGTCAAAGCGCTTGTCGCGATCCATCGCGTAAAAGCGCCCGCAAACGCTGCCGACTTTAAATTTGGCCTGCAGATGCTTTAAAAATTCCACTCCGCTGCTCGGTGAAACGTCGCGCCCGTCGGTGATAGCGTGCGCCCAGGTCTCGCATCCAGCATTTTGCGCTATCTCGCAGATCGCGTCGAAATGGCGCAGATGCGAATGTACGCCGCCGTCGCTGTAAAGCCCTATGACGTGCACTCTGTGGCACTTTGAAAGCAGGCTTTGTAGCGCTTCGTTTTTCTCAAGCGAGCCCTCATCGATCGCGCGATCGATTTTGACTAGGTTTTGATACAAAATCCTACCGCTTCCGATCGTCATATGCCCTACTTCGCTGTTTCCCATCTGCCCCTGCGGCAAGCCCACGGCAAGCCCGGAAGTATGCAGCAGCGTATTCGGAACGTTTTTAAAAAGATAATCATAGGCGGGCTTTTTCGCGTTTGCGAACGCGTTAAATTTATCGCTCGCGTTAAAGCCGATGCCGTCGGTGATAAGTAAAATCGTCTTTTGCCCCATTTTGGCTCCTAAATTTCGTCTAAATTTCGCCGCACAGGTCTTTTGAGGCGGATCTGCGGCGCTGTTTTTACGAGCGGCATTATACTTTCTTTTGGCAAATGCGGCAAAATTTCATCCGCCCTAAAAGCTAAATTTTACCTCTTTTATACTAAAATGCGTGTTTTCGTATAAAATTTCATAAAATTTAAAAGGCAAACTTTGTTTTATTATCTCTATCATATTACGAATATAAATTTTTTCCAATACATCACCGCGCGCGCAGGTCTTGCGTTTTTTATCGCTTTTTGCTTTTCGGTCTGGGCTATGCCGCGGTTTATCCGCTGGGCGCAAAATAGACACGCCGCGCAGCCCATCTACGAGCTCGCGCCGCAAAACCATCAGAAAAAGAGCAAAACCCCCACGATGGGTGGGCTCGTTTTCGTTACCGCCGCAGTACTCGCAAGCCTGCTGTGCGCCAAGCTAAACAACGTCTTCGTGCTCTGCGGACTGCTTTGTTTGGTAGGCTTCGGCTACATAGGTTTTAAGGATGATATCTCTAAAATTTTAGGCCGCCAAAACCACGCAGGCCTTAGCGCGCGGGCTAAATTTGCACTACAAAATTTCTTGGCGTTTCTGATCGGGGCAACGCTTTATGCTTTTAGCGATCTGGGCGGGGAATTTTTCGTGCCGTTTTTTAAGTACCCTCTGCTAAATTTATGGATCTTCGCGCCGCTGTTTTGGACGATCGTGATAAGCGCTAGCTCAAACGCGGTAAATTTAACCGACGGGCTAGACGGGCTAGCGACCATTCCGTCGGTGTTTTCGCTATGCAGCTTGGGCGTGTTCGCCTATCTCTGCGGGCATGCGATCTACTCGCAGTATCTCTTGCTACCGCGCGTCGCGGGCGCGGGCGAGGTCTGCATCATCGTCTCGGCGCTCATCGGCGCGCTGCTTGGGTTTTTGTGGTTTAACTGCTACCCCGCCGAAGTATTTATGGGCGACAGCGGCAGCCTGAGCGTGGGCGCGTTTTTAGGATACTGCGCGGTCATCACGAAGAATGAAATTTTACTTATAATGATCGGCTTCGTCTTCGTCATCGAAACGCTCAGCGTGATCTTGCAAGTGGGCAGCTTTAAAATTTTCAAGCGCAGAATTTTCCTTATGGCGCCGATACATCACCATTTCGAGCTTAAAGGCTGGGTCGAAAATAAAATCATCATCCGATTTTGGATCATCGCGCTGATCGCAAATATCATAGCGCTGACGTCGCTGAAACTGAGATAAAATGCGAGCGCAGATCAAGCCCGACTTCGAAACGGCGCGTGAAATATACGGCGAAACGGCCGAGCTTAGCGCGGGCGAGATAACTCAAATTTTATGGGGCGAAAAGGGAGAAAAATGAAAAAATCGCTATTTGGCTACGGGCTTACGACCAGAGCGATCGCCGAGCACTGCCGCGACGAAGGCGTCTGGGATATCTACGACGATAAATTTGAAATTTCTTCGGGCGCGCCGAAGCTAGACGAGTTCGGCAACGCGCTTTTAAACCCGAGCGAGTTCGATCCCGCCGCAAGCAAGCTTGAAATCCCAAGTCCTGGCTTTCCGCCGCATCACGAGCTGGTGCGAAAGGCACGGAATTTAATCAGCGAATACGATTATTTTGGCGATTACGAAGGCCTTAAGATTTGGATTAGCGGCACGAACGGCAAGACCACGACGACGAAGATGATGCAGCACCTACTCGAGCGATACGGCTCGCAAATGGGCGGTAACGTGGGCGTTCCGCTTGCAAAACTTGATAAAAGTGCCAAAATTTGGGTGCTGGAGACGAGCTCGTTTACGCTGCACTACACCAAGCGCGCGCGCCCCGACATCTACGTGCTGCTTGCGATCACGCCCGATCATCTTAGCTGGCACGGCGATTTCGCGGAGTATGAGCGCGCTAAACTCTCGTCGCTGCTAGCGATGCGCGAAGGCTCCGTGGCACTTATCCCGCGCGCCTACGAAAGCTCCGCCGCCGCGCAAAACAGCCTAGCTCGCGTAATCTGCTACGAGGACGAAGCGGATCTGGCGCAAAAATTCAGCATCGATTTAGGCGAGATAAAATTCCGCACCCCCTTTTTGATCGACGCGCTTTTGGCGCTGTGCGTGGAGAAAATTTTATTCGACAGATGCGACGCCATGCGACTGAATGACTTCGTGATCGAGGGCAACAAGCTCGAAGAATTTACCGACGCGCGCGGCAGGGTCTGGGTCAATGACACGAAGGCTACCAACATTGATGCGTGCGCGCAGGCGCTGAAGCGATACGCGGGGCGCAAAATACATCTGATCCTCGGCGGCGACGATAAAGGCGTGGATCTGCACCCGCTTTTTGCGGAGTTTAAAAAATACGATCTGCAAATTTACGCGATCGGCTCAAATACCGATAAAATCGTGCTTTTATGCGACGAGTACAGACTTCCTTGCGTGCGCTGCGAAATTTTACAAACGGCGGTGAGCGAAATTTCGAATCGGTACCGAGGCGCGGGCTTTGAACAAAGCGGCGCAAGCGAATTGGAAGTACAAAATTTAAGCGCGAATAGCAGGTGTGACGGCGGCAAGGCGAAAGAAAACGCAAAGATCGGCGAGAACACGCTGCAAAAAGGCGGCGGCTCATCTGCCGCAAGCGACGACGCCTCTTCGCCGAAACGCCGTACAAACGACGGTGAAACTCGGAATTCGCAGAATTCTAAAAATTTCGAAAATTTTAAAAATTCCATACATTCTGCGAGCGAAATAGCGCTGTTAAGCCCTGCGTGTGCGAGCTTAGATCAATTTAGAAGCTATGCCGAACGCGGCGAACTATTTAAAAAACAGGTTGCACAGCTCGGATAGATAAGCATATCAAGTTTAGATGGATCAGGTCGAGCCTTTATTAATACATTTGCAATCGTATTTTAAAATTTCAACGCTTCTGCTGTGCGGATATCTAAATAAATTCAATCCCGAAGCAAACATCCCTATGTCACACTATTAGCCTGAGCACGATGTTTATAAAGATGCTTCGCCAAATCAAAAAATTTAAAGCCATTTTCGGTATTAAATTTAGCTAATCGCAGCCCGTTGTCCGTTATGCGCGCAAATTTAGAACAATGCTATCTTCTAGCGCAAATTTATCTACTTTGCATAGCCCAAAACCAAGCACACAATTTGCAAAGTCGGTTAAATAGTAAAATTTTACATCGCTTTGCCTTTTAGATCGATAGCCCGTTTTGATTATTGCAAATTACTGCGCAAGCAATATTTTCGCTACTGAAATTTAGAAAATTTTAACTGAGTAAATTTAGCCGTTTTGGAACGCAACGTGCAAAAATCTGGCGAAAATCGAGGATTTTAACCGAGATTTAAGTATTGCATGGATAAAATTACTTTTCTTTTTCGGTGGTTGGATAGCTCAGTCGGTAGAGCAGCAGACTGAAAATCTGCGTGTCGGCAGTTCGATTCTGCCTCTAACCACCACCTCATATGCCTTCAATGAACCTACACTTAGATAAAAAGCGATCGCGAATTAAATATCTTTTAACACAACAATGCTAAAATAACGAAATTTTACGAAAGGCAAAAGCGGTAAAAGCATGCTGATTCTTGGTGAAAAATACAAATTTACCGACGCGGAGCTAGGAAGGCTTAATAAAAAATTCGATAAGGTCGACATCGTAAAATACGCCTCTCGCCCCTTTGCAGAGGTTCGGCTACAGATCGAAAGCCTACTTAAAAATCACAATTATAAATTTTTGATCATAAACACTAAAGAATTTATCGATCCTAAAATGATAAAATTCCTCACGCTTTTGCAGTTTCGTTTCAATCACAAGCGGCTCAAAATTCTAACTATCGAAAAATTTTTAGAAAAATTCTTTCATAAATGCTATATCCCCGACGACGATAGGGATTTGGAATTTTTAAGCAACATTAGGCCGTATAACGACTTCGAATACGCTACGAAGCGCGCCATAGACTACATAGGCGGAGCGATCCTGTATGTTATATTTTTTGCAATCAAATTTCACGTAAAAAAGAAGATAGACGAGCAGTCGCCGGGGAAATTATACTTCATCCAAAATCGCGTAGGACTAAATTTGAAAAATTTCAGATGTTATAAATTTCGAACCATGCACGAGCATTGCGTTCATAATCCATACACGCAGAAAAATGATAGCAGGGTGTTTGAGTTCGGAAAATTTATGAGAAAGACCAGGATGGACGAGCTGCCGCAGTGCATCAACGTACTGCGCGGAGATATGCACCTGATCGGGCCTCGCGCGGAGTGGGACATTTTGGTCAGAAACTACGAAAAAGCGATCCCCTATTACAACGAACGCCATCTGGTCCGCCCCGGCATCACCGGCTGGGCGCAGGTCAATTATCCCTATGGAGAAAACATCGAAGATGCCAAGCAAAAGCTAATGTATGATCTCTACTACATCAAATATTGGTCGCTGTGGCTAGAGATCAAGACGATCTTTGTGACGATCGCCGTTATGATCAGAAAAAAGGGTTTATGAAATTTAATCTCCCAAGACCATCTTTAAAAGCCTATCGTTTGCTTTATGAACATCAAATTTTTCCTCCGCGATCCTTCTACTCTCTAGCCCCATTGTATCGATCGCTCCTGGATTTTGTATAAAATACTCCATCTTCTGCACCAGGGCTTCATATTCGTACGGCGGTACCAAAAAGCCGTTCAGTCCGTCCGTGACCGTCTCTTTGCAGCCCACGCTATCGGTCGTGATCACCGCCCTGCCTATCGCCATCGCCTCCTGCGTGCTTCTAGGAACGCCTTCTCTGTAATACGACGGCAGTACGAACACGCTAGAGCCTGCGATCCACTCATCCACATTGTCCACGAAGCCCGGATATATCACGATATCGTCGTTTAGATACATATCTAGGTGTCGTTTTTTCAGACCGAAAGGATTTGTCTCGTCAAAAGAGCCCAAAATATAAAATTTCACCTCTTTGTGCTTTTTCTTTATGATCTTTGCAGCCCGTAGATACTCAAACACCCCCTTCTCCGCCAAAAGTCTAGCTACAAATATAAAACTCACGGGCTTTGCGGGCGCTTGGAAGTATTTAAATTTAGCCAGATCGACCCCGATGCCGCCTAAAATTTCAACGCTTTTTACGCCGATTTTATATCTACCAACAAGGTCTTTTTTATCGTCGCTATTTAGCAAGATGAGTTTATCGAGCAGAGGGAGGCTAAACTTATAAAGTAAAATTTGAATAAATTTTATAAATTTAGCTTTAGCGGAAGATCCGTTTTTATGCAAAGTAAAGGCCCCACCTAGCCCCTCAAGCATACCGACGATACGCGGTACTCTCGCTAATCTTGCCGCTATGGTGCCGAAAATCACGGGCTTGACGAAAAAGCTAAATACTATATCCGGCTGATATTTTTTAATGAGCCTTATCAAATCATATACCGCAAGAGCGTCACCAAGCGGATTTAATCCTTTAGAATTTAGCTTGTAATCCAAAGCCGTCGCGCCGAGCTCTTTGATCCTGCTGCGAGAGACATCGTCGTAATCATCCGCTAGGCAATAAATTTTAAAATTTTGCCCGATAAGCTTTGTGATAAATTCTTTTCTGAAATTTATCATCATAGAAGCAGCGCCACCAATAATAAAAATTTTTTTCAAAACGAGACTCTGTTATTGAATAATAGATATTTTATCACGGTGATAAAAAAAGCTATCAGGATAAAATACCCCAAGTAGAAGGTCTTTTTTGTGTTTAAATTTTTAAATAAAACGTAGGGGATAAAAAATTCAAAAACGCTAAATAGCAGATAAACTCTGCCTAAAATAGGGATGCCGTAAAATAAAATCCGCAGCAGCGCCGCAAAATACGCGAGATTGTATAAAAATATGCTCTTTTTATCCGTCTCTTTTTTATAAAACAGCATAGATAGTATATTCGTAAAAAGGATAAAATAGATGCCCAAATAGCTAAAAATACTTTCGCTATAAGGCTTCATATGATAAGAAGCTAGATAATCCGTGTAGATATTGGAAGGCAGATGGCTATGGATAAACTCCGCAGTTATTTGAATAATACCTATCCTATTGAATATAAAAAATAGAATAAACGCGAAGATCGTTAAAGAAACTTTATAGTGCTTTTTAAATAGAGGAAATATTAAAAATAGAGGAATTACGAGGATGATGGTCGGATGAAACAAAGAGCCTATGGCAGTCAATGCGAAGGATTTTAAAATCTCACGCTCATAATATAAAATGAAAATTATCGGTATTAGCGTCGTAGCGATAACCGATCTGAGCGCATTAAAAGACATAGCGAAAAACGATAATGTAAATAATATATATGTTAAAATTTGAAGTTTATCATCGAAATAGTAAAATTTATTATACGCCTTTACCATATAATTTAAAGTAATCGTTTGCACTAAGGCCCAAATGGCAAAAAATAATATATAATTAGTGGTTAAATGCTGTAAGAAATTTATTAAGGCATACATGATTAATCCCTTATATGGAGAATATAGAGGATATGGTATATTGCCGTCAGCTCCTAAAAATAAAAATGTATACATCTTATAATCGGTTCCGTAATTATCTTGAAACGCTACCAAAATGAAAAAGATAGACACAAAAACATAGTATAACTGCGGCCTAATCTGCCTATATCGTATCGAAATAGCATACGTCAAAGCGGCAAAAAAATAAAATATAAAAATTGCGTATAAAGTGTACATATTTTAACTCATTGTCTATTTAGAGGTATTTTTCCTAACCCAAAGAGCTATCTCTCTAAATTTTAGATAGGCTTTTAATCCTAATAAATTATATATAATAACCCCGATCCTATCCTGCGTCTTAGAATTTTTATCTTTAAGCGCGATCATGGAATTGTTTTTTATGATTTTATCCATTTTTATTAGCGCATCCTTGCTTAAATCGTCTAAATTATCCTTAAATTTATAAAAGGTCATAAATGCGTCTCTGAGCTTTCTGATCTTTATGGATTTTACAATATCTTTGTAATCACAGAAATATTTTTCTAGCTCGTCTAGGATATTAAATATAATTAAGTCTTCAATATCGCCTTTGCTCGTCATGATAGAATTATCTCTTATAAAGTAAAAATAATCCTTCAGGTCGCAAAAAGCTATTTTGTCTGCTTTTGAAGCTATTATGGGCGTGGTCGCAAGGTCTTCGTATATCTGACCTTTTGGAAACCTAATGCCTGCAAATAACTCTTTTTTATAAATTTTAGCAACCGCACCGACATTATAAAATTTACCGCAAAATAGACTTTCTATACATTCTTTAGCTGTATGGATTAAAATAGGCTCATCATTTATACTTTTTTCATAAATTTTATCCTCACTGTCTTCATAAGCGCGCCTGATTGAGGTGATAGCCATATCCGCATCGCATCTATCTATCAAGCAATATAAATTTTGTATATAAAATTTACTTACCCAGTCGTCACTATCTATAAAAGTTAAATATTCACCGCTTGCAATATCGATACCTGCGTTTCTAGCATCGCTAAGACCGCCGTGTTCTTTATGGATTACTTTTATGCGGCTGTCTTTTAGTGCATATTCATCGCAAATTTTAGAACAACCATCAGTACTTCCGTCATCAACCAATATTATCTCTAAATTTTTATAAGTTTGATTTATGATGCTGTCGATACATTTTCCAAGATACTTTTCGACATTATATATAGGTACTATTGCGGATATCAAAACCTCCTTCATAAATCCCCTTTATCATTTAAAATTATCGCGGCACCCAGTATACATACTACAAAATATCCTATTCCAAGCCCAACTACTGTTCCTGTGGCACCATAAATAGGAACAAAATATAAATAAGCCACAACGGCACCGCCTAGGGCAAGTCCCCATTTATAAATAAGGAGTTTACCCAACTTCATTTTAATTATATATAAATTTAAAGCCTCGTTTAAAAATATAAGCGGCAAAATAAATAATAGATATCTAAAAATTTCTACTGCGTCGTTAAATTTAGCTCCGAATATTAAGCTTATTAAAATTGGCGATAAAAAATACATCGCCATAGACGTAAAAAGCGAAATAGCAACCATACCGCAAGCAAGCAGCCATATATTTTTCTTTATGGTATCTAGTTCGTCAAATTTATAAACAAATAAAGGCGCAAATGATACCGCTATAATTGGCGCCATAGCAGTCACGCTACCAAAAAGCTGAATCGCCGAGGCATATAACCCCAAAGTCGTGCCATCGCTTAGATAACGCGTTGAAACGATGTCCGCCCTCAAAAATATACACATAAAGCAGATACCTAGAAAAAATGGCAACCCATCTTTAAGAAGAGACAAAATTTTATTAAAATCAAATGTAAAAAATAGCTCTTTATTTAAAAATTTATATATCCAAAGTAAACCTAACGCCATGTAAATACTCTCCAATATATACACAAGAGCATAAAGATAGATATTCGTGACTTCCAGCCAAAATAGTAATGCCAAAATAGTAATCTTTATGATCGTAAAGCAGATATATAGCACGCTTCTATATTTTATCATCGTCTGAGATTGTAAAAAAGCCGTGACTATACCAAATGCCTCGTCTAGCAATATACAAAATCCAAGAACCAAACCCAAATAAAATACTTTTATATCATCACCAAAATATACGAATACCAAAAAAGCAATGTATGCTACTATGCAGAAAAATGCCCTGATAAAAAAGCCGCTTCCCATTAAATATCTGCGCCGTATAGCATCCGCGTTCGTAAGCATAGGCACCATAATCTCTGCCGGATTAATATATGAAAGCGATTTGAAAATAACTACAAGCCCCAATAAATATTGAAAAATCCCATATTTTTCAATCCCTAAAACTCTGGCTAAAATCGACGCAGTCACAATACTGCCGCCGATCCTAATACCATGTTCGAACAGAAGCCAGGAAATATTTTTGATAAATTTTATTTTGTTGCTCATAGTTTTAAGCTCAAAATCCTTTAAAAATTTAGATCGTATGATTGTATCCATCAAAAATTTAAAAGCAAATAAACAATATAAATAAATTGTGCGGATTTAAATTCGCCTATAAATAAATTATTCAAAATCTAAAGTAATTGTAAAAGCAATAAAGCAACTAGGTAAAATAACAGAGAAGTAAATAAAGTTAATATGCTTAGACATAACAATTGCTGCCAAAACCCAGATAAAACAATAGCTAAAATTTACAATCTTATCTGCCTCCGAAAAGTATAGAGTCATACCCTTTATAAATTTTTATAAAAACAAAGGGAGAAGTCCAATTTACGCCCTCTCCCTATTTTATATATTCTTTCTTATTACTCTCCCTTACCCTTCTTACCCTTCTTACTCCTCTTACCTTTAGCCTTAGATGATCCCTCTTCTTTAG
>CAUPZQ010000025.1:0-33474 GCA_963515915.1 uncultured Campylobacter sp.
GTCTAAACCGCGCTAAAAGCGGCCCCAGCACCAAGATCGAAGCACGCATTTTACGCACTATGTCGTAGATCGCCTTAGTCGAGTTTATCTCGCGCGGATCGATTTTGGCGGTATTGGTATCAAGAAACTCGCACTTTGCGCCTAAATTTGAAAGCAGCTGAATTAGCGTGTGGATATCGGAAACTGCGGGTAAATTTTTAATTACGACTTCGTTTTTTGAAAGGATAGATAGGGCTATGAGCGGCAATGCGGCGTTTTTTGCGCCGCTTATTTTGACGCTGCCGCTTAGTTTTTTGCCTCCGTTAATTCGTAGATAATGCATGATTTCTCCGTGTAAAATTTCGGCGATTATACAGAATTTAGCTTTAAAGTTACCATTTTGTTACCGCCAGGCGCTAAAATTGCGCACAAATTTAATCGTTACATAATTTTATAAGGATTTTTTATATGAAACAACTAATTATTTGCGCTTTGGGTGCGTTTTTGCTGATCGGTTGCTCCTCAAAAGCCCCGTCTGCTGGCAGCCAGCAAGCGTATGTCTTAAACGATCATGAAGAAGGAATAACTTCGGTGCCAGGAAGCGAGTTTAACCGCCCGCTAATCGCATCGGTGGACGATTACACCGGCACTCGCGCGGGAGGGGACTGCAGCGGATTTATCACCGTGCTAAATGATAAATACGATGATCTATTTTTTAACTCAAAAGATCTGCCGAAATACTTCACAAACGGACGCAAATCCCAAGCAATATATAATTATTACAGCCGTAAAAATTTACTCAGCAATACGCCGCGAGTGGGGGATTTGGTGTTTTTTCAAAACACCTTGCGCTCTAACAAAGGCAAGGTCAATAACGAGATCAGCCATATCGGCATCGTGCGCGATATCTATGCTGTTGGTCGCGTTAAATTTGTCCACAATACTCGTGGTAGAAATCAAGCGGACTTCGTAAATTTAAATAAGAAAAACGTCCATGTAGCGGGGCAAAAGATGGAAAATAGCTATATCGTGCGCTGTGGCAAAGACCGCATAAGCTGCCTAGCATCGAACCGCTTCGCAGGGTATGGACGAGTAAATAACTAGAATTTTGAAAATTTTTTTCCGTATTTTTTGAAAAATTTCTTATAACGTTTGGAATTTATTAGATTTTATGGAATTTTGCTAGACCTTTTAAAAATTCGCGGCGGTTTGATTTATGCTCTAAAATTTCAAGTAAAATTTTGCAGATAATTTAGCTTGGAATTCTAGCCATGACTTGCTTTATAGAATTTATTAAATTCCCAAAATTCTAATCAAATTTTAAAATTTTATGGTTTTTAGCTCTTACAGCAAAAACTTATGAATAAAAACTCACTTTGATGCTGTTATGGCAAATCAAATTAGCATTTTTAACGCGTAATTATATATAACAAGCATTTAATAAAATATTACTCTAAAAATTTATTTTGAAATTAATTTGAACTTAAATTTTTGTTATTCTTGGTGAAATTATACTTATAATTATACATAAAATTCTACGAAATAGCTTCATATAACTAAAATTTTATCGTTTTTAAATTTACAGTGTGTTTGTTTTTTAATTTACGTCGGATAAACTCTATGAATTCCGTAAAGTTTTAAAAAAGATTTACGATCTAAATTTTATTAATGAAATTTTTAGTTTAAATTTTTATATCTAAATTTTAAATTTTAACGCAGCTATTTTGATAAGGCACTTGCAATTAAAGCTATTAACGAATTTTAATGCTAGCACTTATCCATAAATTTATCTCGAGCCTATAAAATTACACGACGCCTTTAATTTAATCAAAATTTCGCTACTATGCGTGAAAAATTTAAGGAGTTTCATGCAACCAGGCAAATTTACTCTCGCGATCATCGCGGCGAATATCCTATTTTTCGTAATTTCATTCGCATTGGAATATTTTTTCGGCTTTAAGTCTTACCTATTTTTCGGGCTCAATCCGTATTTTTTCGAAGGGATGCCGTGGCAGCTACTAAGTTCATTTTTTATGCACGGCGGAGTGATGCATCTAGTGATGAATATGGCAGTTTTGTATCAATTCGGTGAGATTTTAGAGCGAGCGTTCGGTGGGATAAAATTTACGCTACTTTACATTACAGGCGGGCTGCTGAGCGGCGCTTTGTGCCTGATTTATATCCGTTATGCTATGAGCATGGGAGAAATCGTCAATATCGTAGGCGCTAGTGGCGCTATTTGCGTGCTTTTAGGCGTGATTGCTTATTTTGATGAACGCAATACGGGCGGGATTTTTGTCGCAATTTTGATAATGAGCTTTGCGCCGATGTTAATGGGCGTAAATGTGGCATGGTATGCGCACATAGCGGGATTTGTGGTCGGTTATGGTTTTGGAATGATCCAGAAAAAATTTAGAATTTTGTAGAATTTAACGCTAAATTATACATAAAATTTTATGAAAGGATGCAGATGAAGCGGATATATTTTATAAGACATGCCGAGGCGCAAAGTGGCAACGGAAGCGATTTTGAGCGGGCATTAAGCCGTGTGGGCGAACTTTGCGCAATTAAACTCGGAGAAAAGCTGCGTAGCTTGGGACTTGCACCTGATTTGATTATTACAAGTTCGGCTATACGCGCACTCCATACGGCGCAAATTATCGCTAATGCGTTGGATGCGACAAAAAGGGTAGCGTCATTGCGAGAGTTATACGACGCAAGCTTATGGGATTTGGCAAAGTTTGTTCGCAGCTTGGATGAGAAACGATTTTTTGGGTGCGGTGTGAATGTTGAAAAATACAATGTGGTTGGTCTGAGTAGCGAAAAACATCGCGACGCAAACGCTGAAAATTCTGCTTTTAAGAGCACTAAAATTCCCGCTAGCATTAGCGAAAATAATGCGATATCTTGCAACAATGTAGAAATTTCTAGCGCAGATATTGTGCAAAATTTTAATGCAGTTAGCGTGGAATGCGTATTTATCGTTGGGCATAATCCGGCAATAGGCGCAATTTGCTCGCTTTTAGGCAAGAAGGAAGTCGATAAATTTCCTCCTTGCTCGATTTGTGGATTAGAATTTGACGTTCATAAATTCTCAGATATTACCGATCATGGCGGCAAAATGGTAATGTTACAACGCCCTTAATTACGCTTTTAACGCTTCATAATTACAATCGGGCGGCTCGTTGGCGCATTTAAAGCTACTTTTTGCCGAGCATTGTTATATACTCGTAAACAAGACTGCGCGGCAAAATTAGCAAGTTATTTTTGAGATAACTTTAAAATTTTAAAAAATTTCCAATGACGTGACTAGCCTTGAAAATCACAGGCTTAAATAAGCCAGAAAACTAAATTTCATATTTTTAGATGATCAAGCGTTAGCGCTTTTGCTTGAAATTTCGTTTGCTTTGGAAAATCTTAAGTTTAGATTTTGCGGATGGAAATTTCATGCTGAAATTTTCTCAAAAACATAAATTTATTGAGAAGAATAAAATTTATTAAGTAAAATTTAATAGTAGCTTTGGTATCATTCCCTAAAAATTTTGATAGGGAATTGATAATGAGACAATACGAAACATATAGATGCGAAAAATGCGGCGCGGAGGTCGAGGTGCAAAAAGTAGGCGGCGGCGCGCTTAGCTGCTGCGGCGAGCCGATGAAATGCATCACCGAGGATCTGACGCAGGTAAATTTGATGAAGGCGTTCGCGGGCGAGTCGCAAGCGCGCAACAAATACGATCTTTACGGCGATTTGGCTAAAGAGGCGGGCTTTTACGCCATTGCGCGACATTTTTATGAGGCTGCCGAAAATGAAAAATGGCACGCCAGAGCCGAGCTAAAGGCGCATCATGCGGCCGCAGGTATTCCGCTTGATAAGATGGATAAAAATCTGCTTGATGCCGCCGCCGGCGAGCGCTACGAGCACGAGAGCATGTATCCTAGCTTCGCTAAAATCGCTACCGAAGAGGGCAAAAAAGAGGTAGCGCGCCTTTTTAACGCTATCGGCAAGGTCGAGGAGGAGCACGAGCGCGAATACAACGAGCTTCAAAAGATCCTGCTAGAAGAGGGCTTTTTCGAGAGCTTCGACGAAGAAGTTTGGGTATGCGAGGTCTGTGGCCACGTCCATCGCGGCAAAAGGGCTCCCGGCGCCTGTCCGCTCTGCAAGGCTCCGCGCGAGTATTTCAAAAAACAAAGACTTGTTTAATTTTGATGCTTGCGGCACGGCGTTTTTGCGATAGCTTTCGAAGCCGTCGCAAATCTCGTTTATTGTCGCGAGCCGATCGCTTAAATCTCGACTTAAAATTTTGCGCGAGATTTCGTCTTTTTGCTCCTTTTTGCCGCGAATTCCGTGGCTAGACGAAATCTCGGGCTAAATTTATTTAGCCTAAACTCCTTTTCTTATCCCCCTAAGAAATGAAATCCTGCTCGCAAGAGCGGGATTTCTGTCGTAAAATAAATCTAAAAATAGTCATGCCGATGGATTTTGTATCTTTAAATTTTTAGTATAAATTCCTATATGATTCCTGCGCTGTTTACGAAGCAAGCTTCGCGTCGGTAAATTTCGCAGCAAACTTTGGTGGCAAATCTTTTGTGTCTTTAATTTTAAGGCGAATACGGTGTGATGAGAATTTGAAAGCAAATCAAACTATAAAATTTCGAGGGTTTAAATTTTAAATCAGAAATTCCATCCTTGCGGAATTTGCAGATAAATTTTATATCCGTTACCTCTTAATATGTTGATTATCTTTTGCTTATAAAATCCTCGGATGAAATCCCGTATCGTTAAAATTTAAATGAAATTTTGCACTAAATTTATCCGGAATTTTAGGCAAAATCGCATGAGAAAATCTAAAAAGTAAATTATTCTATATTCCAAAAAGAGTAAAATTTTAGATTCTTTTGCGATCAAGCTCTAAGGCTCGCGCGTTAATTTTAAATTTTGCCGAGTTAATGAGTTAAATTATAAAATGCGAAAGGCAGGATTTTGGGTTTTGTTATTCGAATATGAAAAATAAATTTTAAAATTTTCAAAATAAAATTCCAAAACTTTTGTGAAATAAATTCCATAAAAAACGATTTCAAAGCCGCTTCAAAACGAAATCCCAAAAAATCTCGCTCAAGCAAGCCTCTCGCTACCTCAAATTTTAAAATTTCACTCCTCGAATTCCTCCGCGACTTTCGCTGCAAGGCGCAGTTTGTCGCTATCGAAGTGGGTGTAGATGCGCGAAGTATTTAGGCTTGCATGCCCGAGGGCTTCTTGGACGAGCACGAGGTCCTTTTGCTTTTTATAAAGCATCGTCGCGAAGGTGTGGCGCAGCATGTGAGCGCCATTTTTTTCCTTGCGGATGCCCGCGCTCATTAAAATTTTCTCCACAATGCCGCTGACGTATGCCTGGGTAAGCGGCGCGCCGTTTTTGGTGACGAAAAGATAGCCCTCCTTGTTTGCAAAGTTCGTCTCCAGCGCGTTTAGATGCTCCTCGATCAGGTGGCGCTTGATCATTACGATGCGGTATTTGTTGCCCTTGCCGCGGATTCGGATGACGAAAAGATCGCCCTCTGGCGTGATATCTTTGCGCTTGAGATTTATCGCCTCGCCCACGCGGATACCCGTATAGACGATGATTTTTACGATCAGGCGGTTGCGATGGGCAAATGAGGGAAACTCACTTAAATTTATCGCGTCCAAAAACCGCTTCAGCTCCTCCTCGCTCATAAACTCCGGAAGCTTCGTGCCGCGGCTGCCGCTAATGCCGCCCCAGTGCTTAAGCTCGATACCGAAGTTGTGCGAGGTGCCGTCCTGCTCGTTTTGGCGGTCGATGAAGCCGAAAAAATTTATCAGCGCGATTCGGTAGTTTTTTTTGCTCGCATCGCTCAGCCCGCCCGTAATCGAGGCTAAAATTTCGCTCAAAAGCTCCTCGTCAATATTTTTCATGCTCTCAAGACCGTACTGCATGATCGCTTCGTAAAATTTTTTAAGCGGATTAAAATAGGTATTGATGCCGGTAAGGCCCGCGTTTCGAGCGTCTTTTGCGAGCCGCTCGAGCTCGCCGATACTTGCTACCTCGTGATTTAGAGCCAGGCTTGCGCGGCGAAACAGCGCGTCGTTTTTCAGCTCCTTATTCGATAGCGCGCTTAGCTTGTAGCGCACGAATTTTACGAGCCAAAACAGCAGCGATTTTTCAAAGCTATCCTTATAATCGAGCGGGAATTTCATTTGCTCTCCTCGCTGTCGCCGAAGATCACAAAAGGCAGCATCAGCGTGTTTTTGATAAGATTATACGGCGTTTTTAGCACGTCGGTCGCAACGCCGGTCGAGTAGGTGGGCTTTTTCGTCGTGCCGCGAATCTCGATGATCGTTGAGATCGTGTTGTTTTCGCCCAAGATGATATGATTTAAAAGCGGAATTTTTGAGATTATCGAGCTTGCGTCTTTGAGGTATTTAAGCTCCAGATCGATATTCAGCGCACCGCTTTTCATATCCACTTCGCCGTTGCCGGCGATGTCGGCGCTACTGCCGGTAAAGTTCATCGCGTTTATATAAATTTTATCGCCGCTGCGGCGAAAGTAAATTTTACCCTTCTGCACGCTAAAGCCACGATCGTTGAAATCGGGCGTCTTAAACGTAAGTAGCGAGGGCACGGAGTTTATAAAGCTAAGCAGCCTTTGATAGATGATGTAGTCCTTCAGATAGGTGTTTTGCACGTTGATCTCGCCGCGGTAGTTGCGCGGATCGATGCCGCTTGCTTTCAGCGTAAATACCCCTCCGTCGAAGCTCTGCGAGCCTAGGAACTGATTAAGCGCCTCGCCGCTGATGTTTTGCGCAAAAATTTGAAGCAAGCTCTTTTTAAAGATCAACTTCACGTCGCCGCGCTTGAAATTTGCGTTTAAATTCATATTTTTGCCGTCCAGCACGCCGTTAAAGTGCGTAAATTTCAGCGTCTTATTAAGATCGGATAGCACGATGGAAGAGTTTTGCCCGCTGAAATTTATCGGCGAGCGCTCCTTTGTGCCGCTATTAAACTCGCTGGTTTGCACGCTCGTATTGATCGCGACGTCCACGTCTTTTAAAGAGACGAAGTTGCCGCCTTTGTTGATTTTGAGAGAAATTTTACCGCTTTCGCTAGAGCCTTCCAGATCGCCGCCGCGCACTCGAAGCGCGAAAGAGTCGTTTTTATAATGGCTTCCGTCCTTGTTCAGCAGACCGAAATCAAAGATGAGATTGCTGCTGCTGATATCTAAGTTTGTAAAATCGCTGGTTAAAATTTTAAGATCTCCGCCGCTAATGCCCGCGTTTTTAAGCGTCTTAGAAAAGGGCAAAATTCCGCTAATATCGGGCGAGCTGATCTCGATCCGCTCGCCGAAGCTCATCTTCGCGCCTAAAAATTGCGAGCTCAGCACCGGCGCTTTGCCGCTAAAATCAAGGCTTATATTATCTCGCGCGTCGCCAAATTTTAAAATTTCTTTGCCGTTCGGGGAGAGATTAAAGCTATGGATTGTGCCGTTAAATTTAGCTTTGCGCGCGGCGATGTCGATGCTGCCGCTTGCCGTGGCGTTAAAAATTTCATTTTGCAGATTCGCGTCTTTGATGTCGATCTTTTTTTCTGTGATATGCACCCGTGCGGCTTTGGAGTGAAATTTTGCCTTTGAGATCATCAGATCGGCGTCTTTTAGCGTCACGTTTGCGTCCACCTTGGCGCTTTCCTTTTCGACGTCCACGTCTATCAGCACGCGCGCGTCAATGCCGCCGTTTAGCAGATATACGGGCTCGTTTATGCCGTAGCTTTGCAAAATCGCCAGCAGATCCTTGCCTAAGTTTTCTTTGGTGCGAAGATCGAGCTTTACGATGGGTCTTTCTTCAAAGAGCCCGCCGATACGCACGCTGCTGCCCTCTAGGCTTTTGCCTTTAAATTTCGGCTCATTCAGCGTGAAGTTTAGATAATCGTTTTTGAGCGTGATATTGGCGTCTTTTACCGTTACGGCTTCGATTTGCGGCTGAAATTTTATCGTCAGATCCTGCGCATAGGCCGTGGCGCTGACGTTTTCGGCGACCGGGCGCGGATCTTTCAAATCGATCTTCGCGCGGAGGTTTTCGATGTAGTAGTTTTTTGCGACCGCCTTGCCGTAGATCCACTCGTTCGCAAGAGGATTTAGCCCCGTAAGTGCGCCCAGCTCATTCATAAAATTTTTCAGACTCAAGGCCGAGGCGCGGTTTATCTCGATATTTAGCACGCTGCCCACGTTGTGAGCGCCCAGCTCGCCTGCGATCTCGTGCGATGCGAAGGTGCCGTTAAAATCATACGTATCGGCTCTGAAATTTGCCCGCGCCGCGCCGCGCAGCGTGAGATTAAAATCATTTAGTTCAAGCTCGATCGGATCGAAGTTCAGCCCGTTTGCACTCGGCGTGACCTGCGAGTTTAGTCTAAAAAACCGCGTGTCGGCGTAAAAAACGTCGCTTTTGTATTTTAGCTTTAGACTTTCGCCCTTGATCTTCAAATTTTGCACGTCGATCTCTTCGAAAAAGGAGTTGATGAGCGAGATTTTTTTGCTAAATTCTAAAATTTTCTCACTTTGCGTGCGCAGATCGGTGGAATTTTGCTCTAAATTTTGTGTATTATTTTGCGTAATTTCAAGATTTTTGATGCGCAGTATGAGATTTTTATCTAGCTTGAGATAAAACCCCTGCAGCTTTGCAAAGCCCACGTCCAGCTGCGAAATCGCAATACCGTGCTTTAGCGCCACCGCGCAGATTATAAAAAGTATCGTTATGCCCAAAAAAAATCTAGCCAAAGTTCTAAACATCATCGCCTCATCAAAAAACTCCGCCCCAAAACCAAAGCGGGCGTGCCGAAAAACTGCGCTTATAATATGAAATTTATTCAAAATTTTGGCTTATTTGCCTATAATTTCAACTAAATTTTGAAAGGAACGCATGAAATTCTTTATAAAGCTCATCAAAGCGGCGTGCATTTGTATCGAGCTTGCGGCTATCGTGCTTTTAGCCGCGGGCTTTGATCTACACGAGCGCGTCGGCAACGCGGCAACCGTGCAGATAGGTCAGGGCAGCTCAACGAAAATTTTATCGCAACTCTCAAAGAGCTATCCAAAATTTAGCAAATTCGATGCGAGGCTGCTTTCTCTTTACGGCGGTGCAAAAACCGGCGAGCTGGAGCTTAGCGGCGAAAATTTGCCCAAATATCAATTTTTGTATGAGCTAAGCGTCGCAAAGCCCGTGATGAACGAGATTAAGCTGATCCCGGGCGAGACTACGATCGTGTTTTTAAAACAGCTGGCGAAAGATCGCGGGCTAAGCTTTAGCGAGCTTGAGCGTGAATACAACGCCACGGCGCCGTTTTACGAGGGCTTTTTGGTGCCTGAAACCTACAAAATTAGCAAAAACGAAAGCGAAAAAAATATCATTGACCACCTCATCTCAAGCGCACAAAAATTCCACGAAGGATTGTCGCGCGAGCTTAGCGGCGACTATAACGCCACGGCGTGGAAACAGGTGCTAATTAAAGCCTCGGTCATTCAAAAAGAGGCCGCAAACGCAGATGAGATGCCCCTCGTAGCTTCCGTCATCGACAACCGCTTGGCCAAAAATATGCGCCTTCAGATGGACGGTACGCTGAATTACGGCGAGTTTTCGCACGTCAAGATCACTCCGCAGCGCATCCGCACCGACACCAGCCACTACAATACCTACCTCAACGACGGACTTCCGAAAGAGCCCGTGTGCGTGGTCTCTCGCGATGCGATACGCGCCGTTTTCGCGCCCGCAAAGAGCGAGTATCTGTATTTTATGCGAAATAAAAAGACTGGGCTTCACGATTTTGCGCGCACGCAAGCCGAGCACGAGCGCAACGTAAAGGCGCAGAGGTAAAATTTAAGTCCGTTTTGGCATTAAATTCAAAAAACGAGATTTCGTCTTTAAATTTTAAAATTTAACCCCCGCAGTTATAAAAATGCGGACCGATATTTGGGAGATAACAATGAAAATAGCGATATTCGGCGCAGGAAACATCGGCGCAGCGGTAGCGAACGATCTTATCGTAAGCGATTCTTTGAGCCAAAAGATAGATAGTATTGCGCTTGTGGATGCTGTAGAGCGGATCGCACGCGGCAAGGCACTCGATCTAGCCCATACGGCGGCGGTTTATGAGCGCTACCTGCGCATAAGCGGCAGTACGGAGCCCGGCGACATAGCGGATGCGGGCATCGTCGTAATCACTGCGGGGCACGCAAGAAAGGCGGGGCAGAGCAGGGAGGAGCTGTTTGGCGCAAACGCCGCCATCGTCGCGCAATGCGCGCGAGATGCCGCAAAATACGCGCCAAGCTCCATCATCATCGTCGTTACCAATCCGCTTGATATGATGGTTTATGTAGCGCTGCAGGCTAGCGGGTTTGCAAAAGAGCGCGTCATCGGCATGGCGGGCGAGCTAGACGGCGCGAGGCTTAAATTTGAACTCGCGCGAGCGAGCGGCAAGGAAATTTCATCGATGAGAAGCGCGATCGTGGGCCCGCATAGCGAAGAGATGATCGCGCTTAAAAACGAGTTGGGATTTGAAATTTCGGATGAAATTTTTGGTCGCGCGGTGCAAAATACCAAACGCGCCGGCGCGCAGATCGGCGAGCTGCTGGGCACGTCGGCGTATTTGGCGCCCGCTGCGGGCATCGTAAAGATCATAAAATATATCCTTTTTGATACCTGCGGCACGCTCGCCTGCTGCGTCGCGGATAGATCCGGGGTGCCTTTGGGGCGCTTCGTAAGCGTCGGCAAAATGGGTGCGATAGAGAGAAATTTCGCCTACTCGGGCGAGTTTTACGCGCAGCTTGAACGGATGCGTGAGCGGATAGCGGAGCTAAAGTTTTAGTGGAAATAAAGCGAATTCGACGCGACGCGGAATTTACAGAGCTAAAATTTTAAATCGCATAATTCTTGCGATAGAATTTGCAGCATCAAATTTCACTTTGGCAAGAAATTTAAGCTCGCGGAATTTTACAGCGTAAAATTTTATTCACTGCGGAATTTTAAAATTTGCGCAATTTTGCCCGTTGTGAAATTTCATAGATTAAAATTTTACTTTGGCGCAGAATTCCGCGCGACGTAAATTTTTTAAACGCCACAAAATTTTAAAATTTGAACTCCGCAAAATTTAAAAACGAGAGGAATTTAATGCGATCAAAGCAGGCTTGCGCCGCAAAATTTCAAATTTTAAATCGCGAAGCGGGATTTAGTGTGGATTTTGATAAATTAAGGAGAAAATATGAGCGAAAATGAGAGCCAGCGCGCCGTCTGGACGGATGAGAGCCGCTGTAAGGCGTGCAACATCTGCGTAAGCGTCTGTCCTAGCGGCGCGATCGCGATGAGACAGGACGAGGGCGCCGTGCAAGGCATGATGATCGACGTGGTGGATGAGGGCGCCTGTATCGGCTGTAGGGAGTGCGAGTTGCACTGCCCAGATTTTGCGATTTTCGTTGCGCCCAAGGGCTTTAAATTCGCTCGTCTAAGCTCGCAGGCTAGGGAGATGGCAGAAAAAATCAAAAACAATAATTTTATGAAACCCAAGGACGCATAATGAGAGAGGTAATTTCCACAGGCAACGCCTTAATTGCGCGTGCGGCGATTGATTGCGGCTGTAATTTTTTCGGCGGCTACCCGATCACGCCGAGCAGCGAGATCGCGCACGAGATGAGCCGCTTGCTACCTAAAGTCGGAGGTAAATTTATCCAGATGGAAGATGAAATTTCGGGCATTTCGGTAGCTTTGGGCGCGTCTATGAGCGGTGCGAAGGCGATGACGGCAAGCTCCGGTCCTGGAATTTCGCTAAAATCAGAGCAGATTGGACTTGGCTTTATCGCTGAAATTCCGCTTTTAATCGTAAATGTTATGCGCGGAGGTCCTAGCACCGGGCTTCCTACGCGAGTGGCGCAGGGCGATATTTTGCAAGCTCGCAACCCCACTCACGGCGATTTTCAAAGCATCGCGCTGTGCCCTGGCTCGCTAAAGGAGGCTTACACGCAAACCGTGCGCGCCTTCAATATAGCCGAGCGGTTCATGACGCCGGTATTTTTGCTACTTGATGAGACGCTTGGGCATATGCAAGCAAAGGCGGTGCTGCCTGAAATTTCGGATCTAAAAATCGAGCGCAGGGCGGAATTTAAAGGTAGTCCGAAAGATTATGAGCCCTACGATGCTGCGCCCGATAAGCCTGCGGTGCTAAATCCCTTTTTTAGGGGATACCACTATCACATAACGGGGCTGCATCACGGCGTAAAGGGCTTTCCGACCGAAAACGAGCAGATCGTGCATCGCTCTATAAAAAGGCTTTTTAATAAAATTTCGGCGCATGAAGATGAGATCGTGCAATATGAGGAATTTATGCTAGATGACGCTGATGCTTGCATCATCGCCTACGGCAGCGTTAGCTTAGCAGCAAAAGACGCGATTTTAAAGCTACGTAGGCAAGGCGTGCGTGTGGGACTTTTTCGCCCGATCACGCTGTGGCCAAGCCCTGCGCGCAAGCTAAGAGAGCTAGGGGAGAGATTTAATAAAATTTTGATCGCCGAGCTAAATTTAGGGCAGTATCTGCTAGAGGTGCAGCGCGCTTGTTTGAGAGATGATTTTAAGACGCTTCTTAAGGCAAACGGCAGACCGATCAGCCCCAGCGAGATTATCGAGAAAGTAAAGGAGCTTTAAATGGCATTTGATTACGACAAATATCTAAGAACGGACAAGATGCCTACACTTTGGTGCTGGGGCTGCGGCGACGGAGTGATCTTAAAAGCGATCATCCGCGCGATTGACCGCGTAGGCTGGAGCATGGACGATGTATGCGTGGTAAGCGGTATCGGCTGTAGCGGCAGGATGTCTAGTTACATAGACTGCAATACCGTCCATACGACACACGGGCGTGCGATAGCTTATGCTACGGGTATCAAGCTTGCAAATCCAGGTAAGCACGTAATCGTAGTCACTGGCGATGGCGATGGGCTTGCGATAGGGGGCAATCACACGATCCATGGATGCCGCCGCAATATCGATCTAAATCATATCTTAGTAAATAATTTCATCTACGGGCTTACGAACTCGCAGACGAGTCCTACGACGCCGCGCGGGTTTTGGACGGTTACGGCGCAATACGGCAATGTCGATCCCGGCTTTGATGCGGCGAAACTTGCGATCGCTGCCGGAGCAACTTTTGTCGGACGCGAGAGCGTGACAAATCCAGAAAAAATCGAGCGACTTTTGGCTAAGGGCTTTGAGCACGAGGGTTATAGTTTTTTTGATATTTTTAGTAACTGTCACGTAAATTTGGGTCGTAAAAATAAAATGAGTGAGGCGGTGCAAATGCTAAAGTGGCTTGATTCGCGCACGGTCTCTAAAGCAAAATTTGACGCTCTTAGCGAGGATGAGCGAGCGGGGCTATTTCCACTTGGAGTTTTACACGAAGATAATGAACGCACCGAATACACAAAGGCGTATCAAAAGGTGATAGACGCGGCGCAAAGCGGCGAAGCGATAAATTTTGAAGGACTAAGATGAATCAATTAAGATTTGTGGGAGTGGGCGGTCAAGGCGTGATCTTAGCAGGTGAAATTCTAGCTGCGGCAAAGATCGCGCACGGCGGCTATGGAATCAAGGCATCTACATATACCTCTCAGGTACGTGGTGGACCTACGAAAGTGGATATTATCTTAAGCGATGAAGAAATTCTATATCCTTACGCGAGTGAGGGCGAGATCGATTTCATGCTCGCAACGGCGCAGAGTAGCTACGATGCTTTCAAAAATGGCGTGAAAAAAGGCGGCGTGATCGTAATCGAGCCGAATTTAGTAACGCCGAGCGATGAGGATAGGGCAAGCTTTAAAATTTATGAAATTCCAATCATTACCATCGCAAAATACGAAGTTGGAAATGTCATCACCCAAAGTGTCGTGGCCCTAGCGATCGCAGTAGAGCTTAGCCGCTGTATGGACTCAGGGCTAGTAAAAGAGCAAATGCTCCGCTCTGTGCCTGAAAAAACCCGTGCGCTAAATGAAAAGGCATATGATTTGGGGATGAAATACGCGAGAGAGGTTTTTGAGACGGAGTAAAATTTTATGGCAGCGAAACGATAGAAGTGGGCGGTATATTCTTAGCGGCTTTATTCTTGCTTTTTTGCGAAGTGCATCGGCCATAGGATGAAATTTACTGCGTCGTTAAATTTTATCTTGGTACAAGTATACTTACCGCTTTTCTTAAAGGATTGCACTCGCTATCGCTTAGGCAAATTTCTAATTGCTCTTTTATCTTGCAAGAAAAATCCTTCTTGTCGCTCTCTTTTCCGTAGCAAACCTTGTCGAAGTATCCGATAGCCCTATATATATTTCCGCCGTAAAATACTTCATTCCCTGCTAGCAAAAAGCAATAATACATTATATCCATATCGCAAGCTTTCTCGAATGCTAAAACGGAATCTTTATATCTGCCCATTGTAACCAAAAGTACCGCGCCGAGCGATCCACAGCTTTCGTAATCTCCGCTGTCGCATTTCTTGGATAAAATTTCGACCAGCTTCGTGCATGCACTGTATTTTCCGTCGCCGCTATCGCACTCTAAATTTAGCTCTTTTTCCTCCCATGTTTTAAAAAAGCTCAAATCCATGGGTATTGCTGCGCTCGAGTATATTGAAAATATTAAAGCCAAAACTATAAATTTAATTTTCTGCATTTTCTCTCCTATTTAAATTTTGATATATAAAGCGGCTTTTTAAACAATATCATCTTACGCTTTTTAACAAAATTCTTGCTTTTTTATAGGATTACACTCGCTGTCATTTAGGCACTTTTTCAATTCCTCGTTTATCTTGCACGCTTCGTTTTTAAACAGGCTATTTGCTGCTTCACATGTCTTACCAAGATATTTAACTACCGAATTTATATCTCCGCCATAGTGTATTTCGGTCGCACTTAGCATATAGCAGTAGGTTACTACGCCGGCCTCACAAGCTTTTTTATAAGCGGAGGCGGAGTCTTCATATCTATTGGAGTCGAAAAGCGCTATGCCGAGCGATCCACAGCTTTCATAATCTCCGCCGTCGCACTTCTTATATAAAATTTCGACCAGTTTCGTGCACGCGCTGTATTTTCCGTCGCCGCTATCGCAAGAGATCGCTAAATCTTTTTCCTCTTGCGTCTCTAAATGATCTACGCTTACCTTTGCCGCAGCGGGGATCGCTGCAAATGCCGTTATAAACGCAAGTGCTGAAATTTTAAGATAGAATGTTTTCATCGCCGCTCCATGTTTTTAAGCGGCGATTATATATTAAAGTATTTTAGCGGGCTCTTAAAATTTTGCAGAGTTAAAATTTCGATCACTCACTAAATTTAGCGGCGCTATTTTTGTAAGCCGCGCCGCTTCGGGATTTAAAACGCCGCTTTTAAATTTTTAAACGTCGCGGTGAAATTTTAAAATTTCACCGCAAGCTTTGGGCGGCTTTAAATTTAACATACCGAGTTCTGTTAGCATCCCGAGTTTGGCTGAACCCGCGTTTCGCTGCCCGTGTGGATCAGCAGAGCTTTGCCGCGCTTAAATCTACACGGCGGGTCGGCTTGCACGGATGAGTACTCCTTGCCGTTTAGTTTGTAGATGATGTTGGAGCCCTGCACCGTCTTTTGGGAGTTTTGGATCGCATCTCCGGCGACCGCGCCCACTGCTGCGCCGCCTATGAGCCCCACGGTTTCGGCTAGACGCCTACTGCTGCTATGTTTGCCGAGCTTATGCCCGATGATGGCGCCCGTAGTGCCGCCCGCGACGCCGCCTAAAATTTTACCAGTATTGCCCTCGGAGCGCTCTAAGTTGATTTTGGCAGGCAGGACATCGACGATCTCGATCCGATCGCTCTGCCTCATGCGGTTTGTTTCGCCTGCACTATAAACGTCGCCGCCGTATCGATCCTGCGGGGTTGCGCAGCCGCAAAGCGCGATCGCGGCGATCAAACATAATGTGAAATTCTTCATGTTTTCTCCTTTGTAATGAGCTACTGGCGGCATTATACTATGGATTTTTATACGAGTGGTTAAGCGGCGGCGTTAAAATTTTACCGGCTCACTGCTGCTTAAAATTAGCTTGATACGAGGCATTGCGCCGTATCTAGGCGCCTTATAAAATTTTTATTTCACTCAAAATTTATCTTATTTTGTTAGAATCATTCTTATTTTTAAGGAGAGAAAATGAAAAAACTACTAGTTTACGCCACCAAAGGCGGCGATACGAAAGTCGTGAGCGAATATATCGCTTCAAAGCTCGGCTTTGAGATCAAGGAGGCCAAAGAGCTAAATGAGGAGGATTTGGCGGGCGCTAGCGCGTTTATTTTTGCAGCTTCGACGCACGGCGACGGACAGATCCAGGCTAAATTTGACGACAAATTGGAGCTTTTGAACAAAACCGATCTTGACGGACGCAAGGTCGCGCTCATAGGCGTTGGCAACGTCGAGCGCCACGGCAGCGATTTTTGTAGTGGCATAAGCGCGTTTTTGCCAGTGCTTAAAAAGGCCGATCTCATCGGCGCTTGGGGCGCGGAGGGCTATAAATTTAAACATTCGCGCGCCTTCATAAACGGCAAATTTGTAGGTCTTACGATCGATTTTAAGGGCGACGAGCACTGGCAGGCGAGGACCGATAAATGGATCGCTGCGGTTAAAGGCGAGTTTTAAATATTTCAATTTTTGTGCGACCGACCGAGCTCTGGGCTCATTGAGCCTAAAACTCGTTAAATTTCCCCATTAAAATTCTACGCTCCGCTTGAAAGCGGAGCCTCCTCATTAAAATTTTAAAATTTTTAGCTCAAAAAGTCGCTGTGTTTTACAAGCCGTACCGCTTAAAATCGCGCAGATAGGCTAAAATTTTAATCTGCCCAAGCCTCAATTCTGCTCGTGCGGCGGTCAATTCAATACGGCAAATTTAATGCGATCGTTTTATAAAATCACCGCCCGAACCTCAAATATCAGCGCCACATTAGAAAAGTTATTTTATAATAACCGTATATCAAAATTTAAGGCGATCTATGAAAAGGCTTCTAATTTTCGTCGTTTTTGCGCTGACCGCCCTCGCCGCGGCGATCTACTTCAATCTCGATAGGCGCGAAGAGGTCGCGCACAAGGCCTACGGCATCATCGACATCAGGCAGAGTTCGCTTAGCTTCGAGCGCAGCGGTCGCATTAGCGCGCTTTATCGCGACGAGGGTGATTTCGTGCAGGCTGGCGACGTCTTAGCGGCTCTGGATACGGCGGATCTGAGTTTTCAAAGACAGGTTCAGATCGCGAGATGCGACGGGCTTAAATTTAGCTTGCAAAAGCTGCAAAGCGGCTTTCGTAGCGAGGAGATCGAGATGGCGGCGGCGAACGTAAGCGCGCTGCAAAACGCCCTACAGCTCGCTACTTTGACGAACGAGCGCCTCAAAAGCCTAGGCAAAACCAACTCCGCGTCCAAGCAGCAGATCGACGAGGCGTTTTACTCGATGAAGCGCACGCAAGCCCAGCTGCAAAGCGCGCAGGCCAATCTGCGCCAGCTTCAAAGCGGCTACCGCGGCGAGGATGTCGGCGCTGCGCGCGCAAACTTGGCAAGCTGCGAGGAAAATCTAAAATATCTGTATTACCAAATCGAGACGCAAAGCGTGCTAAAAGCGCCCTTTAGCGGGCAGATCAGAGCGCGCCTTAAGGAGCTTGGCGACATCAGCATACCCAGCGTGGGCGTTTTTGAGCTCAGCGAAGTAAAAAACAAGCGCGCGAAATTTTATCTAAGTGAAAATCAGCTCCGCTTCCTGCGCGCCGGACAGAGCGTGCGGATCATCGCCGCGGACGGCTCTAGCGCGAGCGCAAAGGTCGCCTACGTGAGCCAAACCGCGATGTACACGCCCCGCACGGTGCAGACCGAGGAGCTGCGCGCCGATCTAGTGTGGGAGGCGCGCGCTGATTTCAGCGACGAGGACGGGCGGTTTCGCCTAGGACAGCCGATCAGCGTGGAATTTTAAGGGGCGAGCACTGCGCGCGAAATTTTAATGCACGAGTGAAATTTTAGCGCGCGGGCGGCACTTCGGACACTGCGGGCGAAATTTAGATAGTAAAGCTCGCCGAGCAGTAATTTTACGCAATGTCGAGCAAGCCTTGCATACGGCGCGTGTGGGCCTGATAAAATTTAAAAGCGCGCGGCGAGCTGGAATTTAAACGGCGCCTGTTCGGCAGAGCAGGGCGATGAAATTGCACCGCTCCTAAAATACATCGTCTCGGCGGCGATAAAATGCTGCGCGCTTAGAACGAAGTCGTACAAAGGCGGCGTAAATTTTATCGCGCGGGTTTTGTGCGAGCAGGCGGCGGCTTTGGATAAAAGATCGGAATTCTGCAGCGCGGCGAGTAAAATTTCGGCGAAATTTTACTGCATTTTACTGCAAGGAAGCGCGGGTCAAATTTTAAAATTTACGGCTCGGCGACGACGAGGTAAAAGTCGGGCGGTATAGTGGGAACGGGCTTTGTTTTTAGCAGGCGTTTTGCGATAAACAAACGGCGATTGAACCGAGCGCGGACGGCAGTAAAATTCATCACGAAACAAACGACGCGATAAAATATAGGTTGCGGACGGAAGTGAAATTTTGCCCCAAAGGACGCGGCAGCTGAAGTCGGTATTATGCTAAAGAAAGCCGATAATAAGTAAAATTTCGCCAAAAAGCGCGGCAGCGGTAAAATTTCATCGCAAGAGGCGCGGCGCAGATAGAGAGCTCGGCGCTCACAGCTCGCAAGGTGTCTGAAAACTCGCTTTCATCTGTGTTTTGAAGCGAATTTATCGCGGGTACTCGCGGGCTGCTTCATGTTTTGGAGACCGCCCCGCTCATGCGCGTTGTGTGCGCATCGTTAGCGGCGCGGCTAGCCGATGCGATATGCACGCGCTCAAGACGGATCGGGCAGCGCGCGGGATATTCGGCGCGAGCCGTAAGCAACGCCGATCGTGCGGGCACTCGAATTCGAGCGGGTGATTGCAGGGCGCCCCGACGCGATAGAGCTTGATTTTACGCGCTTGCGGTAAGTTACGTCGAATTTATGCGAGGTTTGGGCGAAATTGTTCGACGCGCGTCGCGAAATTTAAAGCTCGCGGCGGCTGTAGAACCGAAATGCCGCGGCTGTCACAAAACTAAGACGCCGTAGCGGCTGCGAAACCAAGACGTCTCGGCGGTTGCAGAAGCGAGGCGTCGCGACAAAGAGCGCCTTTTAGGCGTGCGTAGGTCTCGTTCGTCGCGCCAAGCGTCAGGACGAGTAAATAAAATTTGGAGCTAGGCTTGGATCTACTAAATATCGTAAATTTAAAGAAATTTTACCTGCGAGAGGATCGCAGCAAAAATGTCGTTTTTGAAAATTTCGATCTGCGAATTGGCGCCTCGCCGCGGCTCATCAGCCTCACGGGCCCCGACGGCGCGGGCAAATCCACGCTTTTAAAGCTCATCTGCGGCATCATCGCGCCCGATTGCGGCGAGATAAAATTTGCAGGCTTCACGCCTAGCGGCGAAAATAAAGAATTCGTCCGCGCAAACGGCTATATGTCGCAGAGCTTGGGGCTTTACGAGGAGCTTAGCGTCTGGCAAAATTTAAACATTTTCGCGGGCCTAAAAGGGCTCGATCTAAAAGACGGCGAGGAGTATCTGCGCGGGCTTTTGCGCCGCGTGGGGCTTTTGAAATTTAAAGATTACGCCGTGGATTCGCTCTCCGGCGGGATGAAGCAAAAGCTCGGCGTCGCCTGCGCGATTGCGGCTCGTCCGCGGCTTTTGGTGCTAGATGAGCCCACAGTCGGCGTCGATCCGCTCTCGCGCAGCGAGCTGTGGGCGATCGTGCGCGAGTATCTGGATCAAAGCGGCGCGAAATGCATATTTTCGACGGCGTATTTCGACGAGGCGGCGGATGCCGATCTGACGCTGATTTTGCTCGGCGGCAAGATCATAGCGCAAGAGCGCGCCGCAAAGATCACCGCGGCGCTGCGGGACCGCACCTTTCGCATCGACGGCGAGGATTATCAGAGCCTGGCGCGCCGCTTGATGTTTAAGACGCAGAGGTTTTTAAAAAACTCCCCGCTCATCGACATCTGCCCTAGAGACGGCAGCGTCGATCTGCTAAGCGAAGAGCCGATAAGCCTGTGCGATCTGCAGGAGTTTTTAAACGCGAGCCTAGAGGGTGACGGCGAAAATACAGAGCGCGAAAACGAGAGCGGCGAAAATTTTAAAATTTCAAACGAAAATGAGGGCGCTAAATTTAGTGAAAGCGGAGACGTTAAATTTAAACTGAGCCCGCGTGAGGCGAGCCTGGAGGATGCGTATATTTTTTTAAACAAAGCCGAAATCGGCGCGGCAAACTTCGGCTACGAAAAAAAGAGCTTCGATGCGGCTCAAACCGTCATCAAAGTGCGCGACGTGAGTAAAAAATTCGGCTTATTCACCGCCGTGGAAAATACGAGTTTCGAGGTCAAAAAGGGCGAGATTTTCGGCCTTCTGGGCCCAAACGGCGCGGGCAAGACGACGACCTTTCGCATGATCTGCGCGCTTTTGGGGATGAGCGGGGGCGAGATCTCTGTCATGGGAGAGGATCTGCGTCATGCCAAATCATCGATCAGATCGCGCATCGGCTACGTCTCGCAGAAATTTTCGCTTTATAAAAAGCTAAGCTGCTATCAAAATTTAGAGTATTTCGGCCGCAGCTACGGCATCGGCGGCATGGCGCTGAAGCGGCGCATAGAGGAGCTTTTGAGCGAGTTTGGCTTGCAGCGGCTGCGAAACGAGACGTGGCAAAACCTGCCGTTCGGCGCGGGGCGCAACCTCAGCATGGCGTGCGCGCTTATCCACCGCCCCGAGATTTTGTTTCTCGACGAGGCCACCAGCGGCGCCGATCCGCTCTCGCGCAGGCTATTTTGGAACCGCATAAATGCGCTCGCACGCACCGGCGTGAGCGTGGTCGTGACGACGCATTTTATGGAGGAGGCGGAGTATTGCGATCGGTTTTTGATCCAAGATCGCGGCAAAATCCTGGCGCTAGGCAGCCCCGATGAAGTCTGCGTGCAGCACGGGCGGCGGCTTAGTGTGCAGCAGGCCTTTATAAACGAGGTGCAAAAATTTAGAAGCGAGGCGGGCGATGAGGGCTTTTGATCTGAATTTTGCGCGAGCTGCGAGAATTTTTGATCCGAATTTTATGCGAGCCGGGCGAAAACCAGCGTGCTCGCGCGATAAAATTTTAAGCGGCGCAAGGGTCTTGCGGGGCGATGAAATTTTAAACGGCGGCTGGATTTTGAGCGGCTTGGCTCTTAATGTCGGTAAAATTCCAAGCGGCAGCGGGATTTTTAGCAGCGGCGAAATTTGGAGCGATAGTAAAATTTTAAATGTCGGTGAAATTTTAAGAGATTGCGAAATTTCAAGCGGTAGTGGAATTTTGAATGAGGCATCGCGCAGCAGGGCACGGCGCGGATTTTATAGATGGATACTGCGCGAGCTCTGCGGCGAAACGAGCCCGCTTCGTCTGCGCCGTAAATTTCAAAGCGCGAACGGCTCGCAAACGGATTATAAATTTAAAAGGGCGACCGCTCCGCAAACAGATCGCAAATTTAAAAAGGCAGCCAGTCTGCGAGTAGCTTGTAAATTTAAAACCCCGATGCAAGAATTTCATCGCGGATCTTGCGCCGCCGTAGAGCTTTTGCGTCAAAAATCTCGCAGCGAGGTCGTGCCGCGCAACTGCTTGAAATTTCAAAGCTCGCCGTATGCGCTCGCGCGATTAAAATTTGTAGGCTCGATGAGCGAAATGGGCGCGGGCAGTCCGTCTGCACTGCTAAAATTTCAAATCTCGGTTGCCGCACCTTCGCAATTAAAATTTAGGGATGTGCCAAATGCGATTACGCGGCTAAAATTTCAAAATGCGGTAGCTGCGGTAGCCGAATTTGTGCGATCAAAATTCGGGTGCCTGCCACGAGCGGCGCAGCGCTGCAAAATCCGAGTACAGGGGCAGGGCGGATGAACTTTATTTTTTTAAAAATCCTCGTAAAAAAGGAGTTCGCGCAGATCGCAAAGGACCGATCGGCGCTCGTGATCGCGTTTTTGATGCCGCTAATTTTGGTCGTGATATACGGATACGCGATGCGAATGGACATAAAGCCCGTCAAAGTGGGCTTCGTAAGCGATCTGGGCTCCAAAATCGAGCGTGATCTGCTTGGCGGATTTTTGGGCTCAAAATACCTACAAACCCGCGTTTACACGGACTTAGAGAGCGCGAGGAGAGATTTTAGGGCGCACGAGATCGAGAGCATTTTGTATTTTGATCCGCGCTTTACGGCTAAATTTCAAAACACCTTGAACGGGCTCGGCGGCACGGGCGGCGGAGTAAATTTAAATCTCTCTATCGACGAAAGCTCCTCCGCGGGCAGCGCAAGCGATATTCAAAATATTAGCGGCGGTGAAAATATCCGTCCGCTTGAGGACAGAGGCGCGGACATCGGCACGGAAAGCGGCATAAACGCCTCCGCAGGCGGCGCAAGCGGAGATATTTCGCACCGTAACGGCGCGGAAACGGGCGAGAGTGCAAATTCTTTTGGCGGCGGCAGTGGAGTAGATTCCGGCGGCAGCACAAGCGACATGAGCGCAAATCAAGGCGGCGTAAATTTAATCGGCGGCGCAGGCGATACGAATGCTGGTTTTATCGACGGCGCAAGCGATATCCGAAATACGAGTGGCAGCATCAATATAAGCCCTTCTGCTAATGGCGCGGGTGGTGTAAGCGGCACTGCAAATAACAGCGGCGGCTCAAGTAGCGTAGGCGGCTCAAGCGGTTCAGGCGGCAGTACGAGCAACTCAGACAAAGACGGCGCCGAAATTTTTCTTATCCAAAACGCCACGCAGTCGCAGCTCGCGCTTCTTAGCTACGTTTACGTAGCAGGGGTAATCGAGCAGGTTTTGGCGCAAGATTACGGCTTTTTAAACGCAAATTTAAACGCCGCTGCAAGGCCCGTCAGTGTGAATTATCGCAGCTGGTTCAACGAAGCCAACGAATCGACGTGGTATCTCGTATCTGCCGAGTACGTGGGGATTTTGGGGCTCATCTGCCTATTTATGGTCGCGGTCGTGATCTCGCGCGAATGGGACCGCGGCACGATCGCCTCGCTATACAACTCCAACGCAAGCGCGCTTGAGATCGTCACTGCCAAGGTCGGCGCGTATTATTTCCTAGCGCTTTTGGGCGGCGCGATGACGCTCGTTTACGGGCAGACGCTTTTAGGCATCCCGATCCGCGGCAGCGTGGCGATGCTGCTGGCGACGCTGTGCGTCTTCGTGCTGGAGATGACCTGCCTAGGCATGCTGATCTCGGCGATCTGCAAAAATCAATTCCTAGCGCAGGAATACGCCATCGTCATCGGCTACCTGCCCGTGACGCTGCTTAGTGGCATGATCTTCGATCTGCGTGGACTGCCTGCGGCGGTCAATTTCATCGGGCACCTGCTGCCGCCCACATACGCGGTCGAGTCCTTTCGTATCTGCTTTTTATCGGGCGGACAGAGCGCGACGCTGTGGGTAAACCTCGCCATTCAGGCGCTCGGAGCGGTTTTGTTTTTCAGCTTGTGCGTGCTTAGCGTAAAAAGGGGCGCACGATGAAATTTTTAGAATTTCTAGGCGCGAAACGCTTTGGCTTACGGGCGGCGGAGCGTAGATTTGAAATTTTAAAATTTCTTAACGCGAGGCATTTTGGCTCGCATAAACAGGCGGCGGAGCTTTTGAAATTTGCGCCCGAGCCGTCGCGCAATGGATTTAGAATTTTAAATTTTACGCCCAAGCTGAGCAATGGGCTTGAAATTTTAAAATTTACGCGCATTTCAGCGCTTTTTGCGGACACAGCGCAAAATTTTATATCGCAACGTGAGTTTGAAATTTTAAAGCTTATTTGCGAGCCGCCGCGTGCTTCGCGTCGTACTTTGCCGCGCGCAGATAAAGCCGAAGCAGGGCGTGCGGCGCGGCTTACTTCGCAGCATACGCACGACGCGACAGAAAAACGGCGCGCGGTTAAGTTTAATCATGCGGGCGGATATTCGAATTTTGTGCGCCGCCGCATAGCGCGACTTCGTAGCGCAGCTGCACGGCACGGCTACAAAGTAGGGTACGCGGAAAAGCTTAGCAAATTTAACCTCTTAAGCGCGCTTTTAAATTTTACATCGCGCTTTGCGATGCAGCTTTGCAGCGCAGTTACACGGCGTAACTACGAAGCGTGGCGTAGCGAAATTTACGCCGTTTGCTTGCATAAGTACCCCGCTTTGATTCGAGCCGCAAGCGGTAAAATTTCGGGCTATGAAGTAGGGCAAGCGACGAACGCTTCGCTTTCACAGGGAGTGCAAAGAATAAAATTTTACGCTCTGAATAGGCATGCGATGAAATTTTTAAAATTTCTAGGCGCGAGACGCTTCGGCTTGCAAGCGGCGGTTGGGCGCGGGTTTGAAATTTTAAAATTTACCGCCGCAGAGCGCTTAAAATGCTGCTTCAAGCCGCAAAAGCAAGCGGCAGAGCTTTTAAATTCTAGCTCCTTGTCGCCGTGCAGGTTTAAACTTGCGCTTTTAAAATTTACGCCCGAGTCGTCGCATAGTAGACCTGAAATTTTAAATTTCATGTTCGCGTCGTATAAGCTCAAGCTCGCGCTGCGGAAATTTACGCTCGCACCGCGCAAATTTAAACTGGCGCCCGCGGTGCGTTTAAATTTCGCTTTAAATTCCGTTCCGTACGCTCGCGCTTCTAAATTTGAAAATGGCGTTAAATTTAAAGGTGCCGCTAAATTTAAAAGGGGCACGCGATGAACGCTCTGCGAAAATCCCTGCTTCGAATTCGCGCGCTGATAAAAAAGGAATTTTTGGCGATGTTTCGCGACAAGGGCACGCGCATGGTGCTGATCGTGCCGGTGCTGGTGCAGGCGATCATATTCGGCTACGGCGCGAATTTCACCCCCGAGCAGGTGCGCTACGCGATTTTGGACGATGCCCGCGATGCGACGTCCACCGCGCTGGTACAGCAGATCGCCGCTACGCCGATGTTTAAGACCGAACTTGGCTGCAAAGACCTAACCTGCCTGCGCCGCGCGGTAAGCGAGGGCGAGGCGATAATCGGGATCTATTTCGGCAGCGATTTTAAGGACACGCACGAGCTTTTGATCATCGCGGATTCGCGCAATACGACCTTGGCAAACACCGTCATCGGCTTCGTGCAGGCCATAGTGGGGGAATACAACGCGCAGCATTTTGTTAATTTAATCAACATAAATCCGCGCTATGTTTTTAACGAAAACACGATCACGCGCTACACGATCATGACGGGGATGATTTTGGGACTTTCGATGATTCAGGTGCTGATGCTATCGGCGTTTAGCGTCTCTCGCGAGCGCGAGGAGGGGAGCTTTGATATGATGCTGATGACGCCCGCGAACCCGCTTGAGATGCTAATCGGCAAAGCAGTGCCGCCCGTGCTGATCGCGATCGCGCAGGGGCTTGCGCTGTTTTTGATCTGCGTGTTTTACTTTGAAATTCCGTTTCGAGGGCGCTTTGCGGATCTTTTTGCGATCATCGCGATCTTTAGCGCCTGCAACGTAGGCATCGGCCTCGTGATCTCGACTGTCTGCAAAACATCGCTACAATCGGTCGTGAGCTCGTTTTTGTTCCTGCTGCCGTGCATTATGATAAGCGGACTGATAACGCCTGCGGACGCGATGCCGCGGTGGTTTTACTACATCGCGCACTTAGATCCGATGTATTATGCCAACAACTGCATGTGGCGGATCTATCTGGAGGGCGCGAGCCTCGGCGAGCTGTGGCATCTCATCGTGCCGCTGCTGCTGATCGGGCTTGGCACGTTGAGCTTTGCGGCGTCGCTTTTTAGAAATAAGCTGGATTAGGGATTTAGATCGGAATTTTAGTTTAGAATTTCAGCTGGAATTTCGGCTTGAATTTTGCTTCGTCGGAATTTTTGGATTGAACCTCTACTTAAAATTTTAAATTGATCGCGGAATTTCGGCTTGGAATTTTGCCCTAAATTTTGCGCGTTCGTAGCGGATAAAATTAAATCAAAATTCCGCGTTTCCGCCCGATGCGCCGCGCGTCGCGATAAAATTTCGCGCCTTAAATTTTAAAAATTTTACGAAATTCCGTATTGCGAGTAGAGTTAGAATTTAAATCCGGGGTTGCCCGGGCGTCTTGCGGCGGTCGTATCATCTGCGCTCACTTTGGAAGCAGGCATATTTGTGGTATCTGCGCTCGCCTTGGAAGTGGGCTTTTTCGCATCGTCCGCGTCCGATTTCTTAAAAGCGGCGAGTTTGCTGTAAATGCTCGGTTTTTCGCCGTCCGCGCCTAGCTTGGCGCCATCAAGCTCGCTAGAATTTTCCGCGCCGCATAACCTTGCGGGGTTGAATTTTATCCATGCTATGATTAGCAAAATCCCCGAAAACGCCGTTACCAGCGACGCTGCGATTAGATACGGCAGCGCGAGGATTACGCCTATTTTAGCTAGCGCGCCCGATACCGCTTCGCAGGGCCACGTCACGGACACCACTATGCCGTAGATTTTAAATAAATCCACGCCGCTAAGTGTGGCTAAGCGGCAGTTTAATACGCCCCAGATTATCACCGCTGCGCACGTCGAAAGGACGTAGAGCAGGGTGTAGAGTAGATCAAGCATCGCGCCCTCTTTTAGTGCTACTACCATGGCGCAGTAGCACAAAATCGCGACGATCGGGATACTTTCTATCAGTCTATAGGTCTTAACGAAGCGCACGCCTAGTGCCTTTTCTAGGCAAACGAAGCAGTCGTAAAATATCGCTAGTGTCGCTAGCAGCGCTAAAACTCTAAAAATCGCAACCGCGTCCTCGTCTATGCCGCTTACGCCCACCGTGCCACTTACGCCGATGCCTAGCAAAATCACGGCACCTAAAACTCCGCGGAATTTCGCCTTGCGAAGCAGACCGTGCTTTGAAATTTCTTTCATTTTTATCCTTTGAATTTTCTAAATTTACGCGCTATCTTGTGGCTTTGCTGCGTGTGGCGACGCTGTGCCGGATGGCGTGGCTTTTGGACGTTGCTGCGGTTTAGACTTGCAAAAGCGCGCGGTCGCTACAAAACGAAAGCGTTCGGCTTAGGCGAGCTTTTCTATCTTGCTCCAAGCTAGTAGGTGCACGATGCTAGTTATCACAAGAGCGATGAACGGCAAAAATTCCTTCAATGATGCGATAATTAAAACCGCATCGGAATTGCCAATTTGCGGCTTGGAATTAGCCAAACCGAAGGGTCCCGCGCCGCACAGTATATTTAGCGCTAAAAAGCCCACGCAGAGCCATACATAGGTGCGAAAGGCGCTCACGCCGCTTACTCGCGCCAAAGAGAAATTTATGCGAAGCCACGCTACGATTATGTAGATTGCGGCTGCGGGTACCGCTAAATTCCATATTGTCTCTTCTATCATCTCTTTTATCGTTACTTCTCTGTAACAACCTGCCGGATAAAATAATAAAAGCGCCACGAAGCAGATGCAGATCATCACGCAGTTGCGGTAAAGCGCCGCCGCTTTTATGCCGCTAAGCATTGAAATTTTGCGGAGCGCTCTTAGCCTATAAATCACCGAGAAACAGATAAGAGCGATAAAAATTCCGCTGACTATTAAGAACATTCCGCCGGAAGCAAGGCCTATCACCTTAAAAACCGCGAGTACCGCCGATAAAAACAGGTCGATGCCAGTGCTGATCATCCCCTCTTTTCTTACCTGAGATACGAGATCTTGCATAATAAGCCTTTTTGAAATTTATCTCGAAGTGTAAAACGCTAATCAAACCGGAAAGAGCGAAATTTCATCGTGACGAGAGGTTCGCGAAATTTCAAACCTCCGCGCTTATCTTTTCTATCTTGCTCCAGGCTAGTAGGTGCACGATGCCAGTTATTATGAGAGCGGCAAACGGCAGGAGCAGTTTAAGCATTACGACAGCAATAGCTAAAGCCGAGACCTGCTCGGTCCGCGGCTCGGAGGAAATAGCTATAGCAATAATCGCTGCATTGCATAGTATATTTAGCACAAAAAGTCCCACACAAAGCCACACATAAGTCCGAAAGGTACTCACGCCGCTTACGCGCGCCAAAGAGAAATTTATGCGAAACCATGCGACGATTATGTAAATAACGCCTACGAAAAGCGCTAGTCCAAATATCGCCGCAAATGGATTATCACTTTGCCCGCCGTCTGCGTCAGGCTTCCTCGGATAAAGGTAATTGAGCACGAGCGCTAGCGCAAAAAAGCAGACGCAGATTATTATGCAGTTGCGATAAAGCGTCGCTGCTTTTATGCCGCTAAGCGCTGAAATTTTTCGGAGTGCCTGCAATCTGAAAAATGCCGAAACACAAATAAAAGCAATCAAAATTCCGCTAGCGATATAATTTATCGTCTCGTCGTCAAGGCGCCATGGCTCGCTGAAAGAGACATAGCCTACCACGATAAAAACCACGGGTAATGCCGCCAAAAATAGATCGATGCCGGTGCTGATCATCCCCTCTTTTCTTGCCTGAGATACAATGAATTGCATATATAAACCCTTTTTAAAAATTTGACCCGAAGTATATATAAACAAACATAAAACACGGATTAAATCGGAATTCTATCGCGACAAGATATTTGCGAAATTCTAAACTTTTACGCTTATCTTTTCTATTTTGCTCCAGGCTAGCAGGTGCACGATGCCGGTTATTATGAGGGTTATGGGGAATATCAAATGGTATAGTGCATTTAACGGAAAAATGATGACGCAGAGCCACACATATGTCTCAAAGATCCTCACGCCGCTTACGCGTGCTAGAGCAAAATTTATGCAAAACCACGCTACGATTATGTAGATTGCGCCTGCAAACGCTATCAAAATGCACAATATCATTGCCAAATGCTTGTGTGAGATCGATAAAGGAATCGATAAAAAGATGCTTGTTATGGCAATGACACAGATGCAGACCATTACGCAGTTGCGGTAAAGCGCTGCCGCTTTTATGCCGCTAAGCATTGAAATTTTGCGGAGCGCTCTTAGCCTGAAAAATACCGAAACACACAAAAGAGCAAAAATAATTCCGCCAGTGATATAGGTAGCCGTCTTGTTACCGCTAAGTCCCAGTATGCCGCCAGTAGCAATATCTAGCGCAACTAAAGTCGCAGGCACCGCCGCTAAAAGTAGATCAATGCCGGTGCTGATCATCCCCTCTTTTCTTGCCTGAGATACGAGATCTTGCATAATAAGCCTTTTTAAAATTTATCCCGAAGTATACATAAATCGATGTAAAGCAGGAATTAAACAGCTAAATTTAAAATTTTTAAATTTCGTTGCGGCAAGCTTGCAAACTACGAAATTTCGGAATTTCAGGAATTCTACCAGAGCGAGAATAAAATTCCGCCGCGGGATTTATAACGGAATTTTGATTATGGATTTGCGGGGTAGAATTCCACTGTGAAATTTCAAAATCTCAAGCGCGACATACTTTCATAGCACGCTTTGAAAGTCAGCAAACCGCAGGTAGAATTCCGCTATGAAGATTTCTACTCGGAATTCCACGGTAAAATTTCACTATGGAATTTAGACTGGAATTCTATGGCAAAACCTCGATATAAAATTTTAATCAGAATTTCAAGACGGCATTTCAAGACAAAATCCCACGATTTAAAATTTCGCACCGATTGATGAGTTGCTTTGTCGCGCCGCTACTTCACCTGCGCGCTGAAAATTTGCGTGATGCTGGGAATTTGCTCGCCCTCTATATCAAATTCCGCCGTTTTGATCTGTACGCCGTAGAGCGAGCTAAGCGCGGCTTCAGTTAAAATTTCGTTGCTTGCGCCGTAGTTGTAGCTAAGATCATTTCGCAAGATCAGTGTGCGATCGGCGACTGCGAGGGCATGGTTAGGCTGATGGGTGGTAAAAACTATGCTCGCATCGCTATTTGAGCGTAGATTTGCGATGAGGCTTAGCACGCGGTCTTGGTTTTTGATATCAAGCGCGCTGGCAGGCTCGTCCAAAAACAGCACGTCGCTGCCACTAGCTAGGGCTCTAGCAAAGAGCACGAGCTGCCTCTGCCCGCCGCTAAGGGCGTTAAAGCTGCGCTTTTGCAGATGAGCGACACCTAGCGTATCCAAAGCGTCAAGGCAGATTTGAATATCCTTTTTGCCCGGTTTTGAAAAGAGCGAGATCTCGCGTACCCGCCCCATCAGTACGATGTCAAGTACGCTGTAATCAAACGCGACGTTAAAGCTTTGAGGCAAGAAAGCAAATTTTGCCTTGCGTACGATCTCGCCTTCTTTAGGCTGTAAAATCCCCATCATACACGACATTAGCGTGCTTTTGCCTTGCCCGTTTAAGCCCAAAATCGCTAATGTTTGAGAGCTGGCAAGCTCGAAGCTTAAGTTGCGAAAGCAGAATTTTTCCGCCTCGTAGTAAAAGCCAGCGTTTTTTACCTCAATTAGATTTTGCATTTTTGGCGCTCCTTTTTAGAAGTAGGGCAAAGATCGGGCTTCCGATGAGAGCAGATAGAATTCCTAAAGGAATTTCGGCGCTACTTAGCGAGCGAGATAGATCGTCGATTGCCAGCATAAAGATCGCTCCTGCGATGAAGCAGGCAGGCATTAGCTTCACGTGGTCGCTGCCCGAGATGAGCCTGGTGGCGTGCGGCACTACAAGACCTACCCAGCCGATATTTCCGCTGACACTAACTTGTACGGCGATCAGAGCAGTGCAAAGCGCTAGGATCGTGCAGCGCAGAAACTTAACATCCACGCCTAGCACGCGCAAATCATCATCATTTAGGCTGAGTAGATTAAACCGCCATCTCAGCGCGATTAAGACTGCAGAAGCGGGCAGGGCGATCGCGCACATCAAAATTACTTTATCATATCCTGCGCTTACGAAGCTTCCCAGTAGCCAAAAAACGATATTAGGCAGCACTTCCTCATCGTCTGCCAGATACTGCACCAAGCTCGTAAATGCGGCAAATACGCCGTTAATGACTATACCTGCTAAAATGAGTGAGAAAATATCAGCGCGTGCTACGAATTTTGCCAAAAGATAGAGTAAAAATAGCGCCGCAAGTCCGAAGCAAAATGCAAACCCCGCAAGCCATAAGCCGCTCAATCCTAGCAAAATACAAAGCGCGCCGCCGAATGCCGCTGCGGTGCTAACGCCTACGATGTGCGGGCCAACGAGCGGGTTTTTAAATACCGCCTGCAAGCTCAAACCCGCGATAGCAAGCGCTCCACCGCAAAGGCTGGAGAGTAGAATGCGCGGAATTCTAACATCCAGCATCACACTTTTGGCGGCTTCATCGCCGCCTCCGCCAAAGAGAATTTTAAAAATTTCTTCTAACGGTATATGAAACTGCCCGCTAGCGAGCGACATTAGCGCCAGTACTACCCAAAAAAGAAGCAGGATTAGGTTCAGCATTATTTTTGATATTTGACGCGGTAAAATTTCTCGTAGAATCCCTCTACTTTTTTATCAAAATTTGCGTCTTTAAAATTTTGCGGATAAAGTTTCATCGCAAGCCATTCCTCACCAAGCGCCATTGCTTCGGCAGTCGGATGACCCCATGCTTTAACGAATTCGGGCATTAGATAAATTCTATCCTCTTTCACGGCGCTAAGACCTTTTAGCGCAGGGTTTGCCTTAAGTTCGGCAGGTACTTGAGGATAACGGTTTTGCACTAAGATAATCTGCGGATTCCATGCTAAAATTTGCTCCGGCGAAACCTGTTTGTAGCCCTTTATATCTGCAGCGGCGACGTTCGTCGCGCCCGCCCTTGCTAGCATTGCGCCAGTATATTTACCGCTACCGTAGGTCGTAAGATCGGGATTTGCCATATAAATTCTAGGTCTTTTATCTACGATAAAATTACTAAATTTAGCATTTAAATCAGCTTGCGATTTTTTAACGAAATCTATTAGTTCAGCGGCATCCTTTTCGTGATTGCTTAGTTCGCCTAGAATTTTAACCCCCTCGTAAAAGCCCTCATCGTAAGCAGCGAAGCTATCGCGCTCATCTTTAAAGGTCGGATTTAGCTTAGCTTTTTCCTCTTGTGCAGAGCTGAAAAATGAAATACCTACGACTGGGATTTTCAACTCCTCCATTTTAGCGATATATTCTTTGGGGAAGTAGTTGACCACTACGACCGCATCGGGCTTTAGACTAAGCAGAGCTTCGTAATTGACATCTTTGATATCGCCTGGATTAGGTAGGTTTTTAAAACTCGGTGCCAAACGATTATACTCTTTGCCTAGGCGCTGCTCCCAGCTTTTTAGGATGCCTACGACCTTATCTTGAGCGTTGATTTCGTTTAAGACATTGAGTGCTTCGTGGTGTAGCACGACGATACGATTTACTTGATCCGGGATTGCAACCTTGCGACCGAGCTGATCGGTAATCGTGCGATCTGCAAAAGCCAGGCTAGCGCAAAGCGCTGCACCAAGAAGGATTGAGTGAAGTTTAAGCATTTTTCCTCCTTGAAAATTCCGCAAAATATGCGGGATTAGAATAGCTGAATTATAGCCGATCGGCATAAAATCTAGATAAATTTTTATATAAATTATTTCATTTTTTCGTGGGGGATTTCAGATGCTTTCGTAGGGCAGAATTTTGTGATTTTACGCAGAATTTTGCTATAAAAATTTTTGCCCGTCTCCTCTAGGCTAACCGGATACTGCCCGATGCCCAGCGATACCGCAAACAGCAGGGCCCAGAGCAGCAGCAGGGCGGAAAATTTCATTTATAGCTCGTGCGGTAGAATTTTTGATAAAATTCCTCTACTTTTTTGTTAAATTCCGCCTCGTCAAAGTGCGTTGGATAGAGCTTCATCGCTAGCCACCACTCGCCAAGCGCCATAGCTTCGGCCGTCGGATAGCCCCACGCTTTGGCGTATTCTGGCATCATGTAAATTTTATCCTCTTTAACCGCGCTTAAATTTGCAAGCTGCGGGTTGGATTTGAGCTCTGCCGGCACCTGCGGGTAGCGATCCTGCACGAAGATCATCTGCGGCGCCCACGCTAAAACCTGCTCGGCAGATACCTGCTTGTAGCCTTTGATACTCTGCGCCGCGACGTTTTGCGCTCCTGCTCGCATAAACATTATGCCCGTGTATTTGCCGCTGCCGTAGGTCGTGAGGTCTGGATTTGCCATGTAAATTTTAGGTCTTTTATCCACTATGAAGTCGCTAAATTTAGCCTTTAGCTGCTCTTGCGAGGTTTTGACGAAGCTTATTAGCTCGGCGGCCTCTTTTTCGCGGTTTGCAACCTAGCCAAGAAGCTCGATACCGTCGTAAAAGCCCTCGGTGTAGGCGGCTTCGTCGTCTTTGAAGGTCGGATTTAGCTTGCTCTTATCGGCGGCGTCGCTGCGCTGAAAGCTAACGGCGACGACTGGGATTTTGAGCTCCGTCATCTTGTCGATGTATTCTTGCGGGATGTAGTTCGTGAC
>CAUPZQ010000026.1:0-32427 GCA_963515915.1 uncultured Campylobacter sp.
GTGCGAAACAGAATTGTAATTATACAAGAGCGATGCTTAAAGGGGGCTGAATAATCAAGAGAAATTTTAAAAAACGATTTGGAAAATTTTAAATTTTATAATGAAATTTTATGCTTAACGCGCCTGACACAAATTTCATCTCCAGCCTCCGTAAAAATTTTATAAATTTCGCAAACGACCGTATCCAAAGATTTAAAAATTTAATCATACCGCGATATGCCGTAATATCACGACCCCTTGCACCCATTCGCCCAAAAACTCACTTGCAAAACACTTAAGCGCACGATTATAAGATTTCGCTATAATCACGTCCGATTTAAAATTTATCAAAATTTAAAAGGATCTTTATGCGCGCAATTTTTTCTATCTATATCTTCATCATCGCAGCCCTTATCGGCATCGAGCTCTCGCTCGGCGCACTCGTCGCGCCCGTGGTATTTTTCCCGCAGCAGATTATCGGGGAGGGTGTGCTATCGCACTTTCAAAGCGGCAAGCTAATGAGCGAGATCTTCGTAAAATACGGCGGCATCCTCATCGCCGTCTCGATCATCTGCCTCGTTTTTGAGATGATAAATTTCAACAACAACAAATCCCAATCCTTTCGCTTGCGCCTTTCGACCCTGATGCTAACGCTAGTAAATATCATCTTAGCCCTACTTTTCGTGCTTTACTTTACCGACTACGTCATAAATGCCCAGAATATCGGCGCAGAAGCGACGATGACGCCGGAATTTGCCCAAATCCACGCGGCTAGCGAGTGGTGCATGAAACTCATCATCGTGTTTCAAACGGTGCTATTTTTCGCAAAAATCCTCCCCGCCCTGGCTGCGAGAGATGTCGCGGCGGCGAAAGACGCGCGGGATGAAGATTAGAATTTACTACGAAGACACCGACGCGCAAGGCATCGTGTATCACGCCAACTACATAAAATTTTGCGAGCGGGCGCGCAGCGAGGCGCTTATGCAGGCAGGGGTGGACTTCGCGCGCGCGGACGCACACTTCGTAGTTAGCGAGCTTTGCGCCAAATTTCTGCGCCCCGCGCGCCTCGGCGACACGCTTGAAATTCGCACGAGCCTAGCCGCGCTCAAAAACGCCAGCGCCCTTTTGCGGCAAGGAATTTACAAGATCAAAGATATTAAAAACACGGATTTCAGCGAGCTTTTATACGCGCAGGACGTAAAAATCGCCTTCGTAAAAGACGGCAGACCGATCAAATTTAGCGCCGAAATTTTAGAATTTTTCAAATCTTTGAGATAAATTTATTTCGCGGGTTCAAATTTACCTAGTCGTATGCGGCACAAACATATCGCAGACCGACCTTAGGCGTAAAATCTAAGAATGCGCAGAGCTCTTAGGCAAAATAAAATTTGCAGGCTAGATAAAATTTTACGACATAAAATTTTGCTCGACACTGAGGTTTAAATTTAACGCTATGCCGCGACATAAACCCCTCGCACGCCCCAAATAGCCAAATAAAAATCAAAATTTGAAATATCGGAATTTTGCAATGGCGTTAAATTTTGCCCCACCCCGCCGCTTTACGAAATTTTCTCGCTTTTAAATTTAAATCTGCCGCGGTTCGAGTCCGTGTTTTTTCGCCAAATCCCGCTAGTCCGTGAAATTTAAGCCAATCAAACTCGCCAGCGATCTTATCCGCATAGGCGCAATCCACAAACTAGGCGCCCGCACAAAAGCCGCGCGCAAAATCAAAAGCACGCAAAAAGCACGCAAAAAGCACGCAAAAAGCACGCAAAAAGCACGCAAAAAGCACGCAAAAAGCGCTCAAATGCGCCTCACAGCAGCTCTTTTATCTTTTGCAGATCCTCTTTGAAAAGCTCCGCCTTGCTCGGATTTTGCGCGATGAATGCAGGATCGAAGCTCGGCACGAAGCTGATGCCATCCTCGTTAAAGACCGAGCCGTGCAGCACGTCCATGCCCGCCAAATCGCCGTTTCGCAGCACGATTTTACAGCAAATTTCGCCCAGGCAGAGCACGACTTTGGGCTTTAAAATTTTGATCTCGTCGGTCAGATAGGGCGCGCATTTTAAAATTATTTCCGAGCTTATGCGCCTATTTTGCGGCACCGCGCACCTTATCAGAAAGCTAAAATAGATCTGCTCGGGCGCGCAAATTTGATCCAGTGCCGCTGCTACCTCAGCCTCCAAACCGCCGCCAAAACCCCAGTCGGCGCCCGGTGCAAGAGCCACGATCATAAGTTTTACATTCGCGGGGGTTTTAAAATTTTTGATAGTTTTGAAATTTTTAAAATTTTGCTCGGCGCTTCCCGTGCGCGTTTTAGCAAGCTCGCAAAGATTGCACTCGGCGGTAGCTGATTGCAGCGCGTCCAGCGCCTTGAAAAATCGCGCGCTGCCGCTTAAAATTTCGGCGCTTACGTAGCGATAGCCGAACGCTTTGTAATAAAGCAGTCTGCGTAGTTGCGAGCTTTGCACGGCGTGCCTACGATCTGTTTAAATTTCGCGCGACGAATCCGCGATCAAACTGCGCCAAATCTTTGTAAAATTCCGCCATAAAGCCCTGCTCGCGCAAAAACGCCGATAGGCTCTGCTTTTGATCGTAGCCCATCTCGCAGATTAGAAATTTTGCGCGCCGTGCGGCGATCCGCGCGATGCGTTTTAAAATTTCATCCCCCCTCTCGCCGCCAAACAGCGCCTGTTTCGGCTCTTGCAGTACGCGCGCGTCCAATGCGTAGGAGTTTGCGATGTATGGAGGATTTGAGACGATGAGATCAAACTCGCCCGCGATCTCATCTGCATAGGCGCAGTGTACGAACTCAACGTCGGCGCCAAAATTTGAAGCATTTACACGCGCCACCTCAAGCGCATCCGCGCTGATGTCGCTAGCCGTGATACGGCAAGAAGGAAGGAGCTTTTTTAAGCAGATAGCGATTATGCCGCTGCCCGTGCCGATCTCGCAAATGCGCGGCTCGCCCAAGCTCTGCGCCAAAGCAAGTGCCTTTTTTACTAAAATTTCGGTCTCGCAGCGCGGTATCAGCACCCGCTCGTCGACGTAAAATTTAAAGCCCATAAACTCGCAGCTTTGCGTGATGTATTCAAGCGGGCGGCCGTCTTTAAATTCAACGATCTTAGCGCGAAATTCCGCTTCGTGCGCGAGCTTCTCCGAGCATCTTAGCACGAGCTGCTCGTCACTAAGTCGCTCGCAAAGCTTTAAAATTTCGCGCGCGACGTATTTTGAGCCGCACTGCCCCAAGCCCCATCTTAGCGCCTCAGCGATCCTCATCAAGCTCTCTTATGCGCTCATACAGGCTCGGGTGCGAATGATACACCGCGGCGTAAATTTTATGAGCGAGCGGAAACGCCTTGTTTTCGCTGCCCAGTTTCTTTAGCGCGCCGATCATGCTCTTTTTATCCTGCATACTCGCGCCATGCCGGTCCGCGCTAAATTCGTGCATGCGGCTAAGCTTAGAGATTACAGGCTCAAAAAACGCATGCAAAATCGGCGCAAACAAAATCATAAAAACCAGCGTCGCGCCGCCGCCCTCGCTAAGCCCTAGCGCGCCGAATACGCCCCCGGGAAGGTTTCCGAATACCGCAAACGTCGCACCCAAAAGCACGAAGCTAAGCGCTAAATTTTTCAAAACATCGCCGTGTTTGAAATGCCCGAGCTCGTGCCCTAAAACGGCTAAAATTTCATCCTCGCTCAGCTTCTCTATGAGCGTGTCGAAAAGCACGACCTTTTTCGTCACGCCAAAGCCGCCGAAATAGGCGTTTAGACGCTTGTCGCGCTTGCTCGCGTCGATCGTGAAAACGCCGCTACTTTTAAAACCGCAGCGCTGCAAAAGCCCCTCTATTCGCTCTTTTAGCTCGCCTTGCTCTAGCGGCTGCATCTTATTAAACAGCGGCGCGATAACGGTCGGATAAATTAAATTTATCAGCAAAACTACGCCGAAGCTTAGCAGAAAGCCCCAGACCCACCAGTGCGCGCCCAAGCTATTTACGCAAAAAACGAGCGCAGAGGCTACCGCAAAGCCAAAAACCAGCGTGAGCGCAAGCGATTTTAGCGCGTCTTTTACGAAAACGGCGGGCGTTATCGTCGAAAAGCCTAGGCGTCTGTCTTTGACGAAGGTTTTGTAAATCTCAAGCGGAAGCGATATCGCGCCGCCGATGATTAAAAACGCCGTTACGAAGCAGCTCTGCGCAAAAATCCCGTCGCCCGCTAGATCATATATCGCGCGCTGTAACGCGCCAGCGCCCGCAAGTATCCAAATAAGCGCCACCGCAAAAGAAAAGCAGTGCGAAAATATATTAAATTTTAAATTTACCGCGCCGACCTCGCCCGCCTTGCGATAATCCTCCTCGCTAAGCACCACCGCAGGCTCTTTTAGCTTGGCGCGGATGAAGCTTAACTCAAGCAGATCGAGCGAAATTTTATAAATCGTGTAAAGCGCGTATAAAAAGATCAAAAACCAAACCATCGCGCCTACTTTAGGCTCTCGGCGAGCGAAAGCACTTCGTAATATTCATTTTCCATACTGTTTAACGTTCCTCTTTTTTCTTCAAGTTCTTCAAAAAGCCCCTGCATACCGAGCTTTTGATAAATTTCAGGCGTTGAGAGCGCGTGATTTAGCTCCTTTATGCGCGCCTCGATAGCCTCGATCTTAGCGGGGTACTCTTCTAAAATTTTATTCTGCTTGTAGCTAAGCTTCGCGGCGCTCGTCTTCTCCTTTTTGTTTTCGCGACCGCCTTCCTCCGCGCTCGCGCCAGCGTCGGCCTCGATCTGATCGATCTCCGCCATCTCGTCTTCAAACTCCAGATACTGCGAATAGGGCATTTGAATTTGATCGATAACGCCGTTTTTTTCAAAAACCCAAAGCTTATTCGTGATCTTATCGATGAAATAGCGATCGTGGCTTACGATGATTACCGCACCTTCGAAGCTTAGCAGATAATCCTCTAAAATATTGATCGTCGCGATATCAAGATCGTTCGTCGGCTCATCCAAAATCAGGCAATCGTACTGCTCGGTAAAGAGCTTGGCAAGCGCCAGGCGGTTCTTTTCGCCGCCGCTAAGAACACCCACGGGCTTATCCAAAAACTCCTTCGGAAACAAGAAATTTTTCAAATACCCATAGACATGCATGTAGCTGCCGCGGACGCTTATGTGATCGCCGCCGTTGGGGCAGAAAATTTCGATTATGCTTTTATCGTCCGTGATGCCGCTGCGGGTCTGATCGAAGTAGCCGATCCTGATCTCGCCGCGTTTAATCTCGCCCGCATCGATCTTGCTGCGGCCGAGTAGAATTTTAAGCAGAGTGCTTTTGCCCGCGCCGTTAGCGCCTACGATACCGATGCGCTCGCCTTGCAAAACTCGCGCCGAAAAGCCCCTGAAAAGCACCTTGCCGTTTAAAATTTTACCGATATTCGTGCATTCAAAAAGCATCTTTTTGCGATTGTCGCCGCCCGTGCCGTTAAAGCTCCTGCTCGCGCGCTCCAGCTCGAGTCGCACGCGACGGATCGCGCCCGGATTTTTCTTCGCATCCTGCCTCATCTGCATGATACGCGTCTTGCGCCCTTCGTTGCGCTTTAGGCGCGCCTTTACGCCGCGGTGCAGCCACTCCTCCTCGGCGCGCAGCTGTTTAAGCAGCGTCTCGTGGGACTTTTCGAGCGAAGCAAGCATCTCCTGCTTGCGCCTCAGATAGTTCTCGTATCCGCCGTCGAAATTTGAAATTTTACCCTCTTCGAGCTCGATACTGCGCGTCGCCAAGCGGTCGATGAAATAGCGATCGTGACTAATAAAAACGATCGTCTGCTTCGAGCTAAGCAGCATCTCCTCTAGAAATTTCACCATATAGACGTCGAGGTGATTCGTGGGCTCGTCCAGCAGCAGCACGTCGGGCTTTTTAAGCACCAGCGCGCCCAGCGCCACGCGACGAATTTCGCCGCCGCTAAGCGTACAGACGGAGCGGTTTTCGTAAATTTTAAGCCCGAAATTTTGCAGCACCTGCTCGATCTTATTGTCGATCTGCCAGCCGTCCTTGGCCTCGATAAACTTAATCAGCTCGTCTTGCCGCGCCAAAAGTTCCCTGTTTTCGGGCTGCGCGGCGATCTTACTAGAGATCGCGTCGTATTCGTCCAAAGCAGCATAAATTTCGGCTAGCTCCCGTCGCAGCGCGTCTTTGACCGAGAGATTGTCTTCAAATTTCGGCGTTTGAGCGAGCATCTGGATATTTAGCCCGTTTTGAGTGATCACGCGCCCCTCGTCGGTCTCGCACAGCCCCGCGACGATCTTTATCAGCGTAGATTTGCCGCCACCGTTTTTGCCGATCACGGCGACGCGCTCATTGGCCTCCAGTGCGAAATTTACGCCGTCTAAAACGACGTGAGAGCCGAATTTTTTCGTAACATCGATAAGCTCGATCAAAGCCAATTTTAAGTTCCTCTAGTGTTAAATTTGGTGATTTTACACAAAATTCTATTAAATTTTAATAACTTTTAAGGCTTTAGCGATGCAAAGTTTGGAATTTAACGGCCTGCGCGTAGAAATTTTCGCTCCGCACGCGCCGTTTTTTGCGGCTGTGCCCTCCTTTACAAAAGAAGCCGCGTCCGCACCGATCATCTACCTGCACGCCTTGGATTTTAGCGCGGCCAGCATGGGCGAAATTTACGAGCTCGTCTCGCGACGAAATGGCGCGGATTTCGTGCTTGCGGCGATCTATCTAAACAAGGCGCAGTGGGGCGATAAGCTTAGCCCGTGGGCGGCAAAGTCGCCGTTTAAGGGGGTGCACGATTTCGCAGGCGGCGGCGCGGCGCACTTAGAAAAATTTGCGGACGAGTTGATCCCGCGTATCGAGCGGCACGTATTCGGCGCGGGCAAACCTGCGTGGCGAGCATGCGCGGGATACTCGCTGGCAGGGCTTTTTAGCGCGTATGCGGCGTTTGCGAGCGATAAATTTCAAAAGATCGCCTGCATCTCGGCATCGTTTTGGTTTAGCTGCTTTGACGCCTTTGTCGCCACGCACTCGCCGCAAATGGGGCTGGCGCACGTCTACGCGTCCTTGGGCGAGGCCGAGATGAACCCGAAAAATCCGCGCGGGGTACTCTGCGGCGAGACTGCGCGAAATTTTATCGCAAAATGCCGCAGTGCGGGCACAAAAGCGGAGTTTGAGCAAAATCCGGGCGGGCATATGCAAGATGAGATCGCAAGAATTTCAAAGGCGATTTTAAGCCTCGTAAATTCATAAAATTCGAGCAAATTTTAAAATTTCGCGGGGCGGCTGTCAAGCGGCAGGCGCGACAAAACAGGCGCTGCGAGAGATTGAAACAAACGAGCCGAGAAGCGGCACGAAGCGTAAATTTAAAGCGAGCCGCCGCTAGAATTTCTCGCGCAATGGTTTTTTTGTGCGATGCGATGAAATTTAAAACAAACCTGTGCTAAAAATTTATAGCGAGAGCGATGCGACAAAAATGGTGCAACGCAATCCAGCGCGAATGACACAACGCGTCGTTGGTATTTTGACAGTTTCGATAAGTGCGATATCGTTCTAGCGTAAATCATGCGCCGCGGCGCCGGTGCAGCATAGGCGGCGCGATGTATGCGGATTTCAAGCAGACTGCCACTAAATTTTTGAAGATTGCGCTAGCGGTTTAAAACTTAAAACAAGCCGTCGTTATAACATTTAAAACAAATCATGTCGCGGCTAGGATTTAGCGTGCCTACAAGCTAAATTTAAACAGCAACTCGCCGCCGCGTATGATCTCGCCGTTTCATTTAGCGTACCTGCGAACTAAATTAAACTGCTGAAATTTCAAAATTTGTACCGCGCCAAAGAGTGCTTTGACACTACGATACACGCCGCTCGGTTTAAATTTTAAAATTTAGTGGGGCGGGCGGTTAAACGGCAGTCGCGACAAAACAGGCGCGACAAAGTATTCTTAACAACCCTAAAATATCCGCAATAACAGCAAAAAATTCTCGCAAAATATCCGCAACAAGGATAAAAATTCCTACAAAAATTCCTGTTAAAATTTCATGCAAAACCGCTGTAAAATTTACCTGCGTTTAATACCGTAGCCGTCACGATCCACGCATATAAAGCCCGTAGTAGCGCCTCCGTCGCGCGCCATCACCACGCCGTCTGCGGCAAATCTATCATCACAGCCGATCTCGTAGTCTTTTTTCACCGCCTCGCTCGCAGGACCCTCGAAAATCTCGTAAAATTCCGACACAAACCCATCTTTGTAATAAATAGCGGTTTTGCCCTCGCCCTCCCAGATGCTTACGCCCTGGACATTTGCGCTTTTTGCTTTGGCTTTAAGTTTGTTAAAAGTCCCAAAATCCCAGCCTAGGATTTTTAAAACGGCGCGCTCGTTCATCCTTTCGTCTATACTATAAAAACTCGCACTTTGATTTTTGTCTTTATTCACGGCTCTCATGCTTGAGACCTCGTCGCCGTCGAAACGAACGTCAAAAGAAACTCCCTCGGGCTTTATCTCGCGCACAAAATCGCGCAAAGATAAAATTTGAACGCGATTTTGCTCATAATTTTCCGCCAAATCCGGCTCCGAAAAGAATAGTTTGTAGATTAAAAACCCCCGCAGCTAGCACAAGTGCGGCGCTCATAATGAGTTTAAATAACCTAAAAATTTCCGAGAAAAAATATTTTATAAAATTCACGCCCGCTTCCTAAATTTCACTGAATTTCACCGTCTACGCAAAGGGCAAAATTTTTTTGTAATTACTCCACAGCTCGCTATCCTCGCCGAAATACGCGAGCAGTCCGCGCACATTGCGATCGAAAGGGTTGGGCTCTTTATGCAGCGCGATACGCTGCGACAGGCGCAGATCGTAGGTGTTGTATATCGCAGAATACGGCACCGGAAAGTCAGAAGCGTAAAGCAGGCGCGAGTGCACGTCCGTTTGGCTCGCAAGATGCGGCAGAGCCTTAGCGCGCACCGGCGTCATCAGAGCAGAAACGTCGGCGTAGAGGTTTTTGTGCGTGCGCAAAAGCGCCAGAAGCGCGAAATAATCGTGTCCGAAATTTCGCGGGCGGCGCGAGAGCGCACGAAAAATATGCGAATACTCGTAGTTAATCGCCATGTGCGCGCACACCGTCGTGACACCCAGCTCAAGCGGCGCGTAGATCATCTCCAGCGCCTCGCAGCGGCGCGAGCTCGGCACCGAGCTTTCGTTGCCGACGTGAATCACCAGCGGCAAGCCGAGCTTGGCGAGCTTTTCAAAATACGGCGCGTAGCGAGGCAGCCTCGTATCCAGATCCCAATAATTTTGTAAAAATTTCGCCCCCTTAAATCCGAGCTCGAAGCAGCGATCAATCTCATCTAGCGCGTCCGCCCTTTTTGGATTGATGCTAAAAAACGGCACGATGAGATCAGGGTTTTTTTGATAAATTTCAAGCACGCTGTCGTTGTCCGCGCAGACGGTCTTATCGCGATGGATTAGCTCGCCCGCGTCGCTAAATTTAGCATCCACGCCGAAAAGTACTGCCTTTTTAACGTATTTTGAAGCTCTAAGCCCGCCTAGAAGAGCGTCCACATAGGCCTCATAGGGCTCTTTGATCGCGCGCGATACGTCTATGCCGAAGCGCCTGCCGAAAAGGCGCAGCGCGAGCCTGTCGTAAGGGCGGTCGAAGCGCACCTCCTTGCTTAGCAGATGGACGTGAAAATCAAGCGTTTGCATCGGGGATCCTTGGGAAAATTTTGCCGAGTTTATATCAAATTGCGGTAAATGGTTAGAATTTTAAATTCGGGTTTAAATTTACGCACCGCGCCCTGCCTCGCCTTTAAATTTTAAAATTTAAACCTCGTCGAAAGAGCCGCTAATTGATATTTAATGCCATTTTAAAGCTACGGCGATATACTTGCGATTTGAAAAGCTATTTCAATTAAGGAGCGAAGATGGAGTTTGAAATTTTAGAAAATTCCGCCGATTTTAAGCCTAGCGATCTGGATGAGATAATGGTCTCGATCGGCTGGGATACGGAGCAAAACGCAGCCTCCGTGCCGCCGCACGAGACATACAGGGTGTGGCGCACCTATGATTACGTGGCGATCGCCAAAACGCAGGGCAAGACCGTGGGGGTGCTGGAGGCGTTTTGCGACCGCGACAACTTCGCTACGAGCTATCTTTACTGCGTGATAGTTCATAAGGATTATCAAAGGCGCGGTATCGGAACGGCGCTCGTGAATGCCTTTAATAAACGCTTTGCGCACACCACCACCTTTGTTGTAACCCCTTTACACAAAGCTGAGGGCGCCGGGGAATTCCTACAAAAGTGCGGCTTTAAGGACGCGTCGGAGCACTTTACGATCCACATGAGGAAGCGAAATTCGATCTAGCGGGCATAAATTTTAAAATTTTATCGAGCTTTAGCTCTAAAACGGTTGGAATTTTAAATTTAGCTATGAGCTGCTATAATCGCTAAAATTTAAGGAGCCAAAATGATCACTATGCAGATCCAAAGCGGCGTCGATCGCGATACTCTCGAAACTTTTAAGAAACTTTTTTTAAAAATCGATCCCTCCGCGCAGATCACTCTAAGCGGCGAGAAAAGCTTAGAAACGATTTTATTGGAGTTTAGATCCGGCGAAAGTTACGATGAGATAAAAAACGGAATGGATGCGGACTTAAAATCATACGCGAACGGCGATCTAAGCGGCTTTGAGGAGCTAGGCAAGGGCTGGAAAAATTGAAAATAATCCAGTCTAAAAAATTTCGCGCGCAACTTAGCAAGATCGTAGAATTTATCGCAGAGCGCTCAGGGGATGCGGCAGAAAATTTTAAAAACGAGCTTTTTGCGCGAGCAGGCAAGCTTGGCTTTATGCCGTATAAATTTCGTAGATCAAAAAGCTTTGACGATGATAGAATTAGAGATTTCATTCAAGGGTTTCGTAATCCCATATCTAATAGATGAACCCAACGATACGATCGTTATCCTAGCGATATTTAAGCAAAATCTATTGAGATAGCTTGACGCTTATTTAAAAACATCCGCGTTTAAAATTCCGCGCTCCGTTTATTAAAATTACTTATTCGCCGCCGCAGTAGCACCAAAGAAATCAACCGCTCGTCCCCGCTAAATCACCGCATATTCGCGCGCGGCGCCGTAAATTCTAATTTTACGCATATCGCGCGGCATACAAAAACAACTCCGCTTGCCCCCCCTGCGCAAAAGCAAACCTAAAAGATTTTTCGGCTACAATTTCCCCAAATAAAGGCAAAATATGAAAGAAATCTCGCTACTAAGGCTTTCGCTAGCAATCTACGTCGATATGTTTTTGCGCCTAGTGACCACGCTTATCAACACCTACATGATCTCGCGCGTGGACGTCTCGCTAGTAGGCGCGCTTGGGGCTGGCAACGAGATATTTTTGCTCTTCATCACCGTTTTCGGCTTCCTCGCCGTGGGCTGCTCGGTTCTCGTAGCGCAGGCGCTGGGAGCAAAGAACAAAGTCCTAGCCATGCGCGCGATCCACACGAGCATCGCATTCAACGCGCTCGTGGGGCTTTGTAGCGGCGTTTTCGTCTTTAGCTGCGCGCCGTTTTTACTCCGCGCGCTGCAGGTGCCCGCCGAGCTTTTGAGCGAAAGCGCGATCTATCTTAAGGTCATCAGCATCGTCTTTGCGATAGACGCCGTAGCGATCGTGCTTAGCGCCATCGTGCGCGTCTACGGATACGCAAATTTCATCATAGCAGTCTCCGTGGTGATGAATCTAGTAACTCTCGCGGGCAACTACGTCGTGCTCTTTAGGCCGTTCGGACTGCCGTACTACGGGCTTGAGGGCATCGGCGTGAGCACCATCGCGGGGCGTATGATCGGTGTATGTTTATTCTTCCTCATCATCACGAAGGTGCTAAAGATAAAATTTTACCTCACGATGTTTTTAAAGATCCAGTTCGCCACGCTGCGTAAAATTCTATCCGTAGGGCTTCCGAGTGCGGGCGAAAACATGCTGTGGATCGTGCAGTATCTCGTCGCCTTCGCCTTCGTCGCAAGCATGGGCGAAGCGAGCCTTACCGTGCAGACGATCTATTTTCAAATTTCATCATTCATCTTCTTCGGCGGAAGCGCGATCAGTATGGCAAACGAAGTGATCGTAGGCCGCCTCGTAGGCGCCGCCAAGCCGCAGGAGGCGTACCGACACACTTTTACCGCGCTGCGCTTCGGGCTCGGGGCGACGGCGCTTTTCGTCGCGATCGTGTTTTTAGCGCGCGAGCAGATCATGGAGCTACTGAGCCTAAACGAGGCGCACAGGCAGGTCATGCGGCCGCTTTTTTACCTCACGCTGGGGCTTGAGTTCGGACGGACGCTTAATATCGTGTTCGTAAACGCCCTGCGCGCAAGCGGCGACGCGAGGTTTCCCTTTTCGATGGGCGTGATCTTTATGTGGGGCGTCTCGATCCCCGTGGGCTGGCTTTTGGGCATTCATCTGGGGTATGGAATTTTAGGCGTTTGGATCGGGTTTTTCTGCGACGAGTGGCTGCGCGGCAGCGCGAATACGGCGCGATGGATAAGCAAAAAATGGCAGAGCAAAAAGTTAGTCTAAATTTACTAGATCTGCCGATCAGTCTGCGTTTTAAGCGGATGAAATACGCGCGTATCCGCATCAATAAAGAGTGTGAAATCAGCGTCAGCGTACCGCGCTCCTACACCGTGGCGCAAGCAGAAAGCTTCATCCTAAAGCACGAAAGCTGGATCCGCCAAACGCTGGCGCGACTACGAAGCAAGCTACTAGCGAGCAACGAGATTAGAATTTTAGGTAAAATTTACAAGCTGAAATTTAGTCGCGAGGTCGCGCTCGGTACAAACTGCGGCGCGAATGAAATTCCGAATGATGGTGCGAGTAGCGGCGCTGGCGGCGTAAATTCGGCTCATTTACAAAGCGGCGCGGGCATAAACGGTAGCGGCGGCGATGGCGGCGATGTGAGCGGCAGCGCAAACAATGCCATGAACGGCATGAATGACGGTGCGGACGACAGCGCGGGAAGTGAAATTTTAAAATTTCACTCGGGCGAGTGCACCTCGCCAAGTGACGCGGCGGGCGAGGATTTGAAATTTGACCTACCGGACGATGCTGTGCAAGGGCTCTCGCAACAGAACAAAATTCGGCAAAGCGGCGGGTTTATAGATACAGCGGCTCAAAATTTTTTCGAGCAATCCTGCGGCGAAAATTTAAAATTTCACTCGGGCGAGCATATTCCGCAAAGCAATGATGCGGGTAAATTTAACTCCGCCTCAAGCGGTGAAATTTTAAAATTTGATCCTGCCGAGAACGGAGAAATTTTAAAATTTAGACCCGCTGCAAGCGGAGAAATTTCAAATTTTAGCTCTGTCGTGAGTGAAGGAATTTTAAAATTTAAACCCGCTGTGAACGAAGGAACTTCAAAAGCCGCGAGCGAAAACGCGCCGCAAAATGTAGCGCAAAGCGCGCAAGCGGAGGAGCGCGACGAGCCAGATTTTACGATCAAAAATTTTATCCAAAGCTCTAAATTTAAAGATAAAATTTTTATGTCACGAGGCGTGATCTTTTGCGAGAGCGAGGGCGAGTTTGCGGCGTTTAAAAAGGCCTTTGCGCTTGAGCTTTATCTGCGCTATATCGAGAAATTTTCGCCGCGGATAGGCCGCAAGATCGCGCGGGTGCGGGTGCGCAAAATGCAGACGCGCTGGGGCAGCTGCAACCACGCAAAGGGCTATCTCAACTTCTCGCTAAGCCTGATAGAGCGGGATCCGCGCTTCGTCGAATACGTCGTGCTGCACGAGCTCGCGCACCTCATCCACGCAAACCACGGAGCGGATTTTTACGCGCTCATCGCGCAGATAATGCCCGATTTTAGGGCACGTATCAAGCTGGGCAAGGGCTAGTTCGCAGGCAGGGTGCCCGTTTAAATTTTACGCCACTGCGGAACAGTTCTTGCCGCAGTCGATAAATTTTAACCGATCTTCCGTCACGCCGTAGCCACGCAACCCTCCCGAACCTGCGCGGCACAGGCGGCGAAATTTCGCAAATTTTCGCGGATCCAAACGCTAATCTAAAGTCGCAAATTCCACGTATTTCTCCATCGCAACCAGCAGGAGCCAGCGCGCGGTAGGACTGAAAAAATAATGGTGTTCGGGGATCTGCTCTATTATAAATTTTAAAAAATCGTAAAAATATTCGGACGCAAATTTAACCTCGGCACTCGTTAGACTATCGCCCAGATAGTGGATTTCGCCGCTCAAAATCCTCGCTTTTACCGCGGGATTTGCGTCTATGAAGTTTCTTGCACCGGCAAAACCCAGGCAGTCCGCGGTCGCATAATCTTTCAATCCCCGCAAGACGGGCTTGGAGCCGACGAAAGTGAAATTTTCCTCTATAAAGCGCGCTCCGCCCTCGCTCACCTGCCAGCGATCGCCCAAGCTCGATAAAAACGCAAACATCTCATCATCCGCGGATCTGAAATTTGCAGGTCCGTTTTTGCGATCCATCTTCGTCCTTTTTAAATTTGTAGTCGCTTTTGCGGCGCGTAAGCCGTTCCGAGCCGTCGTTTAACGCCGCAGTAGCATTCAAAGACTGTCGCAGACACAGATAAAATTCTACTCGCAAGTATTGCCTTATAAAGCCGCGCAGTGTTTGCGACGATCAGACAGAGAGCGCTTAGCAAACGGTGGCTAAACGATAGGCGCTAATCACATGAAGCAGTGAGCGAAGATCAAACAAACTACGATCAAATGGACGACGCCTAGCGAGCGACCAAACAAGCAGCAGAAAGCCGTCAAGCGGCAGGCGCGGCTAAATTTAAAATTTCGAAGCCCGCCGAACTAGAGTTTAAACAGTCATCGCGCAAAACAGATCAAGACAAATCAAGGCAGCTTACTTGAAAAAATTTTTGATTTTATCGAGTATCCCCTCGTCGTCTCCGCCCTTGCTGCCGAAGCTTTCTTGAAGCTCGCGCAAAAGCGCCTCTTGCTTCTCGTTTAATTTTTTAGGCGTCTGGACGTTTACCTGCACGATCAGATCGCCGTTTTTCTTAGTGCGGATATTTGGTGCGCCCTCGCCGTAGATCGTGAAGCGCTGCTTGTCCTTGGTGCCTACTTTGAGCTTCAGCTCTGCCTTGCCGCGCGGCGTCGGCACCTCGATGCTCTCGCCCAAAATCGCCTGCGTGAAAAACACCGGCACCTCGATATACAGGTCGTCTCCGTCGCGCAGGAAGTGGCTGTCCTCCTTCACGCGCACGATCACGTACAGATCCCCGATCTCGCCGCTTTTAGAAACGTTGCCCTTGCCGCTTAGGCGCACGCGCTGTCCGTCGTCGATACCTGCGGGAATGTCAAATTTAAGACTTACGTCCTCCTCGGTAAAGCCCTTGCCGCCGCAATCCTTACACCTGTCTTTTACGATCTCGCCCGTGCCGCCGCATTCGGAGCAACTTTGGATGAAGCTCATATACCCGCGCCTGACAGCGACGCGCCCCGTGCCGCCGCAAGCGGAGCAAGTGTGTCTTTTTTTGTCCTTCGAGCCGGTGGCGTCGCAGGTGGAGCACGGCTTTTTGATCTTGTATTTTATCTCCTTGTGTACGCCTTCCAAAGCCTCTTTAAACTCCAGCGTTACGGCTAGCTCGGTATCTATGCCGTATGGATCGCTAGGGCGTGAGCGACCGCCGCCGCCGAATGCCTGCTCAAAAAAATCACCGAAAATGGAGCCGAAGTCAAACCCTCCGCCGCCCGCGCCGCCGTATGCGCCGCTGATGCCCTCTTTGCCGTAGCGATCATACATCCTACGCTTTTGATCATCGCTTAAAATTTGATACGCTTCGTTGATCTTTTTAAATTTCTCCTCCGATTCCTTGTCGCCTTGGTTTCGGTCGGGATGGAATTCCAAAGCAAGCTTTCGAAACGCCTTTTTTATCGTCTCGGCGTCGGCATCGCGCGCCACGCCTAAAATTTCATAATAATCTTCTTCCACGAAATTCTCCTTGAACTATACAAAAGGGGCAATTTTATCTAAATTTAATAAAACGCAAGTTAAGACTTAACTATTTTTATGTATAATGCAATATTTAAAATTTCAAATCAACGATGTAAAGGATAAAAAATGATAAACGTATTGATGATAGAAGACGACAGCGAGTTTGCACAGCTTCTAACCGAATACTTGGCTAAATTTAACATCCAAGTTACAAACTTCGAAGACCCGTATCTGGGCATTAGCGCTGGGATCAAAAACTACGATCTGCTGATTTTGGATCTTACGCTTCCGGGGATGGACGGACTTGAGGTTTGCAAAGAGATCCGCGAGAAATACGACATCCCGATAATCATCAGCTCGGCTAGAAGCGACGTTAGCGATCGCGTAGTGGGCCTTCAGATCGGCGCGGACGATTATCTACCCAAGCCTTATGATCCAAAAGAGATGCACGCGCGCATCATGAGCCTCATCCGCCGCTATAAAAAAGCTAGCGAGAAGGAAGAAACCGCCACGGATAGCGTATTTCGTATCGACGACAAGCGCCATGAAATTTACTTCGGCGAAGAGTCGCTCGTGCTAACGCCTGCGGAGTATGAAATTTTAGAATACCTCATCAAGCAGCATAGCTTTTCGGTATCCCGCGAGCAGCTCGTATACCATTGCAAGAGCCTAAAAGATAAGGATTCAAAGAGCTTAGATGTCATCATCGGGCGCCTACGCACCAAAATCGGCGACAGCTCCAAAGCGCCTAAGCATATCTTTTCGGTTCGCGGTATCGGCTACAAGCTCATCGGATGAAGCACTCCTTAATCACCAAAATTTCGGTTTTTTTTGTAATCGCGATCATCTTAGTCTGCGTGCTTTTCATCACGTTCGCACGGATGCAGATGAATAGAGCTCTAGGCAGCATGCAGGCTAATCAAATAAACGCGGTCAATAATCTACTTGAGCTATACAAGCGTAATGCCCCTCCCAGCGATATTGAGCGCTACTTCTCCAGCTATGGCTTGGAGCTTGTAAAAGACAAAAATATCATCCAAAACATCATCACGAGTGGTAAAATTTTTTTTGTTCAAGACACTTCTATCGGCGAGTTTAGCTCGGTCGAGTATAATAATTCACTGTTTTTAAATATCAAAAACAACTCTTTTGTCGTGGTTTTCGAAAGCCTTGGCACGAAGAATTTAAACGATCCACTTTGGGTCGGGTTTTTGCTTACGATGGCGGTTTTGATCTCACTTTATCTATCGATAGTGCGAAGCTTCACGCCGCTAAAAAAACTAAGCAAAAATATCAAAAAATTCGCCCAGGGTAATTTGGACGTAAATTTAGCCGCCGCTCACAGCGAAGACGAGATCGGGCAGGTAGCGCAGGAATTTAACAACGCGATTGCTAAAATTCAAGAGCTAATCCGCTCGCGCCAGCTGTTTTTACGCACCATCATGCACGAGCTCAAAACCCCGATCGGCAAGGGCAGGCTCATCACTGAGATGCTCGAGGACGAGACTCAAAAGGTGCGGCTCGTAAACGTCTTTGAGCGGCTTGAAATTTTAATCAACGAGTTTGCTAAAATCGAGCAACTGCTCTCAAAAAGCTACTCGCTCAACTATCAGGATTATCATTTCAGCCTCATTTTAGAGCAAGTAAAAGATATGTCGATGCTCGATAATTGGGACGAGCTCATTAGCGCAGATATCGAGTGCGATGCGGTGATAAACGTGGATTTCGGGCTATTTGCGCTGGCGATTAAAAATTTGATCGACAACGCCCTAAAATACTCCAGCGATAAAAAAGTCCGCATCATCTGCGACGAAAATAAAGTAAGTGTCGCCAACCGCGGCGCGGCGCTTGCAAAATCATTCGAGCACTACAAGCAGGCCTTTATCAGAAATAAAGACGAGAAAGCCACCGGCATGGGGCTCGGGCTCTATATCATCGATAAAATTTGCGAGCTGCATAAATTCCGCTTTGAGTACAATTACAGCGATGGCACGCACTACTTCTCGATCGTCTTTTCGCCGAAGGGCGCCATATGAGCGGCGGAGACAGGTTTGAAGAGCTCGTCGCAAGCTTTGAAAAGCTTCCGGGCGTGGGCAAAAAGTCCGCTCTACGCTTTGCCTACTACGTAAGCGTGCAAAACTCCTTTTTGGGGCTAAATTTAGCGCACAATATCGAAGAGGCGGTGCGCGGACTGCACAGATGCCGCATCTGTGGTGCGGTATGCGAGGGCGAGATCTGCGAATACTGCGCCGACGAGGAGCGCGAAAGCGATAAAATGTGCATCGTCGAAAATCCCAAAGATATCTTTATTTTAGAGAGCAATAAAATTTACAACGGTCGCTACTTCGTGCTAGACGCTGCCGATGAAGATAAAATCGCGGCGCTACGCGAGATGGTGAGCCGAAACGGCGCGAGCGAGCTGATTTTCGCGCTGACGCCGGGCATCAACTCCGACGGGATCATGCTTTACGTCGAGGATAAGCTCGCGGATCTGGGTTTGAAATTTACCAAGCTCGCTCAGGGCGTGCCTACGGGCGTGAGCTTAGACAACGTCGATATGCTCTCGCTGATAAAGGCGATCAACGGGCGCACTGATATTTAAAATTTCGACGAAATTTTAAATTTATGCGGGTAAATTTATAAGCTAAATTTAAAGCGCAAAGCGGCGAATATGTTTTGCCGCGAAGCCAAGCGGCGAATATGTTTTGCCGCGAAGCCAAGCGGCGAAATTTTAGGCGTTAATTTAATAGTGGACGTGCGATGAACGCGATGAAATTTACCGAAATTTACGCGGCTTCGGTGCGCGATACGATGCGGCAGGCGCGGCGGCGCCCTGCTCGCTTCTAAATTTTAACGGCGAGTTTGAGCCGTAAATTTTAAGCGCGCTGTTTCAAAGCAAAGTTTCGGACGCGGAATTTCGAGCGCTTGAATTTTAAAAGGCGAAATTCTAAACGGCAAATTTCGAGCGCTAAATTTTAAAAGCGGATTTGGAAGTAGCGAGATGGGGTTGCACGACGCCGCGAGTTCGTAAAATTTAGAGGCGAATTTCTAGGCACGCGGGAATGGCTTAAATTTTTAAATTTCGCCGGCGCGGGATTTAAAAATTTAAACGTAATTATCTATTATATTATTTAAGGACAAAGGTGAAAAAGGTTCATTTTATCGGCATCGGCGGCATAGGGATATCGGCATTAGCGAGATTTTTACACGAGAAAAATTTTATCATCTCAGGCTCTGATATCAAAGAGAGCGAGACGACCTACAAGCTAAGAGCGGACGGCATGGAGATCATCACTCCACACGACGCTTCGGCGATCAAAGATCAGGAGATCGTCATCTACTCCGCCGCGATCAAAGAGGATAACGTCGAGCTGCAAGCCGCACGCAAAAAGGGTATCGTCTGCCTCTCGCGCAAGGAGGCCCTGCCCTTCGTGCTAAAAGATAAGCGCGTCTTCGCAGTCGCCGGCGCGCACGGCAAAAGCACCACGAGCGCGATAACCTCGGCGCTGATAAACGGCTCGGTCATCATCGGCGCGATCTCCAAGCAGTTCGGCTCGAATATGAAGTATGAAAACAGCGAAAACATCATCTTCGAAGCCGACGAGAGCGATTCGAGCTTTTTAAATTCCAACCCCTACGTCGCGGTCGTGACCAACGCCGAGCCCGAGCATATGGATCATTACGACAACGATTTGGATAAATTTCACGCGGCGTATCGCGGCTTTTTGGAGCGCGCCAAGATCCGCGTGATAAACGCCGAGGATGAGTTTTTAAGCTCCATCAAGCTCGGCTGTATCAAGCTCTTTCCTTCGCGCGACATAACGGATCTAAAGGTGCTGCTGCGCGATCATCAGCCGTTTATGAGCTTTAATCTTAAAGAGCTCGGACGCTTCGAGGTTTACGGGCTCGGAAGACACATCGCGATCGATGCGTCGCTAGCGATCCTAGCCGCGGCGTGCGAGACGGGGCTAGAGCAGATCCGCAAAAATTTGCTAAATTACAAAGGGATCAAAAAGCGCTTCGACATCCTGTGCGCCACCCCAAACTTCGTGCTCATAGACGACTACGGCCACCATCCCACCGAGATCAGAGCGACTCTGCAAAGCGCGCGCGAATACGCTAGCTTGCTAGGGCTTAGCAAGATCACGGCGATCTTTCAGCCGCACCGCTTCAGCAGGCTTAAGGCGAATTTAAACGCCTTTAAAGAGTGCTTTGCGGGCGTGGAGGAGTTAGTCGTACTGCCCGTTTACGCCGCGGGCGAGCCAAGCAACGGCATCGATCTGAAAGAGGAGTTTAAGGGGCTCGGCGCACTATTTACCGAGCGGGTCTTTAGAAACGGCGAGAAGATAGAATTTAGCGATATTTTCGGCGTCCGCCACATCATAAACGACGGGCTCGTGATCGGATTTGGCGCAGGCGACATCACCTATCAGCTGCGCGGAGAATTTTAAGCTTGAAAACTCTCGCTGAATTTATGAGCCAAACTCCGCTGCGGGCGGGCAAGGATAAAATTTGAGATTTTTAATATTTATTTTCGCATTTTTATTTATCGCGGCGATCTTTTTCGTGCGGGACGAAATTTTAAGCAAAAGGGCTAAAATCATCGCCACGGCGCTGATCGTGCTGCTGTGCGCGGGAGCGTATTTTTATGAAAGCGCGAGCGAGCGATCCGCCAAGCTTGAGGAGGAGATGGTGTTTAAATTTAACGCAGGCGCCAGATTAAGATGCGGCGGCGCGATAAATTCCGCTTCTGAAACGCGCGGCTCGGATGCGAAAAATTTAAGCTCGCAAGCGGATGAAGCAAATTTAAAAGAGCAGGACAAGACCGCTTCTGCCGCGCAAAGCTCCGCGGCACTAACGAACGAGCAGGCTTCCACTGCGCAAAGCTCTTCCCCGCAAACTAGCGACGCTGTTTCGAGCGGACAAAATTCCGCACAAAGCCCTACTTCGCAAAATTCCACAGGGCAAAGCGATACGCAGAACCACACACAGCAAAATTCCGCGCAACGAGGCGACACACAAACCTATAGTCCGCAAGCCTCCGCGCAGATCGTTACGCGAGAGAGCTTCACCTACTCCTTTTCGATGGGCGCTTTCATCGCCAAAAAAAGTGCGGGCGCGGAGTTTAAGGGCAAAACCTACAAGATTAAAGAGTGCGTTTATGATCAGTGACGAACTCTTTACGCGCCTCGATTTGAGCGAGTATCTAGCGAAATTTAAAAGCTTTTTGGCGCGCGAAAAGCCGCTGTTTTTAAGCGGCGATAGTAAGCTAAATTTTGAAAAAATTTCAGAGCTTACGAAATTTGATCTCGCGCAATGCGAGAACGTCGCAAACCTAGACGACGCGCTGATGCGCATCTCAAAACATGGCGTGCTGCATATCAGCGAAATTTACGAGTTTAGCAAGATCGTCCGATATTTTCTGTACCTCAAAAAGCAGCCCTTCGAAGGCAAACTCGCCGCTTGGCTTGCAAAGATCGAAATTCCTGCGCCCATCGCGCAATTAAAGGATTATTTCGACGACCAGGGCGGCTTTCGCGATGCGATAGACGAGCGCTTCGGCGCGCTAAATGAGGCGTTTAAGATAAAAAAGGGCGAGATCGAGCAGACGCTAAAAAGGCTGATCTATTCCAAAGCCCTTTCGCCCTATCTCGCCGATACGCAGATCCACTACATAAGCGACACCGAGGCTCTGCTGGTGCGCGGCGGCTTTAATCACGTGCTAAAAGGCAGCGTCGTAGCGCGCTCAAGCGGAGGCTATTTTTACGTGCTTCCCGACGCGATCGCGGCTCTAAAGTCCGCTCAAAGCGCGATTTTGGATAAAAAAGAACAGATCGTATTCGAGCACTGCAAGCAGATCAGCGCGGTTTTTAATAAGAATTTAGCTTTTTTAAAATTTATAAACGCCGCCTTCGATGCGATCGATGCGCTGATTGCGCGCGCAGCGATGGCAAGAGCGAGCGATTATGAGTTCGTCCTGCCCGAGCCCTCGCGCGACATCGTCCTAGATAGCTTCGCCCACCCCGCGCTTAAAAATCCAAAGCGCGTGAGCGTGGAATTTAGCGGCAAAATTCTGCTCATCACCGGCGTGAATGCGGGCGGAAAATCGATGCTTTTAAAAAGCATTCTAAGCGCGGCGCTGTTAGCCAAATACCTCCTTCCGATGCCTATTCGCGCAAGCCTCAGCCGCATCGGCACCTTTAAAGAGTTCGAGCTCATAATGGAGGATCCGCAAAACTCCAAAAACGACATCTCGACCTTCGCGGGCAGGATGGTTGCCTTTAGCAAGCTGTTCGGGCGCAAAGAGATTTTAATCGGCGTCGATGAGATCGAGCTGGGTACCGATTTTGAGGAGGCTGCGAGCCTATATGGCGCGATGATCGAGCAGCTGATAAGCGGCGATGTAAAAATGATCATCACCACGCATCACAAGCGCCTAGCGATGCTGCTCGCAAAGGATCCACGCGTGGAGCTGCTGGCGGCGCTTTACGACGAGAAAAACAGCGCGCCGAAATATGAGTTTTTAAAGGGCACGATCGGCAAATCCTACGCCTTTGAAACCGCGCTACGCTACGGCATAGCGCAAAACCTAATCGCTGCGGCGCGCAAAAACTACGGCGAAAACAAAGAGAACTTAAACGAAGCGATCTCAAAAGCGATAAATTTAGAGCTTGAGCTAAAGCAAAAACTAGCCCAAACGCAGCAAAAAGAGGAGAAGTTAGACGCGCTAAGCGAGGCGCTGAAAGATCAGCGCGAGCGCGCGCAAAGCGAGCTGAGAGCCGAGCTTTCAAGGCTGCAAAACGAATACTACCGCGCGATTTCGGAGGCCAAACGCAGCGTGAGCCTAAGCGACGTGCGCGAAAAGCAGCGCGCCATAAACCGCGCAAACGAGCTTGCACGAGCCGTGCAGCAGCCAGAACTCAGCGCGCCCGAGCCGCAAAGCTTTAAAGTGGGCGATCGCGTAAAATACGGCAAGATTAAGGGCGAAATTTTATCGCTCAGCAAAACCCAGGCGCTGATGCTAAGCGACGGTATCAGGCTGCGCGTGCCGCTTAGCGAGCTAAAGCGCAGCGGTGCAGTACCCGCGCCCGCAAAAAATATCAGCATCAAGGTGCAAAAGCCCGCCTCCGCGTCGCTCGTGCTCGATCTGCACGGCTTGCGCGCCGAGGAAGCAATCAGCAGGCTTGATAAATTCATCAGCCAAAGCCTCGTGATGGGCTTTGATGAGATTATCGTAAAGCACGGCATCGGTACGGGCAAGCTCGCGTTCGCGGTAAAGGAGTTTTTAAAATCGCACCCGAGCGTCAAGGGCTTTCGCGACGGCACGCCCGCAGAAGGGGGCTTCGGCTCAAAGGTCGTCTCGCTTTAGGCTTAGGCTAGAAGGTCTTTTTGCTTTAGACGTGAGCGCGAATGATTTAGACATAGAATTTCGCCGCAGAATTTGTAACTTGGCTTTTCGCTAAAACTTCATGCGGCGCAGCCGCGATAGAAAATACAGCGCGGACGTAGTCCGCACCGCTTAAAGCGTCGTCGGGGGATGGGTGGGGCTTGGGGCGGGAAGGGGAGCGACCTCGCAATCGGGGCTCCCTTCCCGCCCCAAGAGAAAGAAATCACAGCATAAATTTTGCAAGCTGTGAATTTATAGATGAAATGTTATTTTGTAAGTTTCTATAAAATTTTATGGATATAGGTTGGTGTCTGGGTGCATTATACGTGATACTCGTAAGGGGGCGGCGCTCAGAGTTGCGAGGCACGCCCGCCCCCTTACCAACCCCCACCCGCGCGACGCTAGCGGTGCGGACTGCGTCCGTGCTAAATTTGAATTGCGGCTATGTTGCATAAAATTCTTTCGTGCTTAGAATTTTGAAATTCCAAATACGATAAAATTTAAATGGCGGCGGAATTTTAGAATTCCTATTAGCGGCGAAATTTCAGAATTCTGATCGGCAACAGAATTTCAAAATTCCGTAAATTTGAGCGGAATTCTGAAATTCCGTAAATTTAAAACGATTGAATAAGGAGGCCTCATTGAACCCGATTACCGAAAAGCGCAGCGTTTCGGGCTACTACTACGCCGAGGATCGCGAGTATGTGTACTTCGTGACGGACGCGCCGCGCGAGCAAAACTACCGCTTCATTTTCGACGCGGGCGCGATCTATTTGCAAGAGGGTGCCGCCGAGCCGCGGCTTAGCAGCGAGGAGGAGTTTTTCGCGGTCGTCAAAAAGATCCTCGCGCAGTACCGCGATAAAATTTTAGAGCACTCCGCAGAGCTTGAGAATTACGAAAAAATCTACACGCGCCGCGGCGATTTTTCAAAATTTATGAAAAAGCACTCGGTCCTAAAATATGAAATCCGCAAATTTCAAAACAAAATTTCGCATTTTTACGAGGCGCTGCTCATCTGCGGAAACGAACAGCCGGCGCTTAAAAAACGGCTGAAAAACTACGCCTACGAAGCAGGCGTTTTCAAGGGCGTTATGAGCGAATACGCCGTCAGGATCGAGGATATCTATCAGTTCATCCAAGGCCTCAAAAACGACAAAATTAGCCGCAACATCTACATTCTCACGATCATCTCGTCGCTACTTTTGCCGCTAAATTTCATCACGAGCTTTTTCGGGATGAACACGACGGGGCTGTTTTTAAGCGGCTCGGCGCACGGCACGCTCATCGTGACGCTTGTAATGTGCGTGATTTTCGCAGCGATGGTCGGCTTTTTTATGCTCTACGTCAAAAAACGAAACTAAAGCGGAGGGGTTAAATTTTGAACAAAAACGAGCTAAAAAATATCTTAGGCGAATACCTCGGCAGGGAGATTGCAGGCGGTTTTAGAGTGCTGAAAGAGCATGAGATCGCGCGCTGCAACGACGCAACAAAATTTCCTTTTGAGGGCGATAGCGGGCTGCTGCGCGAGTTTTGTATCTTTGCAGATAGCCTAAACGGCGATCTGTGGCTCGTGAGCTTTAATAGCGGCGAGATCGCATTTTACGATCATGATTTGGAGTTTTTGTCTGAGGTGAATTTGGAAAAATTCGATCTAAATCTTGCGGGCTGGCTAAAAATCGCTAAGCTTTTTTGCAAATTTGAAGCCCTTGACAACCCGAGCGCCGCGCAAAAGGCGGAGTTTAAGCAAAGCGTAGCTAAAATCTGTCCGCAGATTTTAGAAATTTGGGAAATTTAGGCACTGTTTGCGGCGCCTAAATTTAATCGTAAAAGCGCAAAATAGGAGCAATGATGAAATTTATCGCATATTACGACTCGCCGCTTGGCAAAATCACGCTCGCAGGTGATGAGGCGGGGCTTTGCGGGCTGTGGTTCGAGGGCGAGAAATACTACGCGCATGCCCTCGCGGCAAGCGGTGCGGATAAAAAGCGGGGCGACGACGATCTGCTCACAAAAGAGCGGCACGCCGAGAGCGAAACACAGCGCGATTTTGCGGCTCAGGATGCGAGCAAAAAGTCTTACGCGACCGACCTTTCGGCGCAAAGCGCGAGTGAAAAATTCTACATAAACGAGCAAGGTGGCTACTTCGAGGAGAAAAATCTGGCCGTTTTCGATCAAACTAGGCGCTGGCTCGATCTGTATTTTAGCGGACGCGAGCCCGGTTTTACGCCTGCTCTAAATCCCGCGGGCTCGGCGTTTAGGCGCGCCGTGTGGGAAATTTTGCTTAAAATCCCATACGGCAAAACCACGACCTACGGACAGATCGCACGCGAAATCGCCGCAGCGCGCGGGCTAGCGAAGATGTCCGCGCAAGCCGTGGGCGGCGCCGTAGGGCACAACGAAATCTCGATCATCATCCCCTGCCACCGCGTCATAGGCGCGCACGGCAACCTCACGGGCTACGCGGGCGGCATCGATAGAAAAATAAAGCTACTGCAGCTCGAAGGCGTCGATATGCGAGGGCTTTTCACGCCCGCGAAAGGCACCGCTTTATGAGCGGCGCGGCAAAATTTGAAAGATCGCAAATTTTAATGCTTGCGCCAAGTCGCGATAGAAGCGATTAAATTTAAACGATCCGTCCATGCTGCGCGCAGGATAGACGCAAGCGGCGATTAAATTTAAACTCGAGGGCGCAGCAGCGCTCTAAATTTCACCATAGCGTTAGCAGCGCCCGTATCCTGCGGGAAGCAAACAGATGTCGCGCCGCGATAAAATTTCAACCGCGACGCCGCGAGCATTAAATTTATGCCGCAATTCCCGCCCACCGATGCCGAAACAAGCGCAGGTAGCGATTAAATTTAAAAAACCGAAGCGAGTTTCGGGGGTCAAATTTAAACCGAGATTTTGCACGCAAAGCTTGCAAGCGCGGGCTTGCGCCTATAAATTTTAACAAAACTTGGCGCACCGAAGCGACTCGGCGCAGTAAAATTCCAATCTCGATTCGCCGCCCTAAACAAATCTGTAAAATTTCGCCGATTTATCAGATCATAAAAATTTTAAAGCCCAGACGCAACCGAGCTTCAAAATTTTACGACTCGTGCGGCTCTTATTATCGGGTTTCGTTTAAATGGAGTAAATTTAAAATTTCGCCGATTATAGGCTCATAAAATTTTATCGCAAAAACCCGCCTAAAAATGGGGAAAACCCGCTATAATCTTGAAAAAATTATGGAGCGTTTTTTGGAAAAATTTCTACTCTTCGCCGCGATCTTACTCATCGCAAGCATCGTGCTTAACAAGATCTCGGGCAAATTCGGACTTCCTTCGCTCATCGTATTTTTGGCAGTGGGGATGCTCGCGGGCTCGGACGGGCTTTTGCGCATCGATTTTACGAGCCACCGCATCACTCAAGACGTCGGTATGATCGCGCTTATTTATATTTTATACGCGGGCGGACTCGATACGAATTTAAAATCGATCCGCCCTATAATGGCTAGCGGCATCATCTTAGCGACGCTCGGGGTGGTGGTCACCGCATGCGCGACGGCGGTTTTGGTTAAAATTCTACTCGACTTTAGCTGGCTTGAAGCGCTACTTTTGGGCGCCATCATCTCCTCGACCGACGCCGCGGCGGTCTTTGCGATACTGCGCGCAAAGGGAATTTCGCTGAAAAACAATCTCGGCCCGCTGCTCGAGCTCGAATCGGGCAGCAACGACCCGATGGCGATCTTTTTGACCGTCACGATCATCCAGATCATCTCGCTAAATCAAAGCCCTAGCGCGATCGATATGCTGACGCTGCTAATCAAGCAGTTTTTTATCGGAGGGCTTATGGGATACGCCTTCGGCAGGGCGCTGCCGTCGATTTTCAACAGATTAAGGCTCGAGCATTGGGGGTTGTATCCAGTATTTTCAATGGCGTGGGTGGCGCTGCTTTTTACGCTGTGTATGAAGCTCGGCGGCAACGGTTACATCGCCGTTTACGTCGCGGGAATGTTCGTCAATAAGCGAGAATTCGCGCACAAGAAAAACCTCATCGGCTTTCACGACGGCATAGCGTGGACTATGCAGATCACGGTATTTATCACGCTTGGGCTTTTGGTTTTCCCGTCCGAGCTGCCCGCCGTCGCGCTTATGGGCTTTGTAACGGCGCTGTGGCTGATGTTTGTCGCGCGGCCTTTGGGGGTATTCATATCGCTCGCGTTCTCTAAATACAGCAAGAAAGAGAAGGTCTTTATCTCATGGGTCGGGCTCCGCGGCGTCGTGCCTATCGTGCTTGCGACCTATCCGTATGCCGCGGGGATCGAGCACGCGGGGCTTATCTTTAACACCGTCTTTTTTATGGTTCTAATCTCGGTACTGATACAGGGGATGAGCCTGGAGCGCGCCGCTGATAGATGCGGAGTGCGCGAGCTGCCGGAGCCAGAGAGCGCGGAGCCCAATTCGAATATGCCGATCTTTTATCGCACGCTGCGCCAATACACCGTGGATCACGGCTGCGTGCTGATCGATAAAATTTTAGCCGAGCTTGAGCTGCCGGAGGATTTCCTCGTCATCCTGATCAGGCGGCACGGCGAATACATCAAGCCCACCGGCTCGACGGTGCTACAAGAGGGCGATCTGCTGCTCGTCCACTGCGATGAGGAGAGCGTATATAACGCAGTTTTGAAGGGCTTTGAAGCGTCTAAGGCGTGAGCAGGCGGCGTAGAGTTGCGGCGCAAAATTTTAATTTGGCGCGCCTTTCACCGCTCGTAACGACTTAATTATCCGCGCCCAAATTTACGCCCTCGCGTAAAGATCGCTAGCCGCAAAGGCGTAATTTTAAATTTCGCAGAAGCTCCCAAGCTTATGAGATTTAAAATTTCAGCCGCACGAAATTTGACCCAAAAGCATCATGTATTAACGGGGTGCCGATCCGTTTTGAAATTTAACCGCGTAAATTTTAAATTTTCTAAATTTCGTAAATTTCAAAACCGGTTTAAATTTGGCGGATTCCAAACGGATGAAATTTTGAATACGCTTGCCGAGACGCTATGTCCTTGACGATCGATCGATTTTAAAATTTTAAATTTATCTGGCAAATTTATGCAGGCTTACGGCTCCGAAATTACGTAAAACGGCAATTTTGAAACTCCAACGGAGTAAATTTTAACAAAAAGTGTGGAACTACATACTTGTAGGGATCAGTTTCAAACTCCAACGGAGTAAATTTAAATTTCACTGCTCTTGCGGCGCAATATCGAAATGCCGTATTTCAAATCGCTACGACTGTAAGAGCTTGCAGCCTTTAAATTTAGCGCTTTTAGAGCGGCTCACTCGCACTCCCAGCGGTGCTTTTTCATACGGGCGCGCTCGCCTCTAAATTCCACACCTTCGGCCTCTAGCAGTTCGCGCTGAGCCGCAAAGCTCGCCGCCAAGGCGCCCGCATGATTTACGACGCGGTGGCACGGGTAGTCGCCGTAGAGCTCTGCCTGCGAGAGCACGCGCCCCACGAGCCGCGAGTGAGCGGGCAGCCCGATCAGGCGCGCGATCTGTCCGTAGCTAGCGACCCTGCCCGCGGGGATCTCCTCCACAAGGGTAAAATTTCATAGATCAAATTTTGCGTCAAAACCATGGCGCGATTATACTCTTTAGCGTTTAAATTTAGGCGAAAATTCACTAAATTTAACCTCGTGTCGGTGCCATGAATTTCATTAAATTTAGCCGCGCTTTTAAATTTTACGACGCGGCGCCTCGCCTAATTTCGGAATTTAGCAAGCTTTAAATTTTACCTTGCCGAGGCCTGCGCGCAAGCGAAATTTAAACCGAATATTCAGTCTCTCTTTATATGCAAAGGAATATAATTTCAAAACAGATATCAACTTTGATTTAAAGGAGAAAAGATGCAAAATCAAAGACGAGACCTACTAAAGGTAGCCGCTTTGGCGGCGGGCGCTGCGATGTTCGGTACGAGCGAACTGGCTGCGAGCGAAAAGGCGTTTAAGCTCTCAAAGCGCGATCATAGCAAGCAAAGAGCGCTGCTACTCTCAAGCTCGGGCTACAAAGACACGAAGTATCTATCGCACGCGGTGTCGTGGATCGGTAAATTTGCACAGGAGAACAACCTCGCGGGCAAAAAGATCGTTTTCATCCCTTACGCAAGCCTTCGCAGGAGCTACGACGAATATGAAAAGCGCGTCAAAGAGGCGCTTGCAAGCTTAAACTTAAACATCGTAGGCGTCCATCACGCTAAAAACGCCGCGAAGGAAGTCGCGAGCGCGGATTGCATATTCGTAGGTGGCGGCAACACCTTCAAGCTCGTGCACGATATGTACGAAAACGAGCTCATCGCTCTGATTAGCAAAATGGTCGAGGACGGCACGCCGTATATCGGCTGGAGCGCGGGCTCGAACGTCGCGGGCGCTACGATGATGACGACGAACGATATGCCGATCATCGAGCCTGAGTCGTTTAATACCTTCAACATCTTCCCGCACCAGATCAATCCGCACTTCATCTCGGGCAAGCCTGCGGGGCACAACGGCGAGAGCAGAGAGGAGAGGCTGGAGGAATTTTTGATTGCTAATCAAAAATCGACGGTGTACGCGATGCCGGAGGGTACGGCGTTTTGGCTTGAAGGCGATAAGGCGACCGTGCTCGGGCCTGCTGCGGTGCTTAAGATGAACTATAAGCAAAAGGTTAAGTTGATCGAGCCGGGTAGCTCATTTAAGTATTGATCGCACCCGCTTAAATTTAACCGAGATGTGCGCCAGACGGCACCGCTCGTTTGAGTGCGCGAATCGGTTAAATTTTAATTGCGGCGCTCGGCTAAATTCGGGCGCCGCTTTTAAATTTACGCAGCAAAGCGCGCTTTGCTTATGCGGACGCGCTATCAAAAGATAAGCATCGATTAAAAGCGGCGCGCGACCCCTGAAGCCATAAAGAGTAAAATTTAAAACGCAGATAAAATGCCCCGCGTCCACCTTCTTATGCCGCTCGGCGATTTTATTCCGTATATCGCGAACATCCTTGCCGGCTGCGGCGGGACGGTATATTTGCAAAAAAGAAGCGCCTATGGCGCCGCTAAAACCGGTTCGAATCACCTCCGAAACTTAACCGATCTAAGGCAAAGCTTAAAATTTTTTATCTCGCTGGAATCGCCGCAAGAGCCCGAATTGCCTGCAAAGGTATTTTACGACGATATGTATCGAAGCATCATCGAAGGCACGGGCGAGCAGAGACGCATATAGAGATGATCGCGCTGCAGCTCGTCGCAAAAGATCCAGGCGAGGCTACTTGGGAAAATTTTCTCCGCGATCAAAAATAAACTAGAAAACGACGAAGCGATCGGTCGCGGGCTTAGCTGCGGCGCTTATTTTTACAAAGATTATTTTTACGCGAAGCGCTGCGCGGACGGTAAAATTTTAAAATTTGATCCAAACGACGACAAACTGCCGAATATTACGACTATATAAACGGGCGGCGTCGCCGATTTAAAGATCAAAGGACGCCGCGGCGAGCAAACGAGCACTTCCGCCTGTATCGCCGCTCGCTTACGCCGAGCGGCGATGAGCTTGTAGCCGAGATTTTAAAAACCGAAAAATACCAAAAGGCGGTTCGGCGCATAAACGTACCCAGTAGCGCCGATACGTAAGGTTTAAATTTAAGATAAGGGAGCGAATTATGCGGGCAGCAAACGGCACGGATTATGCGGAGTTTCAAAACGAAATTTTATCTTTTTACCGCGAACATGGGCGGGCGCTGCCGTGGCGACAAACGAGCGATCCGTATGCGATCCTCGTATCGGAGTTTATGCTGCAGCAGACCCAGACGCAGCGAGTGATCCCCAAATATGCGCGCTGGCTGGAGGAATTCCCCACCGTGTGCGCGCTCGCCGACGCGCCTTTTACACAGGTGCTGCGGTACTGGGTGGGTCTGGGCTACAACCGCCGCGCGCGCTATTTGCACGAGTGCGCCAAAAAGATCGTGCGCGAATTTGACGGCGCCGTGCCCTCTAATCCTGCCGCACTGCGGACGCTTCCTGGTATCGGAGCTTACACCGCCGCAGCCGTCGCCGCGTTTGCCTACGATAAGCCCACGATTTTTATCGAGACGAATATCCGCGCCGTTTTCATCCACTTCTTTTTCTCGTACCGCGAGGAAGTGAACGATAAAGAAATCGCGCCGCTCGTGCGCGCGAGCCTTTATGAGGAGGATCCGCGAACGTGGTATTATGCGCTGATGGACTACGGCGCGGCGCTCAAAAAGCGGCGGGACAATCCGAACAGGCAAAGCAAACACTACGTCAAGCAGTCTCAATTTAAAGGATCTCTGCGTCAGGCGCGAGGAGCGATCATCCGTGCGCTTATCGCGCAGTCGTCGCAAACGCACGACGAGCTCGCCGCAAATTCTTGTGCGGATACGGCCGCGCAAACGGCGCTTTTTAATCGGGCGCTTGAGGCTTTACTGCGCGAAGGCTTCGTAGCAAAATTTGAGCACCTTTATACTTTAGCCCCCAATTTTAAGGACGACGCCCCAAGCGCGAAATAACTAATCACTTACCGTATGTTGCCGATCATTGCCGAATACGGCGAAGCGGTTATATTCGGCAAAAGAAGCGACGACGCTTTTATGCCGCAAAATCGATGCGGGCAACCGCAGAAATTTAATCTAGAAAAACGGAAGAAATTTACAATTTTTTATCTTGTCCGAATCGCCGTAAAAGTGCGGATCGCTCGCGTGGAGATTTTACGACAAGGCGCCGCATCAAAACACCATCAAGAACGCCGAGGATGAGAGGGCAGAAAACCGCGCTGCGGTAATGTCGGCAGTCGATGCGCGAGGCGGCTAAATTTAGCAGCCGAATTTAAGCGGATTTGAGCTTTTGCTTTTCGCGTGCATTAAAATTTGAAAGCTTGATTTAACCCTTGGGATAGTAAAATTTCGCAACGACTTTTATTTGGAGAAAAATGCCATATTAAATACGAAATTCCGCGCGAGCGATGAAATTCTCCGTTTCAAACGCTTTGGGCGCAAAGGAATAAATAAATGAACTTATCAAGTAGAATAAAAGCGCTAAAGGCGCGGCTTAAACTGCAAAAGCCGGAAATTATAACAAATCCTGTAC
>CAUPZQ010000027.1:0-30347 GCA_963515915.1 uncultured Campylobacter sp.
AGGGTTCAAATCCCTCTCTGTCCGCCACTACTTTAGAATTTAAATCAATAAAATTTCACTTCCGTGGTTCAGTCGATTCTAGCCGCCTAGGATACTGCCTAAAAGCAGCACCGGCATCATTAGCGGCATCACGATGAGTCCTTGTATGTCGGTATCCATTTTCGCATCGCGCTCGCTTTTGATCCCGCTATCGACCGCTATACGCGCGGGGTACTCGATCGGCACGCCTAGGCGGTGCGATCTGCGTAGCTCGTCGTGATCTTTTAGGCGCTTAAAATATTTGCCTTCGATCAGATAAGAGTAGCGAAACGTAGAGCTATACGCGGGCTCCAGCTGCTCTGGGTCGTCCATCAGCTTAGCCTGCACGGATAGCGGCAGATCGTATTTTACAAGCTCGATTTCGTGCTGGATATATGCAGCATCACTGCCTTCATTGTATCTGTCGATCGTGAGCATGCTTACGTTGCGCCTTATCGCGTCTTTATTCAGCGACGCCAGACTCGCGACCTTAGCGCGCACAGCGCTAAGATTCGCATCAAATACGTAATCATAAATCTCGCCGCTCATACGCAGCTGACCGCCGGACGCCGCGCTCATCGCGACGATATGCTCCCGACCCTGCATGTAGCCCGGCAAATTCTTACTCGCACATCCGCTAAAAACCGCGCAGCATAACGCTAAAACCGCGCCGCAAATCCAAAATTTCATAAGCTTCTTTCGTAAAAATTTAAAGACGGATTGTATTAAATTTTGCCTTAATGAGAGTGGAATTTTATGACGTGGCGAAATGGAATTGTGTGATGGAATTCTATGGCGGCGCGTATAATTTCGCGCAGATTTGCATAAAATTACGATGAATTTCGCAAGAATTAAAGTCAGAATGCACGTAAAAGGTAAAATAAGCACAATAACGCTATCGAAATTTAAAATTTTAAAATCTCGAGGAAATTGTGCGAAAGGAGGCGAGCCATTTGCGCGTCAAAATTTAACCGTCATCGCGAGCTTGCTTTTAAATTTTAAAATTTTACGGCAGGCTTTAGAATTTAAAATTCCAAAGCCCTTTTTGATATGCGGCGCGCTACTTTCTATTTGCGTTAGCAAGCATCAGCTTTATGCGGTTTTCTTGATTTACCGCGCTTGCGCCCGGGTCATAATCGATAGCGGCGATGTTTGCCTGTGGGTAGTTCTGCTTGATCTTTCGGATCATTCCGCGCGCGATGATGTGGTTTGGCAGGCAACCGAAGGGCTGCGCGCACACGACGTTTTGTATGTCGTGGCGCATAAACTCGACCATCTCCGCCGTCAGCAGCCAGCCCTCGCCCATCTTCACGCCGTGACCGATATAGCCGTCGGCGGCGGCGCGAACCTCGCTAAATGGGCTCGGAGCGCGAAATCCGAAGCGCTTCATCTGCTTAATCATCATGCGCTGGAAAAATTCCACTACTTTAGCGACCGCAAGCGAGCCGTAATACGCCACGCCACCCTTGCCGTAGAGCTGCTTGTCGTAGACCGCATCGTAGATGCAGGTAAGTACGAAGTCCATCAGCCCCGTATTTACGGGCTCCGCGTTTTCGCGGATGAGGTAGGCGTTTAGGCCGTTGTTGCCGATGGGCGAGTATTTGAGATAAATTTCGCCCACGATGCCTACTTTTACTCGCGGCTTATCGTCGCGCTCGATTTTAGCGAACTGCGAGAGGATAAATTTGAAATTTTTCTTGAGATTAAAAAACGATCTTTGATCGGTCAAATTTTTGATCCGCTCGGCGCAGAGTTCGTAAATTTCATTCGTTTGATTTTTGATCTTTTCGTAGGGCTTGCACTGATTATACAGCCCCATCATCAAATCGCCGTAAAATATTGCGGCGAAGAGCTTTAGAAGCGATTTTTTGCCGAGGCTAAATTCATTCTCATCTAGCGATCCAAAATTTAACGAGATCGCGGGGACATAACTAAAGCCGCTGTCCTCAAGCGCTTTGCGAAGCAAATTTATGTAGTTGCTCGCTCTGCAGCCGCCGCCCGTTTGGCTGATGAGAAGCGCTACTTTGTGCGTATCAAACTCGCCGCTTTTTAGCGCGTCAATAAACTGCCCGATGACGAGCAGCGCGGGGTAACACATGTCGTTATGCACGCTGCGAAGCCCCTCCTCGACGATATTTTGACGATTTTCGCCGAGCAAGACGCTCTTATAGCCCTCGTCGCGCAGCACGCCTTGCATAAAGCGAAAATGCGGATCAATCATCGTGGGGATCAATATCGTGTGGGTCGCTTTCATATCCTTCGTAAATTTAGCAAACATTAGCGCGCATCCTTTCTTGCTTCTTGTTGCGCGCCTTGCCTCTCGCGCTCTATCATGGTCGCTTTTAGGCTACGCAGACGAATTTTAACGGCGCCTAGGTTCGTAACCTCGTCGATTTTAAGTTGAGTGTAAATTTTACCGTTTTGGCGCAGTATGTCGCGCACCTCGTCGCCCGTGATCGCGTCGATCCCGCAGCCGAAGCTGACTAACTGCACCAGCTGCATGCGCGGGTATTTACAGATGAACCGCGCCGCGCTATAAAGCCTGGCGTGGTAGGTCCATTGATTAAGGCTTTTCGTCTGCACCCTGCTAAGCGGTAGCGCATCCTCGCTAAGCACTATAAAGCCCAAGGAATTTAGATAGCGATCGATGCCGTGGTTGATCGTCTTATCGATATGATACGGACGACCCGCTAGCACAATGGCGCTGGCACCGCTACTTTGTATCTCTTTTAGGGTCTCCTCGCCTTTTATTAAAACGGTATTTTTATAGTTTTGCAGCTCCTTAAGGCCTTGCAAGACGGCGTTTTTCACGGCGTCGGAATGAAATTTATACCCGGCGTCCGCGAGCTCTTTTTGCATCGTTTTGCAAAACGAATCTTGCATGTTAAGGTCCACATGCGGATAGAGGAATTTTTTCTCCTCCAGTGCGCCTACGTTCGCGCGTATCAGCTCGGGATAGTATGCGACTACGGGGCAGTTGTAGCAGTTCTCGCTGATATTTTCATCTAGGCTGTAGCTCATACACGGATAGAAGATAAAATCGACGCTCTTATTTAGCAGATCGTAGATATGGCCGTGCACGCTTTTAGCGGGGTAGCAGACGGTATCGCTCGGGATGCTCTGGCTTGCCAAAAACAGCGTCTCTTTTCGCGGCTTTTGCGACAGCACGAGGCTCATGCCTAAATTTTCAAAAAACGCGCTCCAAAACGGAATCATCTCAAACATATTCAAAACAAATGGAATTCCGACCCGCGGTGCGTCTTGCTTCGGCGGCTTACGATATTTTTTCAAAAGCTCGTTTTTAAACTCAAACAAATTCGTGATATCGTGGCAGATCTCCTTGCCTGCGCCGCGCTCGCACTTATTGCCCGAGACGAATTTAGTATCGCCGAAGTAGCTGATCGTAAGCGGGCATTTGTTCGTACAGAGCTTGCAGACGCTAAATTCACTGCGATGAGTGAAATTTTCAAGCTCTGCACGACTGATCATATCGGTACGCTCATTTGCGTTATTTTTGGCAAAAAGCGCCGCGCCGTATGCACCCATAAGCTCGCTGATATCTAGACGGATCACGTCCTTGCCGAGCTCTTTTTCGAAGGCACGCAGCACGGCGTTGTTTAAAAAGGTACCGCCCTGCACTACGATATTTTGCCCAAGATCATCGGCGTTTCGCACGCGAATGACCTTGTAAATCGCATTTTTTATGACGCTAATAGCAAGGCCCGCGCTGATATCCTCGATCGTAGCGCCGTCTTTTTGAGCCTGCTTGACCGAAGAGTTCATAAAGACTGTGCAGCGGCTACCAAGCTTAGCGGGATGGGTTGCAAAAAGGGCTAAGTTTGCAAAATCTTTGATATCGTAACCCAAGGAATTTGAAAAGGTCTGTAAAAACGAGCCGCAGCCCGAGCTGCACGCTTCATTTAGCACGATAGAATCGATATTGCCGTCTTTAATGGAGAAGCACTTGATGTCCTGCCCGCCGATGTCGATGATAAAATCCACCTTCGGATTGAAGTGACGCGCGGCGCTGTAATGCGCGATCGTCTCGACGATACCGTAATCAAAGCGAAAGGCGGTTTTAATGAGATCCTCGCCATATCCGGTAACGCCGCTGCCCTTGATCTTGATGCGACCCTCACAAAGATCGTATAACTCCTTAAGTCGCGGCAACAGGATATCGACCGGATCGCCTTTATTGGAGGAGTAAAATTTATACAGCAGCTCGTAGTTTGCGCCCATCAACACGACTTTGATCGTGGTGCTGCCGCAATCCACGCCCAAATACGCGTCTCCGCTGTAGGTGTGGATATCCACCTTGGACACGCTCGCGCGGGCATGGCGAGCGGTGAACTCGTCAAATTCCGCTCTGTCTTTGAAAAGCGGCGGCTCGGCTTCCAGCGCGGTCCTGTCAGGCTCCTTTTTTAAAAGCGCGATCGTCTCCTCTAAATTTAACGCCTCCCCCGTATCTTTTGCGTACAGCGCGCTGCCGTAAGCCACAAAATAAGGCGCAATGTCGGGAAAGGTCGCAGTTTCGTCGGTGAGCTTTAGCACCTCTTTAAAGCGCGCCTGAAGACCTTTTAGGAAAAACAACGGACCGCCCAAGAATAGGATATTGCCCTTGACTTCGCGACCCTGCGCAAGCCCCGAGATCGTCTGCTCGACGACCGCGGCGTAGATACTAGCGCAAATATCCTCTTTTCTAACGCCCTGATTTAGTAGCGGCTGAATGTCGCTTTTGGCGAACACACCGCAGCGTGAAGCGATCGGGTAAATTTTATTTGCCGCAAAGCTTAGGCGATCAAGCTCCATGATATCCAAATGCAAAAGATTGGTCATCTGATCGATAAATGCGCCGGTGCCGCCCGCACACGAGCCGTTCATACGCTCTTCAAGTCCGCCCGTGAGAAATAAAATTTTAGCATCCTCACCGCCGAGCTCAATAACGACATCGGTCTTTGGGAACATCCGCTTGACGCCGAGCGAGGTAGCGAAAACCTCTTGGACGAACGGAATTTTACAATTTTTGGCGATGCCCATGCCTGCCGAACCCGCTATGGCGACGCTGAATTGCTCGCCCGCATAGGTTTGTTGGATTTGCAAAATTTTATCCAGCACCAGCTCCTTGGGCTTTGCCAAATGCCTCTCGTAGCTCTTGCTTAAAATTTCATATTTTTCGTTTAAAACTACCGTTTTAACAGTGGTTGATCCTACGTCAATGCCTAAGAAAATCACATCTCGCTCTTTACTGAATAAATTTTACTCGGCCGAATTCTCAAATTTAGCGCGAGCTTTCTAAATTAAAATTTGCATTTTATAGTAATATTTTTAAACGCAAATAAAATCAGGATATATTTTATCTTTTTCTATCGAAAAAGACGATTTTTAGGCAGTTTAGAATTAAAAATTTTAATGGAAAAGTTGTAAAATTTTAGATTTAATGCGAGTAGATTTTGCGCGAAATCTTTTAAAATCTCGCGCATTATAAAAAGAGCTTCCCTTTGAATTGGAAAGCATAAATTTAAAGGATTATTTTCGGAGCTCTTTGATTTTAGCCGCTTTACCGCGTCTGTCGCGTAGGTAAAATAGCTTCGCGCGGCGAACGCGTCCTTTTCTTAGAACCTCGATGCTTTCGATACTCTCGCTGTAGATCGGGAAAATTCTCTCCACGCCGACGCTATTTGCGCCAATCTTGCGGATGATAAAAGTCTCGCTGACGCCGTTTCCGCGGCGCGCAATGCAGGTACCTTCAAAATTTTGAATTCTGCTCTTATCGCCCTCTTTGATCCTGATGGCTACCTTTAAGGTGTCGCCGGCACGGAAATCAGGCACACTTTTGCTTGTGATCTGAGCGTCCTCAAACGCTTGGATATATTTGTTTTTCATAAATTTCCTTTATTTCTGGCGATTTTTCGGTACATATCCGGGCGGAAGAACCTCGTTTTGCATAGCGCCATTTGATTTTTTAAGCTATGCATTTTAGCGTGATTACCCTTTAAAAACTCTGAAACTATAGGTAAATTTTCAAAAACATCAGGCTTTGTAAATGCGGGCGCCTCTAAAATTCCGCCTTCAAAGCTTTCTTCAACAAGCGAGCTTTCGTTGCCTAAAACGCCCTTTATGTTGCGGCTTATCGCATCACACATACAAAGTGCGCCAAGCTCGCCGCCGGTAAGAACGAAATCGCCGATACAAAAAATTTCATCTACATATCTCTCGACTATGCGCTCATCGATCCCCTCGTAGCGCCCGCAGATAAAGCATAGGCTCTCTTCGCCGCTTAGACGCTTGGCGTCGTTTTGGTTAAATTTTTTACCGGCGGGCGAGAGATAGATAAACTTCGTATTTTTAAATTTAGCTCTTACGTGCTCGATCGTTTTGGCAAGCGGCTCCGTGCCGATTAAAAGCCCCGCACCGCCGCCGATCATATAGTCATCTACCTTTTTATACCGATTTACCGTGAAATTTCGCGGGTTAAAAAAATGCATCGAGATTATTTTTTTATCGACCGCGCGCTTTAAAATCGAGTCCTCAAAATACGGCGCGATGAGATTTTCAAACAGCGAAACGAAGATAAAATTCATGAGTTTTCCAAAATCGCGCGCGCATTTTGCGTTAAAATTTTACGCTCGCTAAGCGAAATTTCTTTCACATAGGCGTCCACGTAGGGGATAAAAAATTCTTTCGGCAGAGCCTGCGAGATTAAGCTTTCATCCGTTTCTATCTCAAAAAGATATCCGCTTCCGATCTGCGATATGTCTCTTACGCGCCCCAAAATCGCGCCGTCTTCATAAATTTCAAGCCCGATAATATCGAAGTAAAAGAACTCGCCCTTTTGCAATTTACAAAATTTCCGCGTGTCCTCTTTGCTTCGGTAAATGATTTGGTTAGTTAAATTTACCGCCGCTTCTACGCTTTCGTAATTTTTAAAAATAGCGCTAGAGTTTGCGCCGTTGAAGGATAGAATTTCTAAAATTTCGCCGTTTCGCAGATAAAATTTGGCGCCTTTTTTAAACTGAGAGGGGAAGTCGCTGCGATCGAAAATTTTAACCGCGCCCTTTAGGCCGATAGTCCGACCGAGCTTCGCGACCTCTAAAAGATCATCAGGCATCTTTGGCTTTGACGGTAATTTTATAATTGATCGGATCTTTTGCTTTATAGCCGATGATGACGGTCTTTATGGCGTTTATCATTTTGCCGTCCTTGCCGATGAGTTTGCCGGTATCGGCCTTGTCAGCATAGACGACGATCTCGGTAAAGTTTTCACCGACCCGCTTTTGCGTAGAGACAGACTGCGGATAGTCGGCGATCAACTTTGCGTATTCTTTTATAAAATTTTCTACCATTTTATTTGCTTGTGATTTGAGCGACCCTATCGCTTAACTTCGCGCCTACGCTCTTCCAGTATGCCAAACGCTCTGCGTCGAATTTGATATTATCGCTATCTTTTAACGGATTGTAAAAGCCGATCGTCTCGATAAAGCCGCCGTCGCGTCTTTTTCTGCTATCCGTTACCACGATGCGGTAAAAAGGCTGCTTCTTTCTTCCGATTCTTGTAAGCCTAACAACTGTTGCCATTTTTTCTCCTTAAATTTTTGTAAGTTTTAGAACTTGCAGATGGCTAAAACTTAAACATCTGCAAACTCTACCGAGAAATTATCTCGGTAAATTTTGCCTTTGAGCGATCGAGGCAAGCCCCTGCATACCGCCCTTGCCCGAAAATTTCTTCGCAAGCTTCGAAGCACCCGCGAACTGCTTTAAAAAGCGGTTCACCTCCACTTGCGAAAGCCCTGCGCCAGCAGCAAGTCTGCGCTTGCGCGAATTATTTAGCAGATCGGGATTTTCGCGCTCTTTCGGCGTCATAGAGCTGATCATCGCTTTGATATGAAGTATCTCTTTTGAGTTTTCCAAATCGATATCTTTTATCTTATTCGCCATGCCGGAAAGCCCCGGGATCATGCCGATTAAATTTTTCATATTGCCGAGCTTTTTCACGCTTTCGAGCTGATTTACAAAATCGTTGAAATTAAACTCGCCCTTTTTGATCTTTTTGTTTAGAGCCTTGGCTTCTCTTTCGTCGAAAACGGCGCTTGTTTTCTCGGCTAGCGTCGCTAAATCGCCCTCGCCCATAATGCGGCCGGTGATTCTATCTGGTATAAAGCCCTCCAGATCGGCCACCTTCTCGCCGGTTCCGATAAAGCGAAGCGGGATGCCCAGCTGCTGCGCTATACCAAGAGCCACGCCGCCTTTGGTATCTGCGTCGAATTTGCTTAAGATCACGCCCGTAAGGCCTAAAATTTCATCAAATTTAGCGGCAGTTTTAATGCCATCTTGACCGCTCATGGCGTCCGCTACGTAAAAAATTTCATGCGGATTTAGAGCCTTTTTCATCTCCGCAAGCTGTGCCATAAGCGCCTCATCGATCGCAAGGCGCCCCGCCGTATCTACGAGCAGTACGTCATAAAGCCCGCTCTTAGCCTTGCTTAGCGCTTTTTCCGCAACCTTTAGCGGATCGCTCTCGCCCTCAATAAAAAACAGCTCGATCTCGTTTGCTTCGCACAGCTGGCGGAGCTGCTCGACCGCGGCTAGGCGCTGCAAGTCGCACGCTGCAACCAAGACCTTTTTTTTACGAAGTTTTAAATAGTTTGCAAGTTTTATCGTGCTTGTGGATTTTCCGCTTCCTTGAAGTCCCGTCATCAAAGCTACCGTAGGAGGCGTGCCGGCAAATACAAATCCCTGACTGCTGCCTCTAGGCGCCGTTAAAATTTTAGTCAAATTTGTCTTGATAGACTGCAAAAACGGCTTCTGTCCTATCGTACCGATACGAAGATCGGCCTCGACAAGCGCCAAAAAATCCTTTACGACTTTGTGATGCACGTCGGCCTTTAAAAGCGCCTTTTTTAGCGTCTCCAAGGCGTTTTTTAAAGCTTTTTCGTCATCGATTGTTTTTAATTTATTGACCGCGTTTTTAAACGACTCGCTTATGATCTCAAACACTTTGATCCCTTATAAAATTTTTAAACTTGCGATGTTACCTAAAATTAACTTAAAAGCCATTGAATATCAGAGATCCTTAGGAATTTCAAAGCCGAATTCGTTGAAGCTTGTACCTAGCGGAGCTTTAAATTTTAGCCCCAAAATTTCGGTCTCGTATGAGTGCAGAAACATCCGTTTTGCGCGGCTTTTAGCGTATTTTTCATCGCCTATTACGCCATAGCCCGCGTTCGCCAGATGTACGCGGATCTGATGCGTCCTGCCCGTCTCGATCCGTACCTTCACGAGCGACTTTTTGCCGCTTATCATCAGCGGATAAATCTCGCTAAATGCGCTCTTGCCGTTTGGCGAAATTTTAGAAAATGCGCCGCTTCTAGTTTTTATCGTCAAAATCGGCTCGTCAAATTTCGTCTCTTCGCTCACGATCCCCTTCACGATCGCGATATAGCTTTTCTTCACGCGTAAATTTTTAAATTCCGCAATCGCCGCCTCGCGGAATTCTTCGTTTTTATGCAGCAGCACAACGCCGCTAGTCTCCTTATCAAGGCGGTTTAGAAGCCCGAATTTGTAGATTTTTTCTAAATTTTCGCTGCTCATAAAGGGCGGCTTATTGACCGCCAAAACGTTCTCATCCTCGTAAATGATCGATGGTTTTGCGGGCTTCATCACGCTAAATTTAGTATTTTCGCCGAGCATCTCGCGCGCTAGAGCGATCTTTGCGCCGCGCGCGCTCACAAGCCCCGCGTCGATGAGGGCTTTAGCTTCATTGTGTGAGATATTTTCCTGCGCCGCCAGCAGTTTGTAGGCTTTTTCTTGCATTAAATTCTTTCCTTGATTAAATTTTCTATCTCTTGCAGATCGCAAATTTTATCTATCTGCGTGCCCTTTAGCGGCCCTTTTAAAACGCTTGAAATTTCATCCGCGCCGCACAGAGCGATATTTTGCACGAGCGCATACAGCGCCTTTTGATTATGAAAAAATCGCCCGCTGATGATCGGCACGCCGAAGCTCGCCGCCTCGATCGGACTATGTCCGCCGATATTGCGCAAAAAACTGCCGCCTAAGATTACGACGTTTGAAATTTTATAAAAGTTCGCTAGCTCGCCGAAGGCATCAAGCAAGATAAAATCGCTTTCAAGCCCCGCGCCGTCGCTAAATCGCTCAAAGCTAAGCCCGTGCTCGCGCGCCCAAATCTCACAAATTTCACGTACCTTTTCAAAGCGCTCCGGATGTCTCGGTGCAAGGATGATTTTTAGCTTTTGCGGCGCGGCAGAATTTAAAGACGGGCCCTTTAAAGGCGCCGTATTCGGCACGGCGGACGAAGCATCGCTTGAGCTCGCCGCATCCAAAGAAGCTGCGTTTAAATTTACCGGCTCAAGCGAGCCCGTCTCGCCGCGAAGCTCAGCCCCAGGCAAGCTCTTATCACCATGAGAGCCCGTTGTGCGCGGATATTTTTCGAGAACACTCTGCGAGCTGCGAAATTTTATAAAATCGTTTAAATTTGATAAAACGAGCTCCTCTTCGCCCTCGTGAGTATTTGAGATCGTAAGCACGAAGCTATTTGCGGACGCGGCGGAATAGTCCTTCGTCGCAACGGCGATATTCGCGCTTTTCACGTTGCCCGCGACCTTTATATTTTTTGCGCCGAGCTCCCTCAGCCGCGCCGCATCAAGCTCGCTTTGCGCAAGCACCAGATCGATATTTTCAAACACTTTGCGATAATAAAACCTAAAGCGCAGATAGCTCGCGTACGAGCGGTCGCTTATGCGCGCGTTTAGCAGGATCACGTAGCTTCCGCGCGATTTAGCGGCACGGATCAAATTTAGCCACAGCTCCGCTTCAAAGATCACCAGCACGCGGCTGCCTGCAAGCCAAAACGGAAGCCAGTTTTCAAAAGGCAGGTAGCGAGAGTTCGGCGTGAGCGCACGCGCCGCACCGAAGCCCGTCTGCGTGGTCGTGCTAAGCGCGACGCTCTCAAATTTAGAAATTAGCGGCGCAAGAGCGTTTACCTCGCCCAGGCTGCAAGCGTGAAAATGCACCGCAGCGGGGCTAAATTTAGGGTTTTTGTATAGAAAAAATCGCGCTTTCAAGCTCGTGCGGTATTTTTTTTTAAAGCTTAGGATAAAAATAAAAGGCGCAGCTGCAAGCCACGCCAAAAACGCCAAGGCGGTGTAGATCACTCGGCTTCTTTATATAAAATTCTGCCGCAATACGGGCAGGTTACAATGTCGTCGCTTTTGATGACCGCAGAATAGGTCTTGTCGCTTATACGCATAAAGCAGCCATAGCAGGCCTGCTTGCGCACCGGCGAGACCGCCGTATTGCCCGCCCACTTGCGGATCTTTTCGTAGAATGAGACGGTTTTTGGATTCATCGCCTGCATTAGTTTATCGCGCTTGGCGTAGATCGCGCCGCGAGCGACCTCGACCTCGCCCATCTCGGCGCTTACCTGCTCCTGCAGGCTTTTTAGCTCGGCTTCAAACGCCTCTTGCTTTTCGCTCTGCTCTTTTACGAGCGCTTCCTTTGCGGCTACGATCTTTTCTAGTCTTTCGATCTCCTCGTTTGTGGCCTCGAGCTGCTCTTTTGCGATGTCCTCTTCGACGCTAAGGGCTTTGATCTCCTTTTCGGTTTTTGCCGCGCCGCTTTTTTTGCCCGTGCTTTTTAGCTTAGACGAAAAGGCGCTCAGCTGCGCGTTTGCTTGTAAAATTTGAGATTTTAGCTCGGCGATCTCCGCATTTAGAGTTTCGATCTGTTCTTTTGCGCCTGAAATTTCGCCGCTTTTTTTGCTTAGTTTCTCCTGCGCAGCCTCGATTTTAGGCTTAAATCCGTCCAGCTGCTTATCGAATTCGCAAAGCTCTACCAATTGGCTTAAATATTTGTTCATCTTTTTCCTTTAATAATACGTAAATGGATTTTTTTGCTCGCTTATTATAACTTCAATTTCGCTTTTTTGCAAGAAAGGTGCGAGCGCGCGCCCAAAATAGCGCTCACTTTCAAAATGATTTATGTCGATCAAACTCACGCCGTTTTCTAAATTTTGAAGCGCGGCGTGATATTTTATGTCGCCCGTGATGAAGCAATCCACGCCCAAGCTTTGATTTAGTTCGCTTCCGCTACCGGTGCAAAGCGCGATATTTTGGATGAAATTTTTCGTCTTCACGGCGCGCAGGTGCTCGATGCCAAGCTTGCGTTTTATATCCGCGCACAGAGCCTCAAAGCTCAAATCTGCGCGCATGAAAACCAAAAATTCCCGCTCATCCGTAATTTCAAATTTTAAAATTTCGCGCGCTACGAATCCGTTTAAAACGTGCTTGTCAAAATTCGTATGCATCGCGACGAGAGAGATATTTTTGCGGATCATCTCATAGATCAAATTTGCAGGATAGAGCCGCGGATCGAGCGATTTTAGCGGGCTGAAAATCAGCGGGTGGTGTACCACGAAAAGCGAGCCCGCTTCCGCCTCGCGCACCAGCTCGCTAGTAACGTCGAGGCTTAGATAAATTTTTGAAATTTCATCATCCAAGCTTCCGAGCATTAACCCGCTATTATCCCACGCTTCCGCGTCGCAAAAGGGCGCGGCGGCGTTTAAAATTTCATAAATTTCGCCCGTTTTCATAAATTTCACTTTTCGCTTTTATCCGCTTTGTCTGCGGCGTTTTGCTTGCCGTGGGCGTTCTTTAAATTTGCGCCTGCCGAGTTTGCGGACGCCGAGACACCCTCTTTAACGCCGCACTTCTCGCTCTTTTCTCCCTCATTTGCCGCGCCGCCCTCTTTGCCGCTTTTTTTATCACTGCACGTTGCGGCGTCCAGCTCGGCGACATATTTTTGCGGATCTGCGTAGCAAAGCGCGCAGTTTTTGGCAAGATCGCGGATCTTTAAAATATAATCCTGCCTCTGCGTGACTGAGATCGCTCCGCGCGCGTCAAGGACGTTGAACGTGTGCGCCGCAAGCATGCAGTAATCATACGCAGGAAGCGCCAGGCCGTGCTTTAGGATACTTTTGCACTCGCAAAAGCAGTTTTCAAACTGATTAAAAAGCATCGCGGTGTCCGCAAGCTCGAAGTTGTATTTGCTGAACTCAAACTCGCCCCTTTTATGCACGTCGCCATAGGTTACTAGCCCCGACTTGTCGTCCCAGACGATGTCGTAAACGTCGTCTTTGTTTTGCAGATACATCGCCAAGCGCTCAAGCCCGTAGGTGATCTCGCCGCTTATGAGCTCACACGTGATGCCGCCTACCTGCTGAAAATATGTAAACTGCGTCACCTCCATGCCGTCCAGCCAAACCTCCCAACCAAGCCCCCAGGCCCCTAGCGTCGGGCTCTCCCAGTTATCTTCTACGAAGCGGATATCGTGGCTTTTAAGATCTAGCCCCAGCTTCTCTAGGCTTTTTAGATAGAGCTCTTGGATATTATCCGGGCTCGGCTTTAAGATCACCTGAAACTGATAATACGCGCCGAGGCGGTTTGGGTTTTCGCCGTAGCGCCCATCTGTTGGGCGGCGCGAAGGTGCGACGTATGCCGCGCGCCAAGGTTTGCTTCCTAGGCTGCGCAAAAAGGTAGCCTGATGATAGGTGCCTGCGCCCGCGGGCATATCGTAGGGCTGAACGAGCAAGCAGCCCTGCTCGTGCCAGTAGTTTTGAAGCGTCAAAATAATCTGTGAAAACGTCATTTTTATCCTTTTATCGATATGTAAATTTAAATTTTATCTTCCAAAGAGCTTTTCAAAGTCCGTTTTAAAGGCTCTTTGAAGTTTTGAGCTTTCAAAAAATTTCAAAATTTCAGCCGAGCATTCGCCCGCCCTCGTAGGCTCGTTCGCAAAATCAAAAACCGCGTAATCGCCCGCTTCGATACGTAATTTATCGCAGGTTTCATCGCGCTCATTTTTGCAGCACTGCTTTGCGGATTTGCAAGCTTCGTCGTGGCTTTCTTTATAGCGCCCCTCCTGCGAGCAAGTACCTATTAGCACGAAGTATTCGCCCTGTGCGCCGTTTTTGTAGTCGTAATATGCGGCGTAAATTTCGTTTTTCGCAGCGCTGCTTCTGCTAGCGTTAAATTTTAAAAACTCGCCCCACAAATTTGCGATCACCCCTCGTCCGCTCATCTCATCTGCGTTATTCGTGCGAGTCTTTAGCCCACAAATTTCAAAGCCTTCGCGCAATTTTAAAATTTTCATAGATTAATCTTCAAGCAGCACTTCGATCTGCTCGGAGTCCTTTTTCAGCGCCTCCGCTTTTGCCGCGCGATCCGCCTTTAGCTTCGAGCTTAGCACCTCGTCGTTTAGAGCTAAAATTTGCACCGCCAGATACGCCGCGTTTTTTGCGCCCGCCTTGCCGATCGCAAGCGTCGCGACGGGGATACCCGCAGGCATCTGTACGGTCGAATACAGCGCATCTACGCCGCTAAGCGCGCTACCGCCGAGCGGAACACCGAGCACCGGCTTGGTCGTATTCGCAGCGACCGCGCCCGCAAGATGCGCCGCCATGCCCGCCGCGCAGATGAAAACCTGCGCACCTTTTTTCTCGGCGTCCGCGACATATTTTGCCGTGCGGGCGGGGCTTCGGTGCGCCGAAGATACGATCATCTCGTACGCCGCGCCGAATTCGTTTAAAATTTTAGCCGCTTCGTAAACGACCTCGTAATCGCTCTTTGAGCCCATTATTATAGAAACAAATTTCATTCTATCTCCTTTCTTAAAAAGCAAAACTCCGCGAGCTTCGCAGGTAGCTTAATCTCATTTAGATTGCCGCTGTGAATCTCGCTAAATTCCTTACCGCTGCGGCTTTGCAGCTTCTTAAATTTTAAATATGGCTTGCCGTCAAGCTCAAAAATTTCGCCGATTTCATTATCGCAAGCGCAAATTTCAAAGCCGCGCGGAGCAAAAATTTCATACGAAACGCCGGGTAAAATTTTATCCTTGACGCTTATAAACTCGCCGTCTTGCGAGATCGCGCAGACCTGATGCGTGCCAAGCTCGATGCTGCGGTCTAAATTTTGCGTATCCTCTCGCTCGTACGGGCGCTTTATCAAATATCCGTCGCTAAAACCGCGGTTTTTAAGCGTCGCGATCTCGCGCTCGTAAACGCCGGCCTCAAATTTATCGCCCGCGGCATCGTCGATCGCCGCGCGATAGGCATTCGTGGCGCATGCGACGTAGTATTCGCTCTTGGTACGCCCTTCGATTTTGAAGCTGTCGATCGCGCCCGTTTGCATGATCTTTTGCACGTGCGAAATGAGGCTAAGATCCTTCGCGTTCATTACGAAAGTGCCCTCCCCCTCGCGCTCTTGTAAGCGGAAAAGCGCGCTAGTTTCGGGATTTTTCGCATAAAGCTCGTAGTTAAATCTACAGTCGTTCGCGCAGCTTCCGCGGTTGCTGAAGCGCCCGCTTTGCACCGCGCTAACAAGACAGCGCCCGCTGTATGCGAAACACATCGAGCCGTGTACAAAAATTTCAATCTCTAAGCTTGGAATTTTATCTTTGATTTCTATGGCGTCTTTGAGCGTCATCTCCCGCGCCGCGACGATGCGGACTGCGCCGAGCTCCGCCCAAACCTGCGCATCCAGATAATTTAGCACGTTAGCTTGGGTAGAGACGTGAATCGGGATTTGCGGCGCTACTGCTCGCGCGAGGTTTGCGACGCCCAAAGTGGCGATTAAAATTCCATCCACGCGCAGGTCGCGAAGAAATTCCAGATGCCTTTTGATATTTTCAAGCTGGCCGTTGGTCGCAAAGCCGTTTACGGTCGCGTAGAGCTTCTTGTCGCGCTCGTGCGCGTACGCGACGCCCTGCGCGAAGCTTTCCTTGCTAAATTCCTTTGCGCTTCGCTGGCGCAGCGAAAATGAGCCGGTGCTTGCATACACGGCGTCCGCGCCGTAAGCTAGGGCGATTTTTAGTTTCGTTAAATTCCCAGCAGGAGCTAAGAGTTCGGGTTTTTTCAAATACATTCCTAGTGATTTTTTAAGCGCGATTTTACTACAATTTAGCCAAAATTTTATTTAAGGAGCAGTTGATGCGAGCCGATCTACACAACCACACCTATCTTTGCAACCACGCTAGCGGCGAGCCGCGACAGTATTTAGAAGCAGCGATCGCACGAGGCATAGAAATTTTCGGCTTTGCGGATCACGCGCCGATGAACTTTGATCAAAAATACCGAATGAGCTTCGAGCAGATGGAGCTTTATGAGCGGATGATTAGGGATCTGCGGGATGAGTTTAGCGGGCGGATCGACGTGCGGCTGGGATACGAGGTCGATTTTATGACGAAAAAAGAGTTAATGGATGAGCGGATTTTCGCGCGCGAGGTTGATTATCTCATCGGTTCGGTGCATTTTTTAAACAACTGGGGCTTTGATAATGAGGAATTTTTAGATCAGTGGAGCGGGCGCGAGATAGACGACGTTTATCGCGAATACTTTGCGCTGATCTGCGCGCTGTGCAGAAGCGGAAAATTCGACATTTTAGGGCACATGGATCTGATTAAAATTTTTAAATTTACTCCGAAAAAAGATATCAGAGTTTTAGCAGGCGGCGCGATAAACGCGATCAAAAAAAGCGGCATCGTCGTGGAGCTAAACTCCGCGGGGCTTCGCAAGCCCGCAAATGAAATTTATCCAAGCGACGCGCTTTTGGAGGTGCTAGCGGATGCAGACGTGCCGATTACGCTTAGCTCGGATGCGCACTTGGTTGCCCAAGTAGCGCTAAACTACGATAAAATTTACGCCAAAGCGCGCGAGTTCGGCTACGATAAGATCGCTGTTTTCAAAAATCGCGAACGTGAGTTTGTAAAGTTGGCGTAAATTTTAACGGCGGCCGCTTTTAAATTTCAAAAGGCGCGGCGGCGAGAAATTTTAAAATTTTCGGCGGTGCAAAATTTTAAAAATCGCGGCGCGCAAAACGGCGCAGATAAAGTCGAATTTCAACTAAATAATGTTAAAATCCGTTGTTAAATTTAGCCCGAATACGGGCGGAAAAAAGGAAAAATATGGGAAAATTTGTTAATGACGTGAAGGAATTTTTTAAATTTTGCGATGAAAACGAGGTCGAGTTCGTGGATTTTAGATTTACCGATCTAAAGGGTACCTGGCACCACGTCGCTTACAACTACAAGCGCCTGCCGAAGGACTTCGCCGACGGAATTCCGTTCGACGCGAGCTCGGTAGCGGCGTGGCAGCCGATCGATAAATCCGATATGATGCTAAAGCCCGACGTGCAAACGGCGTTTTTGGATCCATTCACCGCTGACGTGACGATCATCGTCATCTGCGACGTTTACGACATCTACAAAAACGAGCTTTACGAAAAATGCCCGCGCTCTATCGCTAAAAAAGCCGAGCAGTTTCTGCAAACCACGGGTCTTGGAGATACCTGCTACTTCGGACCGGAGAATGAGTTTTTCGTTTTCGACGACGTAAAGATCATCGACGATATGAACTGCGCGATGTTTAAGGTGGATACCGAAGAGGGGCATTGGAACAGCGGCAAAAACTACAAAGACGGCTTTAATAGCGGTCACCGCCCGGGCGTAAAGGGCGGCTACTTCCCCGTCCAGCCCGTCGATTCGATGGTCGATCTGCGCGCCGAGATGCTAAAGGTACTTGAGCAGATCGGGCTTGAGACCTTCATCTGCCACCACGAAGTAGCGCAAGGACAGGGCGAGATCGGTGTTAAATACGGCACTCTCGTTGAGGCCGCCGACAATGTGCAAAAATACAAATACGTCGTAAAGATGGTCGCGCACCTAAACGGCAAGACCGCGACCTTTATGCCAAAGCCGCTCTACGGCGATAACGGCAGCGGAATGCACGTGCACCAATCGATCTGGAAAAAGGGCAAAAATATCTTTTACAAAAAGGGCAACTACGCAAATTTAAGCGACGCGGCGAGGTGGTACATCGGCGGCGTGCTAAAGCATGCGCGCAGCGTCGCGGCGTTTACGAACCCGAGTACCAACAGCTACAAGCGCCTGATCCCGGGCTTTGAGGCGCCGTCCATTCTAACTTATTCGAGCCAAAACCGCTCCGCTTCGATCCGTATCCCTTACGGCAGCGGCGAGAACTCCGTGCGTGCAGAGATGCGCTTCCCCGATAGCACCGCGTGCCCGTATTTAGCATTTGCGGCGATGCTTATGGCGGGGATTGACGGCATCAAAAACAAAACCGAGCCGGTCGGGCCGATGGATGAGAATTTATTCAAACTGCACTTGGATGAAATTCGCGAGCGCGGTATTGAGCAGCTTCCGCACACGCTTCGCGGCAGCCTAGAGGCGGTGATCCGCGATAATGAGTATCTGCGCCCGATAATGAGCGAGCTTTTTATCGAGACCTATCAGCATTTTAAATTTGAAACGCAGGTTTGGCCTTACGAGGCGCGCCCTACGCCGTTTGAGTTTGCGACGAACTATTCGTGCTAAGACCAAATTTTATGCCGCGCTGCCCGGTTTTTACGAGGCGGCACGGCTACAGAGCCTTGGAATTTTAAAGTTTCGCCGCGTGCGAACTTTTAAAATTCTACCGCATGCGCGAACTTAAATACCGCCCGTGAAGCTTCAACTCTTTTACCGCAAACGTGAAATTTTATACTTTCTGCTACTTTTGCTTGGAATTTTATCGATAAACTTAGGTCTGAAATTTTATGAATTCAAAGAATTTCGCGCGAAAAACTACGCTTTTTACGACGCGCAAATTTTAAACGCCTACGCCAAAACGAACGAGCGCGGCCGCACCTACACGGTGCTAAAGCTAAAAACGGCGGATTTCACCCTCTACACGACTACCGGGCTCGGGCGGGAATTTCACCGCTTCGCGCGCGTAAATATCGGCATCGTAACCAAAAACGTAAAATTTTTGGATTTTTTAAAGCAGCGCTTTTACGCGCCAAGCTTTAAAATTTCAGCTGAGACCGCACCCTCCGGGGCAAAATGGCACGCCATAGAGTTCGTCCGAGCCCAGCACGAAGATGAGATGGCGGCGGATCTTTACTCCGCGCTGTATTTTGCGACCGAAATTTCAAAACCACTGCGCGCTAGCGTGACGAACTGGGGCATAGCGCATATCATCTCGATCAGCGGCTTTCATCTGGGCATTATCTTTAGCACGGTCTTTCTGCTTGCAATGCCGATCTACCGCTATTTTCAGGATCGCTACTTTCCATACCGCAGCGCGAGGCGCGATCTTAGCGTCTTTGTGATCGTGCTGATGAGCGGATATCTCTTCGTGCTCGATTTTACGCCGAGCTTTCTACGCTCGCTTGCGATGTGCTGCGTGGGCTTTTACCTCGCGATGCGAAATTTCTACGTACTTAAATTTACGAACCTCTTCCTAACGATCGCGCTTCTGCTCGCGTTTTTCCCGCACTTGGCCTTTTCGATCGGATTTTATTTCTCATGCCTCGGCGTGCTGTATATTTTCCTCTATCTGCACCATTTCGCGCCTAAATTTAAGCTCTGGCAGAACATCATACTTTTCAATCTCTACGTTTGGCTCAGCATGAATGTGGCGGTCTATTATTTCTTCCCGACCGCTTCGCTGCAGCAGCTTAGCGTCATGCCGCTGGGATACGTGTTTGTGATCTTTTATCCGCTAAGCATATTTTTGCATCTATTCGGGCTCGGCGGCGCGCTCGATACGCCGCTGCTTGCGTTTTTAAACTTTGCGCTACCGAGCTTTCAGGCGCAAATTCCGCCGCTTCTTTTCGCGCTCGCAAACATCTGCGCGCTCGCTGCGATAAAGCTTCGCTACGCAGCGTTTGGCTGCGCGATAATCGGAATTTCGCCGATATTTTTTATAGCGTAGCGCGCGAAAATTCCGGCGGGAATTTTATCCGTTGGAATTTTATGCTAAAATCGCGCTTTAAATCTCACAAAGGATCAAAATGTTTATTGCAAACCTCACTTACGTTAAAGAAATTAGCGAAATCGATCGCTTCATCAACGAGCACAACGCGTTTTTAGACCGATTTTATGCGGCGGATAAATTTATCTGCTCGGGGCGCAAAGTCCCTCGCACGGGCGGCATCATCTTAATCAACGCCAAAGATCGCGCGGAGCTTGATGAGATCATCGCGCAAGATCCGTTCTTTCAAAACGGCGTCGCAAAATACGAGATCATAGAATTTGCGCCGACGAAATTTGCGCCCGAGTTTTGGCGACTTTTCGGCGAATAGAGGCTTGCGCGGGTTAAATTTTAAAATTTACGCGCTCAAACACGCCTCTGAAATTTAGTCGTTTTGCGCGTGAGATAAAATTCCCGCTAAATTTAAAAGCCGGTCGCGGCGGTAAATTTAGATAAGCTTAAAACCGAAATTATACAAAACGGCGAAATTTAAAGGAGATTTTATGCGGATAAAACTGCGGCTCGCAACGCCGCAAGATGCGGACGCGCTGCTTGAAATTTACGCGCCTTACGTAAAGCAAACGGCGATCAGCTTTGAATACGACGTGCCCGGCGCCGCGGAATTTGCAGAGCGCATCGAGCAAACGCTGCAAAGATACCCCTATCTGCTCGCTTACGTAAGCGACGAGGCGGCAGGCGCAGACGATGAGCGAGATGAAAATTTTAAAATTTCTGCGAGCGCGGCAGGCGCAGATAGTGAAATTTCGCCCGCAGACGAGGCGCGAGATCGCACAAGCGCCGCGACGAAACAAAATAGCACAAATTTAATCGTCGCGACAAAGCAAAGCGGCGTAAATTTAAAACACGGGCAAATTCTCGGCTACGCCTACGCTTCGGTTTTCAAAGAGCGCGCGGCATACGATTGGTCGGCGGAAAGCTCGGTTTATGTGTCGCGAAACGCGCACGCTTTTGGTATCGGCAGACTGCTCTACGAGACGCTACAGCGCGCGCTTAGGGCTCAAAACATAGTAGATATGAACGCTTGCATCGCTTGCGGGGATGACGAATACTTAAACGACGCTAGCGTGCGATTTCACGAGCGTATGGGTTTTCGCTTCGTCGGTAAATTCGAGCGCTGCGCCTATAAATTCGGCCGCTGGTACGATATGGCGTGGATGCAAAAGCCCATCGGCGAGCATCTGCAAAACCAGCCCGCGATGAAGCCTTTTGCGCGCTTTAGAGATGAAATTTGCGCGAGCGCGGGCATTGAAATTTAATTTAAAGGAAAAACTTTGACCCATTTTATCATAGACGACGAAAATATAGACGTCGATAATATCTTCGACGTCGTAAATCTCAAAGAGGGCGATGAGCTAAATATCGTCTCCAACACCGCCAAAAAGATCGGCGCCTTGACCCTTGCGCGCCTATCGAAGATGGGCGTTAGCATAGGCGAGGTCTTTACGATCGGTAAGCAAAGAAAGGATTTCGCCGATAAGATCATCGTGTTTTTGATGGGCAAGCTCTGCGGGCAGGAGGGCAAGATCGGCATCGTCAGCAACGATAAATTTTACGACGACGTGATAGAATTCTTTAATAATCTAAACTACCGCAAAAATCCTAAATTTGAAAAGATCAGTCTAGTCTCTCATGCCGCAGGAGCGAGCGCAAAACAAAGCAAAGCAAACGGCATGGCGGAGAAAAAAGTCCAAAAAGCGGAACCAAAAGCTACAAAGCAGGAGCCAAAAACTGCGCAACAGGAGCAAAAGGCTGCAAATTCTAAAATCGCCAAAGCAGACATTGCCGCGGCGGAGGCGCTGATACCCCAGTGCGTGAGCCTACAAGCCCTCTATGCCGCGTGCGTCGCAAAGCTCGGCAGAACCAGAGGCTGCGAGGCCTACCGCGAGATCAAGGACGGCGCGCGGACGCGATACGCGAGCATCGCCTACGATAGCGACCTAAAAGACGGCGCCGTAAGGCGAAACGCGATCAAGCTATACCGCGAAAGCGGCGGCGATATGGCGGAATTTCACAACAAGCTGACGAGCGAATACAAACACGCGGGCCCTGAAATTTACAAGGAATTTAAAGAAAAACTCATCGGAAAGATGATCTAGGCGCTTCGGGCGCAAGGATTCGAGGCGCAGCGATAGTACGCATCGCGACGTAGCGGCTAAAGCACGGCCTGGCGGCGTTAGATGTGTCGTTACGGCGTGCGGTGTGATGCAGCGCAACCAAGCGCAACCCGAAATAAAACTATTCGTTTGCGTGGCATCGGTTTTATTTTCGCTGTATACAACCAAGCAGAGCCCAAGCGCTTAGGTATAGTAGCAGAGTAAAGATATGTAGGATAAATTTCATTCTGCCAGATCCAATCCTGGTCTAATCATAGTCGAAGTCTTCCAAATCATACCCGAAGGTATACAAAGTCTTTAAGGCTAGCTCTCTAACCTCTACCCAAGATTTATTGTGATAGACCAAATATTCACATACACCTTCTAGTAGGCTTTGATCTTTAAAGTATCTATCTATAAGCTCCATAAGCTCTCTTAGCGCATCTCTCTCGTATGGCAGGAAACAAAATTCAAATTGCTCCAATAAAGCGTTCTTGCATTCGGTATATAAGAGTTCCGCCATTTCCGACGGATCTTCATATTTATTGATTGTGGGATGAACGATATATTTGTCCTGATATTCCAAAGAAGCCATTCGACTTAGGCGGCACATAAGAGTGCCTTTCTTAAATATCTCTTTTCCATTAATTTGCATTTAGATTTCCTTTTTATTTAAGTGCTGTCTCCGTGAGCTTAATACAGATCAAAGTCACCTAAATCATATCCGAAAATATGCAAAGTTTTTAAAGCTAATTCTCTGACCTCTATCCAGGATTTGTTCTGATAAACCAAATATTCGTAGGTATCTCCCTCTAGCAAGCTTTGATCTTTAAAATATTTATAAATAAGCTCTGCAAGCTCTTTTAAGATCTCTCTTTCATAGGGTAAGAAACAGAATTCAAATTTTTCGTCAAGAGCTCGCCAGCATTCATCGCATAGTAGTTCCGCCATTTCCGATGGATCTTCATAATATTTAGCCGTGGCATGTACTAGATACTTATCCTGATATTCCAAAGAAGCCATTCGGCTTAAATTAAACACGAGACGACCTTTTTCAAATATCTCTTTTCCATTAATTTGCATTTGGGTTTCCTTTTATTGGGATGTGGGTTTGCCCGCATTATATCGTAATATATTTTTATTTTTGTAGGAACTAATATTTTAAAAGTGCAATTTGTTTTAAAGCCTTTTTCGCGCACTTCCTTAAATCCTCTTCGCTTAATGAATCACCTACCGTATCATCACCTCTCAACTCTTCGTCTGGTTCGAATTCATCGATATCGGTAAGAAGCCTGTTTAGTGGCTCATAATATTCATCAGGGAAATTTTTATCATTCATAAATTTATCCCAATATATCTTTTCGAATTCAAATACGTCGATTCTGTTTTGCAAAAAATCCTCTATTATTTTTATATATTCCTCTATCATTGACCCTCTTTCGGTATATTTTTAATCGCCCGCCGCTCTAATGCTTAGAACTGACCATAAATCACTACCTATATTCACGCCTTCGCATAAATTTTTTATAATTGTTAAGTCGTTAGAAGAAATTTTTATATCATATTCATACATTTGAACTAAAAAATCTTCCAGCGCTATACCATATTCTCCAGCCTTAACTAGCTCTTCCAAATAAATTACAAAGTCGCACCGACCGACTCCCGCAAATTCATCTTCTAATTACTGAATAAATTTAAAAATATCAGATCGTTATATCTCATTCGCTTCTTTTCTCGAATTTATTTCTCATCGCCGCTTCATAATCTTCTAGCTTCGAATTTCTATTTGAATATCAAGCAAGTCATCGTGATCTGGGTATTTGGCGGTCTCCGAGAGCGTAAATTGTATCACATCGAGTAACTGCTCAGCCAAATCACCGTATTTTTTCTTAAATGCATTAAAATTTAAGAAAATCAACTTTAAATCGTCTCGAACGCCTTGCTTATTTTTTAAACCGTATCGTGAGTTTTCTTCTTTTTCCTCGATATATTCGCTATAGCTTTCCCATTCGTCTTTATCTTCATATTGCTCCCACTCTTCCTCGCTATAGTATTTCTACTCCTTAAATCGCAGAAACCAAAAGAAGTCTGCGAATGCATTAGGACCGATACGTAGCGGCAAAGAGAGCTTTTCGGATAAATATGAGTATAACTTATGCTCTATTTCTTTGGGGCAATAATCATGCCACTCATCAATATATCTTCTGTCTTTTTGTAATTCATCAAAGTCAATCACTACTTCCGTCATTTTTTTTCCATACTCTTTAATCCTGTCTCAAAGAAATTTCTGACCACTTTACGGCGCGGCGTGATATTTCATAAATTTTAACATCGAAAGCGTTTTTAAAATATCATTACTTTTGCCCTATAATTGTATGTAAATTTAATACTACAAATTCATAAGGCTAAAATTAAAATTGCTTAAAAATGCTATCGTCGATATCGCTTACATTATAACCCATAAAATTTAAAAAATCTTTCGCTTCTTTACGTAGTTTTTCCCAAAGAGGCGTTTTATATATATCTTCATTGGGAAGACTTTTTATCTTATCTCTCATTGCTTCACATCGTTCTAATTCATCTTGCGTAAATTCTTCCTTAAATGATTGCGCCTCTATGCAGGCACTACTTAGATCCTCTAGCAATTCTTCCGGCGATGTATATACATCGGCATCTGCATCGGCATTATCAATATACTTTGTTTGAAATTCAATTGACGCTAAAGCAAAAAGTGATTGCAAAAGTGCTTTTCTTCCTCTCGCCATTTTATTCTCCTAAATTTTATTACTTTTATATTCCATACCACCTTGTCACTTTCCCTTTTTCATCGATATCGACCTCTATGTGTTTGTATTTATTGTAGAGGCTAGGAATCAAAATTTCATCATAATATCTTTTGCCGCATTCCGTGATAAACATATATATATTATGATGGCACCACCGATTCGGCTCCTCCCAAAAGGCGCCGTCTGCGTGAGTATAATTTCTTAGATACTCGTATGAGCGAGCTATAAATTTATCTAAATTATAAAAGAAATTTTCTCTTAAAATTTTCCATTCTTCAAATTTTTTCATATTTAAATTTATATTAGCGCTATTTTTATATTTTATGTCGGTATCTATGAAATTATTTAGATAAAACTGCCCAAAGAGCATTATTAAAATATCTTTTACATTCTCATCGCATAAATTAAAATTATGAATTAATGCACTGGCGATAGAGTCGGTCTCATAGACTTCGGTGCTTTTCATTAGGCTAAACGCCTCAAGCTCATAAAAATCCAGCGATCTTTTCCCGCTTGCGGCTTGAAAATCTTTAAAAATCTTAAACCTAAAATCTTCAACTTCGCCAAAGAAATAAACGTATGGGCTTAAATTTAGATCGAGTGCTTTTATTCTCATTTTATACCGTCCAAACTATTGTTTTCGTATTTTAGCATTGTTTTGCGCAATAAGCTCTTCCTCGCTGCGTTTCGGTTACGCAAAAATATTTACTATTTACGCCAACCGGCTCATAATTTTTATCATCTCTTAAAATATTTAAAATTTCAGATTTATCACATATCTCTTTCATTTCTGTGCCACAACCCCAATTTGAACTAAACAATCTTATATACCCTTGCTCGTATAAGGACAATAAAATTTCTTTCGCTACTTTAAGCGAATTGGCAACGTTAATAGAATTTAATTCCCAAACGATCTCCCATAAAGAGATATAATCGCCATCCTCGACTATTGCCGATAAAATAGTTAAAAATATCTTTTTATTCATTTAAAACCGCATTTCCAAATCAAGTCTAATCGAAGTCATAGTTAAAGTCATCTAAATCGTATCCGAAAATATGAATTGTTTTTAGAGCTAGCTCTCTGACCTCTATCCAAGATTTATTGTGATAGACTAAATATTCATAATCATCTACGTATAATGATCTATCGTCCTTAAAGTTTTTAAGAATAAGAGACCTAAGCTCTCTTAGCGCATCCCTTTCGTATGGCAAGAAGCAAAATTCAAATTCCTCCAATAGGGCATTAGCGCAAGAATCACATAAAAAATATACCATCTCCTTAGGATTTTCACAATCTTCATCTGTAGCGTGCACAAGATATTTATCTTGATATTCTAAAGAAGCCATTACGCATAGTTTGTACAGAAGCACGCCCTTGCGAAATATATGTTTTCCATCAATTTGCATTTGGGTTTCCTTTTATTGGGATGTGGGTTTCATCCAGCATTCCAAACTCGCATATTTTAATAAAATTTTCGGTCTTATATACAACTCTATCTGTACTATTCTATCTATAGCAAAATTCTGTCCTATTTCTATAAATTCGCCATCTTTATTTCTTCTGATTTTTAAGGATTCGATAGCCGTCTTTCTGCCTGCTTTTATAGTAATTTCCACCCATCCCTCGACTATACAATATGTAAATATCAGCCCGTCTATTTCAAACGTATATTTTCCAATATCGCTATCTATTTCATCCGGATAAAAACCAAAAAAATCGCTCATCTCTACCATATCGGGATATGTTTTTATATATGTCATTTTATGCCCTTTCGTCTCTATCCACCGTAATTTTTGCTTTTGCTAAATTATACACCATATTTGCGAAGCAAAGATCATTTATATTAATTTTCATAGAAAAATTTGATTTTATAAAAATTTTCATCTCCCGATGCAACCGCCAATAATAAGCTTTTTATACGGCGAAATCTATCGAAAATATTCGGCTTTGTATCTTCTTGATATTTATACGTTTTAAAACATTCGCTTTTTGCGTCTATATCTACGTCGCGCCAACTTCCGTTTAGAAATATATCATTAGAGATAGAAATAATGCCTTGCATTATTTCTGGGTCCAACTCTTTGTTTTTATAATGCCGCAAAATCTTTTTTAAATCGGCTTCCAATTTCCAATATTCATCATCAGACCATAAATTATAATCCAAAATCATACCTATAAAGGAATTTGCATCATATCTATCATCAAATGCGGTATTTCTATAAAAATTTACAAGATTCATTGCATCAATCCTTTGGAGCATACCAAAAACCGCTATTGTCAAGCTTTTCTTTGAATACGATGCTATTGCACAGAACCTTTAATCTTTCAAATCTATCATATATGCTAGGCACTACGCCGTCGCTGTTTTTCGCACACAATATATTGCTTACATAAATTCCCGATTTGTCCTCCACGCCGATAACATCATTAAATATCGCTAGTATTGCGATGAAAATTTCTCTTGGAAGCGTTTTTTTATGATAAAAGCTCAAAATCTGCATTAAAGTTTTATCTAACTCCCAATAGTCGCAATCCGACCAGGTTCTTTGATATATAAATTTCCCGACAAACGAATTGATGCTGAATTTATTAGAATTCGTTGAATTCTGGTATAAAAGTTCTAACTCCATTAATCACCGTCCTTTTCATTTCTTTATTAAATTAGCCATCTTTATGGCAAATTTGCGTTTATAAAAATTGATTATTTTTTGCTTGGCGACTCTTTAGATAAAATTTTTGAATCAGGATACAATTTTTTCAAAAATTCTATCTCTTCTTGATCTAGCTCATCTAAAACCTCTTCTGTCGGTCTTTCGCTTAAAATTTTTCCATAAACTAAACTCAGCCTTTTATATGCGCGCGGGTTACCGTTCTTTTCAAATTGCTTTATTATAGCAATTCTACACTCTTTTGTTATTTCAGAATCGCCCATAAAAAGATCTTTTATATCGCAAGAGGCGCTTTGCTCTTTATATAGATAAAATATCCACGTAAATAATATTATAGCGGCGGCAATAAAGTAAATTTTATTTTTCATGAAATCTCTTATTCTTTCGGCTTTCTATCCGAGTAGTATAGATGTATGACTTCATCCATATTAATCTCTTTTTCCTTTCCGATCCGCTCGGTACATAATGTGAAATTTCCCTCTTTCGAAACGCACTTTTTTAATAAACCAACTATAAAGTCGTTATTTGTGCATAGATCTAAATTTCCAGAATGAAATTTTTTAATAAAATTTAGCTCCTCTTTGTCTAATTCTTGCTGCGCCTTTTGATCTATACAATATCTATCTAAAAAATAAAATTCATAATAATAGAAAAGTCGCCTATATGCCCCGCTGTTGCCATTATTAGCTCGTTGTATCAATTTTAATCTGCATTTTTGCTCCATACGATTGTAGTTTTGCCTCAACATATCGTTAATATCACAAGGTGAAAAACTTAGCACCGAAAGAACAATATAAATACAAAGAAATATACTAAGTATGATTAGAAAAAATTTCATTTTATATCCTTACTTATTTTTGGCTTTTAGATATAAACGATCAATCATAGAATTTGCGATTTAATTAGTAATAAAAGTGGTGTCCTGCGTTGAATTTTTACAACCCTCAGAATTCCCCCGAACACTCGATTACAGAATATCAGTATATAGTCTTTTAAAAAACTATATAAAAATATTTGTAGTCTCTTAAGGAAACTTTAAATAATAAGCAAAAATGAGTTAAGAAGTTTCAAACCTTAAGAAATTTAGCTTAAGCCTTATAGCAGCTCAAGGTTTAAAATCTTAAAGATGTTGATTAATACATTTTCACTAAATGCCTTAAGCGCCTATCTGTAAGATGTTTGTTCTTTAAGGCAGAGAACAAATAAAAACAGATAAAAGCTCAAAGCCTTCTTCGTCCTTATGAACAAGGGGATTATATTAGAAAGATCTTAAAAGCTTCTTAGCTCAAATTTATTAATCTCTTCTTTTGCTTTCATTTGCAGATAAAAAGTCAAAGGCTTAGAGGCTTCTTTAAAAGTATAAAGGAAGCCATGCTATTTTCTTATATAGTATTAAGATAGCCAAAGGCTTTTAAAATATGGGAGAGCGATTAAAAAATGAGGGGTAGCCGCCCTCAATACTTCAATCTTTCTTCTATACCTAAATAGATTGAATACCTTTTCGATACTCAAGCATTCTATTAGAGTAAAGCCCAAAATATCAAAAGCAAGGCTACACATAAAAAATATCCTTAAAATGGATAGGCTAAGAGGTTGCTCTATCTATGATAAAAGAGCTACTTTGGTAAATAATATCCCCACAAGCGATAAAAATATATTAAGATCAATACTATTTATAATATAGTACTAGACAAAAAATACTCCTGAAAGAAATAAAAGTTTATTCTATCCACTAGATATAGAAAATTCCGCCTATGCAATAATACCCCTACAAGGAATAATCGCAACGGCGGTAGCAGACGAGCAAACGCTCCGCTAGCGACGAGTGAGACAAGCCCCGTAACCTTTAACGGAGGCGCTACCTCCACGCGGCTTTTCAGATAGTCCCCTTTTCAAATTTAATGCACTTAGGCAATAAATAAAACGAAGAAGAAGGCTATCTAGGGAAAAAACTCTAGGGGCAAAAAGACGTTACATCTTTAGAATTTAGTTAAAACAGAAGCTTTTTAGATTAATGTGCGAAGCTATAATGCACCTCTGCGATTTTTCTTATTACCCCAAACCGCCAGCGGGGAACTAAAGATTAAGAATGCTTGATAAGCTAAAGCTTATCAATAAAACATTACCGATAACGTAACCCAACGAAAAACCATAATATATAAACTTTAAAGGCTACTTCAAAAGCCTAAAGGCTTTTTAACATATAAAACATTCTTTCTCCTTAGTAAAAACGTTATAAGGATATTTAAAAAATACCTTATGAAAACAATATAGCTAGAAAAGAAAAAAATGGTATGAGCTGTTTTAAAAGACGGGGGGGGGTATTTTATTAAACCTGGGGCTAAAGACAATGAAGCAACCCGGTAAACCTATGAAAGGTTATGAAGTCAATTAAAGTAGGCCTCCTATTAGAGCCGGGGAGCAATGAAGCACAACCTACAAACCGAGCATTAAAATATATGAAAGCTAATATGTAATATGCAAGAAATTACTAGTAAAAAGCGTAAGGCTAAAAAAGAATGGGAATGCTTCAGAATTTATATAATCTATCGCAGCCCTATCCTCGCAAGCACTCGTCTTTAGTATCAAAAAAGGCGAGCACTCCAAAAGAAAGCAATACGCTAAAATGAGGATGAGCGCTTAGGAAAGAAGTAGTGATGAAGTAATATATGGGAAGGGAGGGAAAGTAAGTGCTTTTTTAAGAGGATAAGGCAGCTCATACGCTAATTGCGGTAAGCTGTAGAATGACAAACTGCGGATAGATTTGCTTTAACTCTCTATCTTACTGTTTTTCCGCTTATCCGGAAATTGCTAAAACACATAGGCACATAGACTTAAAGGCGCTATCCATAGTAGGAATAATACCTTTATCTTCCCCCCTCCCCCCCCTTAAAATTTAAACCCCAACCCCTTTAAATAACCTAGCCACCATGTTAA
>CAUPZQ010000028.1:0-26640 GCA_963515915.1 uncultured Campylobacter sp.
CGCGGTACATCGCCACCACAAGCCCCGTGCGATCGGCTCCGTGATAGCAGTGCACTAGCACGGCGCCCTCCTTTTGGCGCTCGCGAATGGTGCGCAAGACGTCCGCGATCTGCGCGGGCTTTATCTCCCAGCTTTGAAGCGGCTTGTTCGCGAGCCAAAATTGATCCCCAAACGCCCTTCTATCGCCGCCTCTGCTAAAATGGCGCAGATTTACGATGCTTTTGATGCCAAGCTCATGCAGTTTCGCGGCATCGCCTCCGTCAAGCTGAGCGCTGCGAAACAGCAGCTCATCCACGCGGTAAAAATTTTTCGCTTCATCGATGAGGGTTACTTTTTGCGATGAGTTTGAGCTTGCGCCGTGCGCTGCGGTATCTGAGCTCTTAAATCGCGCGTGTTGAAATTTGGCATCTTTTGCGTCCGCGACATTTTGCTCCGCGCCGCTCGTTTCTTTAAAATTTATGGAATTCGCTTCTGTCGCGAGCTCTGCATTTACGCTCGTCGCAAAGAAAAATGCGGCCGCTAATGCAAGGGTTTTAAATTTCAAATTTCATCCTTTAAATTTGGCTAAATTTATGATTTTTGTAAAATTTGATGTTCGGCAGTCAAAATGCAAAATGACAAGCGCGCCTAAATTTAACGCAAAATTTGGGCGTCAAGCCCGCCAAAATCGCCATTAAATTTTGCCGCGAGCCAGCAAGCTGCGCCGTAAAAATCAAAATTTCGTTTCAAATTTCCCCGTTCCCGCCCTGGGTATCGCTAGATCAGTACGCGGTAGTTACATTGCGTAGTTACATTGCTCTTGTAAATTTACTGAAAATAAATCGTAAAAGGGGTGCGCCGTTTCCGCGAGCGCTGCCATAATTTTTTGTACTCGCCCCTTGCGATACTTACCCGAAATTTTTCTAAATTTTACGCTTTTAGCTTTCGATCAGATCGGTCTGCCAATTCGCGCCTTGCAGTGTCGTGTCAAGCTGCCTGATCTGCTTTGCTAGCTCGTCCACCTGCTTTTGCAGCGCTGCGACGTCGACCGTGCTTAAAATTTTAATCTCGCTGCGCGAATAAATTTCCACCTTTTGAGCGGCAGCTTGCGCGAAAGCCCGCAATGCGCCCGCTTTTAGCGTGAGTATGTCGCGCTTGGCGATTAGCTCGGTTAGGCTCTTGCCGTCCGCTTTTGCGGTGCAGTTGGTTAAATTTATCCGAACGATTAGCCGCTCAAGCTCGCCGCTTAGCGCGTCTAGCTCGGCTAGCAGCGCATTAGGCTCCTCGCTGGGCCTCTCGCCCTCTTGCACCTTTGCATTGTACGCGAGCCTTGATTTTAGCTGCTCGATGCGTTTTTGTATGTCGGCGCGCAGTATCAGCGCCTCGGCTAGTTTCATTTTCGTCCTTTTAAATTTATTTTCCGCCGCCAAGCTGTCGATCTTGTCCGTAGTGCGGTGAATACGGGCCGTAGAGCAAGCATTTGTTGCAGTTCTGAGCTAGCAGCATCGCATCTGCGCTCGCAGATAGCTTGTATCCCGCGTCGGAGACGGTATCGCCGATCTGCTTGATGACCGCGGAGATCAGCATGCCTACAAGATCATTACTGCCTCTACTTGAGTCGTCGCTTACCTGTGCCGAGCCCTCCCAGAGCGTCGCACCGCTTCGCAGATCCACGAGCTTAGCATTGACCGCCACGACGCTTACGCTATTTAGCAGCATATACGAAGTGCCGTATTTGACGACATCTATGTATAGCACGGCGTCCGCGCCGAAAATTTGTCTTAGCTTGTGCGCAGAGACGTTTTGGATCTCGCTCGCCTCGTAAATTCCGTTATTTTTGAAGGTCTCATGCACGAGCGCGGGCGAAAATACATAATACCCGGCCTCGCTTAGCGGATAGATCGCGTTGGCGAGCACGGCAGCACCTGCATCCACTTCGGTTGTTTCGTTGCTCGGCATCAGCACCAAAATCGATCTCGGCTTAGCCTGCTGAAGCGCCGAGTAGTCGTAAATCTCGGGCTGCGAGCTTGCACACGCGCTAAAAAACAGCGCCACGAATACGCTAAAAATCGCTATTTGAGCTTTATTTTTCATTTTTTAGCCTTTTTATTCGTTTTGCCGCCCTGCTTCGTGGCAGCTTTGCCTTGCTTTGCAGAGGCTATTTTGGCGGCTTCGCGTCCGCTTGATCCTTGGGCTTTATCGGCGCCGGGCTTGGCTGCAGCCTCAGCTTTTTTAAGCGCGGCGGGGTTTGTAACGAAGGTCAAAAACGGCTTTGATTCAGGGAAAGCCTGAGCTTCTTTTTCAAAGCTCTCTCTTGCCCTCGCGCCGTTGCCCGCGCTTAGATACAAAAGTCCCAGATGTGAATAAAGCCCAGGCGGGACTTTAAGCCCTTTTTCGTATGCCTTTTGGATAGATTTTTCAAGCGCTTCGATCTGCTCGCCTACGTCGCCTTCCTGCTTTAGATATTGATAGGTCGAGTCCGTGTAGCTGCCGTCCCAGTAATAAATTTGATTCCGCGTCCCGCCGCCGCAGCCGCAAAAGATCACGGTCGCAGCGGCAAGCGCAAAAACGCTACCTGCTTTCAAATTTTATCCTTATCTTAGTTTAAACGCGCCGTTTTCAAGGCCGTTTACGAGATTATTGACCGCTTCGATGATCGCTAGGCTTAACACCTTGCCGTTTAGTGTTGAATCATAGCCCGCAGTGCCGCCGAAACCTAGCACTTCGCGGTTTGATAGCTCATACTCGCCCGCGCCCTGAGTCGAAAAGACTACCTCGGAGGTTCTAACGTCAACGATGTTTAAATTTACTTTAGAATACGCGGTTTGGGTCTTTCCCTTGCCCAAAATTCCAAACAGCTGATGATCTCCGGTCGTCTTACGGCCAAACTCAGTCACGTCGCCGGTGATAACGTATCTGGCGCCTTTTAAGTTTTGTGCGCTTTTGGAGATTGCGCTTTCCTCTTTGATGGCGCGCATATTCGTGCGGTCAAGCACCGAGAAGCGTCCTGTTTGTTGTAAGCTTGAGATCAAAATTGTCTGCGCTTGGTTGCCCAGTCTGTCCTCGCCGTCGGAGAACACGCCGTTGTTGTAAGAGGACTGGTTGTTAAAGCGTCCTACCGACACGGCGATCCGCTCGCCCGAGTAGTTGGTATTTAGACTCGCTACCGTAGGGGTTTGCACTACGCGAGAGCTCTCTTTCGCGCATCCGCTAAATAGCGCCAGCACCGAAGCTGCAATAACGGCAGCCGATATGGTTTTTTTGAAATTCATTCTTTACTCCTTGAAAAAATTTACGTATAATATCTCATTGTTTCTTAAAATTTTATGTATAAATTTAAGCGCATAAATTTAGCAAAACGGGAGCGATTATGCTTAATATTTTACTGGTCGAAGACGACGAGGCTTTGAGCTCGGCGATAAGAGAAAAACTGCTTGATGAGGGCTTTAGCGTGAGCTGCGCCTTCGACGGCAAACAGGCGATAGAGGCGCTGGATGAGGCGCACTTTGATCTGATCATCTCGGACGTGATGATGCCTAAGATGGACGGCTTTGAGCTTAGCAGATACGTTAGGCGCGACGGAAAGAGCCAGCCGATACTGATTATAACGGCAAAAAGCGAGATCGAGGATATGCAGACGGGCTTTAAAAGCGGCGCGGACGATTATATGAGCAAGCCGATAAATTTAAAAGAGCTCGTGCTGCGCGTGCATGCGCTGCTAAGGCGCGCAAAGATCGCGAACGAAAAGCGACTTCTCATCGGCGAAAGCGAGCTTGACTACGATACGCTTAGCGTCCGCACCGAGGGCGAGCGGATAAGCCTGGCGCCGAAGGAATTTCGTCTTTTGTTTCTGCTGTTAAGCTACGCGGGCAGAATTTTTACGAGATTTGAGATAATGAGCGAAATTTGGGGTTACGAAACGGACAGCGACGAGCGCGTCGTCGATACGCACATCAAAAAGCTACGAGCAAAATTTGAAAACTCCAAGGACTTTGAGATAATCACCGTGCGCGGGCTCGGCTACAAAGCGGTAAAAAAGGAGTGAGCGTGAAAAAATACCTCATCAGCCTCAAAAGCTTCATCGCGTTTTACTCTTCGCTCGCATTCGGCGTGATAAATTTCATCGTCTGCTTTGCGGTTTGCATGCTTTTTTACATAGGCATCGGCGGCAAGATCGGCGGGTTTTGGGACGGAGTGGCGCTGTGCGCGATCATCTGCTTAATCACGATGGCGCTAAATTTTACCCTGCTTTACTTCGGACTTAAAATTTTATTCCGCCCGATCAAGCGGCTACTTGGCGCGATCACCGCGATCGCAAACGGCGATTTTGAGGCGCGCGCCGAGCGTAAGCTGCATAGGCGCCGCGAGGATTACGTCTATATGCACGAGCTCGACGAGCTTGTAGTAAACGTCAATAAAATGGCGCAGAAGCTGCAAAAGCACGAGCAGCTACAAAAGGAGTTCGTCTCAAACGTCTCGCACGAGATGAAAACGCCGATCTCCTCGATCGCGGCGTTAAGCGAGATGATAGAGGGCGGCGTGAGCGAGGAGCGCGCGGTGCGATACGCAGCATCCATCGGCGCGGAAGCAAACCGCCTAAACAAGCTCTGCACCGACATGCTAAAGCTAACCAGGCTCGATAGCGGCGCGGCGATCCGCCTAGATGAAGCGGTACGTATCGACGAGCAGCTGCGGCAATGCATCATATCGCTAAGCCAAAGCTACGGAGAGCGCGAGTTTGAGCTAGATTTATCACCGCTTAGCGTGCAATCAAACGCGGGGCTGCTAAATCAAATTTGGCGAAATTTAATCGAAAACGCGCTTAAGTACTCGCAACAAGGCGGTAAAATTTTCATCCGTTGCCGCGCTTGCGACGGCTTTGCACAGGTGATCGTAAAAGACGAGGGCATCGGTATCGCGCGCGAGAAGCTGGATAAAATTTTTGACCGATTTTATCAGTGTGAAGAATCGCACAAAGAGCTTGGCAGCGGGCTTGGGCTTAGCATCGTACGCACGGCGCTTGATCTTTTAGGCGGACAGATCGAATACGAAAGCGAACCCGGCGTCGGAACCGAGGCGCGCGTTAAAATTCCGCTTTAAATTTCAGATCAAGACTGCGCGGATGAGCTGCGTCTTATAATTCATAGCTCGTCGTAAAATTTCGCCCCACAGGCGCAAGTCGCGCCGATGCAAGCTTTGACGACGTAAAAAAGCGCGGGCGCCTCGCGCGCCGCGACAAAGTCGGAATTCTGCTTTAAATTTACCGCGCGCTGCGACTTTGCCGCCCTTTACGACTTTGCCGCGCATTACGGCGGGCGGCAGGCTCGCTTAAATTTGCCGCGCCTTAACACAGGTAGCTGAATTTTGCCTGAAATCTGCCGCCGCTCGATCGCGCTTTGCAACGGACGGAGAAATTTTGTCCTAAATTTTAAAAGACACATTAAGAACACAATCATTTTATATAATCCCGCTCATAGATCGATCGGGTACGCCCCTAGCGGCCCGAGCCGAGCAATAAATAAAATTAAAAACAAAGGATAAGCGATGAGTAAGGCCGTACTTCACTCGGTGCTAGCGATAGAAGCCATTTTATGGGGGCTTTTGTCGGCTGTGATTATAGGTGCGTAATTTTACGCTTTGAGCTAGGCGATCTGCCGAAATAATTTATAAAATTTACGAAATTTGCGCCCTACTTCGCATCCGCTGCGAAAAAGGGGCGCACCCTCGCTAACTATAAATCAAAATTTAATCCACCCGCCGCCTGCTCGCGCAAAACCTCACTACGTGCAAGCCGATACCGCACTAGCCGCATACTCGCAGGCGATGAAGCCTGCGCAAACCCGCCGCGGATAAACCAGCTACACAACTAAAAATCGAATAAAATTTTAAATGCTACGAGCGGACGGACGAGCTAGTTGATGCCCCCCCATTTCATCTGTGCCTTTTGCAATATGTGCTCGCCCGTAAACAGCTGCGATAGGAAATGATTTGAACGGTGCGCATTTCAAAATACGCGACCTGTTCCAAGCATGCAAATTCACCGCCTTTGCCGCTAAGCGATTTTTAAAAGCTCTCAAGCTAAAATTTATCCCGATTTAAGATCAAATTTAAACCAGACGGGCGAAAATTTCACGAAAGACGCCGCAAGCGGCGAAATCTCAAAGGAGCCTAGCGTGAAAAGATTGATAGATTTCCTCGGGCGCATTTGCACGGATCTGCTTGCAGGCAGGGCGCTACTACATCCGATCCTGCCTACGGCTGCGTTTTTAGCGGCGAAATTCGGCACGCTATATGTCATAGATGAAAAAATTTTAGTAAGCGGCTATGATTTGGGGATATTTGGAGAATTCGCTTATTACATATTTTTTGATTTTGTCGCAGGTGCCTATTTTATAGCTCTTTGCGCGCATATAATCTATGCTTCGCCTAAAGTCAAATCGCTTAAAATTTTACGCAAAATTTTACTCGCGATAATCTTAGCGTCTTGCGCGCTGGGTTATTTTGCTTCGGACGTAAACTACCAAAAACTAGGCGTCTTTGAAGCCTTTTTAATTACCTCGCTAATTTGCATTTGCATCTATTTGGTCACAACCGAAATATCAAACGACCACTCAAACGCGGTGTTTTGGGGTTTTGCTTATGTTCTTAACTACATAGGTGCCTTATTCGTAATATTTCATGCGCAAGCCGCCGAAGTCGTAGCTGTCATTTTAATAATCCTCTGTCCGCTTGCGTGGACGTTTTATTTCAAATACGAATTTCAAAAATCGCTCGCAAAAGACGCCGCAAGCAATGATGAAATTTTAAATAGTGCAAGCAGCGATGAAATTTCAAAAAGCAAAGCGCGCACGGAGAGTTAAATTTACAAAATTCTACCGCAAAGGGCTAAATTTACAAAATTTCGCCAGGGTTAAATTTTAAAATTTACCGCGCGACGCTTTTATCCGCATCCTCGATCACAGCCTCTACGAAACGGGCTGTATCAATTAGCCTAAAGCCCCATACTTTGGGATCTGCCGTAATTTTATTATAAAAATCTTCCAATTCTTTCGCGGGAGACAATTCGCCCAATTTAAACGGGGCAAATTTTACTTTGCCGATCTTTTTTAGATGAGGTAGCAGCTCCTTTAAATCCTTATGATTAAACCAGCGGTCCGCTCTAAGGAAGCCGCCGTTTTTCGAGCTCGCGATCTTGCTTTTTAAAAAATCATCCATTCCGGGCGGCTCTTTTTGCAGCAATCTCGTGCAGGCTAGGTGGTACTCGAGCTTTCTGGGCGTTTGATCTACCGCCGAGACAAAGCAAACGCCGTATCCCTGCTGCATCCGGATAGACAAAACGTCGCCCTCCTCAAAATACGGCGTTTTTTGCTTCGAAATTTTGGGTCGCTTAAGCGGTCTAGGGTTTTCGCTTTTTAGCTGAAGCGCCAATTTGTCAAGCGCTTTTTGGCGGCTCTTTTGAGATCTGTCAAAGACCTTATTCCACATCTGGCTTGCACCGCCTTTTATGATAGCAAGGGCTTTTTCGCGGATCTCGTCATTTAAAAATCCGATCTTCCAAAGCGAATACGCCAGAGCCGTCCAATAAATCTCGCTATAAAGCTCATCGGTGCAGAAATTTTCTGCCTGCGCCAAAACATCTTGCAATATCGTTTCAACATCTTCGCCGTCCTTGTAGCGCTCTGTGATAGTCAAATAGATATCGTATCCATCGTCGCTATCGATAATTTTTACCCCGTCTATCGCCATTTTATCTCCTTTATTTTGATCTTTTCTTTGCCGATTTCGCTGAGCCGAATTTTATCAAAATTTGAGCGCTTAAAAGACAAATCGCCATTGAAATTTCGCTTTAATGGCGGCGGGCTTTGCTTATAAATACAGCGCCACCCAGTTTATAAAATTTAACTATTGGATGAATTTTTAAAATTTCACTCGCAAGAGCGGCTATCTACCAAATTCAGGTTTTCAGACATTCTTAAATTTTAAGCTTTTCTTTTGGGGGCAGAAAGGGTTCTACTTACGAAACGCCGCCTTCCTTTGCTTCGACACCGCCTCGCAACTGCAAGCAGACCCGCCCCCCAAACCCCCACTATCCTCTCATCGCGCGCTGTATATTTTCAAAGTAAAATTTACGCTCGTAGCAGCGCTGCGCTAAGCTAGTGCGCCTTTAAATTTGACGAATTTATTTAAACAAACGCAGTAAAATCCGAGCGTAAAATTTAACGGAGTAAATTTTACTTTGCATCAAAGCGCAAATCTAGGAGCCAAAATGCCAAAAATTGTAAATTTTTTCAGATGCGTCTGCACAGATATTTTCGCGGGCAGGGTCGTGCTACATCCGATTTTACTTACGGCTGCCTTTTTAGTGGCTAGATCCCGCGCGTTTTGGCTGATAAATAACGCAATATTTGGCCTCGGTTACGACTGGGGTTTCCTGGGCGACGGCTTCTTTTTAATGTTTTACCACTTTATCGTAAATGCGTATTTTTTAGTATTTTGCTCCTATATGCTATTTAGGGCTTCTTTTGCGCGCTGGCTCAAATTTATCTGGCTGGTGCTCGCTATTTTTATACTTATAGGCTGTATTTACGGCTATTTTGACGCTCATATAGACCGCCAAAAAGAAGGGGTATTCGCCGGCTTTTTTATCGCATCTTTAATTGCGATTTGCGCTTATGTTTTAGTAATAACGATTGAGTTAAAAAGTTTCCTACCAATCGCATACACGGTCGTTTATCTGATTAGTTTTTCCGCCTCGATATGGCTAGTTTTTAATACGCAAGGAAATTACACTGCAATGGTTTTAAATATCATTTGCCCGCTTGCGTGGACGTTTTATTTTAAATATAAATTTAAAGGAGCGCTTGCTAAAAACGCCGAAAACGAGAGTAAAATTTAAAGTAGAAAGTCGGACAAATTTGGAGATTTAGCGAGTTAAATTTTCACTTCGTCTGCAAATCCGTCAAATTCAGGATAAAATTTTACTACCCAAATTTTAGCTGTGATCAAAAATACGCAAGCAAAAAAGCTATTTTGCGTTAAAGTCCTCAAATTTAGTCGGTAAATTTCGCTCCAAAGGGCAGTTTTAAACGCCGATGTTTGACTAAATTTAGAAATCTTAAAAACTAGCCAAAAGATCCGAAACCCAAAATCCAAGCCGTGCCAAAAGTCCTAAGTCTAAAAATTTATCTATCGTTATACAAAGTATCGTGACGATAAGTGCGATCATCCAGCGCTTTTGAGCTTTTTTGCCGATCCTGTGCGAGGTTTTTACGCCCGCGTAAACGCCCGCTAGCGAGCCGATGCCTAGCAACGCGCCGATCTTATAGTACACGAGCCCATGCGCGGAAAGGCTCAGAAAGCCCGCGCTTGAGGAAAATATCACGAAAAACAGCCCCGTGCTGACGGCCTTTTTGATGTCGTAGTTTAAAAAACTGATCAAAATAGGCATCACGAATACCGCGCCGCCGATACCCACGCTGATCGCCACGGCGCCGACGAACAGCCCCACGATAAAGAGCAAAATTTTTGATTCGTTAGCCTCGCCGGTGGGCTCGGTCGGGGTTTTGAATAGTTTGATTAAATTTATGATCTGCACCAAAATAAGCGTGCCCAGAAGGAATTTCGACGAAAAATAGCTTACGATAAAGCCGCTACTAAGCGCGCCGCAAAAGCCCCCGAGCCCCAGCACCAGCGCCGGCGCGACGTCGAGCATTTTGCTTTTAAAATTTACGAACGAGCCGAAAATCGAGCTGAAGATCATCTGCATGATGCTGATGCCGATGGCGTACTTGACGTCGTAGCCGAAGAGCATCATCACGGGCACCACGACGGTGCCGCCGCCGATGCCGAAAAATCCGCTGATAAAGCCTACGCAGGCGCCGATTAAAATGTATTCAAAAAACATCCGTATTCCTTATTTCAGCCCCTTTGGTCTCTCTGAATTTCGCTTTTTGCGGCTTGTAATTAAATTTTACCGTTTTGCAAGCCTTGAAATTTAAGCGCGAAATTTAGCAAATTTAAGCCTTATAGTCGTTTTGATTCGCACATCCATTCGCGGTAGCGCTCGCGCGAAATTTTTATATTTTCATATCGCAAGGCGTCCGCGCGAAAGCATTTTAGGCTCAGTTCATTACCCTCAAAGCCCGCAAAATCAGCCTGCTCGTAGATGTCGTAACCGCCCCGTATGCAGTCTAAAACGTCTACATATCTCTGCTCTTCGCTCATCGGCTCGGCAAAGCTTACCAAATGCACGTCGTTTGGAGCCGCCCAGTAGCAGCCGCTCGCGGCCAGCGCGTCCCGACCCCGCAGATAGTGCACGCCGTCCCAAATGAAGCTCTCCTTGCCGTCTAGCCAGGCGTCCGGCACGAAGCGCATGATCCGCCCGCAATCCAGTTCAAGCACGCTGTAGCCGTATAGACCCTGGCGAAAGACGAGGTAAAATTTGCCGTTTGCGTGGCGGATCAGGCTGAAAAATTCCGCCCGATCGTCTATGCAGCGCCAGCTTATTATCTGCGGCGCGCCAAACAGCGTGTATTTGCCGCCGCTAAAATTTACCGCGCCGAGCCTATATGCGTCCTTTACGATCTCATATCCGCTACCTAAATTTATCGTTTGGCGCAGGGTAAAATTTTGCCCCTCAAAAAGAGCTTCCCACTGCTTAATGCGCGCTTGGTACTGCGCGGAATTTACGGCATTTGGCATCGTGCGCTCCTTAAAATTTCATGCAGGCGGGTTAAATTTTACGCTGCTCAAACGGCTCGCGCTTCCTGAATTTCATGCGAACCGAATAAATTTAGCCTTGCTAGGCGGCGGAATTTGACCGCTAGGCGCTAAAAAGTTCAAGCATTTGGCGGCTACTAAGTGCAATCCGCGCGAACGCTATGCACCCGCGCCTAAATTTTAATCTCGCCTTGCGAATTTTTTAAAATTTACCCGCAGTTTCGGCGCTCTGCGAATACTTGCGATACCGCACCGTCTTTAAATGCTCGCGCACGGGAGCGTGAAATTTTACGAGCATTTAAAATTCCGAGGCATTTAAATTTCACGATATTTAAAATTCCGCGGTGTTTTAAAATCCCACGAAAATCCGAAATTTCGCGAGTATTTGAAATTTCACAATCTTTAAAATTCCGCTAGCGCCTTAAATTTTATCTGACGCAAGCAGGTAAACCGCCCGAGCGGACAGACCGCTCAAATTTGCTCGCCCGCGCGGCGTCGCTAGCTATTACTCAAATTTACCCTCCTCCGCAGTGCCGCTAGTGTATAAATTTAAAATTTTACTCGCCCGAGGCGCTGCGAATATTACTCGGATTTATCCCCCTCCTTGGCGCCCGAAATTTTATCCAGCACCTTTTTGCCGACCTCGCTTTGATTTAGCGCTTCGAGCATCGCGGCTAGCTGCGTGCCGCCCTTGGCGCTTAAAATTTCGCCGAATTTACTCATCCCCTCGCCTACGCTGCCTTCGTTTGCGATGATCTTAAGATCCGCCGCGCTTAGCGCCTTGGCCTGCTCCAGACCGATATCGCGGTTTGCTTCGATCTGTTTGATCGAAATGAGATAGGTCTGATAGCCCTGATTTTCGCCGATCTCGCGCGCGAGCTCGATCTGTGCGTTTACCGGCGCGAGCTCCTTCAGCCTAAGCGCCTCAGCCTCTGCAGAGCCTATCTTTAGCGTACCTTGTGCTTCTTTATCCTTCATCTCCAAAAGCGCCGCGGCGGCGAGAAACTGCTTCTCTTTGTCGCCCTGCGCCACTAAAATTTGATTTTCCTTGATCGCTTCGGCGTCGCGGATTTTGGCGTTTTTGCGCGCTTCAGCGTCGATTTCGATCTTGCGCTGCTCCTGCTCGGCCTTTACGATCTCCACTTGCTTTTTGATCTCGGCCTGCTTGACGTCATTTACCCGCACGACCTCCATCGCCTTTTCCTGCGTGATCTTTTGCTGATCCTTAATGAGCTGCTCGGCCTGCTCCTTTGAGATCGCGACCTCTCGCTCGTTTTCGACGGTTTTAAGGCCCACCATCTTATTGGCTTCCTGCTGGCGCACTTCGGTTGCCTGCGCGGCTTCGATCTCGGCGATCTGGGCAAGCTTGGTGTTGTTTGCAACCTCTACGCGGCTTTCCTTTTCGATCTGGGATTTTTTCTTCTCCATGATGTTAAAGATAACCTTGCTGCCGCTACTATCGCGGATATCCATCAGCTCGATGTTTTTAACGGGCTCGATACCCCAGTTTTGCAGCTGCGTCTTTACCGCCTTGGTAAAATCATCTCCGAGCTCGGAGCGGATCTGCAAAATATCCTCAAGCACACGGCTCGAAAGGATCGAACGGATCGAGCCTTGAATGATATTTCTAAGCTGATTGTTAAGATCCTCAAAATTATTAACGCGTTGCGCGGCTAAATTTGAATCCATAATCCTAAAAAACGCCGTGATATCGACGACGAAAGGAAGCCTGCCCAGATCATACGCCTCGTAATCCTCGATCTTGATACTAAAGACCGAGACCGGCAAAACGATCTTCGTAACGCCCAGCACCGGCACCCAACTCGGGAATTCATAGTAGCTATTGCCGTTACCGGTATCTTTGCCGTAACTCGTCGTCTTGCGCGCGCTTTGGACGATATGCACTTCATTCGTCTCCACTATGCGCCTGAAAAACAGAGGCACGATGATAAAAAGCGCGATTAAAACCCCGACGGCGGCGCCGATCAAATATAAAATTTCACCCATTTTTCTCTCCTTCAAAAATGCCAAATTTAAAATGGATTATATAAAAATTTACTTTGAAAAATAATAAATAATCGCGGCGGTTAAAATTTACGCAATTTTAATGAGATTTTATGTAATATCGCAGCGTATATTTCAATACCTTTTAGGAGAAAAAATGAAAAAATTTTTACTACTGCTTTTAGCGGGCGCGCTTTTTGCGAGCGCGGCAGAGCTTAGAACTATCAAGGATATGGACGGCGCCGAGGTCAAAATCCCCGTAAAAGTTGAACGCATCGCGGCGCTCTGGCACGCGAACAATCAAATTTTACTAGCCCTCGGAGGAGCAGACAAGATCGTCGCTACCACCGATAATATCAGCAAAAACGCATGGTTTCTTAAAATTTATCCGCGCCTGGCGCAGATCCCCGTGCTGCTGAAAAATAACGACGTAAATTTAGAGGAGTTGATGAGCCGCAACCCCGACGTAGTCATCATCTCAACCGCGCTGGCGGGCGAAAATTTAGCTAAGCAGGGCTTTACCGTTTTAAAGGCATCCTTTAGCGACTACGAGCAGATGAGGCGCAGCATCAGGATGTGCGGCGATATGCTAGGCGGCGACGCACCGCAAAGAGCAAATGATCTGATCTCAAATTTAGATAAAAATATCGCTTTGGTTAGCGGCCGCACCGCAAATTTAAGCCCCGATAAGCGCCTGCGCGTCCTTCACATCGTAGGCGGAACCGATCTTTTAAAGATCGACGGCAAGGGCACGCTAATCGACTCATGGATAGAGCTAGCCGGCGGCACGAATGCGATCACCGCCACCAAAGGCCCGATGAAGACTATCACCGCCGAGGAGATCATCGCTAGCAACCCGCAGATCATAATCGTGGGCGGCGATCACAACGAAGATGCGGTAGAGAAGATCAAATCAAGCCCGATCTACAGCGGCACGGATGCGGTCAAAAATGGACGCGTTTACGGCAATCCGCGCGGAGTTTTCAACTGGGATCGATACGGAGCGGATGCGGTGCTTCAAATTTTATGGGCGGCAAAAACCATCCAGCCCGAGCTATTTGCCGACATCGACATAAAGGCCGAAACGAAGGCGTTTTATAAAAAATTTATGAATTACGAGCTAAGCGATACAGAATTTGGCTATATTTTAAAAGGACTTAGCCCGAAGGGTAAATAAGACGCAGCACCGAACGAACGGTATCAGCGCTACACCTAGTAGGCTGCATCCGTGTCGAATGCTCATCGTGTAGTAGGCGGCGGCACATCGGCACAGAATGTTTCATTGTGCGGCGGCATATCGGCGCCGAATAGACCGCCATTTTACCAGCGCCGAAGCCTCTTTCAACAAATAGCGCCAAGCGGGCAGATGCCATATACTTCACCAAAGCGGCATCGGCGGCGGGCGGCGCACCGAGCAAAGAGCGCGCCGAATAAACGGTGCGAGGCGGAATAAAATTTAAACCCGCGGCGGGCGGAAAAGGACAAAGCAACGACAAGCAAACAAGGGCGAAACAAAGCTGCAAGATAAAATTTAAAGCGAAAGGGGCGGTCATGGAAATTTCATTTTTTACGACGCTTGAGCCTACTCTAGCGGGCGCTTGGATACCCTCGTTTGCGATGGTGTTGATACAGTTCGCGTATATGTTTATCTACAAAGAGGTCGGCAAGCGCGCCACCGATACCTCGTGGTACACGCTCGCGGACAAGCGAAATGCGATCATAAACTCGCTGCTGCAAGTAGCGCTGCTTGTTTTGTCGGTGTTCGTGCCGCTTAAGACGGGTAGCGCGTGGTTTTGGATCGGAGCGGTGATCTACGTAGCGGCCTTTGCGGGCTTTATCAAGGCGTTTTACGACTATGCGGCGGCCCCTGCGAACAGAGCCGCGCAGGGCGGCATCTACCGCCTATCGCGCAATCCGATGTATTTCTTTTATTTCCTCGGCATGGCGGGCGTTTGCATCGCTTCGGCGTCGCTGTGGCTACTCATAGTGATAGTGCCCTTTGCCATATATAACCATCTCGTAGTCCTGGGCGAGGAGCGCTACTGCGAGCAAGCCTACGGACAGGAGTATTTAGAGTATAAGCGCAAAACGCCGAGATATTTTTTGTTTTTCTAAGGGGAGCGGCGCGCGATTAAGCTTTAAAGCAGGAGCGTAAATTTAGATAGCGTTTTAAAATTTTAACTGGACTTGCGGGCTAATTTTAAAATTTCGCCCGAAATTTTAAGGACTGCGAGATATAGGCTTAAATTTAGAACTAAATTTAAAAACTCAAAATTTTAAATTTGCTCGCCGCCTAGGCTAAATTTAAAATAGTCGGTATTTAAAAATGCCATTTTAAATTTACGCTTACAGGCATTGCGGCATCCGTCAAGCGCGCACGACTCTCCATAAACAGCGAAATCAATTACGACGGCAGCTATAAAGTAAAGCTTAATTCGCTCTCATACTCGCATGTACCGCTAATTTTCGCCTGCATACGCAGATAGAGTGCTCGGATCCTCAGGAGTGAACCGATCGTCCGAAATAGCGTCATCCTCGCCCGAAAGCACGCTCATCGCGTTGATACGCGAGATTAGCAGGCGATCCTCGGCGATGTCCGCGCGATCCGAGCCGATAGTAAGCGACGTAATCGCCGTGCGCCCGATGACTGCGCGCCCGCCGTCCATCGTGCGAAGCCCCCAGATGTCGTGCAGCACCGCAGGCTCGCCGTCCACCTGCCCTACGTAAAGCATCACGTGACCGGGCATATATAGTAGGGTTTTATACGCCACGCCGTTTTTGCCGATGAAGCTAAGCTTTTCATCCGCGCTCATCCCCGCCAGCGAAAAACGCTCGCCGCGGCCCGATTGCGCCTTAGAATTTCGCGGCAACCACAGTCCGAAATTTGCCAAAAAGTCTTTCGTCATAAGCGAGCAATCGCGAAGAAATTTATATCCGCCCCAGCCGTATTTCTGCCCGAGCAGGCTAGCGGCTACGATCTTTGAGTTTTGCTCATCAAGCGGCGCAGGCCAAAGCCTCGCATCCTCCGCGCTAACGAAATATCTCCTGCCGCCAAACTGCGTTAAAATTTCGCCGCCGAATACGCTCCGCACGCCGAGCGTGCCGCCAAGATCGCGCTTGCCGCTAAAATCATACGGCAGGATCGTGCCGGTGCGCGCCCTAAAAAGCTCCGCGCCGCTTTCATCATAAATGGCGGCGCCGTCGCGCAGGATCGTTATAAATTTAGAATTTGCGTAGATATCCGCCTGCTGCGGGCTGATGCGCTTTATCGCGTCGCTTCTGATCCAGCTCCACACGCCGTCGTTGCGCACGAACGCCCACGCACCGTCTCTGCTGTAATGCGACAGCAGCATCGGATAGCCCACGCCCACGGCGGAATTTGCGGCGTAATCAAACGGCTCGCCCTCCCCCGGCTCGCTCGGATCGCCGAAAATCGGCAAGTCGCTTGGGATATTTCGCAGCAGCGCATTTTTTACCGTTATAGCTGGCGCGGAGATCAGCCCGAACGCCTCTTCGTTCGCGTTTGCGCGAATGCTCTGATAGATCGCATCGTCGTATATCCTGCCTGCGGCGTCAAAGTGGCGCCCCTTGGCGTAATTAAGCCCCCAAAATGTATCGATTTCGGCCTTAATCGGCGCATCGTCAAACCAAATTTTAAAATAGCGGCTCTTAAACGCTTCCCCGCTTATGTTTTGCACCGACGCAGGAGCGGGCAGCCGCTCGCTGTTTTGAGCGTATTCGAGATCTAAAACCGCGGGATTTTCCGGGATAAACTTGCGCGGGCCGACGGTTTCGCCGCAACCTGCGAGAACCAAAGCTGCGAAGATGAGAGATACTAGTCGTTTCAAACAAAATGCCTTTTAAAAAATTTTGGCTATAATTTTGCCAAAAAACAGGAAAAAACTTGATAAATTTCATCATCCAAAAGCTAAAAGATCGCAATATTTTTATCACGGGCGGCGCAGGCGTGGGCAAAAGCTACGTAATAAAAGAGCTCATCGAAAATTACCGCGCTCGCGGCAAGCTCGTCATCGTGCTCGGCAGCACCGGCATCAGCGCCGTAGAGATCGGCGGCGTGACCGTGCATAGCTTCTTCCGCTTCGGCATTTGCAAAAACCACGAGGAGCTAAAGAGCTTTGATCGCAAACAAAGCGGCAAGCTAAGCGAGCTGCGAAAAATTTTAGCCCTCGTCGATCTCATCGTGATCGATGAAATTTCGATGATCGGCGCCGAGCTTTTCGAGATGATCTATCTTAGAATTTCAAATTCTAAATTTAACGGACGGCTGCTCGTTACGGGAGATTTTTATCAGCTTCCGCCGGTGCGTAAAGAGGGCGAAAGCGCGCCGCGCGCGAGCCTATTTAGCGACTCGGATTACGCTTTCGGCTCGTATGCGTGGAGGCAGTGCGAGTTTTTTTACGTCGAGATGATAGGCTCCAAGCGCACGGCAGATGCGGCGCTATACCGCCTGCTTTGCGAGCTACGGCTCGGCATCACAAGCGAGCAGACGGCGGAGCTGATGCGATCTTTGCTCATCGATGCCGCGCGAGCAGAACCTAGCGCCACAATAATCTCGGGCCGAAACGCCGAAGTAGATGCGATAAACAATGCCAGATTAGCCAAGCTTAATGCGCCGCAGAGCAGCTTTGGGGGCGTTTATGAAGCGCTGCAAAGCGGAGTGAGCGAGCAGAAAATTCAAAAATGGATCGCCTCGCTAAACGCGCCACAAAATCTGACGCTAAAAGAGGGCGCAAAGGTGCTGTTTACCGCAAATAAAAGCGGCGAGTTTTTTAACGGCGAGCAAGGCGTCGTCGAAAATATCGAAAAAAGCTCCGACGGCGAGATCGAAAGCGTGGTCGTAAAAAAGCCCTCGGGTATGCTAAGCCGCGTGGGGCTGCAAACATACGAACTAAGCGAGATCGCCGCAAGCGGCGCGGATGCCGAGCAGGTCGTGCTGGCGCGGTATTATCAGTTCCCGCTCAAGCTCGCATATGCCATCACGATCCACAAATCCCAAGGCATGAGCATCCCGCAGCTCATCTGCGACATCGACAGGATCTTTGCCAAGGGGCAGCTCTACGTGGCACTTTCACGTGCGACGAGTCTTGCGGGGCTCGGGGTGATATATACGCGCACGGAGCCCTTGCTGCAGTATTTGCAGCGCAACGCAAGCGCGGATGAGGCTGTGGTGAAATTTTATCAAGAAAATGAATTTTATAAAATTTCGGATCAAAAAATTTAAGGAAACGCATGCAGCTAGAAAGAGCGATAGCGCTAAGTAGAGCCAAACAAAAAAAGTGTATTTGCAAGGTAGTGATGATCTATGCCAAGATAGTATTTTTGTATCTGTTCCCATTTATTGTGATGTTTGCGATCGATGCGGTATTTAAAACAGACGATGATACGGATTACAAGATGATCGAAGTCTATCTTATCTACGCGGTGCTTTTGATTATTTATGTTGCTTGCATTTACGACGGCATTGCGGACGCCGCTTATGAATATAAACTATTTTATTTACAAAAAAGTTTTGGTGCGCACGGCGATCTCACAGGCGTATCCGCAGCTTACTTATTCGCCAGGCCGCGGCATAAGCGCGAAGGAATTCAGGCGAGCGGGAATCTTTGCAAACTCCGATTTTATCAGCGAAGATGAGATAAAAGGCGAATGGGATGGGGTAAAATTTAGCCTCAGCGAGGCGATTAGAATCAAAAAGAACTACGATCTGGGCATAGACAATACCTATGTGAAGCTAGCTTCGCTTGCGATGAGCTTATATGATGCGTATATGGATTTTAGCGGCAGCGTGCTGATATGCGAATTCGGCAAGAGATTTTACGCCAAAACCATCTTGGCGAGCCGCGAGCTAAATACAAAAATTTTAGGCGAGAAGGAGCTAATGGACAACGTCATTTTTAATAGCGAATTTCGCGTGTTTGCTGATGACAAGGTCGAAGCTCGCTATCTATTAACGCCCGCGCTGATGGAGCGACTAAATGAGCTAAAGCGATACTACCATAAATTTAGTATAAGCGCGGCGTTTATGGATAATAAATTTTACCTATTTCTAAACGGCGCGCCGAACCGCTTTGAAACAGAGCTATTTAGCATACCTCCGACAACCGGAACGGCGTATGCTCATCAATACGAACTGTCTGAAATTTTAAAATTAGTAAGCGAGCTGGGTCACATAACCGGGGAGCTAGAAAGCAAAATTTAATCAGCCCGTATCGTTTAAATTTAACGGGCTAAATTTGACCGCCCTATTACAGTCCCGCTTCGGCTTTTAGCCGCGCAGCATACATCTCACGTAGGCGCGGTACGTATTTGCCGACCGCACCGCCTCCGATCGCTCTGCCGTCTGCTTTTACTATCGGCAGCACCATCAGCGTCGCCGCGCTGATAAAGGCCTCATCGGCTTCGTAAACCTCGCTCATTCCAAACGCCCGCTGCTGCACGCTAAGCCCCGCCTGCTCGGCAAGGCCTAGGATCACCTTGCGGCGGATGCCAGGCAGTATGTCGTTTGAAAGCGGCCGCGTGATGAGGACGTCATCTTTGATGATAAACGCGCTGGAGCTCGAGCACTCGGTAACTAGCCCATCCTCGATCAAAAAGCACTCATAAGCGCCCGCCTTGTGAGCCTCGTGCTTTAAGATGCACTGAGCTAAAAGCGAGATCGATTTTATATCGCGCCTATGCCAGCGGATCTCGGGCAGGCTTACGATCTCGATCCCCTCTTTTGCGAGCGGATTATCAAAAATTTGCGTATGATACACAAAAGCAAAGACGCTGGGCTCTATACCGCGGACGTAATCAAAATCCCGCATCGCCGCGCCTCTTGTGATCTGAGTGTAGAAAGCGCCCTCGCTCACGCCGCCCTGCGCGATGAGCTCATATAAAATTTCCTCATATTTTTCGCGAGAATATGGAATTTTCAGCTCGATCTGCGCGGCGCTGCGCTCAAAGCGCTCCCAAAAATCCGCTCTGTCGCAAATTTTAGAATTTACCACGGGTGCTACTTCATAGATGCCGTCTCCAAGCACGAAACCGCGATCAAAAGGGCTTATTGCCGCATCCCTCGCCGCGCAAAACTTACCGTTAATATAAACTATCTCATCGCCGCTCATTCCGCTGATTTCAAACATAATCGCTCCTTGAAATTTCGCGCTATTTTATCTTATAACAATTTAATTTAAGATATAATGCCGCAAAAATCGAAGGAGCTCCGATGGATAAATCAAATTTTAAAGATAGACTTTTAGATATTATGTTTCATGTATCGCATAAACCCGTGCTTTTCCGTGATCTGCTCGAAGCCAACGCCGAGTTTAACGACGGAATGCTCGTCGATCCTTCGAAGCTAAATTTTAGATTCAACTACGGCAAATCCTACGTTATCTTCGCCTGCTTCGCATTCGTCTGCGTTATGTTTTTGATAACGCTAACGCATGCGATGTTCGAAAAGATCGACTTTCACTTCTCCATTTTATTTACGATCATAGCGACGTCGGCGGTTTTTATCGGCTTTGATTGCTTTAAAGCGTGGGCTAGAAAAAAGCTAACCCACGAGCTCATCAAACGCGCTTGGGCGAACCATTTCCTCTACTTTCCTTACGAAAAATACAGCCGCATAGTCGAAAATATCTACAACGAAGCGCTCAAAAACGACGTGCCTAGGCGCGAGCTAGAACAATACGTGCTAAGCAAAATCGTAGAAGTTGGCGAAAAACCATAAATTTACTATCTAAATTCCAATTACTGCGAGAGAATGCGCATAAACACGCATTTAAGCAATTACTATTTGAAAACTATTAGCACAAACAACGGTTTTATTTTGATATCATTATATAAATTTCAAAGAAAAGGAGCAAAAAATGAAGTTGTTTTTTGCATTATTTTTGTTTTGTACGGGGCTTTTTGCAAATAGCCTTGAGGGCATCAAACAAAGCGGCACGATCAGAATCGGCGTAAGAGAGGGTCGCCCGCCGCTTAGTCAATCCAAGAACGGCGAATTTGAGGGGTTTGAAATTTCGTTAGCAAGAGCGCTTAGTAAAAGCGTATTTGGTGAAGGGCGCGGTAAGATAGAATTTATCCCCGTCACGGCGGGTGAACGCATACCCTATTTAGCAAATAACAAAGTCGATCTGATCATCGGAACTTTCATCATCACGCCCGAGCGCAGTAAGCATGTCGACTTCTCAATCCCTTATCTTTCCGTAAATTTCGGCGTGCTGACCCGCAAAGCAGATACGATCAGCGATATTTCGCAGCTTAGAGATATGAAAATTTTAGTAGAGGGCAATGCAACGGCCCCAGAGCTGTATCTTAAAAAGGAAAAATTCGACAATCTAATGCGCTGCGCTACTACAAAGGAGTGCTACGAGATGGTAAAGAACGGCCAAGCCGACGCCTACGTAAACGATAATATAATAGTGCTTGCTTACGAGATCATGGATAAGACGATGGACGTGCCTTTTAAGACGCTGGGACCTACAGAATTTATCGGCGTGGGCGTTTCGAAGGGCAACAAAGAGCTGTTAGAACTGGTGAATGCTGAGCTAATCAAGCTAAGCAAAGAGGGCTTTTTTGAAAGAGCATACAACGAAACTTTCGAGCCGTTTTACAAAAAGGCGGTGGATAAAAAATATTTCTTGCTAGATGGAATTTACAGCCTTTTATAAACACTTAGCGGGTTTAGTACAAAACCCGCTAAATTTCAAAAAATCTTTTAAAATCTCATTCAATCACTCAGTTTTCAAAAAATAAATTCAATTTTTCATAAAATTTTAGTTCTTTTTGCCTTATTTTCGCTAGAATAACGTTGAGATTTAACGATAAAGGATAGGGAATGAGGGCATTTATCGCTATATTTTTATTTTGTGCGGCGCTTTTTGCCGATAGCCTAGATCAAATCAGACAAAACGGCGTTATTCGCATCGGAGTGCGCGATGCTCATCCGCCGCTTTGCGAGTCTAATGGCGGCAAATTTGAAGGATTTGAAATCGATCTTGCAAACGCTATTGCTAAAGAAATTTTCGGCAAAAAAGAGGGCAAAATCGAGTTCATCCCGTTAAGCGTAAATGATAGAATTCCATTTTTAGAGGCAAACAAGCTTGATTTAGTTATCGGTCTATTTAGCATCACCAACGAACGAAAAAGAAAGATCGATTTCTCCCTCCCCTACCTCTCCGTAAATTTAGGCGTATTAACGCGCAAAGCCGACGCTTTTACCGATATCGCGCAGCTTCATGATAAAAAGATCGTATTCGAAGGCGACGCGACAGTAGCAGAGAGATTTTTCAAAACCAAAGGATTTAAAAATTTAGGCCATTGCGCTTCGGCTAAGGAATGCTACGAAATGATTCGAAATGGCGATGCGGACGGCTATATAAACGACAATCTCATAGTGCTTGCATATTCCGTCATCGATGATACTTTGGAAGTACCGTTTAAAAACCTAGGCCCTAGCGATTTCATCGGCATCGGCGTGCAGAAAGACAACAAAGAACTACTTGATTTCGTCAATGCAGAGCTCATCAAGCTGAGCAAAGAGGGCTTTTTCAAAAAGGCCTACGAGCAGAGCTTTGATCCATTCTATCGCGGTACGGCGGATAAGAAATATTTTCTGCTAGATGGAATTTATAATATGCTCTAAAAGCTTATTTAAATTTTAAATTCGGTTTTTAGAATTTTAGTAAATAAAACTTTCTGCTTAGTTTGAAAGCGGAAGAGAGATTAAATTTAAGGATTTGCCATGAAATTGCTTCTTGCATTGTTGCTACCATTTATCGTTGCTTTTGCCGATAGTTTGGAACAGATCAGATCAAAAGGCGTCGTTCGCATCGGCGTTTACGACGGACAGCCTCCTTTTAGTGAGCTAAACGATGGAACTTTCGAGGGCTTTGAAGTTACGATGGCACAGGCCATAGCAAATGATCTTTTCGGCGAAAAAGGCGGCAGAATCGAGCTTGTGCCGATGAAGGTCGAGGATAGAATTCCAGCATTAGTAAACAACCGCGTAGATATCGTCATCGCTACGATTACCATTACGCCTGAACGCGCGCAGCAGATCGATTTTTCAACACCGTATTTTTCGGTAAATCTTGGAGTTTTAACCCGCAAAGCCGATAGAATAAAATCCTTAGCCGATCTGAAAGAGAAAAGAATTTTGCTCGAAAGCGGCGGTACGGGCGAGGCATTTTTTAAACAAGAAGGTTTTGGAAATTTTACATTTTGTAAGATCGCCAGGGAGTGCTACCGCATGCTAAAAGACGGCGACGTGGACGCCTACGCGACCGATAATCTAATCGCAATGGCATATCCAGTAGTCGATAGCGAGGTGGAAGTACCGCTTAAAACTCTAGGTAAGCCTGATTTCATGGGTATTGGCGTGCAGAAAGGTAATAAAGAGCTACTAGACTTCGTCAATGCAGAGCTTATAAAGCTAAGCAAAGAGGGCTTTTTTGAAAAGGCATACGAAGGGACTTTTAACCCATTTTATCACGGCGTTGCGGATAAAAGATATTTCTTGCTAGATGGAATTTACAGCTTCTTGTAGGATTTGCGGCTTATTTTAAAATTTATCACGCAAGATTTATCGCATAAATTTTATCTCCTGCTTGCTATGCTTTAGCTCTTGCAGAATGGATCACATAAAATTTATCGCGCAATCTTACTCGTTTAAATTTTTCAAAAAAGCTTTTTCGCGAGCGAAACGGCATTTATATAAAATTTCGCTCGTTTAAAATTTATCCTGCATAAATTTTACCGCAGCTTGAAATTGCCAGAATTAATTTAGCTCAGATTTTCATTATTTCAAATTTTACTCAGAATCTCTTTACTAGGATTTTTTTACCTCTTGCAATCCGCTCAAAATGCCCCCTAAAAAAGGGTTAAATTTTGCAGTCAAGAATTTATTCTGCGCAAAGAGTAAATTTTTACTACTTAAAATTACAAACGCAGCCCCCCTCTTTTAAAAACCGATCAGTGATTTTCATATTGCAAACTGATCTATTTTTATGTATAATCGCAAACTTTACGAATTTCAAAGGATCAATATATGAAAAAATCCATCTGCTCCTCTATGCTTAGCCTCGCAGCGGTGCTTGCACTAGCACCCGCACAAGCGCTTTGCAACGCAAATGCAAACCCGCCGCTTATCCATACTCACAATAACCTCTATTCAGCGGGATTTAGCGGCAATACTAGCGGCAGCGGAAGCACCAGCCCAAATGGCAATATTACGACGATTACGGGCGTTGTAAGCGGCGGGACGGACTACTCCAGCAGCGTGATTTACGGCGGAGGAAGCGGCGACGGGATTGCGGGCTTTACCGAGTTAAACTCCGCCTCCAACAATAGACTTACGATTAGAGGCGCAAACGCTTACGTGGGTATCGCAATAGGTGCTGAGGCCAAGGGTGTATCGGATAATTACGTGAGCTTGGAAAACGGCTCTAAGGTAAATTTGGTCGTGGGCGGGCAAGGCATAGCGGCGTCAAAAACGGGCAACGAAGGCGAAGCGACGCGAAATCAGGTTTTTGTAAAATACGGCGCCGAAATTACGGGAAATGCCGATAACTTCGGCGGTAGCTCAAATAGACATTATAATATCATCGGCGGCAGAAGTGGAGCGGATAAAAAAGCCTCCTCCAACGCCGTAACGATCGACGGAGGCACTATCGGCAACAGCTCCGTTACAAATGTAATCGTAGGCGGTATAGTAAGCGGCGGCGGTGATGCCGTATCGAATAAGGTAACTATTCAAGGCGGCACGTTTAAGGGAAGCTTCGACATATTCGGTGCTCAATCCTCCACGGGGCAAAATATCGCCAACAGCGTTAGGATATCTTACGGCGGCGGCACAAGCACTATTACTTTAAGCGGTAGTGGTAGAATTTGGGGCGCAGCGGGCGGAAGCGGAAACTCTAGCGCAAACTCTGTATCCATAAGCGCAAAGCTAAAAGCGCAAAATTACCAAATAGCAGGTGGCCAAGCAAATAGCGCTAGCGCAATGAGCGCAAATCGCGTAGAGATCAATAACGACGATGCAATCGTAGGCAGCGTCACAGGCTCTTTGGGCGGCGCCTCGAGCTCGCGAAGCGTAGTTGATCTTTACAAAGGTACCGTAAAAGGTGATGTCGCTGCAGCAAGCGGCATTGCAGGCGAATCGGATGGCGATAGAGTTACTCTAGGAGCGTCAGACTCCAACAAAGGCGTACACATCGGCGGCAATGTCTATGGCGCACGTGCGGGAAGCGTCAAAAATGCGGTCGTTTATATCAATAAAGAAAGAACGACGATAGCAGGAGACGTCTTTGCGGGCTACGCTACAAGCGGCAGCGTCGAGAATAGCAACGTAAATTTTAGAGGCGGCACGATAAACGGCACGATCTACGGCAGCAATAGCTCCGCAGACAAAACCAATACCTTGCATATCGAAAATTGGGTCGGCGGCGGCGTGAAAAAAGCCAAAGACATTAAAAATTTCGGCTCTATAAATTTTCACGATCTATATTCCACTACCCAAGCCGATGCGCCTCTCACTCTAACCACTAGCGGTAATACAAATTTAAACGGCACAAAGATAGAGGGTATAAAATCAGATCTTGGCGAAGGAAAGTACTATCTGATCCATAATTCAGGCGGTGGCACGATCACTAGAGCCGCGCAGACCGTGCAAGATAATCAAATTTATACGATTGCAGACAAAGATCACTATCAAATCACCGGCACCACGATCGAGGTCGAAAACAGCAAAAATTTAATTATGCAGAAAGGCACATTAACTCGTTCTTGGGTAGACCCCAACTTCGATCAAAGCGAGCTAATGCAAAATCAAAATTCTAACAAGGTCGCAGGCGCCACTGAGTTATTCGGCAATAAAGGCAACACCGTAATAGTAAAGGAAAATGCAGGCAATCTAGGCGGTAAAAACATAAGCTCGGGCAGAGACGACGCTACCGATGGAAGCAACAGCGTCCACGACAACCACACCAAGATCAATGGCGGAAGCAACATAGGCGAGATCGATGGCGGATATTCAAATTCCGCTACCTCGCAAGAAATTTATAATAACCACGTAACTTTCGAAACAAGCGGAATAGACGTGGGGTACGTAAATGCGGGCATCACTCATAGCAGTAGCGGCGGCGGCAACGTCCACGATAATAGCGTAACTACGAATGCTACGATAATCCACAATAGCATTTACGGCGGCAATACTAGCAACGGAGAAGCTAAGTCCAATATCGTAACTATAAATAACGGCAGCGTAGGAGCAATGGCGGTAGGCGGCAAGGGAAACAGCGCGATTTCCAACACCATAACTCTTAACTCGGTAAACGTAGGCGGAAGCGTATACGGCGGAAAGGCTAGCGGCACCGCTTCCTCCAACACTGTAAATTTAAACGGTAACACGCGAGTTGCTGGCAATGTCTACGCAGCAGAAGCCGCTAGCGGCAGCAACAACGTAGTAAATTTCAGAAGCGGCAGCGTAGCGGGCACGATATACGGAGTATCTAGCGCAAACGCTAGTAATTCGGGCAACAGCTTAAATATCCTATCTTCAAACTCAGGCAATGGCCTAAATGCAGGGAATTTTGCAAATTTAAATAAATTGGAATTTAACTTAGCCTCCCTTAACGAGATTGAAAACGATGCTTCATCAAATGCTAAAAGAGCTTTAAGCTTGACGGGCTCCGGCAATACCGATCTAAGCGGTACCGATATATTTGTAAACTCGACAAGCGAATTTAACGCTTTAAACAATGCAAGCTATCCAGATGGCGACAATAAGAAATATACCCTTGCCTATAAAAGCGGAGGCGGTAAATTTACCGGATATGATCCGCGCTTTAAAGATAAAGGCTACGTAACTCAGCTAAATAAAAACTATGTCATAAAGGATGCTAATACCTTTAGCAGAAACATAGGCGG
>CAUPZQ010000029.1:0-25655 GCA_963515915.1 uncultured Campylobacter sp.
TAGATCCCATCAAAAAGGTCTTCATGCCGTATTGCGCGAACATCTTATCATTAAGCTCTCGCCCACCACCATAGTAATACCATGCGTGCTGCTCATCAGTAGTCATACCGAAAGGCACCGCCGTCCAGAGCATAGTTTTGGCGTCTTTGCCTTTATAATAATAAAGCGAAGTATATCCTAGATCGTATTGACCGCTTTTGACGAAGTCGAATATGCCAAAGCTTGCCTTGTGCTTGCTCGGCGTATCGATGCGGATCTGAAGCCTACCACCGCTAAGGCTTTCGGCATAGTTTTTAAAATCCTCAGCAGCAGCGCCCAAAACGGGCGTAGTCGCCTCCCACGTACTAGCAAGTCTTAGGCGATAAACCTTATCGTCGCCGAAAAGCTGAGAACCCAAAAGCATGAGACATGCAAACAAAAAAATCTTTTTCATTTCTATCCTTTCATAAAGTTTTAAATTCGTAAAATTTCAAAATTTAGCGCGACGTCTGCTTAAAATTTAATCGCGTCCTGCGTTACTGCTACGGAATTCTGCTTCGCAGTGTCTATTTTATCGACACGTTGCTTTGCTATTCTATTTTACGACGCTTTATCTTATTAGCACCTTGCTTTGCAAATATCTTATTTTGCGACATTTTACTTCTTAGCGCCCCGCCCAAGCTTTTTATTTTAAGGTGCCTGGTTTTGCGACGATAGAAGCGCCGCGTTCGTTTAATTTCGCTACGTTCGGGCGTATTTACCTGCACCTGTGTCATATCTAGCGATAATATCTTATCAAGTGCGTTTGCTTAAAAGCCTCTGGCGCGGATCTTTTTCGCTTAGAAATGACAAAAGTATCTTAAAGTGCCATCTTTGCGCTTTTGCAGATAAAATTCTCCTTTTCTTTCAAAGCGAGCTTTGTCATTTCAGCAAGCTTGGGCGCTATGCTATCTTTTTTGATCTTTGACGGCAGAATCGTGTTTTTAAATTTAAAATCCACGATCTGCGCACTCTTTGTACCGCATCGGCAAGCGGAGAGTGCGCCTTTATATTTGAATTTTGCGCTTTAGTTGAGCGCAAAATTCCGCGCGAAGCCTAGATTAGAATTTTACGCAGAGCTACTCCGCGTTGTCTAAAATTTCTTATAAAATTCCGTGCCGCAAAATGCACTTAAATTTTTAAATTTGCTATTGCGCGGAATTTCTTAGCGTAAATTCTAAGCCTTGAAATTTTGCTCTTGTTTGACGGCATAAAATTTTAAAACAAAATTCTACAGCCCCATGCCTTAAAATTTTATTCGCAAAGCCTACTTGCTAAATTTTAAAATTTTAAATCTAAACCCGCAAAATTCCGTATTTCGCATTTTAGAAATTCTATTTCGCAAAATTTTATCTCGCGGATTTCGCTCTATAAATTTCCGCGCTAAATGAAATTTTACTCCGCATAGTTTGCGCTTCGTAAAATTCTAGCTCGCAAAATTTTGCTTAAAATTCCGCGAGCTAGCCCTTATTTTCGAATAGTTCCGCGTGTTTGCCGCGCAAAAACTCGACCACGGCGATCACCTCGTCCGCGCCGCTAGCGTCCGAGTTCGCAAGCACCGTATCGATGTTTTCGATATACAGCTGCGCCGCGTCGGCGAGCCGCTCGCGCTTCACGCCCGCATAAAGCAGCATCGCGTCAAGCAGGATGTTGATCTCGTAGATGAGGTCCTGCTCGGCGATTTTTTCGTCATTAGTTTTCATTTTCTTCCTTTGAAATTTGAGTTTTTTTCTCGATTAGATCCACGATTTGCGCCTTTACGGCTTCGTACGAGCTCGCGTCCTTAAAGCCTGCAAACATCCCGCCGCTCGCGTTTACGTGCCCGCCGCCGCCGAGGAGCAACTTTGCCATTTCGCTAACGTCGATTTTGCCGTCGGCGCGAAAGCTGAGCGTTTTTTTGCTCGTTACGTCGATGAAAAAATCGACATCGGGGTTTTGCGTCAAAAAGTCGTTGCCGATGACGCTTACGTTGCCGATATTGTAGGTCAAAATGCCCTTTTTATCGAGATAGCTGATCCCAAAGCGCTGCTTTTGCGCGCTTAGACGGGCGACTACGAAATGCGAGACGAGATTGCTTAGCGTATCGTCGCGCTCGCTTTTAAAAAATTCTTTCTTTATGCCGTGCAGCGCGCTATCTAGCGCGATGTGAGCGTCCGGCTCGTCTTGAAATTTAAAAATTTTTTCTAACAGGAAAAAGATATAATCTCTGCTCTCCCGCTCAAACATAATTTTATTGATCTCTTTCGCGCCCGAGACCATGCCGAGGCAGACCTTGCCGAGCTCAAACTCGCTCTGCTCTTTTAGCCAGATATCCACGGCGTTTACGACGCGTACGAGTTTATCCAGTCGCGGCGAGCCGCCGAACATCGCGCTGAAAAAATCATAGGTGATCTTCGTGGCGCAACGCGACGAGTCCAGAAAATACCACGGGAATTTCTTCGCGCACTCAAGCCCGCTTTGATGATGATCCAGAAGGATCACGCGGGCGTTACGGCGAGCCAGTTCGCCGCTAAATTTCTCGCACTGCGCGGGCAGTAAATTTAGATCGGTGATTAAAACTAGGCTTTTTTCGTCTGCGTTTGCGGTAAGCCTTGCGTCGATACGAGCGAGGATGAGATCAAATTTTTCGTTTATCTCCTTGCCGTAGTTAGCGTTGAAAAATTCCACGTCGGTCAAATAGTGCGCTGCGACGAACTGCGCGCCGTAGCCGTCTAGATCGGTGTGGCTGAGGTGATATATTTTCATTTGCGCTCTTTGCCGATGATGTTTGCTAGCGTGATCGTATCCATATACTCATCGACCTTCTCCTGAAGTTCGCCGAACATTAGATTGACGCGGCACAGCGTACGACCGTTTGGGCAGGCGTCGATCCCCTCGGCGGTGCAGTCAAATACCGTCGCCTTGCGTTTTTCGGCGCTTTTGATGATCTCGCTTAGCGTGATCTCGTCCGCATTGCGCGCGAGTACAAAGCCGCCTTTGGCGCCTTTGAAGGAATTTAGAAGTCTCGCGCGAGCCAAATTTTGTAAAATTTTAGCCAAAAAACTGCGTGAAATTCCAAGCTCGCTAGATATCGAATCGACATCCATCGATTCCTCCTTACCCGCGATGCAGATCATTGAAAGCAGGGCGTATTCGCTTGCTTTTGTAAAAAGCATTTATTTTCTCCTTTGGTGTCAAAGCCTGCATTTTACACAAAGAAAGCAAAAATTTAGGTTAATTAAGTATAATCGCTTCCTATTTTACCGATCAGGAGGTCATCATGGCTTTAGACACGGCTCAAAAGGCACAGATAGTTGCGAAATTCGCTAGAAGAGAGAAAGATACGGGCTCTGCGGAGGTGCAAATCGCGCTTCTTACCGAGAGGATCACGCTTCTTACCACTCATTTGCAAGCAAATCCGAAAGATTTTTCATCTCGCTTAGGACTGCTAAAGCTAGTAGGTCAGCGCAAAAGAATGATGAAATATCTTAAAAACAAAGACTACGCAGTTTATTCCAAGCTCGTTAGCGAGTTAAATTTAAGAGATAAATAAGCTCCTTTGCTCGCGGCGGCGTTTATTTTGCCCCGCGATTTATACACGGCGTCGGTCAAACGGCGGATGCTTTTTTTTATGCCTGGAATTTTAGGCAGCCAAACTTTTTCAATCTTTAAATTTTTTGATAATTTTGTAAAATTTCTGAATTCTGCTTGGGCTATGAAATTTCAAAATTTCATAGAATTTTTGAAATTTTGTCGAATTCTAATAATTTGCGTAGTTCATATCCGCGACGGATTTTTGAAATTACGAGCGCAATAAATTTTATCTGCGCCGTCTTACATGCAGCTAGAGTTACATATTTGCATCGTATGGATTATCCAATTTAGATCAAAATTTAATTGTCAAATTCTAAGGAATTTAAATAAAATTATGTCGTACTGCCCAAAGAATATGGCGGCTTTGAAATTTCAGTAAATTTTAATGGGGAAGGGCGTATTTTTAGTAAATTTTATTTTTAATTTAAAGGAATATTAATGGATTACTTCCATGGTATAGCAATCAACGCGAAAAAAGAAGTGCTCACGAATATGAGTAGTGAAACTAATACGAATGTGTATGGATCAAGTAGTGGTGACATTGTTTATGGTGGTAGAATTAATACTAATACGACAGCACATACTACTACTAGGACCAGTACTACACATATGCATATATGGACTTTTCAGCTTAAAGGACTGGGTAAGGATTTATTTAGAGCAAATTTAGATAAGAATTTTTTAATTGTAGATGGTGACGAGATAGCTGGTTATGCCGGAAAAAATAGTGGTTATATTGATTGCGGTCTTCTTAAAAATATAACTAGAAATGTAAGTAATAAAAATGAATTCTTATTGGAAGCAGAAAGGTACAGGCCTGAATCTATTAATGATGAATTGCTAGGTAAGGGTATCATTGCGGGCGGAATATTAGGTCTTATATGCAATGGGCTTTATTTTCAATGGTCTTATATCGCGTCGTTTATAATAGGTGCGACAGGCGGCGGTGTCTTGGCGTCTAAAATTTATAGGTTATTAGTTTATAATAAGAAATTACGCGAATATAAAAGAATTTTAGATGACACAAAGCGCTTCTTAGACGATTTTGAAAATCGCATTGCAGGCGAAAAAGTCGACGAAGAAACAGGGCTAATCATCAACGCAATCCCTCAAGAACAAATCGAAGTAACTTCAGAGGCGCAGCAAATAGAGACGAACTAGCTTTAAAATTTCAGTCGCATTTGAAGTTGTATTTTTAGTGCGGTTTGAAATTTACTTAGAAAAAGGTGTCAATATACTAAAACTAAATTTTATCCTTTCGGGTGTGCGATTCGAAACTATACGCACGCCTTATTTTCAGCGTATAAGGTTGTTTTTAAAATCCTAGTACGTACAATTTTAAAATTATATTACTACGAAAATTGTAAAAATCCAAAATATGTAAATTGTAAATTTCTTGCTTTGTATAAATTTAAAGCCTATTTAAACGCCGCGAAGCTCATAAAATTCGCCCATTTAAAGATACTCTCGACGCGCTTAAAGCCCGCGCTTAGCGCCAAGGCGCGGTTTTCCGCCTCCGTGTAGGGCACGAGCACGTTTTCAAGCGCCTCGCGTTTTTGTGCGATCTCGTAGCGCGAGTAGCCCTGCGCGCGCTTGTAATCCTCGTAAATTTCGATCATCCGGCGCGCCAGCGCAGGCTCTTCGTAGACGATCTTTTCGCTAAAGATCAAAACTCCGCCCTCGCGCAATCCGTCGTAAATTTTACTCACGAGCGCAGCGCGGCGCGGCGGTCTGATAAATTGTAGCGTGTAGTTTATGATCACGGCGTCGCAGTCCGCGAAGCTCGCATCCAGCACGTCCGATACGCTAAGCTCGAGCTCGGCGCCGAACGCCGCCGCCTTGGCGCGGGCGTTTTGTATCATCGCCTCCGAGCTGTCGATGCCGCACAGCCGTAGATCGGGGCGCAGCGCAAACAGCGCCAGCAGCGCGGTCGCAGTCGAGCAGCCAAGATCGATCACGCGGGCCTTTTGCGGCAGTATCCTCGCCAAAAGCTCGCTGCTAAGCCGCGTGCTAGCCTCATAAAACGGCACGCTGCGCCCGATCATATCATCAAAAACCGACGCGACGCTGGCGTCAAACTCAAACTGTTTTTTGATAGGCTCTTTAAAAATTTCGTCTTTCATCCGTTTCCTTTTTTTGCTTTGCTATTCGCGCGGACTGTCTTGCGGCCGCCGAGCGCAGGATTTTTGCCGCACTTGCCCGCGCGGATCGCCTAAATTTCAGACGCGGCGCGCGCTTTTGGTTGCAGACGCACTATATCTCGGCGCGGGCCGAGTTTCGAGCCGTAATCTAGTCGGCGCGGAATTTAGGCGAACAAATTTATGCTCCACTTAGCGCCTTGCGAGCCTAGAGCTCGCGCCGTTAAACTTTGGCTTTTAAATTTTATGTCGCCAAATTTTGCACCGCTAAACCAGCCTCTTCAAATTCTTTAAACATGGGCGCATAATGCTCAAAAGCTCTGCAAGCGGAATTTCGTAAGCGTCTTTTGATTTTACACACCGCAAATTTTAGACTTAGTAAAATCTGCGCCTGGCTAGACGCGAAATTTAGCCGCTTATCTCCTGTTTTGCATTCAAGGGTTAGCCGCTAATTTGAGCTTTGCCCGTAGCTAAATTTGCGCCATTGCTAGTTTTTACCGCGGCTTGCGCCCCATTTAGCATAAGCCTAAGCTCAAAGCGCGTTAAGGCCCTACTGGCGGAAAGCGCTACTAAATTTCGCAGTCTTGCAAAATCCGCTCCGCTTCGGCAACGTCTTTTAAAATTTGCTCTTTAAGTCGCGCTAGATCGGTAAAATTTTGATTTTCGCGTATAAATTTTATAAATTTAACGCAGGCAAATTTCGCGCCGCTGTTTTTGCACGCCGCCTCTAAATTTTTATTCTCGGCGCCCGAGCTCTCGCTCGCCGCAAAATTTCGGGTAGAAATTTTGGCTGAATCGTGTGCCGAAATTTCATCTAAATTTGACGCAGGATCTGTAGCTTGCCCCCCGCAGCATGGCGGGCGATCTAGCGCGGAATTTACAGCCTCAAAGCCTGCAAAGTCCCCCAAAATGTGCGTTTCAAGCGCGAAAACCCTGTCGGTGCTAAGGCGCTCTCCCACAAAGCTCACGCTTTTGTATCTTGTGCCGCGCACGCTCGTGACGGTTGCGTAAACGCCGCTTTTTGGGATAAAAAACCAACCCGGCTCGAGATTTAACGTCGCTACAAACTCCCGCGCCCCGCGCCCCTGGCCGCGCACGATCCGTCCGCAGATCTCGTAATCCCGCCCTAAAAGCTCCGCCGCCGCTTCGCACTGTCCGTGCGACAAAAGCTCCTTGATCCTGCTTGAATGCACGCCGCTGCCGCCCAAGCAAAACTCCCCTACGACGCAGGTTTGTCCACGAAATTCGCGCTGCAAAAATTCCACTCCGCAGGCTCGATCACGCCCGAATCTAAAATCCTCGCCGACGATGATTTTTTGTAAATTTATGAAATTTTGCCCTAAAAGCTCGATAAATTCGCCTCCGCTTAGGTTTTTGATTTTGCTAAGTTCGCAGTAAAATATTTTTTTCTGCGTAAATGCGCTGCGAAACGCAAAGGGCGTGAGCTTGCTTCCAATGCCCGTCAAAACCACGATTATAGCGCCGTGCTCGCCTAAATTTTCAAATAATTTTTGATGCCCAAGATGCATGCCGTCGAAATTCCCAATCGCTACGGCACGCACGTCCTCGCGGCTTGTGCCTTGTAGCGTCGCAAAAATTTCGCCCCGCTCAAATCGAGCCTCCAGCACTTCGCGCACGTCCTCGCCCCACGGCAGGCAAATTTTGCCGATTGCGGCGAGGTTTGCGCCGCTTTTTATAAAATTTTGCGCCGTTTTTGAAAAAATTTTATCCTCGCCGCGCTCGGGGCCTTGGGATGCGAAACCTTTGCGCTTGGAGCTCTTGCGCGCCCGGCTTTTGCATTTGAGATCTTCTTGCGACGAGTTTTCATGCCCGCCGCGCCTTTTTCGTTTTAAAAGCTCATCCATTATTTCTGCTTCGTCCAGACGATTTTTTTGGTGTCGTAACCGCTATGCTTCGCCTTTTTTAGATATAGGATGCGGATCGGCTCAGGCAGAGTTTTGGTGCGCGAGAGGATATACAGCTCGCTCGTATCGGCGCCGAAGATCAGGGCGTAACGATAGTCACCGTCCACCTGCGCCACGCGGTAGAGGGAGTCGGAAATCAGGCCTTTTTGATAGAGCAGACCTACGTTTTTATCGCCCGCAAACTCCAACACGTGCTGCTCGTTTTTGATTTTGCCCGAGCTCGTTTGGGCTGATTTTAGGAGGTTGATGGTGGAATTTTTATCGACGAAGCACTCGTAGGCGGTGTTTTGCAGATCGTTGTCGCCCTTCATGCGGGCGATCTCATACCAGCCGCCGCTAAATTTAGAGATGTCGAAGTTTTTTACGATCGGCGCTTTGGGGCTCAGACTTTTGGCGCATGAGCTCAAAAAAACGGCGCCTAGCACCAAAATAATCAAATTTTTAAATTTCATCGTTCGTCCTTTTTAGAAGATAGAAAAATTCTTGATTTCCCTCTTTGCCCGTGATCTTACAGGCGCTAGCGTGCAGCACGGCAAGGCCCAGCTCGGCGCATAGCCGCTCAAATTTCGTCCGTGCGGCGCGCGCCGCTTTTTCGTCTTTGAGCACGCCTTTTTTATTTCGCTTGATCTCCGCGCCGACTTCAAACTGCGGCTTAAATAGCACGATGAGAACGCTTTTTGCAAGGCTCGCGAGACTTTTTAGGATCAAATTTAGCGATATGAAGCTCACATCGCAGGTGATGAGATCAAATTTCTTCTCGCTTTCAAACTCCCTGATGTCGGTGTTTTCGCGCACGATCACGCGAGGGCTGCGCCGCAAAATTTCGCTTAGCTGAGAGCTGCCGACGTCAAGCGCGGTCACGCTCTTTGCGCCGCGCTGCAATAAAATTTGCACGAACCCGCCCGTGCTGCTGCCCACGTCCAAAACATTGGCTCCCGCTAAATTTAAAATGTCTTTTTGTAAGGGCTCTGCTTGCATAGGCTTCGCACCGCCTTCGTTGCGGCACGCGCCCGCCTTGCCGCCCGATTTAGATACTTTCGCCGCATTTAAAATCTCTGCCGTTTCGGTGTCTACGTCCGTTTGCAAATGCTTTGCCGTCTCCGCGCCCGCGCTCGTTTGTAAAAATTCCACTATTTGCTTGCCTGCACCGGTTTGTAAAAGCTCCGCCATATCGGCGCTAGTTTTTGCGGTACGGATCGCCGCGGTATTTGTTTCTGCGATCTTTGCCGCCGCCGCGCTTGGAATTTTATCAGCCTCGTTCACGCTCAAAATTTTATCCGTAGCCGCAAAATCTGCACTTGAAATTTGCGTCGTTGTCGCTTTGCTATCCGCGTCCTTTGCGGCGCTGCACGGCTTTGAAATTTCTGCCGCCATGTTAGGCAAATTTGCGCCGCAGCTTGCCAAAAGCCCGTTTTCGGCGAGCTCGTCCAGAAAGCCCGCAAGCTTGAGCGCGCCCCTGCTTACGTAAATTTGATCAATCGCGCTGATTTCGCCGCTATGCTCGGGCGCGATCTGCGCGGAGGGTCTGTTTTGCACGGCGCCTCGCAGCAAAATTTTATCCTGTTTTATCAGCGCGGCGGCCTGATTTCTGCTGATTTTAAGCGTATTTGCGACGAGCAGATCAAATCTCATTTTGTATTTTCTCCACGCCGCGATGAAATTTTAAAGCTTACGCAGTTTTTGTGCGGCCTTGAGCTTAAAATTTTATCGCACAAAGTAAAGTCGCGCGTAGCAGTGCTACGCGGCTCAAATTTCAGCCGGCTGCACGCCGCAAATTTAACTATACTGTGCGTTGCAGGTTTCGGCTCGCCGTGCGTTGTAAATTCGATCTCGTCGCTAGCGAAAATTTTAAAATTTTTCCTATCGGCGCAGTGTTCGCGCACCGCAAAATTTGAGATATTCTTGCTTGCAGCCGTATCTATCGGCGTCGTGCGCGCCGTTTTAGCGCCGCGGCAGGCAGAGCTCGCCCGCCTCGCAGAAATCGCCTCTCGGTCATCCGCTTTTACGCGCGCTTCAAAGCCCAGCGATCTTACATCGACCGCTCGATTTATTGTTTTTGCCACTTGCTCGTGCGCTACAAAATTTTTAAAATTCTCGCGCTTCGTAAAACACGCAAGCGCTGCAGGACGGAGGTTACTTTTGAAATTTAACCCCGTGCCGTTTGCGTGCGGGTTTGGCGCCAAACAAAATACCTTCACTCGCCGCTCCCCGCAAGCGTTTGGGGCTCTCTCTTGCCGGGTGAATTTGCACCGGGCGTCGCCAAGCTCGCAAGCGCTTCAAACTCGCTTTCGTCGATTACCCGCACGCCAAGCGAGTGGGCTTTTTGCAGCTTGGAGCCTGCTTCTGCGCCTGCAAGCACAAAGTCGGTCTTTGCCGATACCGAGCCCTGCACCTTCGCGCCCATCGCCAAAAGCCTAGCCTTAAACTCGTCGCGCGGGCGGCTTAGCGTGCCGGTGATAACGACGCTGCAGTCTGTGAAGGCGCTTTTAGTGGTCTGCATCTGGGGCGCGCGAGGCGTGATGATTTCGCTTAGATTAAGAATTTTTTCGCGATTTATCTTGCAAAACTCCGCTACGCTCCTTGCCATCGCCTCTCCAAAGCCCTCCAGGCGTAGAATTTTATCCTCGCTCGCATCCAGCCAATCCTGTCCGAATGCCGCGGCGATCTTGCGCGCGGCCACCTCGCCGATGTGTTCGATCCCCAAAGAAGCGATGAAGCGCTCAAGCGGCGCGTTTTTGCTCGCATTTATCGCGCCCAAAAGATTTGAAATTTTTTTATCTGCAAAGCCCTCAAGATCCGCCAAATCCTGCGCGCCGAGAGCGTAAATATCGCTGATCTTTGAAATTTTGCCGCTTTCAAAAAGCTGCGTAATCGTCGCGTCGCTTAGCCCTTCGATATTCATGCATTTTTTGGAGCAGAAATAGATCAGCGAGCCTATCACGCGCGCCTTGCAATCGAGGTTTTGACACTTTATGAGCGCGCCTTCGTCAAGCAGCTTCTCGCCGCAAACCGGGCAGCGATCCGGGCGCGAAATTTCGCTCTGCGTGCCGTCTCTGCGCTGTTTATAAACGCTCGTGATCTTCGGAATCACGTCGCCGCTGCGGATGATGCCTACGAAGTCGTTTTTCATCAGCCCCAGCCGCGCGATCTCGTCGAAATTATGAAGCGTCGCGTTTGAAACGTTCGCACCGTCGATATTTACGCTATCTACGACGGCTACGGGGGTGACCGCGCCGGTGCGGCCGACCTGCAGATTGATCTCGCGCAGCCGCGTTACCTTTTCGACTGCGGGGAATTTGTACGCGACCATAAAGCGCGGGAATTTCACCGTATAGCCCATCTGTGCGCACTTTGAAAGTTCATTTACTCGGATTACCATGCCGTCAAGCATCAGATCTTTGCTTGCGCGCATGCTATGCAGCGCCTCGTATGCGCTCCTGATCTCGTTCGCGCCCGTGCAGATGCGGCAAAACTCGTCGCGTAAGAAACCGAGACTGCGCACAAACTCCATTATCTGCGAGTGCAGCGCAAAGCTTAACGAATGCTCGCCCACCCCCCACGGGATAAATTTTAGCTTCCGCTTCGCTACGATCGCGCTATCTAGCTGGCGCAGGCTGCCTGCGGCGGCGTTGCGCGGGTTTGAAAACAGGCTCTCGCCGTTTGCGGCGCGCTCATCGTTTAGCGCGTCAAAATCGCTCTTTGCGATCAGCGTCTCGCCGCGGATCTCGATCTTTTGCACGTAGGGGATCTGAAGCGGTACCGATTTGATCGCTCTTGCGTTTTGCGTCACGTCCTCGCCTATAAGCCCGTCGCCGCGCGTCGCCGCGCTTATCAGCACGCCGCCTTCGTAGGTCAAATTTAAGCTCGCGCCGTCAAATTTCGGCTCGACGTAAAACTGCGCGCCGCTCTTCTCGCCGCGAGCTAGCCACGCCAAAAGGTCCGCATCGTCGAAAATATCCTCCATCGACCACATCTGCGCGCCGTGAGCGAGTTTGGAAAAGCCCTCGCTGATCGCGCCTCCGATGCGCCGCGTAGGCGAGTACGGCAGCGCCAGCGCGGGATTTTGCTCCTCGAATTTCTCTGCTTTCGAATAAAGCTCGTCGTACTCCTCGTCGCTTGCGATCGGTTTATCGTCGGTGTAATATGCCCGCGCCCACGCATTTAGCGTATCTACTGCGGATCTGTATTCATCGTAGTTCATCTTGCGCTCGCATCTTTAAATTTTAAAATTTTGCATTGCATTAAAATTTTACGCTCCGCGGAGGGTCTATGTGCCCCAAACGCTGCGCCGCATAGTGAGTAAATTTTAAATTCCATTGCCGAACTCCTTTAGCGCGCGCTCGTAATCAGCCGGCGTGTCGATGCCGATGCTTGCAGTCTCGATACCTAGCATCGCGATCTTCTCGCCCGCGCTTATGGCGCGAAGCTGCTCGAGTTTTTCGGTATCTTCCAGCGCTGAGGCGGGCAGGGCGCAAAACCGCTTTAAATTTCGCACGCTGTATGCGTAGATGCCGATGTGACCGAGGTAGCACTCGCATGCCGCGCGCGGGTAGGGGATGAGCGAGCGCGAAAAATAGATCGCAAAGCCCGCGTTATCAAGCACTAGCTTGACTAAATTCGGATCCTCCGCCGCCTGCTGGCTTATGTATTTGTAGCAGCTCGCCATAAATGCGCCCTTTTGCGCGATCGTCTCGCGCGCAAAATCTTTAAATTTAATCAAATTTTCACTCTCGAAAAAGGGCTCGTCGGCTTGGATATTGATGATGATCTCATCCTCCGCAAGCGCTGCGTTCGCGACCGCTTCAGCGATGCGGTCCGTGCCGCTTTGATGCTCGCGCGCGGTGAGAACGGCGTCAAAGCCGTAATCTTGCGCGATCTTTAAAATTTGCGGCTCATCTACGGCGATTAGCACGCGGTCCGCTTTGGCGGCATTTTGAGCCGTTTTGATAAACATCGGTACGCCGTCAAACTCACATAAAATTTTATTTTTAAAGCGCGTCGAAGCAAGGCGCGCGGGGATTACTATCATTTTTTGATCCACTCCATTATGGCGTTTTTGATCTCGCTTTGCTCCACGACGCTGGAGTGAACCTGCGGCGCGCTAAAAAGGCGCGAGATCTGCGGCGGGATGTCGCTGCGAAATTCCTTCGAAAGCGCGATCATATCGGCTCGCTCATCCTCGCAAGCCCTGCCTTTGATCGCGCCGATCATCGACGGCGTAAATTTGATCCACTTTGCGGTCGAGATGACGAGATTTAGGCGGCTTTCGTCAAGCAGCTTAAAGCAGGTCGCCGTGTGCGGGTCTACGAGCACGCCGTGGCTGCTTTCTTGCTTGATAAACTTTGCGCACTGCGCATCATCGCAAAAATCCGCCTCAAAAATCTCGCGCAGCTTCGCAAGCTCGCTCGCGCTAAGCTTATAAAATTTATCTCGCGCTAGACTTTGCATCAGCTCACTCGTGCGCGCATCGCCGAACATATCGCTAAGCAGCCGCTCGACGTTGGAGCTAATCAAAATATCCATCGCAGGGCTGATCGTGCGGATGAGCTCGCGCTTTCGTAAATCGTAGATACCGCGCGTAAAAAGCTCGGTCAGGATATTGTTCGCGTTTGAAGCGATCTTGATTTTGCCGATCTTTGCGCCCATTTTTTTGGCGAAATACGCTCCCAGCGCGTTGCCGAAATTTCCGCTAGGCACTATGACGTCGAAAGTATTAAATTTAGAGCCCTGTTTTGCGCTCTGCGCGCTGTTTGCGCCCGCTGCGGCGCCAAAATTTTTGCTGCACGCCTGGCACTGATCGCTTTGCTTTAAATTTTGCTCGGGGCTCAATATGCCGTGCTTTGAGAAATAGATGCTAGCGTAGAGGTAGTAGATGATCTGAAATAAAATCCTGCCGAAATTTACGGAGTTTGCGGCGCTTAGATTTAAATTTGCGCGCGCGAGTTCGTTTTTAAAATCCTCGTCTGCCAGCAGCGATTTTAGCGCGCGCTGCGCATCGTCGAAGTTGCCGCGCACGCCTAAAATTTTAAGATTTGCCGCGCTTTGTTTAACCATCTGCTGGCGCTGTATCTCGCTCGTGCCGCCCTGCGGATAGAGGCAGACCGCTTTGATGTTTTCGTCGTCCGCAAAAGCCTCCAGCGTAGCAGGCCCCGTGTCGCCGCTCGTGGCGCACATTATTAAAAATTTTTCATTTCTGGATTTTGCGATGCTTTTTAAAAGCGCGCCGAAGGGCTGCAGTGCCATATCCTTAAACGCGAGCGTCGGGCCGTGGTAAAGCTCCAAAATATAGGCGTTTTCGCTTAGCTTTTTGATCTGGACGGGGCAGGCGGGATTTTCAAATTTATCGTAGCGCTTTAGTGCGTCTTCAAAGACCTCGCTGCTTACGTCAAAATCGAAGCTCTCGATGATTTTAAGCGCGATCTGTTTGTAGCTCAGATCCTCGCACTGCTTAAAAAAATCCTCGCTTAAAAGCGGCAGTCGCTCGGGGCTGAAAAGCCCGCCGCCGCTTGCGCTCGGATTTAGCAGCGCGTAGCTAAGATCCGCTTTTTGCGAAAAATCTCTCGTAGAAACCAGTTTCATCTTTTTCCTTTTTAAAATTTTAAAATTTACGCCCGCCTAGGCGCTTTAAATTTGATCGTTTGGACTTTTTGCGCAGACTTGCGGCATTGCGGTTTTAAGCCCGCCACATCCGCCTCGCGCCTAAATTTCTTCCTTTATCAAACTTCCTATGCCGCCGTCGGTGAAAAGCTCAAGCAGGATCGAGTGCGGAATTTTGCCGTTGATGATATGCGCGGCATTTGCGCCGTTTCGCACGCACTGCAGGCACGCATCGACCTTTGGGATCATGCCGCCTGCGATCGTACCGTCCTTTTTAAGCTTTGAAATGAGCGCGGCATCTAGCTTGCTGATTAAATTTCCCTCTTTATCGAGCACTCCGTCAATGTCGCTTAAAAATATCGCCTTGCTCGCTTTTAGCGCGGCTGCAATCCTGCTGGCACAGAGATCGGCGTTGATATTAAAGCTCACGTTTTCGTCCGCCTCGCCGCCTGCAAGCGGGGCGATCACCGGCAGATAGTCTTTTTGTAACAGGTCGTTTATCAGCTTGGTGTTTACCTCGGTGATCTCGCCTACGAAGCCGTATTTCTTCTCATCGAGGAATTTTGCCCTCAAAAGCCCGCCGTCCTTGCCGCTAATGCCGATCGCTGGCGCGCCGTTTTGATTCAAAAGCGCCGTGATCTCTTTATTTACCGCGCCGCTTAACACCATCTCGGTAATTTCGATCGCGTCTTTATTCGTTACGCGAAGACCGTCCTTAAACTCGCTGCGCACGCCGATCTTATCCAGGGTCTGATTGATCTTTTTGCCGCCGCCGTGCACGACGATGATCTTGATGCCGACCATATGCAAAAGCACGATGTCGCGGGCAAAATCAAGCTTGAGCGCATCGTCGGTTTGCGCCGCGCCGCCGTATTTGACGACGAAAATTTTATCTCTAAATTTACGGATATAGGGCAGCGCGGAGATGATGACTTCGGCGGTTTTGCTCTTTTTTATCATAAAATTCCTTTAAAAACCTTATTTTATCATAGCTTGGTTTATGTAGTTTTGAATTTCGCGGATAAAGTTTTCGCTTAGCTTCAAATTTAACAAAATCACCGAAATTTCTACGTCCAAATCCCTTAATTTCACGTAATCTTTTGCCGTGCATAGGATATGCTCCGCATCCTCGCTCCTTAGCAGCTCTAAAATCTGCTCTTTTTTGAAATCGTAATGATCCGGAAAGAAGGCGTGGGCTTTTGCGAGCGGCAAAAAGCGCTGCAAGCGCCAAGGCTTGGCGATAGCGCTGATTAAGATCGTGCGGGATTTTTCAAAACCAGCCTCTTTGGAATTTAAAATTTTATCCGCAGCCGCGGGGTTTAAATTTGAAATTTCATCTGCGGCAGCTCTCAAATTTAAATCCGAAATTTTATCCGCGTCGGAATTTGAAATCTCATCCGCAGGATTTGAAATTTCATCCGTGCCGTTTAGCCCCTCTTGCAGATCCGCCGCCGAAATGATTTTAAGCTCCTGCGAGATGTCGCTCGGAGAGGGTATGAAATCCGCAAATTTATAAAAAAACGGCGGGTAGCGATACGCGGCGAACGGCAGGCAAAAGGGCAGCTTCGGCGCGCTTTGCGGGCGCAGCAAGATATCAAATTTAAAGATATTAAATTTAGAAAATCCGTCGTCCAAGATAACGAGCTCAAAGCCGAGAGTTTGCGCGCGTAAAATCCCTGCGGCGCGATCTTCGCTAACGATTACGTTTGCGCCGCGCAAAAACAGCGCGTATTCCATTGCCTCATCTCCGCTTTGTCCTACGTCACAAAGCACCCGTCCGCCGAGCGCGACTTCGAGCAAGCCTCTGCTTTTGCGTCCGTATCCTCGAAGGATGATGCATGTTTTAAACTCCTCGCTAAATTCTTTAAAAAGCGCCCGCACTAGCGGGGTTTTGCCGCTTCCGCCGAGGGTTAAATTTCCGACGCTGATTATCGGAATTTTAAATTTTTGCGGCTTAGCAAAGAGCCTTTTTAGGCAAACGATCAGCGTGTAAAGTAGCGAAAGAGGTGCTAAAATCACCCCTAGCGCAAGCCATGCGGGGCTCGGTTCGTATAGGTTTCGCTCGATTAGGAGTTTAAACACGATTTTGCGCTATCTCTTTGATCTGCTCGCAGATGTAGCTCACATCGTCGTCGCTAAGCGCCGTGTAGATCGGCAAGGATAAAATTTGCTGATAGTTTTTAAGCGCATTCGGGAAATCATTGACCTTGTAATTATATTTGCTTTTGTAGTAGCTTAGCAGGTGCACCGGCACATAGTGCAGCGATACGCTTACTCCGCGCGCGATCAGCGCTTTGGCAAAATCGTCGCGGTTTTTGTCGATCTTTACGATGAATTGAGTATAGATATGCTCCTCGCTGTCGCTTGGAAGCGTCACGTGCGGGCAGTTTGCGAGCTGCTCGCGGTAGGCTGCGGCGATCTGCTTACGGCGCTTTATAAAAGCGTCGGTTTTTTCAAACTGGGCGATCGCGTAGGCGGAATTTATAGCGTTAAGATCGTATTTTTGACCGATGCGATCGACGTCGTAGGTAAAGGACATATTGCCGTCTTTGTAAAAGGCGTCTCCTACGATGCCGCCGTTTCTTAAGATTTGCGCGGCGCTTGCTATCTCATCGTCGTTCGTGACGAAAAAGCCTGCCGTAGAGATCGCGTCTTGCGCTTGAGGATTGATCTGAAAGCACGATATGAGCGAGCTTTTAAGCGCTCCGATTTTTGCGCCTTTATAGGTAGCGCCCATAGCGCGGCACGCATCATCTATAAGGATGATATTTTCACTTTTGGCGACCTCACTGATGGCGTCTATATCCGCAGCAAGCCCCGCGATGTGTGAGACGAAAGCGCATTTTAGCTTCTTGTGGCGGTTCTGATCTATCGTGCGAGCAAGGCTCTCGCTCGTGATATTAAAGCTTATCGGATCGATATCTACGAAAACGGGCTCTGCGTCGAAGTGGCGGATCACTTCGGCGACGTTAGGGAAGGAATTTACGGAGCATAAAATTTTATCTCCGCGCTTAATATCCATCGCGCAAAGCGCCAGATGCAGCGCCGTCGTGCCGCTCGTGGTAGATACGGCATGCTTTACGCCGAAATATTTATAAATATCCTCTTCAAAAATTTCGCTATATCTTATATCGCTGTTATAGAGGGCGCTTTTAATTAAATCTTCCTCTTTTTTATCGATTTGAGCCTTATAAAACGGTATCTCTTTCATAAATCTCTCCTTAGTGCGCGGGCTCTATGCGAGCCACGGCCGGCATACGTAGTTTGAAGTTGTTTTTTAAAATTTTACGCACGATTAGCTTTACCAGATCTTTATTGTGGTTGGATTTTTTCAGATATTTCAGATCGTCCGCGCAGATCTGCTCGCCCGAGCGAAATTTCGTCCGCAGCGCTTCGTGCGAAAAAATATCTCTTAGCACGCTATCTAGGATCTCGTAGCTGTATCCAAGCTCTCGTTCGTCGCTTTGGTTTTCCCATAGATCGGCGCTCGGGGCTTTTTTGATGATCGCATCGTCTATGCATAAAATTTTTGCGAATTTAAACAGATCGGTTTTTAAAATTTCTCCGATCGGATTAAACGCGCAGGCCAGATCGCCGTAGATCGTGCCGTAGCCGAGCATCCTCTCGCTAAGATTGCTCGTGCCTACGACTACGCCGCGTTTTTGCGCGCTGTAATCATAAAGCAAGCTCATTCTTATGCGTGCGGCGAAATTTCCGATGCGAAGAGCGCTTGCACCGGGATTTAAAGCGGTAAAATTTTCTACAAATGGCGCGATCTCTTGGATTTCGTAGGGGATATTAAAGGATTCGCAGTGAAAGATGCCGTCTGCCATATTTTCTAAATTTGAACCCGCACTAGGTAGGATAAGCCCGTAAGTGGGGATCTCAGTAAGCGCACAAAGCGCAGAAACCACGGCGCTGTCAAGCCCACCGCTGATGCCTACTACAAAGGTATCCGCACCCGTTTCATCAAGTCTCTCCGATAAAAAATCGGTCAGTTGCGGCAGCAAATCGTCCAAAAACATAATATTTAGCCTTAAAATTTTACGTTAAATTGCGCGAATTTTAACTATTTTTGGCTAAATTACGGCTTTAATTTAAGCTTAAAAGGAGGATTTAAATGCAAATTTTAAAAAAAGCTTTTGGCGAATACGTGACGAATTGCTACATCGTAAAAGGCGAGCAGGGCGATCTGGTGATCGATCCGGGGCAAGGCAGCTTTGATTGGGTTATGCAAAATACGGGAAAGATTGCGGCGGTTTTGAATACGCACGGGCATTTCGATCACGTTTATGACGACGCGAAGCTGCAAAGAATGGGCGCTAAAATTTATATCCACGAAAGTGACGCCTTTATGCTGCGAGCGGATCCTTTTGGGACGATGCCAGAGTCCATAGAAGCGGACGTGCTCGTAAAAGGGCAGGAGCAAAGCCTTGAAATAGCGGGCTTTAACGTCAAATTTAGCCTTTTTGCCGGGCATACGCCGGGCAGCTGTATGATCGAAGCGAGCGGCGCGATCTTTAGCGGCGACGTCATATTCAAAGGCTCTATCGGCAGGTGGGATTTTCCCTTTTCAAGCGGCGCGCAGATGAGAGAATCTTTGCATAAAATTTTGCAGATAAAGGGCGATTTTGCGCTATATCCGGGGCACGGAGCAAATACTAGCCTAGCGGCCGAGAGGCAAAATTTAAAATATTTTTTGCAATTTTTTGAGCGCTGATCGTTTAAATTTAACTGCGTTTCGCTGTGCGAGAGGCGGCGTGAAGCTGCTCTGCGCCGAAAAATTTATACCGCTTTGTTCGCGGGCGCTAGAATTTGTGCCGCTTTGTTTGTAGGTAGCGGAATTTATGCAACTTTGCTCGCATTACAGGCGCCGAAATTTGCCGCTTTATTTGCGGCTGCGGGCGTTAAATTCTGCGCTGCGTTTGCACTGTGCGCGCATTAACGTGCGCTGCGTAGATAAAATTTTAAAATTTACCGCCGCTTGATTAAATTTAGTAAAATTTCGCGCTGCGCGTGCAAGACACAAAACGTTACGCGTGCGGAGGAAGCGAAATTTAAAATTTGCGCCGCCGTGCCTTATCCAAGCCGCTATAGTGCAATCTAATCTGGCTCAAGCCCGCTAAATTTAGCTAAATTTCACATTTCGCCGAATGCAAAATTTCCCCCGTGAGCTGATAAATTCGATAAAATTTTGCGAAAATTTTACGCGTTTTTAAAGGCGCAGATCTCATTTCATATCGGTGCACGGGTACACGAAAAATGTTTTAAAGGCGCAGATCACGCCCTAAGCCGCATGTAGATGCGACGCGGGGCGGGATAGCCCTCGATCGTGCGCGAGCTATCAAACGGGTCTAGGAAATTCTCCAGGCTCTGCCCGTCGATCCACTCCGTTTTGCGTTGCTCGCTAGCATCCGTGGGCTTTTGAGCCAAAATTTCAAAATCTCTAAATTTCGCCCGCTCGCACCAATTCTGAAGCGCGCCGACGGTCGGGACGAAGTAGATATTTGAAATTTTTGAGTAGCTGTTTTTCGGACACAGCGCGAAATCGCTCGCTCCCTCGATATACATCGTGTCTAAAATCACCTCGCCGCCCGCATTTAGCGAGACTCGCAGATCTTTTAGCATCTTTACGGGGTCGCTGCGATGGTAGATGACGCCGAGGCAGAAGATCGTATCGAATTTGTGCTCGTAAAAAGGCAGATGCTCTACGCCTAAAAGCTCGAATTTCGCGCCGCTGCGGAGGAATTTCTCGATGAAGCGAAACTGCAGATAAAATAGCGCGCTCGGGTCAAATCCCACAAGCCGCGCAGGCGCTAGCTCGCCCATACGAAATATATAGTAGCCGTTGTTGCAGCCCACGTCGGCGACGGTTTTGCCGCGCAGATCTAAAAACGGCTGCAGCAGGTTAAATTTCATGAAGCTTCGCCACTCGGTATCGATAAAAAGATCATTCAGCGCGAAAGGCCCCTTGCGCCACGGCTTTAGCGTCCGCGCGATACGCAAAATTTCATTCTCTTGCTCCGCGCTAGCGCTAAAGCTTGCACGCACGACGTCGCCGCGCTCGCAGTCACATTCGCCTATTTGTAGCGCCTCGATCGCGCTTAAAATTTCGCGGTTTTGCCCGCTTTGCAGCTTTTTAAAGTTCTCGTCTCTGATTTTTTGCAGATCCATGTTTTAATCCTAAAATTTCAAATTTAGCGCCATTTTAACATAAAATTTTATCCATTTTAAGGCGCAAAGAGATAAAATTGACTTGCAATTCAAGCAAAGGAGCAAAAAATGCAAGAAGCAAAAACGAGAAAATTTAGTCTCAGATTTAATCACGAAATTTCAAGTAGTGGCGCAGAGGTGCGGCTTTGGCTGCCGTTAGTGCTGCAAGAGCCCTATCAGAGGTTGCTTGGCGAATATCATGCCCGCTCAAATGCACAAGAGTCGGCTATCTGTGGAGATCATATAAGCACGTACTACGCGCGCTTCGCACCCGATAAAGAGGCAAGAGCGGGCGTCGGCAAATACGGCGAGCAAGGTGTCGTAGGCGAAGATGACGATTATTTTGAGCTTAGCTTCGATATTGAAATTTCGGAGCGAAACACTGATTTTAGCAAGGTAAGCTTTAATGAAAACGAGCGCTTGAGCCCAGAGATCGAGGAGTTTTTAAAGCCTTCAAAGCTAATTCCGGTAGAAGGCGCTGCGAAACAAAAATCAGACGAGATCACCGACTCGCTTAAAGGCGATCTGGAAAAGGCGCGCGCGATTTATGAGTGGGTCGCAAAAAATATGAGTCGCGATAATAGCGTGATCGCATGCGGTAGCGGCGATGCAGCGGCGATTTTAAGCAGCGGCAAGCTAAGCGGCAAATGCGCCGATATTAATAGCGTGTTCGTCGCGCTCTGCAGGGCAGCGGGCATTCCTGCGCGCGCTATTTACGGCATCCGTACGGGCGTAGCGCAGAAATTTTCGCCTGAAATGGGTGTCATGGGCGCCTTAAGCGGCGGTGCGCTTGAAATTTCGGGCGCACAGCACTGCAGAGCGGAATTTTATCTAAAAGGCTATGGCTGGATCCCTGTCGATCCCGCGGACGTTACGAAGGTGCGACTCGGCGAAGGCTTAAGCGAGGATGATTCTAGGCTAGCGCGGGTGCGCGAATATCTTTTTGGCAACTGGGAGCCGTGCTGGCTAGGCTTTAACTACGCTCGCGAAATCGTGCTAAATCCGCGCCCGACGCATGTCCCGATTGAAATTTTTTCGCATCCGTATTGCGAAGTGGGCGGTACGCCGAAAGATCCGTACTCGCCTAAAAATTTTATCTACGAGTATTTTTCGCGAGAAATTTAATCCTCTGGCGGCTTGCATTTTACCGCCGCGATTTGCTTAAGCTAAGCCGCCGCGCTTCATCGAGGCTCAACCGTTTCATCGAAGCGTACGCTTGGCTTTGCGACAGCGGCGCTTTTTGCGTGGTTTAGCCTACGCCGCCGATACATACTGTCTGCGCGCCTAGTTTGCAGTCTCATCGTGTCTGTTTAAAATAAAATTCCGTGCTGTCCTTTGGGGCGAAATTTTAAAATTTTAAAATTCCGCGGCGAGCAAAATTCTAAAATTTTAAAGTGAGCGAAATTTTGAAATTTTAAATATGGATAGAATTTTAAAATTTACGGCTTGCAGAATTTTAAATTTAGCGATTTCAAAGCCGCAAAAGGCTAAAATCAGCGCGTAAATTAGGGCTAAGGCTTAGCCACTTTATTTTGAAGGCATTTCATGCAAAGACGCGATTTTTTAAGAAACACTGCGATTTTAGGCGCTGTTATGGCGACTCCGAGTACCATTTTGGGCGGGGAAGAAGTCATTGGCAAAAAGAGAGCTTTCGGGCTATCGCTAAATCACGAAATTTTGGAGGAAGGCAAGCAGACGCGGCTTTGGATACCGCTTCCTCTTATCACGGAGTATCAAAAGGTAAGCGACGTAAAATTTGACGGCAATTTCAACGATCCGTCCGTGGACTACGGCGAAATTCCGACGCTCTATGCCGGCTACGTCGGTGTGGCAAAGCCCACGCTAAACATTAAATTTAGCGTCGAGACCTTTGAGCGTAACACCGACTTTAGCAAGGTAAAATTTAATCCGAACGAAAAGCTTAACCCCGAGGTGGCGAAGTTTTTAGAGCCTAGTGCGCAGATTCAAATCGACGGCGTCGTCAAGCAAAAATCAGACGAGATTGCAGGCGGCATCAAGGGCGATTTGGAAAAGGCGCGCGCGATTTATACGTGGGTGGCAAACACTATGCAGCGCGATAACAGCGTGCTAGGCTGCGGGTTAGGGGACGTGAAGCAAATTTTAAGCAGCGGCAAGCTAAGCGGCAAATGCACCGACATAAATAGCGTTTTCGTCGCACTTTGCCGTGCGCAGGGCATAGCCGCAAGAGAGATGTTTGGCATCCGCGTCGGCGCGTCGAGATTTAGCGCTCAAATGGGCGCCGCGCCTAAAGACAGCGTCAGCCATATCTCGGGCGCGCAGCACTGCAGAGCGGAATTTTATCTAAAAGGCCACGGTTGGATCCCGGTCGATCCTGCGGACGTTACAAAGGTGCGACTCGGCGAGAAGCTAAGCAATGACGACAGCAAGCTCGTTAAAATCCGCGAGTATTTATTTGGTAACTGGGAGATGTGCTGGATCGGCTTTAACTACGGCAGAGACTTCACGCTAAGCCCACGCCCAGCGCAGTTTCCGATCAATAATTTCGGCTATCCTTACGGCGAAGTGGACGGCAACACGCTTAATTACTACTCGCCGAAAGATTTCAGCTACGATTACAGATCGAAAGAGTTGTAGCGGTTCGCGTTTTGCTATGCGGCACGTCGAACTACTTGAGCTTTTTGAGTAGGTATACAAGAAAGGCTTCCCGCTAGACGACTTTGGGCGGATGTGTAAAAGCGCGCCTAATCTACGTGCTGCCGCGTCTACATTGGAAAAAAATTCCGCGCCTTATTTGGCGTGGAATTTTAAAATTTTTTAGAATTTTGTGAGCGGCGAAATTTTAAAATTCCAAGATGAATAAAATTTTGAAATTTTTCGGCGCGAAATTTTAAAATTTACGGCTTGCGGAATTTAAAATTTCGCCTCTTTGCCACTCTGTGCGAAATTTGGTAGCGGTAAAATTTGCAGATAAAATTCCGCGTCAAAAGGCCGACGAGGGTGCGACAAGATTATTAAGATTATACTTAAAGGCAAAATTTGAAAACCGAACTAGAAAATTCCGCGCAAGAAACCTTGGCTCAAAAGCGAGAATATCCTGGCAAAAATCGCTTCAGCGCGCGCAGTCTTTGGCTGATATTCGCCGCGATTTTTAGCGCGGTCGCGGCGACTTTTTGCTGTCTGCCTGCGCTTTTATTTTTGATTTTCGGCGCGAGTTTTTCCATTTTTTCAGGCGCAGAGGCTTTCGGTAACTACCGTGCACCACTTTCTGCGTTAGCGCTTTTTTGCTTCGCGCTCTCGGCATTTTTCTTTTTCAAAAAGCCGCGCGCATGCTCGCTGCAAAGCGGGCGCAAAAAATGGATTCTGATCTACGCGCTCTTAGGAGCCTTGCTTGCCTTTATGCTTACATATCCCGAAATTTTAGGAGGGCTTTATGCGTAAAATTTTGTTTTTGATGCTTGGATTTACGGCGCTTTTTGCCGACAAAGAGGTTAAAATTTACGTGGAAAAAATCCACTGTCCGCTCTGCACCGCGATCGTGCGAAAGGCGCTTTTGCAAACGCCAGGAGTGATAAGCGCAAAGGTTTCGCAGCAGAGCAAAACCGCGACCGTCGTAGCAAAGGATGATACAAACGCGACCGCGATGCTTGAGGCGATCGCAAAAACGGGCTATAAGGGCGTAATCGTAAAATAAAAATCCCCGGCAAAATTCGGACTAAATTTTAAATAAAATTCTTGCTAAATTTCGGTAAAATTCATGCGACTTTACGTAAAATTTCATTTTGCGCAGCTTGCCTGCAGCGCAAGCTAGCGCGATTGAAATTCTGCGCGTATTTTGCGGAAGCGCTATGTCGGCGCTGTCGCGTTTAAATTTATCAGAATTTCGTAAGCGCTTAAGCGAGCGCGGTCGCTTTTAAATTTAACGGGTGTGTCGCAATAACGCGCGGATATAATAAATTCAAAAGGAGCAAACATGCAAAAAAACGAGGTTATGAACGATTTTAAAAAGCTGTGCGAGATACCGCACTGCAGCTGCGAAACGGAGCAGATGAGGGAGTTTTTGGCGGATTTTGCGCGCTGCCTGGGCTTTAGCGTGAGCGTCGATGAGGCGGGTAACATCCACGCCGTAAAGGGTGAGCCTAAAATCTGCTTGCAAAGCCACTACGACATGGTTTGCGTGGGTGCGGCGCCGAATTTGCAGCTCATCGAAGAGGACGGCATCCTAAGGGCGAAAAACTCGACTCTAGGCGCTGACGACGGCATCGGCGTGGCGATGATGATGGGCGCGATGCGGGAGTTTGCGAACCTAGAGTGCCTATTTACCAACGACGAAGAGGTAGGACTCGTGGGCGCAAACGCCTTTAAGGGTAAAATTTTATCGCCGAATTTGCTAAATTTAGACAGCGAAGAGGACGACCGCGTGACGCTGGGATGCGCCGGCGGCATAAACGTGAGCGCAAAAATCGGCGCGCAGACCGTCAAAAAGAGCGGTAAAATTTACGAGATCGGCGTTACCGGGCTTAGCGGCGGGCATTCGGGCAACGAGATACATAAAAATATCCCAAACGCGACGAAGCTGCTGGCGAAATTCCTCGCCGAGGAGGACTGCGAGCTAATCAGCCTGGATTTTGGCGAGAGGAGCAACTCGATCCCAGCAAACGCCATATGCAAGGCGCTGTGCGCGCATGAGCCAAAGCAGCGCGGCCTGGCGTGGGTAAAGAGCCTAGGCGAGGGCGAAGCGGACGTGCTGGTAAATAGCGGCAAAATTTTAGCGCTCATCAACTCATTCGCCCAGGGCGTGCGCAGCTACGACACGCAGCTTGGCATGGTAAACGAAAGCATAAATCTCTCGACCGTTAAGCAGAAGGGCGAAGTGATCGAGTTTGATTTTTTCGCTCGCGCGATGAAGCGCGAAAGGCTTGAAAATTTAGGTTTTGAGACTAGCACTCTGGCTAGCGCGCTGGGCTTTGATGTGAGAGTAGCCGACCGCTCGGCGAACTGGGCGCCGTGCATCAGCGACTTCGCGCATCTGGTGCTTGAGGAGCTAACGAGACTTAAGCCGCAGGCTAAATTTGCCGCCGTGCATGCAGGCCTTGAGTGCGGAGTACTGGTCGCAAAACAGCCCGAGCTGCAAGCCTGCTCCATAGGCCCGAATATCCACTCGCCTCACTCCGTGAACGAGCACTGCGAGATAGCGTCGGTGGAGATGATG
>CAUPZQ010000030.1:0-25500 GCA_963515915.1 uncultured Campylobacter sp.
TTGCTACATAGCGAAAACGCGTAGTTTTTCTGCACCCCCTCGCCCTGCCAGTCGTGATGGTAAATTTTATCGGTAAATTTACGCGCGATTTGCAGCGTGGCATCGGTGCTGCCGCTATCGACAATTATGATCTCGGCAAAATCCGCCACGCTACGCAGCATACGCTCGATGTGGCGCTCCTCATTCATCACTATCGCATAAACGGATGCTTTAATCATAGTTTGTTCCTTATCCTCGTAAATTTCAGCCAAAAATCAAAAAACCCCTCCGTGCCCAAAATGCCGATGCGCTTTATGGCGTATTTGTCGTCGCCCGCCTCGTAAAGTCCGCGCTTGACGACCACCGCGCCTTTGAAATTTGATCTAGCGATATTTAAAATTTCGTCGTTAAATTTACCGTAGGGGTAGGCAAACACCTCGCACGGCTGCCCGCAAATACCTGCTACGCGAGCCTTGGACGTGATGATCTCATCTACGGCGAGCTTGGGATCGCTCGCGTAGGTAAGGTCTAAATTTACGTGGTGCATCGTATGTGCGCCAAACTCCACCAGCCCGCTTGCTTGCATTTTTAAAATTTGCTCCTCGCTTAGCATCCGCGCAAGATGAGCGGTGTTGACACGCTCCCAGTCGTTTTGCACGGCATCCGGCACCAAAAATATACTCGCTTTAAAATCGTATTTTTTCAAAATTTCAAAGGCGCTAGTAAAATTATTTTCAAACCCGTCGTCAAACGTAATGCAAACCGCCTTTTTAGGCAGCCGATCTAGCGCGATAAGCTCGCTAAACTTAAAGCTGCTAAAGCCGTTTTTCGCAAGCCACGCGATCTGTCTTTCAAAATCAGCGGGTCTTAGACGCCATTTGTCGAATTTATCGCCCTTATGTTCCTCTACGCTATGATACATCAGTACCCGCGCCTTATGCCAGCCCTGCGGGATCCGCCACCAGTTATACCGCAGCGAAACGCCCGCTGCGGCGGCAAAGATCAGAAACGCCGCAAAATAAATCATCTAAATTTCTCTCCGTTTTTATAGACGAACTCGCGCCATTCGTAAGGCTCGCTGTAAAAATCGCCCCGCTCGTTTTTGTCTTTTCCGCCTAGTGCGCCGCGACGTTCGCTGCCGATCTCGCTGCATTTTTCATCAGAAATTTCACCGCAAGCATCTGCGCCGAAGCTCTCTTCAAAGATCGTCTCAAGCATAAATTTTGCCACTCGGGCGGCGTTTACGATCTTTAGCGTCTTGGCTCTGCCGCGCTGCGCGATGTGCGCGTATTCGCCGCTAGAAAGGAGGCATTTGATCTTTGAAAAGCAATCCGCAGGACTGTCAAAATAAACTATCTCCGAGCCGTCCTCATAAAGCCGCTCAAACCCCGCGATCTTGGGGCTAAAAGTGCAGACGCCGCATCCTAAAAACTGCGCCATGCGGTCGCTCGCGCCGAGCAATTTACGAGCACTCGCGCACTCAAGCTCGTCGTCGCGATTAAAATTTATCGCAATCTTCGCAGCCGCGATCTCGCGATGAAATTTATCGCCGAATACGGCAGGCGCGCCGAGGCTCGCAAAAATTTTAAGCCTAAGCCCCTCTTTTTCGCAAAAATCGCGCAGCAAAAGCGCAAATTTATACCTCACGTCCTCTTGATAATCGCGCGCTATATAGATCACATCGGTCGTTTTAGCGGCGTCTAGGCGTCTATCAAACGCCGCGTCGGATATGTTTGGAAAAAAGGCGAATTTCGCGCCGTATCTTGCCGAAAGATCGCGCAGCCTCAGCGCATTCGCCCAAAAAAACACGTCGATGAAGCTTAGCTTTTCGAAAAATTCCCGTTTTTCTTGCAGGTGATCGACGTACCAGATCGCGATTTTGATCTTAGGAAGCGCCGATTTTATCGCCCGCAGCGTGCTAAGATCGATCTTTTCGCCCTTGCCGATTAGAAGCAGATCGGCGCCGATGTTTTCGCAGATGCGCACGAGCTTGTCGTTCATCTTTTTTAAGCCGCTGTTTTTCAGCCCGCAAAAACGCAGGCTCCGCTCCCAATCGCGGTAGCTAAAATCATAGACGAAGTGCCCGCCGCGAACGAGCCCGTGGCTGATCTTGCGCTCCATGCCGTAGAAAAAACTGCCGTCGTCGTATTCGTTGAAAATGCCGCAATGCACGATCTTTAGACTTCGCATAACAGCTCCTCGTAGTAATTTTTAAGCGAGCTAATATAATTTTGCAGCGTCAAAGTTTGCTTAAGAACGGCGTGTTTTTGCGCAAAAGCCCGGGCGTATTTGCCGTAAGTGCGGTAAATTTCATCGATCTTGGCGCCCAGATCCGCCACCTCGCATAAAAACTCCTCGCTTAAAATTTCAGAAATTCCGCCCGCGCGGGTAGATATCAGCACGGGCGAATAAAAAATACCTTCGATCAAAATCACCGGAAAGCCCTCCTTGCGCGAGCTGATGACGTGCAGGTGCGACGCGCTCAGAGCTGCTGCAATGTCGTCGCAAAAGCCGCACAGCCGCACGCGGTCCTGCAATTTTAGCGAATCGATTAAATTTTGCAAATTTTGCCTCTCGCCGCCCTGCCCGTAAATTTTAAGCTCGAAATCAAATTTTAGCTCGCTTGCGGCGCGGATCAAAAGATCAAAACCCTTGATCTTATCGAGCCTGCCGACCGCGACGATATTAAATTTAAAATTTTCCGCCGCCGCGCTTGCGCCCTGTTGCGATACGAATACACTGCTAGTTTTATTTTGCGATACGTCCGCATCGAAAGCCATATCTTGCGATATACTCGCCCCATCAGGCGTATCTTGCGACGCAAATGCAGCGTCAGCCATATTTTGCGACACGCCCACAACGCCGGCCGAGCCGTCGCATGCGTCCTTTGTTTCCTTGGGCGCCACGTTTGCAGCTCCCTCCGTATCCTTGCAGCGCGCGAAAATTTCACGATTTACAAACTCCGGCCGCGGCTCTATGCCGAAATATATTACTTTCGCGGCGTGATTTATCGTGGTCGCGACCTTGCGCGAGGCCGCGATGACGTTTCGCACGCGATCGAAAACGGGCGCCTTGCGGTCGTTGTGTTTGGTCGCGACGAGCTTAAGGCTTAAAAATTTTTCGACCACGAAGCCGATCTGTGCGGCTTTGGCGCCGTGCGAATGCAAAATTTCAAATCCGCCCGAGCGTAAAAACCGATAAATTTCAGCGAACAAAAACGGATTGTAGCGCTTATCGCGGCTTTTGTACTCATAAATTTGCACGCGAGCATCCAGACGCTGCAAAAACTCGCATCTATCGGGCACGATTAGCGCTACTTGCTCGCTTTTGCAAAGCTCATTTAGCGAGTCGATCACGATCTTTTCGACGCCGCCGTAAAATCTGGAGCAGCAAAGATAGGCGATTTTCATCTATTTCTGCCCTTCTTCATTTTCAAAATGAAGCTAAAAAGCCCCTGCCTGCCGCTAACCATGATGCGCGGAATTTCAAAATTTGAATAGTGTGGGCGCAACACGTCATTTTTCGTCGTAACGGCGCAGCTAAAGCCCGTCTCTCGCACGCAGCGCACGCTAATCTCGTCGTAAAAGCCGAACGGATAGGCAAAAGCGCTGCAGCAAATGCCGAATTTCGCCTCTATTTCGCGCTTTGATTCACTCATCTGGCGCAGCTGCTCTGCCGCGTCTAAGCTAGGCAAGTTCGCGTGATCGAGCGTATGCGAACCGATCTCGATAAGCCCACTTCGCAAAAGCTCGCGGACCTCCTGATCGCTTAGCATCTCCTCGCGATTTAACTCATCGCTTGATTTTTTCAGATCCTTATCGGTCGCCCAATTCCCGTCAAAGCGCCGGTTCACGATGAAAATCGTCGCCTTAAAGCCGTATTTTTGAAGTATCGGCAGGGCGCCCGTGAGATTATCGCGGTATCCGTCGTCGAAGGTAATGCAAACCGCCTTTGCAGGCTTACTACCCAAGCTTGCAAGCTCGCTTAGAGTGTAGCTTGCAAAGCCGTTTCGCTTCAGCCACGCAAGCTGTTTTTCAAACGCGGTGGGGGTCACGCGCAGACGGTTAAATTTAGAGGCGCGCTTCGGCAGATGCGCGCGGATCATATGATACATCAGCACACGCGGATACTCGTAAGGTTGGTCCTTCGCCCACCACGCAAAGCGCAGGCAAAACCACGCAAAAAGCGCCGCTGCCGCAAAAGCCAAAACCGCCGCGTAGATCATCGCTCGATCCTCATGCGATAAGCCAAAAAGCTCAAAATCGTAGCCAGACTTAGCGCTTCTTTCGACAGATACGCGCCGTGATCAAACTGGCAATCTATCAAAAGATAGATTAGAAGCGCAAGAACCCCAAACTGCCTGCTTTGAATGCACTCCTTAAAAACGCTAAATAGGATAGCGCCGTAAAAGATGAGACCGAACACGCCGCTATAAAGTAAAATTTCTAAAAAGAGATTGTGCGGCGCGTTATATTCAGGATGCTCTAGGACCGGGGAGCCCGGCAAATTTATATATGAGCCCAGCCCGTAGCCTAAGATAGGCTTTTGCTGCGCCATTTCTAAAATATAGCTCCAAATCACGGTCCTGCCTGAAGAATCGCCGCTAAATAGCGCGGCTAGCCTTTGCTCAAACGACGGCGAAAGCGCAAGCAAAACAGCAAAAATCGCGATGAAGCCCACCGTGAAAAGCAGGTATTTTTTGTTTAGGCTCTTTAAATTTAGCGCGCCGTAAAACGCGAGCGCGCAGAACGCGCCGACCCACGCCGCTCTGGAAAATGAAAAGATCATAAAAAACGCAAACAAAAGCAGAGCCGCAAATTTAAGCGCCAAAGGTCGCCGTATCGCCACCGTGCTAAGGCAGAGCCCAAAGCCCATAAAAAGCCCTAAAATATTGCGGTTCGAAAGCGCTCCGCTAAGACCTCCGCGAACAGAGTCACTTGAAAAGACGATTGCATCGGTGCTGCTTACAAGCTGATAGATCACGCTTGCAGATAAAATTCCAAGCCCCACGAACAAAAAGGCAAAAACGGCGTTTTGATCAAAAAATTTAAGCTTATAAAAATAGCAAAGCGTCAAAAATATAGTGCCGTATCGAAGGATGAAAAATAGCGTGCTCTGCCATGCTTTTTTTGAGATAACAGCCTCGTTTAGAAGGTTTGAGATCGCTAGCGTCGCCACTAAACAGACGAAGCAGATCGCGATAAATCGCGTTTTTTTTAAAATTTCGCTTAGAATTTCGTAGTTTTTAAAATACAATAGATGCGCCAAAAAGAACAAATTCAATGCTGCAAAGGAGATCTGATAGACCGCGTTTTTAAAAAACAGCGACGCGCACCAAAGAAGTAGCAGCGTTAAAAATGTGATCCTCCAGCCGCTAGGCGCGCCGTTTTCGTAAAAAAATTTTTTCATATTAAACTCTCATAAACCTTTATCGTTTTTTCTATCATCTGCTCTAGGCTGAAGTTTTGCGAAACGTAGCCGTATCCGTCAAATTTCAGCTCGCGCGCGGGGGCAAACAGCTCCGCCAGCGCCTGCGCGTCGCCCACGTCAAAAAAATAACCGTTTTCGCCCTCTCTTACGATATCCAGCGCGCCGCCGTGACGGGTCGCGATCACGGGGCAGTTTAGCGCGATCGCCTCAGCCATCGAGCGCCCGAAGCTCTCGGGCTTGCTTGAAGCACTTACCATGACCGACGAGAGCGAGTAAATCTCGGCTACCTTGCTCTGCGAGCCCGTAAAAATTACGCGCTCGTCTAGTCTAAGCCCCTCTACGAGCGATTTTAGCTCGGAAAAATACTCGTCGCGACCCGCCCCAACGCCGCCTACGATCAAAATTTTAAGATTTTGTTCGCTTGCTAAAGCCGTGGCGCGGATCAGGGTTTTGTAATCCTTAATCTGCGTGATGCGCCCAATACTTGAGACGACGAAATCATCCCGCGCGAGGTGGAAATTCTGTCTAAATTCCGCGATAAAACGCTCGTCTAAATTTTTGGAATTAAATTTTTCTAGATCGATGCCGCGCGGAATGATCGTGATCTTGGCCGCATCCGCGCCGTAGCTTCGCACTACGTGATCGCGCGCATAGCCGCTAGGACAGATGATCGCGTCCGCATCCGTCATGATTTTGCTGTAGAAATTTACGGAATTTATCCCGTGCACGGTGCTTACGATCTTTGCCTTGGGGCGAGCAAATTTAACCAGCCACGCCGGCACGCGGGAGCGGACATGCACGATGTCTGGAGAAATTTCGCTTAAAATTTTACGTAGCTTTAAAACGCGCGCCGGAGCGCTTAAGATATTTTTGGAGCAAACGTCGAGCTGCACGTGCACGCCGCCCTCGTTTTCTATCTCGGGCGCCAATTTGCCGCCGTTACTGATGACGAAATTTTCGATGCCGCGCCGTGCAAACTCCCTGTTTAGCTCGACTACGCCGCGCTCGACGCCCCCTTCGTTCAGCTCTGGCAAAATTTGCACGACCCTCATAACTCTATCTCCCTCACAAACGCCTCAAGATCGTACTTCGCGGTCTTTTTTAGCGCTTCATCATAGCGCCTAGCGTGACCCGTAGAAATGAGAGCACTTATAAAATCGTCAAATTTATTATGAGCGTCTTTGCGTTTTAGGCTCAAAATGGCTACGCTCGCGCTCCCGTTAGATGCAGCCTCGCTTATCATCGAGACGCTGTCCTCGCTGATAAAGACCCACTCGCACTGCGCCAAAAAATCGCCGATCGGATTTACGGGCTCGCGGCTATAAATCACGCTGTAATCCCAGCTGAGCTTTTCTAGCGCGCTCTCGGTAGCCCGCAGCGTGCGCGGAGAGGTCGTTAGCGCAAACTCGCAGTCCGCAAACTGCACCCTTACGTCCTCAATCTGCTTTAAAATTTCATCACCCATCTCAAAGCAGGAATTCGGTCCGCCGATGATAAATCCTACCGCCTTGCGCTGCGGCTTATACAGCCCCTGTGGGCGTGAAAAGCTAAGCGAGACGGGCGAAATTTTAAGATTTGCGCGCGGCTCTGGGCGGTCGTGCGCGCCTGCGATGATGACGCTAAAATCCTTGCGGTAGCCCTTCGGATACATCAGCGCGACGCTCGGCCTAGCGTATCGGCGCGCGTAAAATTTCAGCGCGTAATAGCTAGTAGAGCCCGCGCCTACGAACAGATCAAAATCTGCGAAATTTAAATTGCGATCTGCCGGAGCATCTAAATTTGCGTTATATGATACGGCGTCTGAATTGGCACCATTCGGCGCGGCATCTAAATTTGCGCTATTTTGCGAGGCGGAGCTGTTTAAAGCGGGGTTGTTTAAATTTGATCCGTTTTTGAGGTCCACCGCCGTGTCACCCCCACCGAGATCGCACTTAAAAATTTTAAAATAAAGCCCGAAAAAATCAAGCGCGTAGGAGCATAGTTTAAGAAGCTTGTTTGCGTAAGCGATCTTGCAAATGCAAAACTCAAGCCCTCTTAGCTCGCAAAATGCGATGCTTTGATTCTCGTGCCCCTTGCGGCCGTCGCTTAAGATGAGTGCTTTGCGATGCGAATTTTTTGCTGCGGGCGGATTTGCGCAGGAGCTTTCGCTGTTTAAAATTAAAGAGCCGCCGCCTGCGCGCCACGCCCAGCCCGAGATGCCCGCTCTTAAATTTTTACCTCTAAAGCTTTCGCGCTGCAAAGTGCAAAATGGGCCGCCGCAAACCGATATGAAATTTTTGAAGTCAGAATTTTTGCTCGCTCGCGCGGTAGCGGCGATCGTTATGAAATTTTCGCGATTTGAAATTTTAACGGCGTGTGCGGCTCTACTTAAATTTTTGACGCTTTGCTCTTTTGCAAAGAGGCGCGAGCCCTGCGGCGCGGATAAATTTCTCGTGACGCTGTTTCTGCTCTCGCCTCTTGAAATTTGCCGCACCATCAGTCCATCTTCCATCGTTTGTGTATCCAAAACCATTGCTGCGGCGCGGTTCGCACGACCTCTTCGAAAATGTCGTTGCACTTTTGCGTGATAAATAACTCGGCCTCGTCCTTATTTAACCCTTCAGGTAGTGGCGGAAAATCCTTGATCACGATCTCATAGCGATTATCCGCGCCGCGCCGCGCAAAAATTGGTATCAGCACGGGATGAAATTTCAAATAAAGCGACGCGATAGTCTTCGTGGTGTAGCACTGCCGTCCAAAAAAGGTCGTAATCAGGCTATTTTTAGGGCCCGGCTTTTGATCGGGCAGAATGCCTACGTTGCGCCCCTGCTTTAGCGCCTGCACGAGCCTGCGCATCGCATCGTCCTTGTAAATGAGGTCATTGCCGTAGCGCTCGCGAAACGGCGCCACGAGCCGCTCTTCGATCAACTCATTATCGCTGCGACGCCCGACTACCGAGACGGGAAAGCCGTTGGCGCCGAAAAAATTAGCTAAAATTTCCCAATTTCCAAAATGCGCGGTAAAAAATAAAATCCCGTGCGGATTATCACCTTTTAGCTTTCGGACGCGCTCTAGCGCCTGCTCGCCGTTTGAAATCAGATCATCAAATTTTAGTCTGCCATTGTAAAATAAAAGCGTGTCGGTAAGCGTCCTAGCGATACTGCGAAAATTCTCGATCGCAAGAGCGTGAAGCTCACTTTCGCTTTTTTGCGGATAGGCGGCGCGAAGGTTATCCTGCGCGACTTTAACGCGCCTACTAAGCTTCCACGATGCAAAAAGTGCGAGCTTATCGAAAAATGCGAATATGAAGCTTTTCGGCGCGAATTTTGCAAATTTTATCAGACCCAGCGCCAAAAAATATTGGATTTTTTCCTTCATAAAGACCTCGTTTTAAATGCGAGATTATATTGAATTTTGGCTAATTAGTAGCTAAAACGCTATTTACCGAGGCAAAAATTGCTAAACATTTCGTCTAGAATTTCATCTCGCTCAAATGGACGCGAAATACGTGCAATCGCCTCAATCGCGCGATTTATCTCAAATGCAAAAAGCTCAAGCTCGCCGCAAGCTAGGCGCTCGCTCGCGTTTTTAAGAGCCGCAAGCGCGCTCTCGCAAGATAGAATTTGCCGCTCATTGCTTAGCATAAGGCCATCGAAATTTTGAGAATTTAAGTAGCTCTCAAGCGCGGTTAAAATTTTATCCACGCCCTCATTTACAGAAATTTCAAGTGGCGCAAAAATGAAATTTGCTTGGGTATTTTGCCTAACGGAATTTATTGCAGAGCTATTAGGAGCGATGGAATTTGCAGAATTTTGTTTGGAATCATCTTTCGTAAAATTCTCCGCAGCACAGCTTGCAGTAGCGCGCTCGGTATTTGGCGACGCTAGTCCCGCTTTTGCGGCGGAATTCTGTTCCTTTGGATTTATGGAATTCGCAAGAACTGTTTGGCTTGTAGGCGCGGAATTTGTGGAAGTAAAATTTTGTGCGCTTAAGTCATGTTTTAAATTTTTAGCTTTTAAATTCTGCGCGCAAGAATTTAAAGAAGCGTCGCAGGTCCGACTTTGCTTTAAATTTTCGGCTGTGAAATTCTCTGATATGGGATTTTCGGCTGCGAAATTTTCTGCAGAAAAAGCCTCTAAATCCTCATCAAGATCCTCCGCGCTAGGATGAAATTTACGCGGCAAGTCGCATTTATTTAAAACGTAGATGATTTTTTTGCTTTTTTGTTCGCGCAATATTTTTAGGATCTGCGCGTCCTCGGCGTTCCATTCGCGGCTTGCGTCAAACACTGCCAAAATAACGTCTGCCTCGCTTGCAGCGCGAAGCGAATATGAAATGCCGATACTTTCGAGCTTTGAGCCGCCGTGTCTGATACCTGCGGTATCGACTATACGGATTAGATGAGTGCCTATTTGCAAGCTTTCTTCGATGAGATCGCGCGTAGTGCCCGCTTCGTCGCTAACAATAGCGCGACTAAAGCTCAGCATAGAGTTTAAAATGCTTGATTTACCGACATTAGGTTTACCCACAATCGCTACTTTAAAGCCCTCGATCAACCCCTTTCGGCTGCGGCTGATGCGAGTGATTTTTTCTAGCGAAGCGATATTCTGGCTAAGCATTTCTTGCGAGTTTTGCAGTACATCAGAAGGCAGATCGTCCTCTGCGTAGTCGATGCAAACCTCGACGAAGGCCAGCGTCTTAACCAGAGCTGCGCGCAGATTTGCGACGAAGTCTGCTAGCTCGCCTCGCAGGTTTCTAGCTAAAATTTTAGCCGCACTTTGCGAGCGCGAATTTATAAGATCGCTTATGGCTTCAGCTTTACTAAGATCCATTTTGCCGTTTAAAAACGCTCGCTTACTAAACTCGCCCGGATTTGCTATGCGCGCGCCCAGAGCCAGCACGGCATCTAACGCCAAGGATGAAGCCGTAAAGCCGCCGTGGGTCTGCACTTCTACGACATCCTCACCGGTAAAGCTATGCGGAGCTTTAAAATATATCAAAATCGCCTCGCCGAACGCTTCGCCACTCGCGTCAAAAAGATTTACAAGCGTGGCATAGCGAGGGCGCAAAGAGCTGCGATGTGAAAGGCTTAGAGCGATAGATAGCGCTTCCTCGCCTGAAATTCTAACTATGCAAATTCCGCCGATGCCGTGAGCCGTAGCGATAGCGGCGATAGTCTCGCTCACGATTAGCTTTTTTCGTCTACGATGACGATTTTGCCGCTACGCGTAGATTTGATGCCCACGAAACGATCCGGATATGCTTGTTTTAGCTTGTCGGCTACAATTTTGATAAATGCGCCATCAAAAGCCTTCGTGACGATACGCTCATTTCCGGAGCGTTCCACGAGCGCATTTACATAAGAATCGATAAATCGTTCTTGATTTTGTAAAAATTCCGCGATTTCAAAAACCACGGCAAGATCATATCTGATGCTGATCCAGTTGTAAATCATATACGAAAGTGCCTTGTAGCGGTGTCCTTCTTTGCCTATCAAAAGCGCGCTATCCTCGCCTTGCAGCTTGATATAGACGGTATTTTCGTCGATTTTGCTAACACCGCTAACTTCGATATTAAACTCGCTTGATCTAAAAAGTGCAGATAGCTTCTCTTTGATATCGGATAGAATTTCATCCGTCACAACGCCCTTTTGCTTTTCTTTGCGATGTTTAGAATGCGTAGCGCGCGGACTTTGAGACTCTGATTTGTCGCCCTGCTTTTTCTCTGCTTTGCCGGTTTTGTTTTGAGAGGCGCTAAATTCCGGATTTTCGCTAAATTTTTCCCCCTCCAAAACCACTTCTATAATGGCATTTTTCTTAAAAAAGCCCAAAAACCCGCCGCTTGGATGCTGCAGCACGCGCACATTAAGTTGCGTTACCGAGCATCCAAGCTCAGCTGCTGCTTTATTATATGCGTCTTTTAAATTTTCTGCTTCAATTATCATGACTTTTTCTCCGCTATTTGAGCTTGTTTATGCCTAGCAAAGGCTTTATTAATGACGTATTGCTGGATAATGGAGCAGAAATTATTTACCGTCCAGTATAGCGTAAGACCTGCAGGAAACATCACAAAAAATACCGTAAAAATGAGCGGCAAGAATTTCATCATCTTCTCTTGCATCGGATCGGTAAACGTAGTCGGCGTAATCTTTTGCTGCAAAAACATCAAAATTCCCATCGTAATCGGCAGGATGTAATATGGATCTTTAAGCGACAGATCGTGGATCCATAGCGCCCACTCCGCACCTTTTAGCTCGATCGCATTAAGTAGCACGCGGTAGATCGCGAAAAATACCGGTATTTGAAGCAGGATCGGCAAGCAGCCGCCCATTGGATTGGCGCCGTTTTTCTTATACAGATCCATCATATGCATCTGCAGCTTCTGCTTATCGTCCTTATATTTCTCCTGAAGCTCCTTCATCTTAGGCGCCAGATCTTTTAGCTTATTCATAGATAGCATTCCCTTGTAACTTAGCGGGAATAAGATTAGGCGGATAATGAGCGTAAGCACGACGATCGACCAGCCCCAGTTGCCGATATAGCCGTGCAGCCAGTTTAGAAATTTAAACATCGGGCGGGCGATGAAGGTAAACCAGCCATATTCGATAATGTGCGTAAGAGCAGGATTTATCGAGCTTAGCGTCGCGTGATCTTTCGCGCCGATATAGCCCGTAAGACTAAGATCGCCGTCCGAGCCTATGAAAACCTGCGAAATTTTATCTGCGTCAGTCACGGTCGCATTCAAGCTCTCTCCGTAAAATAGCGTCGTATAATAGCGATCGGAGCTTGCAGCGATATTCGCCCCACTTATTCGCTCATTTTTATCCACATCGCCATCTTTAAAAATTTCTACGCTTTCGTTTATAGCCTGCGAGCCCGTAAAAAATGAAGCGATTTTATCTGAAATTCCAGCTTCGCCCGGTTTTCCAACGATGACGCCGTGAACCGTATAGCTATCTACTTCTACGTTCGGACGCGAGCCGGGGCTGATGAAATAACGCGCATTGCCGCTTAACTTCAGATCCAATTTATAACTACCATTTGGATAAAAGGTAAGAATTTTATTTATGCTAACGGCGCCTAAACTTTGACTTAACGTAACGCTAGCCTCTCCGTTTCGTACGTCCAGCTCGCTAGATGAAGCGCTGTAAGGGATATCGAAAGCCATCGCGTTTAACGCCGCATCCTCAAAGCGCACCTCAAGCGGCTTGGAATGCGATTTAGCATCGATTAAATTTAGAGCCTCGCCGTTTCCGTCACGAAATTTCGCATCGTTTAGCACATACGAGCTTATGCGACCGAGCCCGTCGATCGTAAAATTTGCCTCTTTTCCGACCACGCGCACTAACGGTGCAGAGATGGAATTTGAGGTATTTAAATTCGCTCCCTGCGCGCTCACACCAGTGGCGGTAGTTTGCGGAGCAGACTTAGCAGTATTTTTTTGCGCGATTTGCGCTGCGGTTGCATTTGCCTCCATAGCAGCGCGAATTTTTGATAAATAAAAATGATCGTAAGCTACGAAAAATATGAGCGCAGTTGCTATTGCGATAGCAAGGCGCTTTGATTGAGGAAGTTTATCTAGCACTATTTTCTCCTAGTCGTATGACGTAATATCTATTTTTTTTATATGGTATAAACCAAAGCTTAAATTCCTGCGCGCGCGCGTTAAAGCCGCCTTCGCAGGCTTTTGAAAATACGCAAAATTTGAAATTTCGCGCGATTATCGGATGGTCTATGCCGCCTTTAAACAGCGGATTGCACCTTAAAATTCTAGCGGCCGTAGCGCAAAGAGCACGAAAAAGGCCGTTAAATTTAAACTCATAAAGCGCGTATTGCGAACAGCTCGGATAATAACGGCAACAGCGCGGTAGCAAAGGCGAAATAAATTTTCGATAAAACCCGATCGCGACTATAAAAAATCTCTTCATTTTACTGCGCCGATCTTTTTAAACGCCCATTTTAAATTTCGCTCAATGTCTTCAAAACTCATATCTATGATCTGCTTTTTTGCGATTAATATAAAAATTCCGCTAACAATGGCGTCTTTTTGATTATAAAACGCGGCGCGCAAACGTCTTTTGGCGTAATTTCGCGTAACTGAATTGCCTATTTTTTTACTGGCGACTGCGCTAAATTTACGCTCTTCGCTAGCTAAAAAATACACGACAGCGCATTCGCAATGCCACTTCGCCGCACTTTTATAAACCTCCGAAAAAACGCTGCTATCGCTTACCGCAGCGAACTCGCCTACGCAGCCAATCTTCTTCTGCCTTTAGCACGTCTTGCACTTAAAACTCTGCGACCGTTTTTTGTTTTCATGCGGACGCGAAAGCCGTGAGTACGCTTTTTAGGGGTATTGTGGGGTTGGTACGTTCTTTTCATAACTGTTCCTTTAAGAAAATGTAAAGCGGAGATTTTATAGAAACTTTACTTAAAAACCGATAAACAAAAGCAACCCTAGCGCCGATAAGCGTCGCCTTGCAGCTTTTTACGGCGCAGTTTTAAGTCCTTCTCATTTTTATTGTTTCGTTCCTTGATATCTTGCATCGGCTGTTTTTTCATCGAAAAATCATCGTGGTCGCCTACGCCTTTTGATTCACATTGCAAATTATTTTGCAGGCTTTGCCTATCTAATTCATTTTTTTGACGATTTAGTATAATTTCATTATGGTTTTTCTCGAATTCTGATTGTTTATCGTCCGCAACGTAAGCGCTGGCACCAAGGCTTACTGAGTCATCTTGTGCGCTTAGCGCCGTGCAATCAGCAAATATCGCGCTGCAAAGCAACCAAAATATCAAAGCCTTTTTCATTTGCGTTTAAATTTGCCTGCCATCGCGCGATAGATCGCCGCCTCATTTTGTAGCGTCAAATATCTTTGATTTAGCTCGTTTATCTTAGCGTTTACGGCGTCGGTGCGGGCTTCTAGCATATCCTTCAGCTCACTTGAGCCAGCTTCATATTTCGCAGCGTAAAGATCGGCAATACGCGCCTTTTCGTCATAAGCGGCACTTAAATTTTTAAGGCTAGCCAGATTGATCTGGTAAATTCTATATAAATTTAGCACCTCATTCGTAGCGTTAGAGAGCGTCTTTTCGTAATTTACGACGTTTTTGCGAAAAGCGATCTCCGAAATTTTAAGGCGGTTTTCGACCCTTGCATAATCCAAAAACGGCAGACTTATGCTTACGTTGCCACTTAAAAAATTTAGCTTGAAGCTATCGTTAGCGCTCACGCCTTGCCCATTAGTAAGCCCTGCGCCCAAATTCACGCTAGGAAAGAAATTTAACTTAGCGGTCTGTTCGTCGTAAAAGCTGGAATTTAACCTAGCGATCGCAGCTCTAATGTCGGGACGGTTAGCAAGCGCCGTGTAAGGCACATTTAGATCAACGCCTTGGAATTCTATGGAATTTATCGAATCTGTGTTATCATCAAACTGCAAGCTGGAGGAGATAAGATTTCTCATATATTTATGATTATCCTCGATATTTTTTTGAATGCTTAAGACTTTGTTTTCAAGCCCTAGGATAGAATTTTGAATCTGCCTGTAATCAAGCTGCTCGGACTTGCCGTAGTCGTATTTTGCCTTGATTATTTTTTCGATCTCTCGGTAATCGCTTAAATTCTGTTTTGTCCATTTTAGTGAATCGTTTAGATAAAGCATCTCGAAGTAGCCGCTGACTACGGAATTTATAAGAGTCAGGCGAGTATTTTCAAGGTCAAACTCGCTGGCTTTAGCGTTCCAGCCCTCGGCATTTACCGCCGAGCGGATCTTGCCGAAAAGATCAAGCTCATAGCTTACGTTAAAACCAGAGCTATAGGTTTTGTTCCAGTTCGAGCCGGTGCTTATGTCGCGATTAGCGCCCGCACTCCACGAGCTACTTAGCGTAGGAAAAAGATCAGCCCTACTTAGCCCTAAATTTGCATAAGCACTCTCAACGTTTAAAGCCGCTGTTTTTAGATCGTAGTTATTCGCAAGGGCTTGATCTACAAGCTTATTTAGGTATGATTCGCCATATTTTTTATACCACAGCGTATCAATTTCATAGCTTGCATTTTCGTCCTTGAAATGCTCTACAGGTTTAAATTCGACCTCACTTTGATTTGAGGCGCAACCGCCGATAAAAACAGCTAAAATGCCGCTTAAAATTACTTTGGAATTTATCATTTTCTCTCCTTGGTTATTCTTGTGCTAAAGCATCTATCGGATTTAATCTGCTGGCGTTTCTTGCCGGCAGATATCCGAAAACTATGCCGATCGCGGACGACGCCGCAAAGGCGATCACGAAAGGCGCAGTAGTAAATTTCATCGCAAAATCCGGGCTTATGGTATTAAACGCAAATCCAAGCGCCAAAGCAATTAAAATTCCTAAAGCTCCGCCGAGCGAGCAAAGCAAGATCGCCTCTATCAAAAACTGCTGCAAGATATTGGATTGCTTCGCGCCGATCGCCATCCTGATGCCGATCTCGCGCGTGCGCTCGGTGACGCTTACGAGCATGATATTCATCACGCCGATGCCACCGACGACGAGCGAGATAACCGCAATCGATGAGATCAAAATCGTCATCGTGCCGGTAGTGCTTTGTATTGTTTGTTTGATAGTATCTGCGTTCATCGTATGAAAATCCCGTGAGCCGTGTCTTTGGATAAGTAGCTGAGTTAGGCTCTCTTCGGCCACTTGAGTATTGACATCGTCTTTTATTTTGATGGTGATAGAGCTGATTTTTCGATTGCCCGTGATTTTATTCATCACAGTTGAGTACGGCGCGTAAATTCTTAAATTTTCGTTGCTTCCGAAAGCGTTTTTATCCTTACCTGAAACCCCTATGATTTTAAGCGGCCTACCTAGGAATAAAATCGTCTTGCCGATCGGATCTGAATTTTTAAAAAATGTTTTTTTAGTGTTTGGATCGATAATCGCGACAGAGGTAGAATTTTTAATATCATCGTCGCTAAAATTTCTACCATCTTCTATATCTATGCCATTAACCGCCAAAGAATTCACGCCACCACCGCGCAGTTGAGCCTTGGAGCTTAAATTCGCATATGTTGCCGTACCACTTGCAGAAGCATTTGGTGTAGCATAATCAACGTAGGGCTGGCGCGCCAAAACCTTAGAATCGCTTATCGTAAGGGTGCTCACAAAGCCCGCTCGCACATCGCCGAAATTTTTACCGGGAAAGATATCGATCGTATTGGTGCCAATTTTACGGATCTCGGATAAAATTTTCTCCTCCGAACCCTTACCGAGAGCTACTACGCAGATAACCGACGCGATGCCGATGATGATGCCTAACATCGTCAAAATCGATCTTAGTTTATGCGAAAATATCGCGCTAATCGACATTTTAAAGCTCTCTATGAGCTGATCTTTGCAAAATATAAAGGAATTTTTCGTTTTAATCTGCTCTCTTTTGCGCTCGAAAACCCGCTCGGCCTTTCTTTTATCGCTTAAAATTCTGCCATCTTTGATCTCGATGATACGATCCGCAAATTCCGCAATATGCGCGTCATGCGTGACTATGATGATGGTGTGACCCTCTTTATGCAGCGCCGTTAAAATTTGCATCACCGTCTCGCCGCTTTTGCTATCAAGCGCGCCGGTAGGTTCGTCTGCCAAAATCACTTCGCCGCCGTTTATCAGAGCGCGAGCGATACTTACGCGCTGCTGCTGCCCGCCGCTAAGTTTGCTCGGTAAATTTTTGGTGCGATCGCCAAGCTCCAGCTTATTTAAAAGCTCCACCGCTCGCTTGCTTCGTTCGCTCGCTCCTACGCCCGCATACACCGCAGGTAGCGAGACGTTTGCGGTCGCGTCCATCGTAGCGATGAGATTGTATTTTTGAAAGACGAAGCCGAATTTTTTGCTTCTAAGCGCCGCGAGCTCGTCGCCGCTTAAATTCGCGGTTTCGCGACCCTCGATCTTGTAGCTTCCGCTGCTTGGCGTATCGATGCAGCCGATTATATTCATCAGCGTCGATTTTCCGCTTCCCGATTGCCCGATTATCGATATAAACTCGCCCGCTTCGATATTTAAGCTTACGTCCTTTAGCACGTGGATTTCGTTATCGCCGAGAATGAATTTTTTGTTTATATCTTTAAGCTCTAGCATCTTTACACCATAAAATTTTAACTAAAACACCATCGGAGGCCCGTCCATATTTAACGGCGCTGCTTTTCCGTCGGCGATGAGTACCTCATCTTTTTCATCAAGACCGCTTAAAATTTCGGTATTCAAATCGTCGCTGACGCCCGTTTTTACGTATCGCTGCTCGGGCTGAGCGCCGTTAAGCACCGTGACGTAATCGCCTCTCCCGTCGCGCTTGATAACCGAGGTAGGTAGGTAGCTCGTATTGTTCGCTTCGCTTACGATTATGTTGTTTTCGGTCGTCATTCCGATCTTTAAAAAATCGTTTTCATTGTCTACGAGCATCTTTGCATAAAAATAGATCGCGCTGTCGCTGCTACTCGAAGAATAAGACGATCCGCTAGAGGTTTTATCGTAAGTCCCGTCGCTAAGCGTGGTAAGACCGGGATCGATCTTGTAAATTTTAGCCTTTTTGATATTATCCAGATCCGATAGTATGGAGTATTCTACGTCCATTCCGATCTTTACTTTGGATATATCGCCCTCTGCGATTTGCATCTTGATCTCCATCTTGCTTAGATCGGCGATCTTTACGATCGTAGGCGTGGTTTGGTTGGAATTTACCGTTTTGCCCTCCTCTACCGGCATGGAAACGATCGTGCCGCTTATCGGAGCCGTGATCTTGGTATAGCCGAAATTTGTCTCCGCCGTGCTTAACTGAAGTTTGGTCTGCTCGATCTGCGCCTCGATCTGCTTCTGCTCGGCCTCTTTTAAAGCGGCGCTATTTTTAGCGTTTTCCACAGCCTCTTTGGAAGCGGCGTTTCTTTTATACAGCTCAAGCTCGCGATTATACTGCGTTTTAGCATTTGCCGCGGCGATCTTTGCCGAAGCCAAATTTGCCTCATGGATTAGAAGCTGCGCTTTTTGCTGCGCAATCTCGTTTTCTTGCGTGACGGAATCGATCTGCGCTATCATATCGCCCTTTTGAACCTTATCGCCCACTTTGACGTAGAGCTTTTTGATCTGACCGCTTACCTGCGCGCCCACATCGACCAAATCTCTGGCGTAAACCTCGCCCGCAGCCGTCACCGTGCCTCTTATATCGCCCTTTTCAAGTCTAGTCGTAAGGGCTTTCGGCGCCTCTTCTTGCTTAAAAAATTTACCGTATAAAAAATATATCGCAAGAAAGACAAGTACGATAGAGCCGATAAATTTCAAGGTTTTTTTCATTTTGCCAACTTCAAATAAAATAGGGGCTAATTCTAATGTAAAAATATAAAATTTTAGTTAAATACTAAATTCTTTGCTCGCGCAGGGCGTAAAATTTCATGATCTTTTTATGTAAAATTAGCGAAACGTAGATCAGCGCCGAGCCCGCAAGTAGGCGCGCCAGATCGGCATCTTTTTGCCAAAATACTAAATTTACGACGATCGCTGCGGGGATGAGCGCGTTATTCATAATCGCAAGCACGCCGCTATCGACTTCGCACGCGCCTTTATTCCACAAAAAATACCCTAAAGCGCTGGCTACCGTGCCCAGATACACGATCACGGCGCCCTGCGAGAAGCTGGGATTAAATTTAGAAAAATCCCCGAGCACGATCGCGGCAATCGCCGTAACCGCGGTAGCCCCCACGAAAAAGTAGCCGAAAAGCTCCTTCTGCTCGCTAAAGCCGTGGCGCTCCAGCATAAATTTATACGCGCTCTGTCCGAGCCCGAAGCATAAATTTGCGCCCTGCACGAGCAAAAAGCCCGTCAAAAACTCAGAATTTATCGCGCCGAATTTTATCACCAAGGCACCTAGCACCGCGACTGCGACGCTAAAAAGATATAACGCGCGAAATCTAAGCTTAAGCGCGTCGTAAAGCAGCGTCACGTAAAACGGAGTAAATATCGTAAAAAGTGCCACCTCATAGACCTTCAAATACGCAAAGCTGCGGTAGTAGAAGATATACATCACGCCGATCTGCACGGCGCCCACGGCGCAAATTTTAAGCGCCAGAGCGGGATTTACGCCGCGAAATTTCATAAACGGCAAAAAACAAATTAGCGCCAACGATACGCGCGAAAATGCCAAATACGCGCTGTCTATGCCGCGCAAAAACTCGCCTATCAGAGAGAAACTAAAAGCCCAAATACAAGTAACCAAAATCAGTTTTTTCAAAACGTCCGCCTAAGCTTTAAAATTTGAGCGGACATTTTATAAAATTTTAGTTAAATTTGGGATTTAAATTTCGCCCGCGCGGCATAAATTTAGGTTTTTATTTATTTTAAATGTGTTAAAATTATCCGATTTTTGAAATTTAAGGGTAAAAATGAACGACGTTTCGGTTATAGTTCTTGCCGCAGGACTCGGCACTCGGATGAAGTCGCAAAAAGCCAAGGTTCTTTTCGAGCTTTGCGGCGAGCCGATGATAATCCACATCCTAAAGAAAGCTTACGAAATTTCAAACGATGTGAGTGTGATTTTACACTATCAATTCGACGAGGTTAAAAGCGCGGTTCTAGCTCACTTCCCAAACGCTAAAATCTACAAACAAGACCATGAGCATTTCCCCGGCACTGCGGGCGGACTAAAAGAGGTCGAAATCAGCGGAGCCAAAACGCTCATAATCTGCGGCGATATGCCTTTGGTAAAAAGTGCCGAGCTTCGCAAACTCTGCGAGGGGGACGCGGAAGTAAATTTAAGCGTCTTTAGCGCGCGCGATCCATTCGGATACGGCCGCGTAATTACTCGCGGCGGCGAAATTTTAAAGATCGTCGAGCAAAAGGACGCAAGCGAGGAAGAAAAGGCGGTAAAAGACGCAAACGCCGGCTGCTACTGCTTCAAAAGCGAGGCATTGAAACAAATTCTCCCGCAGATCAAACCCGATAACGCGCAAAAAGAATACTACCTCACCGACGCGATCAAAATCGCCAAAGATATGGGCTTAAAATGCGCCGCCGTGTGGGTGGACGAGCAAAGCTTCATGGGCATAAACGATAAGCTCGCCCTCAGCATCGCCGAAAATTTAATGCAAAACGAGATAAAAGAAAATTTGATGAAACAAGGCGTTTTAATGCGCCTACCGCAAAGCATCTACATCGATAGCAGGGCGAAATTTATCGGCGAGTGCGAGCTGCAAGAAAACGTAAGTATCATCGGTCCTTGCGTGATCGAAAGCTCGCTCATCAAAAGCGGCTGCGTCATCGAAGATAGCGTCATAAAAAACTCCGATATCGGTCCGATGGCACATCTGCGCCCAAAATGCGAAGTTATAGGCACCCATATCGGAAATTTCGTCGAGCTTAAAAACGCGAAAGTAAACAAGATCAAGGCGGGGCATTTAAGCTATCTTGGGGATTGCGAGATCGATGAGGGCAGCAATATCGGCTGCGGCACGATTACGTGCAACTACGACGGCAAGAAAAAATACAAAACGATAATCGGCAAAAACGTCTTTATCGGCTCGGATACGCAACTAGTAGCGCCCGTGCGGGTGGCCGACGACGTCATAATCGCCGCGGGCACGACGGTTACAAGCGACGTTCCAAGCGGCGCGCTGGCGATCAGCCGAAGCAAACAAATCAACAAAGATGGGTTTTTCCATAAATTTTTTAGGAGCGAAGATGAGTAAGAAAAAGGTTTTACTGGCGGTTTGCGGGAGTATCAGTTTTTACAAAGCGTTTGAAATTTTATCCGCTCTGAAAAAGTCGAATTTCGACGTCTATGTCGCGCTCAGCGACGGCGTGCAGGAGTTTGTCAGCTACAAAGCATTCGAGGCGCTGTGCGATCACCCCGTGCTTTGCAAAGCCAACGAAAACTGGCAGGCGGGTATCAACCACATCGCTTATTCCAAGGTGGATTTAGTTTTGATAGCACCCGCGACGGCAAATACGATAAACAAGCTCGCTTGGGGCGTCTGCGATAACGTATTTTTAGAGGTGCTAAACGCGGCTTTCGCCCACGCCAAGGTGGTCATCGCGCCAGCCGCAAACCCGGCGCTACTTGAAAACAATATCACAAAAAACTGCATCGATATGCTAAAAGCGAGCGTCAATGCGTATTTCGTCGATCCGATAGAAAAAACTCTAGCTTGCGGCGATACTGGCAAGGGCGGATTAGCGAGCACCGAGGCGATAATGCAGACGCTAAAGCGCGCGCTTTATAACGATAAATTTTGGGAGGATAAAACCGTCATCATCACCGGAGGTGCGACGATCGAAAAGATCGACAGCGTACGCGGCATTACGAATTTCTCCAGCGGCAAAACATCCAAAGCGATTGCCGACGCGCTGTTTTATCTGGGCGCAGACGTAACGCTGATCTCTAGCAACGAGTATGAAAATTTACCGTACAAGCTCGTTAAATTTGAAAGCACCATCGGGCTAAAATCGGCGCTTGACAGCACAAAATTCCCCGACGGCGCGTATTTGATAATGGCGGCCGCGGTAAGCGATTACTCGCCGAAGGTGCGCTACAAAGACAAAGTGAAAAAAGCCGAGATCGGCGAAATTTGGAATTTACGCCTGGGCGAAAATGAGGATATCTTAAGCTCCGTGCGCGGAAATATCAAAAAAGTGGGCTTTAAACTCGAAACCGACCGCGAAAACGCCGTCGGCGAGGCCAAACGCATGCTAAATGAAAAGCATCTCGACGCCGTCTGCCTAAACGTGCTGGACGACATCATCAAGCTCGGCGGCGACGTCCTTAAGGTCACTTTCATCACGAAAAACGATCAGGTCGTAATCGACACCGCGCCGAAGGACGAAGTCGCCCTAAAAATCGCGGCTGAGCTGAAAAAAATCTAATCCGTGAATAGCCTAAATCATCTAGCCCTCGTGATGGACGGCAACGGGCGCTGGGCGAAAAAGCGCGGTCTGCTGCGCACCGGCGGGCACGAAGCGGGCGCGGAGGTCGTGGAGCAGATCTGCGAGTTTTGCATCGACGAAGGCATCGCGAACCTCACGCTCTACGCCTTTAGCACCGAAAATTGGAAGCGCCCGAAAAGCGAAGTGGAATTTTTGATGAAGTTGCTTCAAAAATTCCTAATTTCACGCCGCGAAAAATTTACCCAAAACGGGATAAAATTCTATCCGATCGGCGACATATCGGCTTTTGAGGGCGATCTGCGAAGCGAGATCGAATATCTTTCAAATTTAACTCAAAACGGGCGAGCGCTAAATTTTAACCTAGCGATCAACTACGGCTCTCGCGACGAGATCGTGCGATCGTGCGAGCGGCTGCTTGCAAACGGCGAGCGACTAAGCGAAGCGGGCATCAGCGCGCATCTGGATACTGCGCACAGCGGCGACGTGGATCTGCTGGTGCGCACGGGCGGCGAGCAGCGGCTGTCGAATTTCTTGCTCTGGCAGGCAAGCTACGCCGAGCTTGCGTTTACGCCGACGCTGTGGCCGGATTTCACGCGCGAGGAGCTTGCGCGCATAGTGGATGATTTCCGCCGCAAACAGCGCCGCTTCGGCGGTCTTTAAGCTGCGGCGCAGTCGCTCTAACGGTCGCTTAAATTTTAAAATTTTAATTTACAGAACCGCCTGCGACGCGGTAAATTTTAAAATTTAATTCGCGGGCGCTCGCGACACTATGAAATTTTGAAATTTCAGGATTTTAATTTACGGCATCGTAAAATTTAAAATTTTAATATGTAGGCGCGCGGCGCTATAGAAATTTTAAAATTTCGCCCTTTTAAATTTAAAGCTCTAGCGCGAGCCGTGTTACGAGGTGCGGTAAATTTAACGCGGCAGGAATTTAAAATCGCCGTCCGTTCACGCTAAAACCGACAAGGAGGGCTATGAGCTACTACATACAATGTGGTTGCGGCAAAAAGCTTACCAAAAAGCCGATGAAATCTTTAAGATGCCCAAGATGCGGCAGCGTGTATAAAAAACCAAAGAAATTTATACTGGCGGTCTATATTTGCCTGCTTGTGTTTTTTGTGCTAGCGTTTGCTCTCATCCCCGACAAAATGGGGATTTTAGCATCCGCAGGCAGCGGGATAGGCGCATATATTATGTTTTTATGGATCGTAGATACTTTGAACTTCGATCTTTTGGACGCCGTGATACTAGTGGCGGGATTTTTGATTTTCGGCGGATTATATGGGGCATGGGGCGAACCGCTAATCGCAGGGCTCATAGCCATTTTATTTTGCGTAGGCGCGGCGGCGATTTTCGTAAAATTTTTCCCCTATGAGAGGCAAAAAATCAATGAAAACTAAGAAATTTCTCGCTACCATAGAGCATTTGATTAAATTTTAAAAAGTTAAAGCTCTAAAGGAAAAAGATGGATTTAAATATCGTTTACGGCGTGATTTTTGCGGTATTCGGCACCTGCGTAGGCTCGTTTTGCAACGTCCTGATCTACCGCCTGCCGCGCGGACAGAGCGTAAATTTCCCCGCATCGCACTGCCCCAAATGCTCTCACGCTTTAAAATTTTACCACAACATTCCGCTGCTTTCGTGGCTCTTTTTGGGCGGCAAATGCGCCTTTTGCAAAACCAAAATTTCGATTCGCTATCCGATCGTCGAGCTTTTAGGCGGCGCGCTTGCGCTTGCGGCGTATTTCGGCGAGCCCGATCTTGCAAAAGCCGCAGTGCTCGGGCTTTGCTTCATATTGCTTATGGCGCTTTCGGCGATCGATTTTGAGTATAAAGCCGTGCCCGAGAGCCTTCTTTACGTAGTTACGGCGCTTTCGCTTGCTTATACGCTGATGTATGATTTTGATCTTAGCGGCGTGGGCGCGGCGGCGGGATACGCGGCGATATTTTTCGTGTTGCGCCTCATCGTCACCTTCGTGCTAAAGCGCGAAGCGATGGGCAGCGCGGATATTTTTATCGCGGGTGTTATGGGGGCGATTTTGGGCTGGAAGCTGGGCGGCATCTCGATCTACATCGGCGCGATTTTGACGCTGCCTGCATATCTCATCGCGCACAAAAGAGGCTACGAGCTTCCGTTCGTGCCGTTTTTATCGATGGGGCTGCTTCTTACCTTTATCTTCAAAGATCAAATTTTAAGGCTTCTGGACGTCATTTATGGATAGGGTGCAGCGCTATTTATTTAGCAACTTCGTCGGCTCGTTCGCGTCGCTTTTTAGCACGCTTTTTATCATAATGTCGATCGTATTTTTCCTTCAGATCGCGCGCATTACGTCGTTTATCGAGATAAATTTTTCAGAGCTAGTCAAGCTCTATCTTTTCATGCTGCCGCGCATCCTCATATTTACGGTGCCGATCGCGTTTTTCGTAGCGCTTAGCATCTCGCTTTTTAGGCTATCTAAAGAGAACGAAACCATCGTCATATTTACCATCGGCTACGCCACGCGCAAGATCGCGCTGTTTTTTGGCATAAGCGCCGCGCTGTGTTCTTTAGCGCTGCTTTTCGTCTCGCTTTTTATGATGCCGATAGCCGAAAATTTAAAGGACAATTTCATCGATTACAAAAAGATCAGCGCGACGCTAAATATCAAATCCAACGAATTCGGGCAGAAATTCTCCGACTGGCTCGTTTTTATCGACTCGCAGGAAAACAACGGCACAAGCACGCTGTATAAGGATCTCGTGCTGTATAATCCGGGTAACTCGCAGGATCACGAGCGGATGATCGTAGCGCGTAGCGGCGAGTTTAAAAACGAAAACGCGAGCTTTTCTGTGATGCTACACGACGGCAAAATTTACACGATGGGCGGCGAGCAGTGGCACGTAAGCGAGTTTGAAAGCCTAACCCTGCGCACGCAAAGCGACCGCAATATCCGCGGCGGAGGCGGCGTGATCGGATACTGGAGCGATATGAGCGGCAGCGAGAAGCGCAGGAAGGAATTTAGCATCTACACCCTCGTCTCGCTCTTTCCGCTGGCGAGCTTTTTGTTTGCGCTAAGCCTCGGCATCGTGACCTATCGCTACGAAAAGGGCTTTGTTTACGCGGGGATCTTCGGCGTACTTTTTAGTTACTTCGCGCTGATCATGCTGCTCTCCAAACATCCGAGCATTGCGCTTCCCGTGACATTCGGCGTTACGCTTATCGCATCGCTGCTTTA
>CAUPZQ010000031.1:0-25342 GCA_963515915.1 uncultured Campylobacter sp.
ACGAAGCGAGCGCACAGCTTTTAAAGCGTCTTGTGGATGCTGGCAAGGTTGTTTTTGAGGATGGCTACTATAAAATCGCCAAGAAATAGCGGCGGAATTGCGAGGTAGAATTTCGTTTCGTAATTTAATGGCAAAATTTTATCGAGATTTCGCAGGTTGAATTTTGCGTCCAAATTTTTAATAGGTGAAATTTTACGTAAATAACCCGCGATGATGTGATGAAATAATAGGGCGCGTAATTTGGATTTAAAATTCTCCAAAAAATAAATTTAATTGGCGAAAATTCTAATGGCAAAAATGCGAGCGTAAATGCTTCGGCTACAGAAAATTCCAATATCAAAAAAATATAATTCTAAAAATTCCGCCTCGCAGAATTCTAACAGCGAAGATCAGAGTGCCGAAAATTCTAACGGCAAAAATCCCGATGCCAAAAATTCTAGCGCGCAAAATGATGGTGCGTAAAATTTAGCTCGCATGATGAAAAATAAAGCTACGTTAAAATTTAAAAATTTCACCGCCTGCGCACGCTCTTTTTGGATTCGTCTAAGGCTCACGCGAGCAGGTGCGGCTATTTGCTGCGCATGTCTTACCGAAGTTATTTGTCCCGAAAGATCAAACGCCGATGCAAAGCCGAGCGGGGTGGGTAAAAATTTAAAAAGCCGAAATTTTAAAAGCCTAAATTTTAAAAACCAAAATGCTACGAGTACAAATTGCTAGGCGGGTCGTTACATAGACTTTAGCGCGGATTACGACACGGATCGCAACATACGCCTCAACAATAGATCAAGATATAAATTTCAACGCATACCGCGATATAAATTCTAGCGCAGATCGCGGCATGTGTCACGGCATAAATTCTAATGCGGATCGTGCCGCGAATTTTAAAATTTCAAACGTAGATTTAAAGGCCGATTTAGCGCGCCCGAAGGCGGGTTTTAGATGATAAAATTTTTAAATTTAAAAGTTGCTGCCGCCGTGTTCGCGTTGCTGCTCGCAGGCTGCGATGGGCAAAACACTACTCTATCTAAGCACTGGCGGCACCTCGCTTGCCTCCAAGTTCTACCCCTCCAAGCGCACGCTAAAGATCGAGGGCAATGATAAGCCGCTCGTGCTGTTTTTCTACGCAAGTAGCCGAATTTAGAAATTCCGCGATTTTAAAATTTATACAAAATTCTACGATTTGGAATTTTGATGAGATTTCTACAGCTACCAGCTCCCGCTAGCACCGCCTCCACCGAAACTTCCGCCGCCCCCGCTGAAGCCACCTCCGCTAAAACCGCCACTTCCTCCAAATCTGCCAAAATCCCCGGATGAGGCGCCTCTCATGCGCGATGAGCGCGCGATTTCGCTTATGATGTCTGCACTCGAGATTATATCCTCGTCGCTTCTTCTAAGGCGCGTCACGCGGCGGCTTAGTATCGCAAAAAGCAAGACTGCAAAAAGCACCATGAAGATCGCAAAGTCCTTGTTGCTCGGATCCTGCTGCGCGTTGGCGTTAAGGGGATCAAATTTTATATCGCCGCCTTCGATCGTGCTGATGATCGCCGAAATCCCGCTAATGACGCCACTTTCATAATCTCCCTGCCTAAAATAGGGCAGAATTTTATTGCTGATGATACGCTTGGCGCGCATATCGGTTAGCACGCCCTCTAGCCCGTATCCGACCTCGATACGCACTTTATGCTCGTGCGGAGCGACGAGCAGCAGTACGCCATTGTCGCGCCCTTTTTGCCCGATACCAAGAGCGCGCGCCTGCTCTACGCAGATTTCCTCGATAGAGTAGCCACCGAGCGATTTTAGGCTTACGAGCATGATCTGGTTTGTGGAATTTTTATCGAAAGTCGTTAAAATTTCATTCAGACTCTCTCTCGCGGCTGGGCGTAAAATGCCAGCCTCATCAATTACGGCGGTGCCGTTTGGATGGGCTAGATACTCGCTAGGTGCGGCGACGCTTATTACAAATAGCGCCATCAGGGCAAAAGCAAATCTCCAAGCCACTCTCATCGCAGCTCCACCAAGGTCTCTTCTATCTCGTTATTTTCGCTATCTTTAGGCACTCGCATGGCTAGCTCGCACAGCGCGTCCATCACCTTTAAAACGGCAGGCTCAAGACCTTGCGTGCTGGGGTTAAATTCCGTCGTGATACGTTCAAACTCAACCTTAGAGATAAACTCTGCCGCTCGCGCGCCGCAGATGATATGAGCGCAGCGCTCGCGGACGCAGACACAAAACATTATCGCTTCTTTTACGCTGCCGTAGCGCTCGTAAAATTTTAGCATCGCAAACTCGCCTGAGAGCCGAAGTCTGCGGGATTTAGGCGTGATTATAGTTAAAAGCTCAGGGCATTTAGCTAGCAGAGCTTTAATCGCTATGAAGCTAAGCGCTACGATCTGCAGTAGCTCAGCTTTGCTTATTTGCGGCACGAAGCACATAACGATGCCGATCGCAAACGCCGTCACTGCCGCCGCGCTATAGCTAGCTTCGCAGTCCTCGCTTGCTTCGCGCGCGACCACGCAGACGATCTGCGCACCGCTTGCGGTTTCGGCTTTCGTGATTAGCTCGTGGATTTCTTGCTTGCACTGCTCGTTTAGCATTTGTCTCCCTTAGCGTTATTTAAACGAAACGCTAGGGGCTTTTTGGCTTGAGCTATCAGCGCTAAAGCTAGGTTTGGCGCCGCCTAGTCCTACAATGCGCGCGATGATGTTTGTAGGGAAGGTTCTAATTAACTTGTTATATTCCTGCACCGAAGCGATGTAGTCCTTGCGCGCTACAGCGATGCGGTTTTCCGTGCCTTCGAGTTGATTTTGCAGATCGGCGAAATTCTGATTTGCCTTAAGATCCGGATAGCGCTCGACTACCAGCATCAAGCGCGATAGGGCCGAGCTAAGCTCACCTTGGGCGCCGTTAAATTTCGCAAACGCTTCCGGATCTTGCGCTAAACTTTCTGCATTGATATTGACAGCAGTTGCCTTAGCGCGGGCATTTATAACGCCTTCTAAGGTATCTTTTTCATGGCTTGCGTAGCCTTTGACGGTTTCTACGAAATTTGGAATCAAATCGGCGCGGCGCTGATATTGGTTTTGCACCTGGCTCCACGCGGCCTTAACTTCTTCATCTTTGCTTACGAGCTTGTTGTAAACCGGCACTGCAAATATCGCAAACGCGATCGCCGCAATCACTAAGACGATTAGAGCTTTGATTAAGATATGAAGCCCTCCTTTTTGGCGCGGATACTCTCCTCCGCCAAAGCTCTCGCCTCGCGCGGATAAGCCTTTATCGTCGTAACCTATACGCTCGTTATTTTCTCCTTGCAGCTCTTTCATTGAAATCTCCTTGGGATGTTGGAATTTAATTTGACTAAAATTTCATATTCGATCGTACCGAAGTGTTTTGCCCAAATCCGCGCGTCGCCCAGTACGCAAACTCGTTCTCCGCCGAATTCTGCACAGAAGCTATCCATCGACATTTTTCCGAGCATTTTTTGCCCGCTTGCAAGCGCTAGCTCGCCCTCGCCGTCGTAGCGAAATAGCCCGTCTGCGTAGCCCAGATCATAGGTGCCGATCCTCATATCGTGCGGCGCTTCAAATTTTGCGCCGTAGCCTACGCGCTCGCCTTTATTTAGCACGCGCGAGCTGATTAGATCGGCATAGAGCTTTAGCACGGGGTGTAAATTTAGGCTCTCGTCAAATTGCGGATATCCAAATTGCGCCATACCCACGCGCACGTATTCGTCCTCAAAGCCCGCACTTCGCTCGATCGCCGCGGAGTTGCTCGAATGAAATTTTAAATTTTCAAAGCCCGCGGCGGCGGCCTTTTGCCCTGCGAGCCGCTTAAATTCTATAAAATTTTGCCTCTGCGAGAAAAAATCTCCGCTTAGCTCGTCGCTTGCGCGAAAGTGTGTGAAAAAGCCACGAAGCTTAAATCCGCCCTGCTTGCATAGCCTAAGCGCCTCATCTAGCTCGCTCGCACCGATGCCGTTGCGGTGCATAGCGGTATCTGCAGCGATATAAATTTTAAGCCCTCGTTTAAGACGCGTGAAGTAGCTCAGATCATTTACTGTGTAGCAAAACCGCTCATCCTCGTCCCCGCGCGGAATATGCGAGAGCACTAAAATTTCATCAAATAAATCCGCTATCTGCGCAGCTTCCGCAGCACTTCGCGTTACGGCGCGTACGAAGCCTAGTTTTGCCGCTTCCTCGCAGCAAAGTCTGCAGCCATGGCCGTATGAATTATCCTTGGCTACCAAAAATACTCGCTCCGCTCCACCTACTTTGGCGGCGATTTGCGCTAGATTGTGCGCATAAGCGGCGCGGTCTAAGATGATCTCAGACATCGAAGTCTAGCCCGTAAGTGCGGTATAAATATGGCAGCAGCTTACGCGCGGCGTAGTCGTAGCCGTAGAATTTCGCGTAAACTTCTTTCAAGCTGGCCGCACCTGCACGCTCGAAATCAAATACGTCGGTACCCGCGATTTTTGGCACGCGCTCATCTAAGAATTTAAAAAATTCCGCTCTCGCAGCCAAAAGCTCTTTAATATTTTTCTCAACCTCTTGCTTTTCAGATTCGTTCATTTCTGGTCCTTTAAATTTTCTAGTTTGCCTAAAAATACGCGCTGCATTTCGTCGCGAAACTCCGCGCTGCTGGCCTCGAAGCGAGTTACGATCACAGGCGTGGTGTTGCTTGCCCGTACGAGCGCCCAGCCGTCATCAAACCGCACTCTGATGCCGTCGATTTCGATAATATCGCGGATAGGCGGCAGCTCCGCGATACCTGCGTGGATTTGAGCTTTAAGAGCCTCGATGATCTTAAATTTTGCCTCCTCGCTCGTATTAAATTTTATCTCGTCTGTGCTAAAAACCCGCGGTAGCTTGTCTAGCTCGGCGTCTAAATCATACCCTTTAGCTACGAGCTCAAGCACGCGCATCATCGCATATACGCCGTCATCAAAGCCGAAATATCGCTCTTTAAAATAAATATGCCCGCTAACCTCGGCGGCAAGATCGATGCCAAGCTCCTTCATCGCCTTTTTGATATTGCTGTGACCGGTCTTGCCCATAAAGCTTTTGCCGATCTTATCGATGGTATCGTACATCGCTTGAGAGCATTTGACCTCGCCTAGGATGCGCGGATGGTGCATATTTAAGGCAAGCAGGCAGGCTAGCTCGTCGCCTTTGATATTGCGGCGCGGCGTAAGCACGGCGATCCTATCGGCATCCCCGTCAAAACCGAAGCCCAAGCTCACGCCGTCTTGCTTCATCGCGGCTTTAAGATCGGCTAAATTTTTCTCCTCGCTGGGATCGGGGTGGTGGTTTGGGAAATTTCCGTCGGGCTGCGGGAATAAAACTTTAGCGTTTAGCTCTAGCCTTTCGACGATTTTAGTAGTCGTAACGCCTGCGGCGCCGTTTGCGCAGTCGATTATAAAACGCGCGGCAAAGCCCTTAAGAGCTGCAAATTCCTTCTCAAAATATGCTAAATACTCGCTTAAAATGTCGTACTTCTGGGTGCTTATATCGGTTGGAATTTCAAAATTTGAACCGATCAGCTCTCGCACCTGCGCGCCCAGACGCTTCAAATCCGCGCCAAAGAAGCTATCCGTGCCGATTGTTATTTTAAAGCCGTTGTAATTTTTGGGGTTGTGCGAGCCGGTGATCATTACGTTTGCGTCAAATTTATGCATAAATACGCTAAAATAGCCCACCGGCGTCGGTAGCAAGCCGATATTATAAACCCGCAACCCGGCGAAATTTAGTCCGCTTACGAAATAGCCGAAAAGCTCATCCGCGCTAAGACGTGCATCGTATCCCACGCTAACGCGCTCAAGCCCGAGATTTGCGATATGTTTGCCAAGAGCAAAGCCGATCGCCTTTACGCTGCGCTCGTTTAGCTCCTCACCCACGATGCCGCGAATATCGTATTCTCTAAAGATATCTTCGATCATAAAATTCCTTTAAATTTAAATCGCGGTATTTTATAAAAACTTGCTTAATATTTATATTATAAATGATAAAATCGCCGCTAAAATTCCAAAGGATGGTTATGAAAAAATTTATTCTAGTAGCGATTTTAGCGGCTTTTGCTTGCGCGGGCGATTACGAGCTCGTAGGTAGCGTAAATACTTCGTTTAGAATTTTTGGCAAAGACGATCGCATCGAAGTTATCGCGGTTAAAGATCCTAAGATCGACGGCGTGACCTGCTACGTCTCTTACGCCAAAAAAGGCGGTGCCAAAGAGATCATCGGCGTGGAGGAGGACCGCTCCGAAGCCTCTGTTTCGTGCGTGCAGACAGCGCCTAAAATCATCATTAAAGAGGAGCTGAAAAAAGAGGATATTTTTGAAAAACGCAGCTCGTTGATCTTCAAAAAGACCCACGTAGTTAGGCTTTACGACGCGGTGCAGGGCTCGATAATCTATTTAGTTTATTCGGATAAAGTGATCGACGGCTCGCCTAATAACTCGATCTCGGCGATCCCGTGCCACCAAGCCGTGGGCGACGTATGCGAGCTCGCATATACCCAAGGCAAAAAACAATAAGAAAGAATTTCGCAAAGATAAAATTTTATCGCAGCGGAATTCTAAATTAGACATTACGCGATGAGATGACGCACAAAATTTAATAGAATTTGCTAAATCCGCAGCATTTTATAAAATTTTATCCGCGCCGTTAAATTCCTACGCGAATGCCTAAGATGAGAATTTTACCGCCTTATCAAAGCATCTTAACGCATATTCGCGCTACGCTAGTAGGCGTGCGCTTGCAGGTCGTAAAATGAAAAATTAAGCAATTTTTGCTAAAATCTCGCGATTTTGAAAACCCTCGTAAATCTAAAGGAAATCAATGAAGACATTTTTTAGTATGGAGTGCGCGTCAGTGATGCTACTGATTTTGGCGCTAGCCTGTGCGATCGCCACTTTCGTAGAGACCGCTTACGGCACGGAAGTAGCTTGGGCGATGGTTTATTCTACTGCGTGGTTTGGCGCGCTGATGGTGCTTTTGGGAATAAATTTAACCTACAATATCTATCGCTACCGCATGATTAAGCTTCGCACTCTGCCTGCGTTAATCTTTCACGCAAGCTTTTTGTTCATGCTTGCTGGAGCGATTTTGACTAGATATTTCGGCTTTGAGGGCAATATCCATATAAGAGAGGGCGGCGAGAGCTCGATCGTAACGACCAAAGACGAGGTCGTTCAGCTTCTTACTTTAGGCAGTGACGGCGAGTTTATATCTGCTGACGAGAGCAAATTTTTAAACGGCGCAGGACGGATGAACTTCGATCTCAATCTAGACGTAGAGGGCAGAATCGCAAATTTAAAATTTAAAGAGCTCGTAGAACACGGCGAGCTAAAATGGGTGCAAGATCCGACCGGGCAGGCTCCTGCGCGCGTGGAACTATTATTTTCAAACAATGTTGGCAGCCAAAACGTCTCCTTACAATCAGGCGAAAGCATGGAGATAGGCGAGCTTAGCATTACTTTTAATGCAGAGCCTAAAAGTAAGAATTTCATCTACATAAAATCTAAAGACGGCAAATTCTATCTAAACTCAAGCCTTGATATAAACGCCACTAAAATGGCCGATATGAGCACTTCGCCGCTTAAGAAAAACGAGGATAATCCGCTAGGCAATCTCTTGCTTTACAGCTTCGATGGGATAAATTTTGCCCCTGTTAGCCTGCTTAGCTCCGCGGTCGAGAAATTTGTCCCGGTCGCTGCGAATTTACCGGGTGAGCCCGGCGTAGTAGCTACGCTAAGCTTTGCGGGGCAGAGTCGCGAAATCTACGTACCTAGGGATTCGCATGGCGCTAGCTACAAGGTGGGAGATAAGAATTTCATCGTAGCCTTGGCGCCAAAGATGCTTCATCTGCCTTTTAAAATCGCGCTTCGCGACTTTGTGATGGATCGCTACCCGGGCACCAATTCACCATCGGGATATAAAAGCGAAATCACGCTAAAAGACGGCAATACGAGCTTTGATTATGATATTTTTATGAATCACGTGCTAGATTACGGCGGATACCGATTTTTCCAAAGCTCATACGACACGGATGAACGTGGTACCGTGCTTTCGGTCAATAAAGACCCCGGCAAAGTTCCAACTTACATCGGTTATTTTTTGCTTTGCGTAGGGATGTTTTTTAACTTTTTCAACCGGGGCTCGCGCTTTTTCAAGCTCTCGCGCTTAATCAGCGAAAATACGCATCTTGCTCGAGAAAAAGATGTAAATTCTAAAAATTCCGCGTCTAGCTCGGTGCCCGTAGGCTCCACAGAAAGCTCTGTATCAAAACGCACCAAAAAAACGCGACGCGGTACCAAAGGCGCGGCATTGGCATTAGTAGGCGCGTTGGCTTTGAGTTTGGCCGCATTGTATCCTAGCACAGCAAATGCCGAACAAAACTCCACAGCACGAAATTCTACTTCGCAAAATTCTGCCTCAAATGCAGCCGCAGAAAATTCCGCGTCGCAAAACCCGGCTAGCGTGCAAAATTCTACTTCGCAAAATTTTGTGCAAAATTCCGCCGCTGAAAATTCCAAGCAAAGCTCCACTTCGCAAGAATCTGCAGCGGAGCAAGACTCCGTCCCGCCGCATAATTTTTCTACTATGGGAGGCGAGCTAGCCGTACCGAAATTCGATCCTAAATTTAGCGAAGATCTAGCGAGCCTCGTAATTCAGGGCTTTGATGGGCGAATGGAGCCTTTTGATACCGTTTCTAGGGAGCTTTTAAATAAAATTTACCGCGCCGACAACTACAAGGCGCCAAATGGCGAAATTTTAAACCATAACGCCGCTGCGCTTTCTTTTATGCTAAATCAAAGCTACTGGAGGCGTGCGCCGATCATCAAGGTTAGCGAGCCGGAGCTTAAGAAAATTCTAGGTATGGATGAGAAACAAAGCCACGCCAGTATGATGGATTTTTTTGAATTTAAAGGCGGCGAGAGCTACTACAAGCTCGATAAAATGGTCGAGGAGATCAACCGCAAGCCTTTGGGCAATCGCGGCGTGCTAGATAAAGAGATCATCAAGGTAAATGAGCGCGTAAACGTCTTTTATTCGGCGTTTATGGGGGATTATTTTAGAATTATTCCGGTTAAGAATGCTAAAAATAACGAGTGGCTTTCGCCACTATATCTAGGCGATGCGCTGGATCAAAACGAATCTGCTGAAGTTAAAAAAATGATGGGAATATTCGTTTCGTCTATAGTCTATGCCCAAGAAAGCGGGGATTGGAGCGGCGCAGAAAAGATGCTAAGCTACGTCAAAAAATACCAAGCACAAAACGGCGCAAACCTAATGCCTAGCGAGAGCGCAATAAAATATGAAATTTTATTTAATAAGGCTAAAATTTTTAAGCGCCTCTTTCCGATCTACACTATATCGGGATTTTTGCTTCTGATCTTTATCTTTTTGCGGATGATGAAGCCCGCTCTTCGCTTAGGCGGCGCGTTTAAGCTCGTTTACGTCGTAAATATCGTCGCTTTCATCGCGCATACTGCAGGTCTTGCACTGCGCGGCTACGTCTCGGGGCACGCGCCGTGGAGCAACTCCTACGAATCGCTCATCTACATCGCATGGGCGCTGTCGCTAAGCGGCATTTTTTTCTCGCGCAAATCCGCTATCTCGTTGGCGCTAACGTCGATAATGGCGGGCATAACGCTGATGGTAGCGCATCTTAGCGACATCGATCCGCAGATCACCAACCTTCAGCCTGTATTGAAGTCGCACTGGCTTACGATCCATGTCTCGGTAATCACAGCAAGCTACGGATTTTTAGGCCTTTGCATGCTGCTTGGAATTTTTACCCTCGTGATGTTTTTGTTCGACAGGAAAAACCCCGAGATCGCGCGCAATATCGCAGAAGCCACGCATATCAACGAAATGTCGATGATCCTAGGTCTTTGCTTGCTGACGGTCGGCAACTTCCTAGGCGGCGTATGGGCGAATGAAAGCTGGGGGCGCTACTGGGGCTGGGATCCGAAGGAGACCTGGGCGCTCATTACGATTTTTATCTACGCGGTGGTAGTGCATTTTAGATTTATGCCTAAGCTCAATAATCAGTTCGCCTTTGCCGTAGCCTCGATGTTTGCGTATTTTAGCGTCATAATGACCTATTTTGGTGTAAATTTCTACCTAAGCGGCATGCACTCCTATGCTAGCGGCGAGCGTATTCCGGTGCCGGGCTGGGCGTACGTGATGGTCGCTTCGATGGTGGCTCTTGCGATCGCGGCGTATTTTCGCTCGGGCAAATCGGCTAGACTTTAGATAGGTGGGGCCCAAATTTCAGAATAATAATTTTGAAATTTCGCCCGGATTTTGCAGCTTGCCGAGGCTTTAGGGATTTATGAAATTTATCTTTAAATTTTGGCTAGGCTTTGAAATCCCGCAGAATTTTATAGAATTTTATGGCTCACGATTGCGCTAAATTTTGAAATTTTGCATCGCGATAGAATTTTTTGATGCTTGAAATTTTAAGACGTCGTAAAATTTTAATGATTTGGAATTTGCACCGCTATGGGATTTTAATGTTTTAAATTTTACTTCTAGTGGAATTTTTTCATACGACGGAAGCGCGACGTAATTTAGAATTTTAAAATTTCAGCTAGCGCGCTAGCGTAAAATTCTGCCCTACTGCCGCCATGACCGAGCAGTGAAATTTTAAAATTTGATTTTATAAATTCTATGCTCATCTTTAAATTTAAAATTTAAAATCTCGCACTTTATGAAATTTTATTTATGGCGTCGAATTTTAAAATTTCGCACGCCTTTGTTGCAGCAACTCTTGCGCGACAAGATTTTAAAATTTTAAATTCCGTGCCATGATAGAATATAATAGAATTTGAATTTATAAAATTTTAAACTGCGAAAACGTCGCCAGGCATTAAAATTATCTTAAAATATAATTTAGCTTGCAAGGTTAAGCTAAATTTCTGTTTATAATCATATGGATTTAATCTTTATTTGGCTAAAATTGACGCTTGTCAATTTCTTAATTTGAAAGGATAAAGATGTCTGATCTAAAACAGGATAGACGAGGCTTTATCGGGCTTACTTTCGGCGCGGTTGCCGCTGTGGGTGGCGTTTTCGCGCTCGTGGGGATGAAGAAATCGTGGGATCCGCTTCCTAGCGTGCGCGCCGCCGGCGTCACTACGGTAGATTTAAGTCCGATCAAAGAGGGCGAGCTTTATCAAACGCAGTGGCGTAAAAAGCCGATTTTCGTGCTTAAAAAGACTGCCGATATGCCTAAAAATGATGCCCGCGACGTCGTCGTGGGGGATGCTAGATATACGCTTTGCATCGGGCTTTGTACGCATTTGGGCTGTATTCCTAGCTACAAGCCATCGACGCAACAATTCATCTGTGCATGTCACGGCGGGATTTTCGATGCTAACGGCGTAAACGTATTCGGTCCGCCGCCGCGCCCTATGGATATACCGCCCTTTAAAATCGACGGAACGAAACTCGTTTTAGGCGAAGAGGGTCCCGAATACCAGGCCCTAAAGCAGAAAGCATAGGAGGCGCAGATGGCACATATCAGAAAAGCTACGGGAGTTTGGGATTGGTTCGACCAAAGGCTCGCCGTAACGAAATTTTTCAAGGTGATGGTAAGCGAGTATTGGATTCCTAAAAATATCAGCTTCCTTTGGGCGATGGGCGTGATTTTAATGACGCTATTTATAGTTTTGTTCGTTAGTGGACTTATGCTCGTGATGTATTACAAACCGGATGTAAATTTAGCATTTGATAGCGTAAATTTCACGATTATGAAAGAGGTCGAATACGGCTGGCTATGGCGACATATCCACGCAGTATCGGCATCAGTCGTATTTTTGATCCTATACATTCACACTTTAGTAGCTATATATTACCGCTCGTATAAGCAAGGGCGAGAGATGATTTGGGTAAGCGGAATGCTGCTTTTCATCATCTTTTCGGCGGAGGCTTTTAGCGGCTATATGCTTCCATGGGGGCAGATGAGCTACTGGGCGGCTATGGTTATTACTAATCTTTTTGGCGGAATTCCAGTAGTTGGCGACGCGATAGTCGAATGGATTCGCGGCGATTATGCTGTTAGTGATCCGACGCTGACGCGATTTTTTATGCTTCATGTCTGTTTGCTGCCTCTCGTGGTGGTTGCGGTGCTGGCGGTGCATTTTTATTCGCTTAGATTTCCGCATGTAAATAACCTAGACGGCGAGGATATTGACTTTGAGCTCGAGGGTGAGAAGTATCTGCAGGGCAAAACGGGCGAAAGCAAGGTAATTCCGTTTTGGCCGGGCTTTTTGGCGAAGGATTTTTTCTACGTCAGTATCTTTATGATATTTTTCTTTTATCTGGTCGGCTTTCACTTCGATTTTGCGATGGATCCGATAAATTTCGAGCCAGCAAACAGCCTCAAAACCCCGACGCATATCTATCCGGAGTGGTACTTCCTTTGGGAGTATGAAATTCTGCGCGGATTTTACTTTGATGTAGGACCACTTAAGGCTGCCGACATCGGGCTTATCGCATTTGCATTCGCCGGAGTTTCGCTATTTTTCATACCGCTATTTGATCGCAGCAGCGTAGTAGCACCCGCACATAAAAACAAGGCGTTTTTCATCTGGTTTTGGGTTTTGGTAATCGACATGATCCTGCTTAGCCTATTCGGAAAGCTCCCCGCAGACGGTATGGAGCTCGGTATCGAAAATAAATACTGGGGCTTTGCCCTATCGATCATCTATATCGGATTGCTTGTCGTAGTGCTTCCACTAATTACAATCGCAGAAAGAAAGAGGGTCTAGCCATGAAAGAGATAAGAACCCTAATCTTAGTGCTTTTTTGTGTGGGAATTTTATACTGGTTTATCGAGCCTTATGCTCATACTAAGCTTAGTCCGCACACCGATCCGGTAAATTATGACTTTGCAGCAGGCGATACGGCTTTGGCCGCGCATAACGTAGCCGCAGCAGAAAGCGCTTTGGCCGCAGCTGAAAAAGGCGGGGATGAGACGATGATAAAAAATTCTAAAAAAGCCCTAGCCAGCGCGAAAGAGCAACAAGACAAAACGGTGCTTTTTTGGGATGAGATAAATAAAATTGATCTTAGCAAAGGCGATGCCGTGCGAGGCGCCGAGACCTTTACAAATGCAGGCTGCACCGCATGTCATGGAGTAAAAAGTGCAAATATCCCCGCTCCTATGGACGCGGCAAGCGCCAGTGCCGCATACGGCGTCAATCCTCCGGATCTTAGCAGTGCAGGCTATCTATACACCGATAAATTCTTAGCTGCACTCATCAAAGATCCGATCATGGCTCTTAAGCTAGATCAGAAATTTGGTGATGAAAAGCCTTTTCCGATGCCCGGGTTTTTTGGTGCGGGCGGTGATCTAAATCAAGAGATTGCCGATATCGTAGCTTATCTGAAATCGGTCGCTCCTAGCGAGGATAAGCTAATCGCCTCTGAGGCTGCTGCTAGCGGCATCAAACAAGGCACCGAACTAGACGAAGCGCAGAAAAAATTCCTTTTAAGCAAGGCGGTTTTTGAGGATGCTTGTCTAAGATGTCACGATGTCAAATATGATAAGCTCTTTGCATCCAGCGACAAGGCTAGCTTGGCTGCATATATGGGCTCAACGCCTCCTGATCTTTCGATGATGATCCGTTCTAAGGGCGCCAACTATCTGCACGAGTTTATCAATGATACGCAAAAGAAGCTTCCAGGCACTTCGATGCCGCGCGTAGGCTTGAACGAAAACGCTGAAGCCAAGGTCGTGGAGTATCTGGCTGACGTAGGCGACAGCAAAAAAGCTGAGCGTGAAGCTACAACCATAAATATTATGATTTATTTCTTGATCCTTTCTGTTTTTGCAGGTCTTTGGAAAAGCAAAATTTGGTCGAAACTTCACTAAAATTTTAGCAGTCGGAGTAAAATCCGACTGCCGTTTAAAATTCCGCCATATCCTAAATTCCATTAAATTTTATCTATCAAAAAGCTCTTGCAATTGAGAATTTAGCCGCTTTCGTGCTTTATGATAACCGCTTTTTTTATTACTTTTTAAGATTTTTCTACATATAATTGTCGCTCGATTTTGAAATTTAATGTATGAATTCAACTCAAGAAGGTTCAGATGAAATTTTTTAAATTTGCGGTTTTAGCTCTAATTTTTCCGCTTGCTATGCTTTTTGCGGATACGGATTATCGCGCCGAAGCAGCGACGATAAAAGAGAAATTTGCTCAAGCGATCAAGCTTTATGTCGATGGTAATAATTCTGAGGCTAGAAAGATAACTCAAGAGGCGTATTTTGGGCATTTTGAAAATCTAGAAGCTGGTATCCGCATAAATTTGGGACAGAAAAAATCCTACGATATGGAGAAGCAATTCGGCGATATCCGTAAAGCGATCAAAGCTGAAAAGCCACTAAATGAAATTCAAGCTATGATCGATAATCTAAATCGCGAGATTGATGAGGTTCTGCCTGCGATCGAATCTGGTCATCGTCTCGTAGCCGAGTATCAAGACGGAGGCGACGGCAACACTTCTGCGCCAGCCTCAGGCGGGAATTCCGCAGCATCAGGTACAACTTCGCCGTGGATGAGCGTCTATACGGAATTTAAAACTGAGCTGGATAACGCTAAAGCTGCGTTTGATAAAAAAGACACTGTTGCGCTAAAAGCTGCGCTAAATCGCGCGAAATTTGATATCTACCGCAACGAACGCCTAGAAGAGGCGGTACGAAAATATGTCTCGTCTCAGACCGATCAATCAATCCAGCAAATTATAGGAAATCTCTTGCGCGAGGATGCAGATACGGACAAATCAAAATTTGACGAAGCGATAAACGCTTTAGATAATCTAGCATTAAAAGCCGTAAATGATTTGCCGCAAGAAAGCTACTCCATAGCGCCGCAGACTGCGTTAGCACAAAGCGATACTAGTGAGGATGAGGGCAAGGATTTTACGCCGATTGTGCAAAATATCAAAGACAAAATGGCTAAGGTTTTGCAGCTTTACGAGAGCGGCAAGGTTGATGATGCGATCGACGAGAGCGGCAATATCTACTTTGATGAATACGAAGAGAGCGGTATGGAAAATATCGTCGGCGCCAAAGACACACAGCTCAAGCTAGACACCGAAGCAAGCTTTAATAAAATTTCGGCTCTTATGCGCGCGGGCGCTTCCAAAGAGCAGATCGTAGCGGCGCAAAATAAGCTATTTGATCAGCTTACCCAAAGTATAGAGCTAACGAAGAAATCAAGCAATTGGGATCTATTTTTATACGCGTTTATCATCATCTTGCGTGAAGGATTTGAAGCGCTCATTATCGTAGCCGCAGTCATCGCTCTACTTATAAAATCCGGCAATTCAAAGCACCTAAATATCGTTTACAGCGCTCTTGGCGTCGCGGTTGTGCTAAGTATCGCTACGGCTTATGGGTTGAATTATATCTTCGGTAGCGAAAATGCAGGACAAACGCGCGAAGTGATGGAGGGCGCGGTGATGTTAATCGCCGTGGTGCTGTTATTTTACGTGGGCTTTTGGCTTCTTTCAAATGCAAGCTCCAAAAAGTGGAGCGCCTATATTCAAGGTCAAATTTCAAACAGCCTAAGCTCTGGCGATAGCAAGATGCTTTGGTGGACGGTATTTTTAGCGGTTTATCGCGAGGGCGCGGAGACGGTGCTGTTTTATCTGGCGCTACTTTTCGATGCTAAAAGTCCAGCTGCTACCAGCATGGTAGCAGCAGGCTTTGTAGCTGGTCTAGCAGCTCTTATCATAGTTTATATCGTCATCAAAAAATTCTCGCTTAAAATCGCTATCAAGCCGTTTTTTATCGCTACATCGGTCATCATATTTTATATGTCCGTCGTATTTGTGGGCAAGGGCGTGATGGAGCTAGTCGAGGGCAAGGTATTCGTGCCTACCGTAATAGATGGGCTTCCAACGATTACGTGGATCGGATTTTATCCTTACGTCCAGAGCCTCGTGCCGCAAGCGGTGATGATCGTGCTTTTGATCGCTGGAATTTTGATCTTAAAAAACAAGCAAAAAAACAAATCTTAATAAGGAGAGAAAAGATGAAAAAGATTTTTTCAGGTATGTTGGCGCTAAGCCTAGCCTCTGTTATAGCAATGGCGGGAGAGCATCCGATCGGCGAGCCGATTGAGCAAAATGGAATGGAGATCGCTGCTGTGTATCTTCAGCCTATCGATATGGAACCTAAAGGCATCGATCTAGCTCCTAGCAAAGCGGACATCCACCTAGAGGCGGACATTCACGCTATCAAAGGCAACGCAAACGGATTTGGCGAGGGCGAGTGGATCCCTTACCTAAAGATCGCTTACGTGCTTAAAAACCTAGATACCGGCAAAATTCAAAAGGGAAATTTCATGCCGATGGTAGCTAGCGACGGCCCTCACTACGGCGCCAATATCAAGATGGTAAACGGTGTAGGCAACTACGAGCTAACCTACAACATCGAAAATCCAAGCGCCAACGGATTCGGTCGCCACGCAGACAAAGCGACCGGCGTAGGCAAATGGTGGGAGCCGTTCTCGGTTAAATACACTTTCCAATACACAGGCGCTCCTAAAGAGTAAATCGTAGCAGGCTCCGCCGAGTCCGTTTTCGGCGGAGCCCTAGCGGTATTGGGTTTAGCCGCACGCTTTAAATTTAAGGCGGTTAAATTTAGCTAGTTTAAATTTAACCGCTACGCCACAGCCAAAGCGTATCGTTTTTGCTTTAATGCGTTTAAGCTTACGAATCTTTTAGCTGGGGCAAAATTTTAAAATTTCAAGAGGCTTGAAATTTTAAAATTTTAAATTTAGCGCGCCGCAAGGACGAGATAAAACCAAAGCAATAGCGAGGTGAAATTTCTCTTTGCGGGCGGCTCTATTGCTACGAACTTTTTGCAGGCTGATTTGAAATTTTAAAATTTACAAAGCGGCATAGGTTTTAAAATTTTAAAATTTAAGCAATTATAGGCGATTTACGCGCATTAGGCTCGATGAGGATTTTTAATGACGATATTTTTTTATCACGTTAGCTTGGCTCTATTTCCGCTCGCGTTTTTAAGCGCGTATCTGGGTGGCAGACGCTTTATCAGCGCATCGTTTTTGCCCGCGCTTTTTGGAGCTGCGTTTGGGGCGCTGTGCTTTAGCGCATTTGCGCGCTCGGCAAACGCCGATGCAGGCAAGATCGTATTTGATGCGCTCGCACTTTTAACGCTGCTCGCGCTGCTGTTTGCGTTTAGGCTTAAGCGATTCTATCTAACCGCCACAGTTATTTTTGCTCTTGGTTGCGCGTATGGATTTGAATACCGCTTCATAGGGATGAATTTTAAAATTTTCTCCGGCGAGCTACTGGACAGCTTCAGCCTAACTAACCTCTTTATGGCGGTTTTAGGTACGCTGGCGCTCATTTTATTCTATTTCATTTACCGCGCGGTTTTGGCTCGCACCGGCAGAGGCGCGAGGCTGGCGTCGTTTGCCCTTGCGTGGGCGTTTGCCTTTATCGCTAAAATCGGCTTTTTAGGTCTTGATCTGCGCCAGGCGGATGCACCGAAAGCCCTAGCTGCGAAGGGTTTTGAAGGGCTTTCAAACGCGATCGGCTCGTCCGAGTTTCTAAGCGTCATCGCTAAAATCATCCACTACAACAACTCCTATCTGACGCTAGCTCTTTGCCTTATAGCCGCGCTAATTGCGCTGCTTACGGCATTTCGTGCGCCAAGTCGAGTGCCTCGAGAAGCGGACATTATAAAATTTAGAGAGGTTAAAGCAGGCAGATTTGCCATTTTTAGAGATTTTAGCCTGATCTTGTCGCTTGGGGTTTTAATCAGCTTTTTGGGGCTTTATTATATTTTGGTCGCCTCAAAACCGCCTACGATCGATGAGCCTAAGATCATCGAGCCGCAAGGCGCGGAATTCATAATCGATGCAAACATCGTAAAAGATGGCAAGCTGCACCGCTTTGCCTACGTCACCGACGACGGGCATAAGGTCAGGTTTTTTCTACTAAACCGCTTCACGGACAAATTTGCCCCGGTCGCGGTTTTTGACGCGTGCTCGATCTGCGGCGATATGGGCTACATCAAAAAAGGCGACGAGCTCATCTGCATCGCTTGCAATGTGCGGATCTTTCTGCCCAGCGTCGGCAAACTTGGCGGTTGCAACCCGATCCCGCTAGATTATAAATTTGACGGACAGAATATCACCATCGCGCTTAAGACGATTGAAGACGGCGCGTCCTATTTCTCGGAGATTGTGGATAAAAAGGTGATCGATCCGGTCAGTAGAAAAGAGATTTTAAACACCTCTAAATTTAGCTATCTTTACTACGGACGCACCTACTTTTTTGAAAGCGAAGCGAATGCAAACGCCTTCACCGCACACCCCGAGCTCTACGTAGATGAAAACGGCACGCTAAAGGAGCTTAAATAATGTTTTTACGCATCATCAAATCCTCCATTTTAAACTCCAGGGATAGCAAAATTCTAGCGTTTTTGACCATATTTTTATCGGTCTCGCTGATCGCTTGCATGCTAAATATCACGCTAAAAATCGGCGATGAGGTCGCTAAGGAGCTACGCAGCTACGGCTCAAATATCGTAGTGCTACCGCGCTCGCAAAGCCTAAGTATCGAGATCGGTGGGCGCGAATACTCTCCGCTTAAGAACGATGATTTTTTAAAAGAGAGCGAGCTGCATAAGATCAAAGAAATCTTTTGGCGCAACAATATCACCGCCTTTGCGCCCTTTTTAACTACCCGCGCAGGAGATTACGACGTCGTGGGAACCTACTTTGAAAGGGACGTGGGCGTTAGCGACGAGCCTGATTTCAGATCGGGCGTGCGCTCGCTCTATCCGTTTTGGAGCGTAGAGGGGCAGTGGGTAAAGGACGGCGCTGATGACGAGGTGCTTGCAGGAGACGCGCTGGGGCTAAAGATCGGCGATACGGTTAAGCTTGGAGATTATGAGGTTAAGGTCGTAGGAATTTTGCACGGCGCGGAGGATGAAGCCAAAAAGCTGATCGCAAATTTATCGCTGGTGCAAAAGCTAACGCACAAAGAGGGTCTCATCGCCAAGGCAGAAGTTAGCGCCATGACGATCCCCGAAGACGATCTGTCCGTAAAGGCAAGAAGGAGTCTCGATAATCTAGACGCTACAGAATACGACACATGGTATTGCTCAGCATACGTTAGTTCCATCGCATATCAGATCACCGAGGAGTATCCAAACGCAACTGCTAAGGCGGTGCTTAGCGTCAGCGAAGCTCAAAGCGGCATCACGAAAAAAATTCAAAATTTAATGGGTGTCGTAAGTATTCTATCTCTGCTGATTTCAAGCATCTGCATCACGAGCCTGCTAAGCAGCGAGATTTACAAGCGCAAAAAAGAGATCGGCTTGCTTAAGGCGCTGGGGGCGAGCAACTTTATGATCTATATCCAGTTCGCCGCCGAAATTTTCGTCATCTGCGTAGCAAGCTCACTCGTGGGCGCAGTCGTAGGCTACGCGCTTAGCTGGGCGATCGCGTATCAAATTTTTGGCTCCTTTATCGGCGTCTCGCTTATGGTTTTTCCGCTTAGCATCGTTTTTGGACTTCTTATTTGCATTATCGGCTCGATTTTGCCGCTACGCGGAGTGATCAAACTACTGCCTGCGGAGGTGCTTTATGGTAGGAAATAACGGAGCGTTTTTTAGAGGCGCGATCTTTAAAAGTATCATCAACAGCGGCATTCGCAGCTTCGTGATTTTCGTCGCGATCATGCTAGGCAGCGCGGTTTGCGCGGCGTTCGTAAATATCTACGCCGACATCGATAAAAAGGTCGCCAGCGAGCTAAACAGCTACGGCGCAAATTTAATCGTAAGCCCTGCAAATTTAGAAAATTCTCATATGGATGAAGCGGCGCTCGATGCGAAATTTGCCAAAATTCCAGCTCTAAAAAGCGCGAATAAATATCTTTTCGGCAGCGCAAATTTGGGCGTAAACTCAGGCATCATCATGGGCGTAAATTTCTCCTCTCTGCGCGATACGATGCCGTTTTTGGATCTTAAAGAGGGCTCGTTTATAGGCGTGGATTTCGACGATAAAAACGCGCTCATTGGGCAGGATCTCGCCAAACTTTTGGGCGCGAAGCTCGGCGATAGTATCGAGATCACGCCGATCGGCTCAAACGAAACGAGCAAGGTAAAGATAAAAGGCATCGTCTATGACGGACAGAAAGAGGACGGCATGATGCTAATCTCGCTGCCGCTGGCGCAAAAAATTTTAAATCAGCCTGCGCAGGTAAACTACGCCGAAGCGATCGTAAGCGGCGATTTTAAGCAGCTAAGCGAAATTTCAAAGAGCCTGAGCGACGCGCAGATGAGCTTCGCGCCGATCGGCAAGGTATCCAAGACGCAGGGCATCATCTTAAATAAAATCAAGCTTTTGATGCTTCTTATCGGCATTACGATCCTTCTGATCACCTCGGTTTGCATCAACACGAGCCTTAGCTCGATCCTGCTTTCGCGCATCAAAGAGTTTGCGCTCATCCGCGCAATCGGCGCGAGCAAACAAAATTTGCTCCACCTGATCCTGAGCGAAATTTTAACCGTCTGCGTCGCAGGCTCGCTAGCTGGAGTATTCGTGGGATACCTGCTCGCGATCTTGCTCGGGCATCTGATATTTTCAAGCAGCGTGGATTTTAGGCTAATCAGCCTCTTTGCGGCGGTCGCGCTGAGCCTGATTTTTGCGCTCGCGGCAAGCTACTATCCGATCAAAAAGGCGCTGAATCCGAATTTAGCGAATCTATTAAGGGAATGACATGGAAATTTTAAAATTTGAAGGCATCTGCAAATACTTCGGCGAGGTCAAGGCACTCGATAATATCAGCTTCGACGTTTTAAGCGGCGAATGGGTCAGCATAATGGGTCCAAGCGGCAGCGGCAAGAGTACGCTCGTAAATATCTTAAGCCTGATGGACACCCCCACTGCGGGCAGATATATCCTAGGCGGAGCCGACGCGAGCGCGCTAAATGACGAGCAAATTTTAGAATTTCGCCGCAAAAAGATCGGCCTCGTATTTCAGCAGTTTCACTTAATCCCCTATCTAACGGCCGTCGAAAACGTCATGTTAAATCAATACTACCACAGCTGCGTGGACGAGGACAGCGCCAAAGCGGCACTTGAGAAAGTAGGGCTCGGACACCGCATCACGCACCGCCCTAGCGAGCTTAGCGGCGGCGAGCAGCAGCGTGTCTGCATCGCGCGCGCACTCATCAATGACCCCGACATCATCATCGCTGATGAACCTACGGGCAACCTCGACGAGGCCAACGAGCGCGTGGTTTTGCAGCTCTTTCAAACGCTTCGCAGCGAGGGCAAGACGCTGCTTTTGGTCACGCACAACGAAGAGCTCGGTAAATTTGCCGACAAAGTGGTGCGCCTAAGACACGGCAAGCTCGATCGAATAGAGCTTTTGGATCAAAGCACGATGAAGCACAATCTCGGCTCGCAAGATAAAATTTCAGATTGCGATCCAAACAAAAGCGCTTCGCAAAGCTCTAGCGCCGAAGCTGCGAGCGAGCAAAATCCCGCCTCGCAAAATTCTGGCGGCGAAGATCAGAGTGCCGAAAATTCTAATGGCAAAAATTCCGATGCCGAAAATTCGGGTGCGCAAAATGACGGTGCGTAAAATTTAGCTCGCATGATGAAAAATAAAGCTACGTTAAAATTTAAAAATTTCACCGCCTGCCCGCGCTCTTTTTGGGTTCGCACAAAGCTCGCGCGAACGGGAGCGGCTCTTTGCTACGCACGTCCCGCCGAAGCCGTTTGCCTTGAAAGATCAAGCGCCGATGCAAAGCCAAGCGGAGTGGGTAAAAATTTAAAAAGCCGAAATTTAAAAAGTCTAAATTTTAAAAACCGAAACGCTACGGGCACAGATTTCGACGCGGGTCTCGACATACGCCTAGGCGCGGGTCACGATATAAATTTCCGCCTGGATCGCGCCGTAAATTTTAAAATTTCAAACGCAAATTTAAAGGCTGATTTAGCGCGCCCGAAGGCGGGTTTTAGATGATAAAATTTTTAAATTTAAAAGTTGCTGTCGCCGTGTTCGCGCTGCTGCTCGCAGGCTGTGACGGATGGAAGCACCATCTAAGCAGCGACGGCACCTCGCTCGCCTCCAAGTTCGACTCCTCCGAGCGCACGCTAAAGATCGAGGGCAACGACAAGCCGTTCGTGCTATTTTTCTACACTAGTGGCTGCGGCGCGTGCAAAGCCCAAGTGCCCGCGCTAAACGAGCTACAAGCTAGCGGCGATGCGCTGATCATCGGCGTTTTGGGCGATGGTAAAGGTCTGGAAGCCGATGCCGCGGTCGCTCGCGAAAAGGGAATAAAATTCCCAAGCGTCAGCGGCGCGAGCTCGGTGAAATACTTTGAAACCATCGTAGGCGGCATTTTCGGCACTCCTACGTCGGTGATCTACGATAAAAACGGCAGAGCGGTCAAAAAACTCATCGGCCTCTACCCCAAATCCGCCTTCGAAACCCAGCTCAAGCTTATGAATTAACGAGCGGAATTTAATGCAGCCAGCTTTTACGGCGGCGAATCGCAAATGCCCACTAAAATAACACTTCGAGTTTAAAATTCCTTTCAACTTGCAGATGCCTTTGCGTTTAAATTTCAAAATTTAGGCGCACAGCGGATTTAAGCATTCGCCGAGTTTTGCTAAAATTAGCTTTGTCATTAAGCTGCTTAAAGGGCTAAAAAGTGGCAACATCAAAATAGAAAGGAGGCGGCAGTGAGTAAAAAATCCCTTACTTTAGGTGTTGCCGCGATACTTTGCGGCGCGCTAAGCCTAAATGCCGAGGTTGCGGCGCAGAGCGCGCAAATAGATCTGAAATTTAACGCCGCAAATTTTACGCAAGAAAGCGTGATCGTAGGCGGCAAAAAGATAAAATTTCGCGCCTACAAAAACATAATTTACGTCGCAAAACCCGTAAGCGCGCACTATCAGAGCATGAATATCTTCATCCCGCAGCAGTATTTTGAGGGGCACAAGAGCGGCAAATTTGACGCCGCGAGCGCGCCTATATTTTTGCCAAACGGCGTGGGCGGCTACATGCCGGGCGAAGCGGGCGATGTCAAAATAGACGCAAGCGGCAAACCAAACGCGATCGCTACGGCACTTTCGCGCGGTTACATCGTAGCCGCTCCCGCAGCGCGCGGACGCACGCTAAAAGGCGCAATGGCGATTATATCGGCAAGGCACCCGCAGCGATCGTCGATCTAAAGGCGGCCGTGCAGTATCTGAAATTTAACGACGCGGCGATGCCCGGGGACGCGAACAAGATCATCTCAAACGGCACGAGCGCGGGCGGAGCGCTCTCGGCACTTTTGGGCACGAGCGGAGACGAGGCCGCGTACGAGCCGTATCTGCAAGAGCTGGGCGCTGCGAAGGCGAGCGATAAAATTTACGCGGCGTCCGTATACTGCCCGATCACAAATCTAAAGCACGCGGACGCGGCGTATGAGTGGATGTTCGGCGCGCAGAGCGAATATGAAAAGATGGATTTTAGCGGCCTTGATGCGGTGGGATTTAACGAGCGCGGCGAAAATTCTAGCGACGCTGAAAAAAATTCCAAAAAAGACGCAAATCAAAGCGCCGCAAAGCCCGCGCGTAAGATGATAAGTGGCAAACTAAGCGCAGCGCAGATTAAAATTTCAGACGAGCTAAAGGCGCAATTCCCCGCCTATCTGAACTCGCTAAGCTTAAAGGACGGAGACGGCCGCGCGCTAAGCCTGGATAAAAACGGCGACGGCAGCTTCAAAGATTACATAAACGGGCTTATATCGGCCTCGTTTGCTGATTTTGCGGCGAAAAATCCGCGCGCGAAGGCGCCCCTATATCTCGCTGCAAAGATCAAGGATGACGCATCGCAATCGCATATGCTTTTTTGGGGCTACGCGACCTCCGAGCCGCGCGCCAAGACCCTGCCCGCATTTGACGGCTTCGCGCTTGAAAATCCCGAAAACGAGCTGTTCGGCGACGCGAAATTTAACGCGGCGCATTTTACGGATTTTAGCGCGATGAATGACCCCGCCAAAGGGGTGCTAATCGCAAGTGCACAGCTCGTGGAGATGATGGATGCGATGAGCTTCGTGCGCAACGAAAACGGCGCGAAGCATTACCGCATCCGACACGGCGCGAGCGATCGCGATACGGCGCTTGTGGTCCCCGCTATTTTGGCACTTAGCTTGCAAAACGTGGGCAAGAATGTCGATTTTGCAGTACCTTGGGGGCAAGGACACGGCGGAGATTACGATCTAGAGGAGCTTTTTGACTGGATCGACAAAGTAGTCGCACAGTAAATTTAATGGGCGAAATTTCATCTTAGAATTTTGCCCGCAGCTCTGCCGTAAAATTTTATCACCCAAACACTCTCTAGCGGATACGCTAAGCGGCGTAAAATTTCGCTGCGAAATTCTATCGCGTCAAAATTTTAGCGTCGCCGCAAGGCTCGCAACGGCTTGAAATTTTGCGGCTAGCATTTAAAAAATTCCACAGAATTTTATCGCGGCAAAACGGCGCGAATTAAATTTTATCGGCCGCGATGATTTATGGCGCGAGGCTTTTAGCGCGATCTGCGCTAAAATTTCGGCGCAATCAAATTCTGCGGGCTAAATTTTAAATTTAAAGACTGAATATGCGATAAAATTTCACGGCGTTTATACTATCCGATCGCAGCTCTTTGAGCGCGCAGGTATCACGTAATAGGCGCACATTCGGCGTGCGGATGATTAAAGCGCAAAAACTCCAAGCGAGCGCGGCAAGCAGGCTAAATTTAAGGCGTGCATTCGCGATCTCCCGCGGCTCCAAGCCCGCTTTTGCTATCCATTAGGCCTGCTTCAATAATCCGCTGACACACAAAAAGCGCCGCTTGGGGTCTGTATTTTTGCGCCGTGTGTATAAATTTCATAATTTAACGGCGCTTTTGAACGCAGCTTAGCCTATTTAAAGATCAGCACCCCGCGCGTCAGGATCGCTTCCCAAACCTGGTGCGCCGGCATCTTTGCGGCGGCGTAATTCGGCGCTAAATTTAACGCTAGCTAGCATTGCGCTGCCTTTAGCTCGCGCGGTAGGCGCTCTATCTATGGCAACGCAGCTTCGGCATTAAATTTAAACGCGCTGTCTTTGCGCCGCCCTCTAGCTTGCGTACGGCGGGCATCGCCTGCGACGACGCCAAAATGCAAGCCGCTTTTTGCCGCGCTGCGCCGCGAAAGAGCTTTTAAAATTTAACGCCCTAGCCTTTCGCGATCTCGTAAAAACCGTCTTTGAAAACAACCTTGCCAGCATCCACAAGACGCTTTAAAAGCTGTGCGCTCGCTTCGT
>CAUPZQ010000032.1:0-25069 GCA_963515915.1 uncultured Campylobacter sp.
GCATGACCTGCGTTTTGGCTCATAGCGGGCTTGATTTTTTGCGATTGCTCGCGATCGGTTACGATGAAATCTGCTGGGATGAGGATTTTAACGCGCCGCCAAATAGCGAGGAGGACGATTTTTTCGTGCATCCAAACGTAGAATTTCAGCAGTGGCTCAAGGACAGGTTTAAAACGACGATCCCGCAAACCGCGCTTGAGCTCGTCACGCCCGCGCATTTGGACGACGAGAACCCGAGCGATGAATTTTTGATCTGGGTAAATCACATCGCGGGATAAGGCAATTTTGCGGTAGCTTGAGCAAATATAGAATTTCGCGGATGCCTGCGGAATTTGAGCTTTAAATTCCTGATAATTTTAGCGGGTATAAGTCTGGCGGCTTTTCAATTGAAATTTAGCGGTAGTAGCGCCCGTATACAAAGCCGCATTCTTATAAAATGCGCCACTTCCGTTGCTCTTAAATTTTAATAAATATCGAGCGATGGAATTTTATTTTTACGATACGGTAAGTTGTGGCGATCAAGGAATAAAGGTACGATGTTGCCGCGCCTTTAGAAATTTGCGCGAATGAGGAGCCGAGACGCTGAATACGCCAGAATTTTATCGGTCGCTTAATAATAAAATAAAAAGCGAAAAAATAATATTGTTAAGAACTAACTTTTAGACGAAAGGAAGTAAGATGAAAAGAGTTTTTTCGGTAGTTATAGTGATAGGTATGGCTTCGGGCGCCCTATCGGCGAAAGGTTTTGACAGAGAAGACGTGAGTGGCGTGCATAGCGAGGAAAACGGCGTGAGTATCGGTATCGGCGTAGCATTTTATGACGGAATGTTTCGCACGAAAGAGGCGCACTCGAACGACTCCGATACTGGGTACCTCCGTAAATTATGGCGGATTTTACATTGATGGTATGGAGGTGGGATATAATGCGAATCTGGACGAACATATCTTTGCAACTATCTATTTACAGGCATTTGATGGCTGGAAAGTGAAAGCAAACAAGCTAAAACCCGGCTACAAAGTATTCATAACCGCAATGAACAAATTGCTCTCGGCGGCGAAGTGGGCGTAAACCTCGGTGATTTTGAGCTGTCCGCACATGCGCAAGGTGGCAGCGCGGCAGTAGTTATGGTGCGGAAGCATCGTATTCCGTGCCGATTTCGCAGCAATTTTCCTTGACGCCGGCGATCAGCTATGAAGTGTTTTCTAGCAAGATGAGTAATTATTATTTCGGTATCGATGAGGACGAACTCGGCGGACGCATCGGCAGCACATATAAGCCCGGTAGTGCAAGTACAGTAGGCGTGCATCTTACGGCGCCTTACGAATTAGGCGAAGGATTTGAAGTGAGTGCTACGGCGGGCGTAGATGAATTTTCCGATGAAATTTCGCGCTCGCCGATTACGGATAGTCGCTACGAAAAAGTGCTTAGTATGGCGATTTCACATAAATTCTAAATCAAATTTTTGCTCCTTTAGCAGGATAAAATTTTACGATCAAAAGGGTGGGGGATTATTCAGCAGGCTGCGTGTGCAACGCAAAAATAGCGATCCAAGAAGCGTGCCAAGCAGTACGGATGAAACGAGACGATCTTCATCCGCCACTTTTTAAAATAAAATTTCGCGACTAAAAAAGCGATTTTGCCTTTGTAAATTTTAAAATTTTGCTAAAAATTCTTCGTATTTTTCTGCACTTTTTGCGATATATTCGCTATCTGGATGAAATGAAAATCCATAGCCAAAGTGGCACGGCAGCAGTTTGGCGTCTGTAAAATTCATCGCGCATTTAAAAGGCGTGATAACTTCCTCTATGTCAAATCCGATCGTGCCGTCTTTTTTATAGTTGTTTCGCTCGTCGCCGATAGTGATCGCTAGGGCGAATTCTTTACCTTTTAGCTTGTCGCCGGTGCTGCCGTAAGCCCAGCCGTAGGCAAATACATCGTCGAACCATCGCTTTAAAAGCGGCGGATAGCTGTACCAATAAAGTGGAAACTGAATGATAATTTTATCGTGGCTCAAAAGTAACCCCTGCTCGCGCGCTACGTTTATTTTGCCGTTCGGATAAGCGGCGTAAATTTCGTGAATATCAAATTTATCCGCTTGCTTTTTGGCTACCTCGCGCCACGCCTTGTTTGCGTGCGAGCTTGCCATATCGGGATGAGCGATGATGATGAGATTTTTCATATTTTATCCTTGTTTTAAATTTCTTACATTATATGTTTTTTGGCTGAAATTTTGATTTATCATCTAGCATAATATGGGTATGAAATTTCAAATAAAATTTTACTTCCACTCAAATACTACCGGAAGACTTGTAGTTTTTTGCATGCGATTAGAAGTTAAATTTATAAGCAAATACGGCAGGCCCCAAAATCGATAGAATTTTACCTACTAAATTATATTAAAGATTTTAAATGTGGTTAAAAATGCGCCGAAAAATTCGGCGCAAATGAAAGGAATACTAATCTTAGATTAGCGCAGGGGCTACTAAAAATCCTAGAGCGACCGAAATCGCAACCATAATGGTTCCCGGAAGGAAGAATGAGTGGTTAAATACAAATTTACCGACTCTTGTCGTTCCGGTATCGTCCATAGCGATCGCACCGAGCGTCGTAGGATAGGTAGGGAGCACGAACAAGCCCGAAACGGCTGCGAACGATGCGACCAAGATCCAAATTTGACCTGAATTTTCAGGGCTAGTCATTCCAAGCGCGGCGGCAACGGCAGGCATCATAACCTTTGTGGTCGCAGCCTGTGAGTATAGCAAGCAGCTTAGGAAGTATAGTGCGATAGCCAGTACGAAAGGATACTGCGTAACGACGTTTTTAGCTACCTCTTTGATACTGTCAATATGACCGTTTACGAAAGTAGTACCGAGCCATGCGATACCGATGACGCAGATGCACGCATTCATACCGCTTTGGAAAGTGCTGGTAGAAAGCAGTTTGCCCGTATCGATCTTGCACAAAACAGCGATAAGAAAGCCGATAGTTAGCATAAAGCTGATGATCGCGCTATCTCTTGAAAGGATTGGTTTTTCTACCAAGCCGACGCTCTTTGAGATCGCAAGCGCATAGCAAACGACGATCAAAACACCGACGGCAAATATCGCAACCGATCTTTTCGCGTAAGGCTTCGGCTCTTTATACTCCTCGGCTTTGATCTCGGCTACAAGACCTTTTGAAAGTCTCTCTTTGTAAACAGGGTCTTTTGAAAGATCGAGATCGTAGAATTTATTTACGATGAAAGCCGTAATGATCATAGCTACGAAGGTAGTAGAGATGCAGATAAACAAAAGCTTAGGATAGCTAACGCCTAGCTTCTCGCACAGACCGCTCATAGCGACGAACGCCGCCGAAATAGGGCTCGCAGTGATCGCTACCTGAGACGAAACGACCGAAAGCGCAAGAGGAGCGGAAGGCTTGATGTTCTGCGTCTTTGCGACCTCGACGATAACCGGGATCATAGAAAACGCAGTATGTCCGGTGCCCGCAAGTATCGTAAGTAGATAGGTAACGGTAGGCGCTAGGAAGTTGATCTGCTTAGGATTTTTCCTTAAAATTTTAGATGCTACCTGCACCAAATAATCAAGTCCGCCTGCGACTTGCAGCGCCGTAATCGCGGAGATTACCGATGCGATAATTAGGATAACGTCAATCGGGATATCCTTCATATCGACCTTCATGCCCAAAATGGCTAAGACGACAACGCCCAAGCCGCCTGCATAACCGACACCCATGCCGCCTAGCTTAACGCCTAGGTAGATGCCGCCTAGCAACACGATAAATTGCAATATCACCATGAAGTCCATTGCAAAACTCCTTATAAAGTAATTTTTTTAACGGCGCGCAAAATTCTAAAGATTTCAGCAGGTAAAATCCGAATTATCTTTATAATTCAGTGGTCGGAATTCTATGCGGAATTTTATCCTAAAATTTCGCAAGTGGAATTTTACTCCACGGAAGCTAAATCTAACTTGATGAAATTCTGCACGATCAATCTTATCTATATTAGAATAGAATTCTACTTTGCGGAATTTCGCCTATTAAATTAACCGACGAAATTCCGTGCCGCACCTAGTTTGGAACTATTTTTTGCTCATATGTGGGTTGAGCATAGATTTAGGCTCTAGGATCTTATCGATCTCCTCTTTTTTCAAATATCCGCGCTCTAAGCAGATTTCGCCGACGGATTTGCCTGTTTGCAACGCCTCTTTTGCGATACTTGCGGATTTTTCGTAACCGATGTAAGGATTAAACGCCGTAACGATACCGACAGAATTTAGCACCGATTTTAGGCAAGCTTCAGGATTTGCCTTTAGATGTTTGATAGCTTTTTCAGCTAGTGTATTCATCGCATTTTCCAAAAGAACGATCGAGTTAAATAGCGCATATGCGATGCCAGGCTCAAACGCATTAAGCTCGAATTCTCCGCGCTCGGAGCAAAGCATAATCGTAACATCGTTGCCGATTACCTCGTAGCAAGCCTCGCCTACGACCTCAGCGATGACTGGATTTACTTTGCCCGGCATGATGGAGCTGCCCGGTTGCATCTTAGGAAGCTCGATTTCGCCTAGTCCGCATCTAGGACCGGAGTTCATAAGACGTAGGTCGTTTGCGATTTTGCTTAGGCGGACGGCTGCTGTTTTTAACGCGCCGCTAACGTGGACGAAGTCCGCAGTGTCTTGTGTGGCGGCGATGAAGTCCTCTGCGGCTTTAAATTTAACGCCGGTGATTTCGCCTAGTTTTTTCTCGACTACGTTTTTGTAATCAGGATGGCAGTTGATACCCGTACCAATCGCCGTAGCGCCCATATTTAGGTAAGTCATCGACTCTCTAGCAGCTTTGATAAGCGCGATATCGGTTTTGATGTAGGTAGCAAAAGCGTTGAAAGTATTTCCAAGAGTAGTAGGAACGGCATCCTCAAGCTCCGTCCTTCCCATTTTGATGACATCTTTGTATTCTTTGGCTTTAACTTCAAGCTCTTTTTTCAAATTTTCCATAGCTTTTAGTAGATCGGTTAGCTTGGCGTAAGCAGCGACTTTGATCGAGCTAGGATAGGTATCGTTGGTGCTTTGACCCAAATTTGTGTGGTCGTTTGGATGGAGGTATTGGTATTCGCCCTTTTTGTGTCCCATGCTCTCCAAAGCTATATTGGTAATGACCTCGTTGGTATTCATATTCGTCGAAGTTCCGGCGCCGCCTTGGATCATATCGACTACGAATTGATCTCTGAACTCTCCTGCTATGAGCCTGTCGCAAGCTTTTGCGATCGCATCGGCTTTTTGTGCGTCTAGGACTCCGACCTCTTTATTGGCTAATGCAGCTGCTTTTTTGATTTGTGCAAATGCTTTGATAAAAAACGGATAGTCTTTGAGCGCTCGTCCGCTTAGATGGAAGTTCTCTAGTGCCCTAAATGTCTGCACACCGTAGTAAAAATCGTCGGAAATTTCTAATTCACCGATGAAATCGTGTTCTTTTCTGGTCTTTGCCATAATAAGTCCTTTCGTTGAAATTGTTAATGGAATTTTAAAGCTTTTAGTATTAAAAGCAGCTTAAAACGTAACGAAAAATTAAAATTTAGAAATTAGTATGATTGTTTAAGGCTTTAAATAGAATTTTACTTAAAAAATATTTTGGAATTCGCTACTAAGGCATAATTACACTTTAATAGAAATATCGTATTGCACGCAGATTATGAAAGTGAAATTATAAAAATTCTTGTTTAGCTTAAATTATAATTTGAAAAATTTGAACTTAAAGGCGATAAAATGGAATTTTTCATTGTATTTGTATTTACTGGCGTGAAACTATTTTTTGCGTTTTATAAAATAAACATATAGAAGCGAGATTATAATGACGATGGCGAACAGAGCGATCGTAATTAGATGCAGATCTTGCTTGATTAACTCCTCGTTTTCGCCGATGAAATATCCCAAGCTCATAAGTATTAATGTCCAAATCGCAGCTCCAAGCCCAGTAAATAGCACGAAGCGCGCGACATTCATCTTTGCAAGGCCCGCAGGAAGGCTGATGTATTGACGAATGCCCGGGATCAAGCGGCAGTTAAACGTTGAAATTTCGCCATGACGGTTAAAAAACGCTTCGAATTTTGCAAATTTCTCCTCGGTGATACCTACATATTTTCCGTATTTAGCGATAATCTTACGTCCAAAAAAGTAGCATAGATAGTAATTAAACAGCGCGCCGGTGATGCTGCCGCCAAGCCCACAAATAAATGCTATAACAAAGCTCATCTGCGATTTTGAGGCCAGATAGCCTGCAGGGATCATCACGACTTCACTTGGGAAGGGAAAGAAGCTGCTTTCTAAAAACATCATCACAAAAACGCCAAGGTATCCCCAACCTGCGACAAATTCTACGATAAAATTTACGATATTAGAAAGCATTTGAATTCCTTGATTTAATGTGAAAAAATCGGCTGCGCTTAAAATTCCGCAAAATTTAACATCGGCAGAGCAAATAAGTTTAGAATTTAACAATCCGGCGATACAAGAGTGATCTTAAAATTTCGCAAAATTTAGCGTATATAAAACAAAGGCGCGGGCTAAATTTTATCCTTACAAGTTGCCGCTGCAGCGAACTTGCATATAAATTTAATAGCCTCGCGCCTTAAAATTAAAACTATTTTGCGTATTCGATGTTTAGTTTGCCGAATAGCTCATTAGCCTTGTCATCAATTTTTTTGTTTACTTTGCTTGGAAGTAATTGATTTTTGATGAGATCTTTTACCTTTTCAAACGGCATAGTCTCAGCCTTTTTGCTGCTTTCTTTGTAGATTACGTGATATCCGAATTGTGTCTTTACCGGAGTTTTGCTCATCTCGCCATCTTTTAGCGCAAACGCCGCTTTTTCAAACTCTGGCACCATCATCCCTTTGCCAAAAGAGCCCAAATCGCCACCGTTTTCTTTCGCACTTGGATCGATTGAAATTTCTTTGGCTAGCTTATTAAATTCCTCTTTTAAATTCTCTTTTTTGACTTTTGATAGCTTCGCAATCGCGTTTTTAGCAGCCTTTTCATCTGCTACTAAGATATGACTTGCGGTAACGGAATCTGGTTGCATGAAATTCTGTTTATTTTCATCATAAATTTTTTTAGCTTCCTCGTCGCTGATGCTTACGTCTTTAGCTTGCTCGCGTTGCCATAGATTAAAGGCAATGCCATCTTTAGCAAGCTCTAGCTGATGTTTATATTCTTCGCTGTTTTCAATACCTGATTTTTTCGCCTCTGCGATTAGAAGTTTGTATTTGATCAGATCATCGATTAGTTTTTTCTTCTCATCGGCGGTCGGTTCCTGTCCGCCGCGCTGCATACCTTGAGCCAAAAACGGTGCGACATCCTCATCCGTAATAGTGATATTCGCGTCTTTTGCAGTAGCTAAAACGCCTGCATTAAGCGAAGATATAGCCATAGCGGCAACAAAGCTGAAAGATAAAATTCTTTTCATTATTTTTCCTTTATTCGGTAAATTTCGCGCAATTATAAAAAAAGATAGTAAATAAAATAGCCAATACTAGCAAATTCGGCGCGAATCGTGCGCCGAATTTTAAAAATAGCAGGAGTTAAAACGATGGGATGATTGCGCCTTTATATTGCGTCTCGATAAATTTTTTCACCTTCTCGCTTTGAATCGCTTTATCTAGCGCCTTGATTTTAGGGCTGTTTTCGTTGCCTTCTTTAACGCTAATGACATTTGTGTAAGGGTTGCCCTCAGCCTTTTCTAAAAATAGCGAATCCTTGATTGGGTTTAAATTTGCATTAAAAGCAAAATTTGAGTTGATAACGGCAATATCGACATCGCCCAGGGTGCGTGGAAGCGCGGCGCCTTCAAGCTCTAAAATTTCTAAATTTTTAGGGTTTTTCGTGACATCTAACGGCGTACGAAGCTTGGCGTTTTGATCTACTTCGATGAGCCCTGCGGCTACGAGTAGATCAAGAGCGCGGCTTTCGTTGGTCGGATCGTTTGGCACGGCAACTTTGGCGCCGTTTTTAAGATCTTTTAAATTTTTAATCTTATGGCTGTAGATGCCCATCGGCTCTAAATGTACGCCCACGGTCGCTTTTAATTTTGTGCCTTTATTAGCGTTAAATTCCTCCATATATGGCACGTGCTGAAAAAATCCCGCATCTACGTCGCCGCTATCAGTAGCGAGGTTCGGGGTTACGTAGTCGTTGAAAACCTTGACCTCAAGATCGTAGCCTTGGGCTTTTAGATCAGGCTTAATCTGCTCTAAAATTTCGGCATGCGGTATCGGAGTAGCGGCGACTACGATTTTTTCGGCAAGAGCGAAGCTGACGACGCTAGCGCTAAGAAGCGAAGCGAGAAGAAATTTCTTCATATTTAATCCTTTTGGTTAAAATTTCGCGGTATTATAGCAGGTAGAATTTTTAATGTCAAGTGTTTTTATATGATTTTTTAAAATTTTATCTAAAATATTCTAAAATTCGATATTTATATATATATTTAAATACTACATTTTATTGTATAATGCAGAATTGGCACGCTTTAATGAGCGCTTTACATAAATTCCGCTAAAATCGCAAAATTTAAAATTTTAAAAAAGGGCTAAAGATGGCAGATTTTTACGACGCGAAAGCCGTAGAGGAGAGCTTTTATAAAATTTGGGAGCAGCGCGGTTATTTCGAGATCGACGGCAATAAAGATATCCGGCAAAAAGGCAAAAACTTTTGCATTATGATGCCCCCTCCTAACGTCACCGGAGTGCTTCATATCGGGCACTCGCTCACTTTTACGCTACAAGACATAATGACGCGATACAAGCGAATGGACGGTTACAAAACGCTGTGGCAGCCGGGGTTAGATCACGCAGGTATCGCGACGCAAAATGTCGTCGAGCGCGAGCTTTTGGCGCAAGGGATCAAAAAGGAAGAGATAGGGCGCGAGGAGTTTTTAAAGCACGTTTGGCACTGGAAGGAGCAAAGCGGCGGGCAGATCGTAAAGCAGATGAAGCGCCTTGGCGTCACGCCTGCGTGGAGCAGACAGCGCTTTACTATGGATGAGGGGCTTAAAAAAGCTGTTCGCAAAGCATTCGTAAGCCTATACGACGCGGGGCTCATCGTGCGCGGAAACTACATGGTAAACTGGTGCACGCACGACGGCGCGCTAAGCGACGTGGAGGTCGAGCACAAGGAAAATAAGGGCAAGCTCTATTATTTGCGTTACTACTTTGCGGACGAGCAAAATTCAAACTCTTGCAAAGATTCGCGCGAGACGAGCCGTAACTACATAGTCGTGGCTACTACACGCCCTGAGACCTACTTCGGTGATACCGCCGTAATGGTAAATCCTGCGGACGAGCGCTATAAAAATTTGATCGGCAAAAAAGTCGTGTTGCCGCTAATCGGCCGCGAGATCGAGATCATCGCCGACGAATACGTCGATATGAGCTTTGGAACGGGCGCCGTGAAGGTCACGCCGGCGCACGATACCAACGACTACGAGGTCGGCAAGCGCCACGAGCTGGAGTTTATCACCGTTTTTGACGAAAAAGGAGTTTTAAACGAGCAGTGCGGTAAATTCAAAGGCTTAGAGCGACTTGCCGCGCGCGATCAGATCGTAGCGGAGCTTGAGCGGCTGGGCTTTATAGAAAAAATCGAGGATTACGAAAATCAAGTCGGCTACTGCTACCGCTGCAAAAACGTCGTCGAGCCGTACATCTCTCAGCAGTGGTTCGTGCGCGCAGATATCGCAAAAGATGCAATTACCAAAGTAAATTCCGGTGAGGCGGAATTTTTCCCGAAGCACTGGATCAATAGCTTCAACGCCTGGATGCGCGAGCTGAAGGACTGGTGCATCAGCCGCCAGCTGTGGTGGGGACATAGAATTCCCGTTTTTTACTGCGACTGCGGTCATCAGTGGGCAGATGAGCGTGAGAGCCCCGATGCCTGCCCGAAATGCGGCGGTAAAAATTTTACTCAAGATCCCGACGTACTCGATACTTGGTTTTCAAGCGGTCTTTGGCCGATCAGCACGCTTGGCTGGGGCAACGGCGAGGCGCTGAAAAACGAGAAGTGGTTTGAGGAGGATTTGAGCGAATTTTATCCGAATACTATGTTAATTACCGGCTTTGACATTTTGTTTTTCTGGGTCGCGCGCATGATGTTTCAGTGCCAAAACGCCATGGGCGAGCTGCCGTTTCGCGACATCTACCTGCACGCCTTAGTTAAGGACAAAGACGGCAAAAAGATGAGCAAATCGAGCAAAAACGTAGTCGATCCGCTGCTAAAAATCGATGAATTTAGCGCCGATATTTTGCGCTTTACGCTTACGATTTTGTGCGTGCAGGGACGCGATCTGCGCCTTAGCGACGATAAGCTTTTGATATATCGAAATTTTACGAATAAGCTCTATAACGCGAGCAAATTTTTGCTTTTAAACGCTTCTAAATTCGATGATTTGGACGTGGCGCGGATCAAAACGAGCCTCGGCAAATATATGCTTTCGCGCTTTAACTGCTGCGTGAGCGCGGTGCGGGAAAATTTAGACGAATACCGCTTCAACGACGCTGCGACCGAGCTTTATAAGTTTTTTTGGGACGAGTTTTGTGACTGGGGCATTGAGCTTAGTAAAGCGGACAAGGCTGCGATAGGCGAGCTAGGGATGATTTTTAAAGAAGCGATGAAGCTACTAAGCCCGTTTATGCCGTTTCTAAGCGAGTATCTGTATCAGGAGCTAAGCGGCACGAAGCTGCAAGATGCGTGCTCCATCATGGTGATGAGATACCCACATCCTGGCGAGCGCGACGAGCGGATCGAGGAGCTATTTTCGCTCGTCATTGAGGCGATCGTTAGCATCCGTCGCGCAAAGGCGACGATCGAGCTCGGCAATGCGCGCGTAGCCAAAGCCTACGTCAAATCCGCAGTCGATCTAAGTGCTGCCGCGGACTATATCAAAACGCTAGCAAAGGTGGATGAAGTAGAATTTACGCAGCAAAATATCGCAAATTCCGCCCGCGACGTGAGCGAGAATTTAGAAAGCTTTGTACCGCTTGAAGGGGTCGATCTTAGCGGCGTGATTTCGCGCCTTAACGCGCAAAAAGCGAAGCTGCAAAAAGAGATCGAAAAGCTCTCAAACATGCTAAATAACGAGAAATTTGTAGCCTCCGCCCCGCAAGCCGTGGTCGAAGCCAACCGCGAAGGGCTGCAAAGCGCGCAGGAGAAATTCGCCAAAGTATGCGACGAGCTAAAGGCGTTTGGCGAGTAGCCCGCTCGTTTGAGCCAAAATTTTAAATTAAGGAGAAAAATATGTCAAAGGGTAGTATCGGTGGATTTACGTTAGGCACGGTCATAGCCGTCGCACTATCATGGGGAGTCAATAAAAGCGTAATGTGGGCGATAATCCACGGATTTTTAAGTTGGTTATACGTGATTTATTATTTCTTATTGAGGTAAAATTTCATCGGTGGCGCGCCGTTTTACGCGCTAAATTTTAAAATTTGAAGGGTAAAAAATGAGCGAAAAAATAAAAATAGCGGTTTTAGGATATGGAAATTTGGGTCGCGGCGTAGAGCTTGCCGCGCGAAATAGCAAGGATTTAGAGCTTTCGGCAGTGTTTTCTCGCCGCGAGCCGCACAGCGTGCAAACATGCGGCGCGCCAGTATTTAGCGCGGATGAAATTTTATCGCACAAAGGCAAATTTGACGTTTTAGTTCTTTGCGGCGGTAGCGCGACGGATCTACCGACGCAGACGCCCGAGTTTGCGCAGAGCTTTAACGTCGTCGATAGCTTCGATACGCATGCAAAAATCCCGGAGCACTTCGCCGCGGTGGACGCCGCCGCCAAAAAAGGCGGAAATGTAGGCATCATCGCCGTAGGCTGGGATCCGGGACTGTTTTCGCTAAACAGACTATTTGGCGAGAGCGTGCTGGAAAACGGCAGCAGTTATACGTTTTGGGGCAAAGGCGTGAGCCAAGGCCACTCCGACGCTATCCGCAGGATTGATGGCGTCGTGGATGCGCGCCAATATACCGTGCCGATAGAAAGCGCCTTGAAGCGAGTTCGCGCAGGCGAAAATCCGAGTCTTAGCACGCGCGAAAAACACCTGCGCGAGTGCTACGTCGTGGCCGAAGAGGGCGCCGATAAAGCGCGTATCGAGCGCGAGATAAAAACGATGCCAAACTACTTCGCCGATTACGACACGAGCGTGCATTTCGTGGGTCTTGCGACGCTTAAAAAAGAGCACGGCGGCATCCCTCACGGAGGATTTGTTTTACGAAGCGGAGCGACGGGCGAGCACGGCGAAAATAAACACTTGATCGAGTTTTCGCTAAAGCTTGACTCAAATCCAGAATTTACCGCAAGCGTGCTCGTAGCCTACGCCCGCGCGGCGTATCGTTTGGCGCAAAAGGGTGAGCGCGGCGCATTTAGCGTGTTTGACATCGCTCCGGCGCTTCTTTCGCCAAAGAGCGCAGATGAGCTAAGGCGCGAAATTTTGTAAATTTACACGGCGCATCGGGGCAGAATTATAAGCGAGGAAATTTGAGTGATAAAGATAGAAAATTTAAAGAAATTTTACGGCAAAACCTGCGTGATCGACGATGTGAGCTTGGAAGTAAAGCAGGGCGAAATTTTTGCTATCGTCGGTCGCAGCGGCGCGGGTAAAAGCACGCTGCTGCGCTGCATAAACGGCCTTGAGGACTATCAAGAAGGAAGCCTTAAGGTAGAGGGCAGGGAGGTAAGAGAGCTAAGCGCCGCTCAGATCCGCGAGTTGCGCAAAAATATCGGTATGATTTTTCAGCACTTCGCGCTTATGAGTCGCCGCAGCGTCGCGCAAAACGTCGCCACGCCGTTAGCATTTTGGGGCTATTCGAAGGACCACACGAAGCGCCGCGTAGCCGAACTTTTGGAGCTCGTGGGGCTTGCGGATAAAGCAAACGCCTATCCTAGCGAGCTTAGCGGCGGACAGAAGCAGCGCGTGGCGATCGCGCGTGCGCTTGCATTAAGCCCTAAAATTTTGCTTTCCGACGAGGCGACCTCGGCGCTTGATCCCAACACCACCGCTCAAATTTTATCGCTTCTGCGCCGTATCAATCGCGAGCTAGGCATCACGATCGTGCTCGTCACGCACGAGATGGAGGTCGTAAAGGGCATCGCGCAGCGAGCGATCCTACTTAAGGGCGGACGCGTGAGCAACTCGGGCGATATCGTCTCGCTGTTTCTGCACCCGGATGAGAATATGAAGGAGTTTTTGGGCGAGGAGGAGGTGCTGCCCGCAAGCGGCGTGAATATCAGGCTCTTTTTCCCGCCCGCAGTCGCGTTTGACAGCGTGATCACGCATATGGCGCGCGCTTTGGAGATAAATTTTAACATCGTCTGGGGCAAGCTCGAGCGGCTTGATAAAAACGTCGTCGGAAGCCTCGTGATCAACGTAGAGCCCTCGCACGTCGCGCGCGTGGAGGAGTTTATCAAAAACGCAGGCGTAATCTACGAGATCGTAAGCGAGGATGAGATCAAAGGCTGTGCCGCGATCTAGGTGCGATTTCGCGCCCTGTGCGCTTGCGCCGCACTAAATTTAAGGGCTTACGCGGCATGGCGAATTCAAAAGCTCGGGCGAGGTCGCGAACTCAAAGGCTGGCTCGGCGTTTTTGATTTGACGATCGCGTCGTGGCATTATAAATTTAATCAGTTACGGCGGCGATTTAAATTTCTATTTTGCCTCGATAAAGTAAGCTCGGCAATGCGCTGTTGGCGTGCGCTCTGGCTAGCTTTTATTTGCGTTTAGAATTTGACTAGCCGTAGCGAGCGATTTAAATTTCAGAGATCCGCGACCGACCGAGCGCATTTAAGCCGCTCCGCATTTGAATTTACAGGCGTTTAAATTTAAATTTGAATTTTTTCGGAATTTCACACATACTTCACTTTTACGGAAGTATAATTCCGCTAATTTCTTTTAAGGAGTACGTAATGAAAAAACTTACTTTGTTTGCGCTTAGTGCGCTATTTGCTGGCACTTTTGCCGTAGCTGCCGACATGGGCATGAAAGATGAGATGAAGGACGCCAATACATCAATGCATAATGGTGCGAAAGAGATGAAGGGCGACATGAAAGATATGCACAAGGATGCTATGAAAGAGGGTAAACATATGAAGGATGAGATGAAAGGCGAAATGAAAAAAGAGATGAAAAAAGAGATGTAGTGAGTAAAATTTTACTCGTAGAGGACGATGAGACCCTTTGCGATCTCATCGGCGAATATCTAAAAGACGCGGGCTTTGACGTATGCGTTTGCAGCGACGCTCAAAGCGCCGCGGATCTTGCTTATGAGCAAAAATTTGATCTTTTTATCTTTGACGTAAAAATCCCTAAAGGCGACGGATTTTCACTTTTAAAAGAGCTGCGCAAGAGCGGCGATCGCACTCCTGCGATATTTGCCACCTCGCTAAATACACTTGATGATCTTGAGATCGGCTTTAAAAGCGGCTGCGACGACTATCTCAAAAAACCGTATGAACTAAAAGAGCTGATGCTGCGCGTTAATTCACTCATAAAGCGAAACTTCAGCCATAATTTTGATGATTTTGTAACTATTGACGATGAGTTTAAATTTTATTTTGCAAGCAAAGAGCTGCGCAGATCGGGCGTGCCCGTCGCGCTTTCAAACAAAGAGCGCGAGCTGCTGGCGCTTTTTTTGCAAAATAAAAACAGGCTTTTGAGCAAGGATGAAATTTTCTCCGCGATCTATACGTTCGACGAGACGCCGAGCGAAGAGGCGCTGCGAACTTATATCAAAAATCTACGCCGCGTCCTAGGCGAAGAGCACATCATAAATCGCCGCAATGCAGGGTATCTGTATGTCTGAAAAGACCGCTTTAACGCTTAAAATTTTATCTTTATATCTCATTTCAAGCGCGTTGTTTTTAGGATATTTTTTCAAGATAAATTACAGTATGAACGAAGCCGCGTTGCTTTCGCACAGGATAAAAGAGCTAAAAGAGATCAAAATGATGATCTATATGAAAGCGAGCATGGACGGGCTGGAATCGCTAGCGGACTTTGAGCGCGAAAAGGGCGTGAGTGCGTGTATATTTAAGCCAAACTCTGATGAAATTTACGGCTGTGACGGCGAACTTGGCGCACTTGATAAAGCGAAGCTAAAGGCGGAATTTATAAGTGGCGGTAGGCTAGGAATTTATGAGAATCTGCAAAATATGGAGGAGCGAAACGCCTTTTCCAAGGCTAAAATCATTCTGCTTGGAAGTAGCGTACAGGGTGAAATTTTAACGCTTCGTATCAAAACCGCAGCGATGATGATAGCGCTTTTGGGCGTGATATTAGCCGTGGCGTTTTACCTGGTTCGGCTAGGCACCAAGCCGCTTTACGACAAGATCGACACGCTAAATCGCTTCATCAAGGATAGCACCCACGAGATCAACACTCCGCTTAGCATCATCTCCATGAGCGTCGAGACGATGCGGCACGCAGAGCTTGGAGAATACAACGCCAAGCGCGTCGCTAATATCGACCTTGCCGCTAAGACGCTTTCGCGCATCTACGAGGATCTCGTGTTTTTAACCTTCGGTATGAATAAGGAGGGTGAGATTAGCTCGATCGATCTAAAGAGCCTCGTCGCTTCGCGCTGCGAATACTTCGCGCCGTTTATTCAAAAGCGCAGACTTAGCCTTAAAACCGATCTTTCGGATGCGAGCATGAACGCAAATATTTATGAAATTTCGCGCCTGATCGACAATCTGCTAAGCAACGCCGTAAAATACGCCGATACAGGCGGCTACGTGGATGTGCGGCTAAGGCACGGCGAGCTAGCGATCTCAAATAGCGGCGAAGGGATCGACAGGAAAAGGGGCGACGAAATTTTCAGGCGCTTTGCGCGCTTTAACTCAAGCGAGGGCGGCTTTGGAATCGGGCTTAGCATCGTAAGCGAGGTCTGCAAAAAATACTCCTTTTCTATCTCTTACGACAGCGTGCCGGGCGAGATAACGACCTTTCGCCTTACGTGGCGCGAATAAAATTTTAAAATTTAGTAAAATTTTAAAATTTAAAAGCGGCCGCTTGCGGTTTAAATTTAATCGTCGTTTGGTCGCTTAAATTCCGCGCAAAAAAGAGTCTAATTGTAGGGGGCGTTTAAATTTAATCGTCGCTTGTTTTTGTTCTAAAACGGAGCGCAGAATTTTATAAGTCGCTCGCTTTGCGCTCGTAAAATGACCCTAAAAGTTATTTGGTGCGGAATTTTATTCGTCCGCGATTTTATAAAATTTAGCTTTTATTTTCTCGATAGATATATCCAGTGGACTATATCGCTAAGCGAAATCGCGACAAGCATACCCATAAACATCGAGGTGGCTGTGAAAAACGATAGCCAACCAAACAGGCTTTCTCTGCTCGCAAAAGTAGGAAATATCCGTCCGCTGCCTACTTTGTGTGGGATGCCGTTTATGGCAAAATCGGCGTAGAAATAATTGTTTAATGCCCAGTAAGCAAAAGGTATAGCGAGCAATATCACAAATAGCTGCGTCTTGACGGCGGGAAGCTCTTTTTTGTATAAGAATGTGGCGATCGGACAATACACGCAGCTTAGCGCGAAAGCCGTTAAAATAGGTACCCACAATACCGCGACGTAAAATTCCGCAAGCTGCGTATGCGGGCTTATTTTGCCGATCGCGGCGATGTTTGGAAAAAACCGCTTCATAAATTTAACGAAGTCCGCGCATGCCGCGCTTGCGTCTAAAATGTCTTCGGGCAGCACGAATACGCTAAGCGCCGTGATCGCAAACAGCGCAAAAACCGCCGCGTAAAGTCGCCCGAAAAATTTAGTAAATTTCGTATCGGGATATGACGCCTCTTGCTCTTGCGCGCCTTGAGAATTTAGCAAATCGCTCATCGTTCGCTCCTTTAATAAAATTTGCGCGTCAAAACCCGGCTTGCGCTAAATTTTAAAATTTTATGTCTTATCGTTCGGTAAATTTCACAATAAGGACCTGTTTTGGAATTTTTACGGTCTAATTTGAAACCAAATTTATTAAATTTAACCAGCAAAGCTTTGTTTAAAAATAAAATCTCGCCGCTTCTAACGCGTAGTGATCTAGGCGGGGTTTGGGCGGTAGACCTGCTTGCGGTTGCTAGCCGAGGCAAAGTAAAAGGGCGCTTCACAAGTATAGCCCCTTCCGCTCCGCCTCTTCCGAGCAAGAATTTAAGCCTTATCGGAAGCGACAAATAAAATTTAAACCCACGCGTAGCGTAGCAATTTCTCGTATCGTCTTAGCCAGAAAGCCTCTAAAATAAAAGGCTCTTTCATTTAGCGTAGACTTGCAGCCAAGACCCAAAATTTAATTGCCTAACGAAAAAGGCAGTTGGTATCGCTACTCGCAAAATAACCGCGGAATCCCACTAGATCAAATTTAAAATTCCGAGTATTTCTGATAGTCGATCTGCGCGGAGTTTTTGTTGATCGTATCGACCGTAGCTTCGGCGATCGCCAGCTCCTCGTTGGTAGGGATTACGAGCGTTTTGATTTTGCTATCTACCGCGCTTAAATTTCTAATCGAGCCGGTATTTTTTGCGTTTTTTGTCGCATCGATTTCGATGCCGATATGAGCGAGCTTCTCGCAAACATTTTGTCTAAAATGCGGCGCATTCTCGCCGATACCGCCGGTAAAGATCAAAGCGTCCACGCGCCCGAGCACGGCATAATACGCTCCGATCATCTTAACGACGCTGTAAACGAGCATCTCAAACGCAAGTTTCGAGCGCGGCTCGCCATCCTCCATCTTTTCATATACCTTTCGCAGATCGCTTGCACCGCAGATGCCCAAAAGTCCGCTTTTTTTGTTCATTATGACGTCCATATCCTGCGCGTTGTAGCCCGCGACGCGCTCGATGTATGGGATGATAGCGGGATCGATCGAGCCGCATCTGGTGCCCATGATGATACCTTCAAGCGGCGTTAGCCCCATTGAGGTGTCGATGCATTTGCCGTTTTCTATGGCGCTCACGCTAGAGCCGTTGCCAAGATGTAGCGTAATGGCGTTGAAGTTTTCGTATTTTTTACGCAAAAATTTCGCTCCCATCGTCGAGACGAACCAATGCGACGTGCCGTGCGCGCCGTAGCGACGAACCTTATATTTTTCGTAGAATTCATACGGCAGCGCGTACATATACGCATAAGGCGGGATGCTTTGATGAAAGATCGTATCAAAAACCGCGACGTTTGGAATTTTAGGAGCGATCTTTAGGCAGGATTTGATGCCTGCTAAATTTGCGGGATTGTGTAGTGGTGCAAGCGGCGCAAGCTCGGCGATTTTAGCCATTACGTCCTCATCTATGAGCGCGGGAGCGTCGAAATAATCCGCACCTTGGACTATTCTATGCCCGATGCCGCCTACTTGAGTTAGATCTTTGATTACTCCGCTTTGTTTTAAAAGATCAATCGCGATTGCGATCGCGGTTTCGTGATTTGGAATTTGCTCGTTTTCAACTTTTATGCTTCGTCCGTTGGCGCAATTGATGCTTCCGCTTGCGTGCGTCGAGCCGATCTCCTCGATGAGCCCACTTGCGATGCAGGCGTGATTTAGCATATCGTGGAATTTAAATTTAACCGAGCTCGAGCCGGAATTTATGACTAGGATATCCATTAATTCCCTCCTGCTTGAATTGCGCTTATTAGGATGGTGTTTACGACGTCTGCAACCTCGCAGCCGCGGCTTAGATCGTTTACCGGCTTTTTTAAGCCCTGTAAAATCGGCCCGATCGCCACGGCGCCTGCGGTGCGCTGCACGGCCTTATAACAGATATTTCCGCAGTTAAGATCGGGGAAGATAAATACGTTCGCGCGTCCTGCGACCGCGGAGCCGGGCATCTTTTTCTTAGCGACTGCGGCATCGACTGCGGCGTCGAATTGCAGCGGTCCGTCGATTGAAAGCTCGGGCGCCTTTTCGCGCGCTTTTTGCGTTGCAGTTTTTATGAATTCCACGCTATCGCCGCTGCCGCTATTGCCGCTGGAGTAGCTTAACATCGCCACGCGCGGCTCAAGCCCGAACGCCTTTGCGGTCGCAGCGCTTGAGATCGCGATACCCGCCAGATACTCCGCGCTAGGGCTAGGCGCTACGGCGCAGTCGGCAAAAAGCAGAGCCTGCGTATCCAGGCACATTATAAATGCGCCGCTAACGCTCGCGATGCCGGACTTTGTCTTGATGATCTGAAGTGCGGGGCGGATCGTCTCAGCAGTAGTCGTGCCGGCACCGCTTACCATCGCATCGGCTAGCCCTTCATACACGAGCATCGTGCCGAAGTAGGTGCGATCGCGCACTAAATCGCGCGCCTGTGCCTCGCTCATGCCCTTTGCCTTGCGAAGCTCATATAGATCGCGCGCAAATTTTTCCAAGCTCGCATCCGTCTGCGGATCTAAAATTTTAACGCCGCTTAGATCGAGACCTAGCTTGCTTGCGTTTTTTTGCACTTCGTTCTCGCGCCCTAAAAGGATCAAATTTGCCGCACCGCTTTGTTTTATAATCGCGGCTGCGCGCAGAATTCTCTCGTCGTCGCTTTCTGGAAGCACGACGGTTTTAACGTTCGCGCGAGCCTTGGCGTAGAGCTTGCTTTCAAATTTCAATGGGGTTAGAATTTCACAGCGCGTGGAGTTTGCGGCGTCCGTGAAGTAGCTTTTGTCGGCAACGACTTTATCAAGTTCTATCGCGCCGCTTTGGCAAGCGGAATTTTCGTCGTGAAATTTTGCGCCCTTTTCGCAGGCGGAATTTTTACCGCAAAGCTCCGATTTTTTAGAATTTGCGCCATCTTGTGCAGGTCTTAGCGCGGAAAATGAAATTTTATCCTCATATATGCTGGCAAAGCTTACCGCTTTTGCTGCGGCGATCGAGTGCGTGCCGATGCGCGCGGCAATTTCGTTAGGATAAAATCCGCAAACGGCGATATTTAGATCCTTTGCGATTTGTAAATTTAACTCGCGCAGATCAGCTCCCGCTACGCCGTGAACCAGTACGAAGTTGCACTGCTCTAAAATCTGTGCAAAGCGCTCTATTACCGCCTTTCGCACGCGCTCATCCTGCCCGTTCGCGAGCGCTTTTTCAAGCTCGCTTCTGCTAAAAAGGGCATTGTCGCCAGCGATGCAAAGTTGCAAAACGTTGTGAAAGCTCATGGATAAAATTTTATCTAGTTTTTTTAGCTCGGATTGGTAGGCGGCTGGTTCGTCGCATAGGAGCAAAATTCCGTTCATCGGTTGATCCTTTGAAATAAGATAGGCAATTGTAGCAAAATTTTGCTTGCGTGTTAATCAAAGATTTATCGTGAGGGTTTAGAATTTGGTAACTTTCAACAAAGGAGCGCACATGAAAAATTTAGTGATTTTGGCTCTTTTAGTGAGCCTCGCCGCGGCGAAAATCAACATAAACGAAGCTAGTCGCTACGAGCTGATGACGATCGGTGGGCTTGATGCGGGTAGGGCGGATATGCTTATGCAATACCGCCAAAAGCGCGAAATTTCAAGCGCAGATGAGCTAAAGGGCATCAACGGCTTTGCAAGTTACGATACCGCCAAACTGCAGAATAGCTTTGAAATATCACCTAGAGCTAACGTGCAACAGCCGGTGCAGCCTGAGCGCGACATAGTCGTAGTCGAAAAGACCCGCACCCGCACGGTTTATGGAGGCTATACTTACAAACGCGTTGAAAATTACGGCAATGGCATCACGATCACAGAGACCGGTACTTTACCGCCGCTTCCTCCGCGAGGATATGGTAGGCACGGCGACTTGATGCCGCCTCCTCCCCCGCCTCCTGGCGGCATGCCACCACCTCCGCACGGAGGTATAAAACCACCTCCTCCGCCACCGCCACCTCCGCGCGATGATTATTCTCGCAGGAGAAGTTCTGGCAGTATGAGCGATAGCGAAATCGGCGGAAGCTCGCGCCGTAACATGCCGGTGCCTATGCATATGGGAACGATCCGCTCAAAAAGATCCAGTAGCGTCACAAGCTTCGGCGACTGCGATCCGCAAAGCGGCAACTGCGCTAGCGTGGGCGTAGGCGTGCAGGTAGATAGAGGGTTTTAAAATTCATTTTACGCAGGCGGAATTTAGAATTTTATAATCGAGATTCCGCCCGTTTTAAATTTACGGCTAAATTTTAAAATTTCGTAGCTATGGAATTTCAAATCTACACAGGAGTTGCTCTGCGCTACGATAAAATTTCAAAGAATTTTGTAAATTTAATCAGCAGCTTGCGTGGTAAAATTTCAAGCCAAAATTTTACGTTAAAACTGATGCGTCGCGTTTGGTCGAAACAAATCTGCACTTTAAAATTTTAAATCCGAAATCCAGCCGCATGATAAATTTTAAATTTGCCTTTTCTACTCTCGCTAAATTCCGAAATTTTGCCCCAGTCTGCGCCGCTATTAAATTTGAAATTCGACCCGATTTAGCGCCTAAAATTCGTGAAATTTAATTTACAAAATAATATAATCACAAAATTATTCCAACGAAACAGGATGGGCGTATGAAAGAAATTAGCGGATCGCAGATGATCGTGGAGGCGTTGCGGCAGGAGGGGGTTGAGGTTGTTTTCGGCTACCCGGGCGGCGCAGCGCTAAACATTTATGATGAAATTTACAAACAAAAATACTTCAGACACATTTTGGTGCGCCACGAGCAGGCCGCGGCGATGGCTGCGGACGGATACGCGCGCGCTAGCGGCAAGGTCGGCGTGGCGTTCGTCACAAGCGGTCCTGGATTTACGAACGCGCTTACGGGGCTTGCTACGGCGTATAGCGATAGCATCCCGATCGTGCTTATCAGCGGTCAGGTGGCGACTTCGCTTATCGGCACCGACGCCTTTCAAGAGATCGATGCGATCGGAATTTCACGCCCCTGCGTCAAACACAACTATCTGGTAAAAACAATCGAAGAGCTGCCTAGAATTTTGAAAGAAGCCTTTTATATCGCTCGCAGCGGCAGACCGGGGCCCGTGCATGTCGATGTGCCTAAGGACGTGACGGCGAAGCTGGGCGTTTTTGAGTATCCTAGCGAAATCAAGATGCAGACTTACAAGCCGAATTATAAGGGCAACGCTAAGCAGATCAAAAAAGCCGTCGAGTTAATCGCAGGCTGCAAAAAGCCTATCCTCTACATTGGAGGCGGCGTCATCAGCGCGGGTGCAAGCGAGCTGGTGCGCGAGCTTAGCGAGTTTGCGCAGATCCCTGTCGTGCAAACCCTTATGGCGCTGGGAGCCGTGCGAAGCGACGATAAATTAAATTTAGGTATGGTCGGAATGCACGGCAGCTACGCCGCAAATATGGCGCTTAGCGAGTCGGATCTGATAATCTGCTTGGGCGCGAGATTTGACGATCGCGTCACGGGCAAACTTAGCGAATTTGGCAAAAACGCAAAGATCATCCACGTCGATATCGATCCTAGCTCGATCTCTAAGATTATAAACGCGGATTATCCGATCGTTGGCGACGTGAAATCGGTGCTAGAGGAGATGCTGCCGCGCATTAGAAGCGAGGTCAGCCCTGCAAATTTCGAGCAGTGGCGCGAGCTCATCCGCAAATACGATGAAATTCACCCGCTTAAATTTAACGACAGCGATGAAATTTTAAAGCCGCAGTGGGTTATCCAAAGTACCGCAAAAATCGCGGGCGAGGACGCTATCATCGCTACGGACGTAGGGCAGCATCAGATGTGGGTCGCGCAGTTTTATCCGTTTTGCAAGCCGCGCACTCTGTTAAGTAGCGGCGGGCAGGGCACGATGGGCTACGGCCTGCCCGCAGCATTGGGCGCGAAGGCTTATGCGGGAGACAGACCGGTTATAAATTTCAGCGGCGACGGCTCGATTTTGATGAATATCCAAGAGCTGATGACTGCTAGCGCGAGCGGTCTAAACGTCGTAAATATCGTATTAAATAACAATTTCTTAGGCATGGTGCGGCAGTGGCAGAGCCTATTTTACGGGCAGCGTTTCTCATCGACCGATCTTAGCTCGCAGCCCGATTTCGTAAAAATTGCGGGGGGTTTCGGCGGCGTGGGCTTTAGCGTTAGTACCAAAGCGGAATTTGAAGATGCGCTGAAGCAGGCTCTTGCGAGTAAGAAAGTAAGCGTCATCGAGGCCAAGATCGATCGCTTCGAAAACGTCTGGCCGATGGTGCCTGCAGGCGGCGCACTTTATAATATGATTTTTGAGCAGGAGTCGCAAAGATGAATAGCATAAGAAGAATAATCTCGGTCGTCGTTACCGATGAGCACGGCGTTTTATCGCGGATCTCGGGACTTTTTGCGGGGCGCGGCTATAATATCGACAGCCTCACCGTTGCACCGATCCCAAATACCGGTCTATCGCGCCTTAGCATCGTCACTTCGGGCGACGAGCGCGTCATAGAGCAGATCACTAAGCAGCTTCATAAACTGATCCCCGTCTACAAGGTTATCGAGGATGCAAAATTCGTCGAAAAGGAGATGGTTTTGGTAAAGATCGCGCTGGGCGAAAATTTAGCGGGGCTTGATGCTGTTTTAAAAGCCTACAACGGCAGCATCGCAAACAGCGACGATAGCAAGATCGTCATTATGGCGTGCGACGACGCAGACCGCATCGACGGCTTTTTAAAGACGATAAAAAAATACAATCCGATCGACATCGTACGCGGCGGCAGCGTCGCGCTGGATATGTAAGCGGCGATAAAATTTAATCAAAGGAGCGCAAATGAAATTATCAAAAATTGCCGAAATTTTAAATATAGAGCTTAACGGAGCGGACGCGGAGATCACCGCGATAAATTCGCTTCAAAATGCAAACGAAAGCGAGCTGAGCTACTGCGATAGCGACAAAAACGAGAAATTTTTATCCGCCACCAAAGCAGCCGCCGTGCTGGTAAAAATCGGCACCGCAGCCCCAAGCGGCGTGCGAGTGCTAGAGTGCGAAAATCCGCACCTGGCCTTTGCGATCCTAAGCGCGCATTTTGCTAAGCCACTCATTCGCAGCGGCGCGCCCGCAAAGATCGCCGCCAGCGCGCAGATCGGGCAGGGCGTGCATATCGGCGCAAATTCTACGATCGGCGAGGATTGCGTCATTTTAAGCGGCGCGTATATCGGCGATGACGTGCATATCGGAAGCAGCTGCATAATCCACGCAAACGCCGTCATCTACAACGACACGATCATCGGCGAGCGCTGCATAATCCACGCAAACGCCGTTATCGGAAGCGACGGTTTCGGCTACGCGCATACCAAAACGGGCGAGCACGTTAAAATTTATCATAACGGCAACGTCGTGCTGCAAGATGAGGTCGAGATCGGCGCGTGCACGACGATCGACCGCGCGGTATTCGGCTCGACGATCGTTAAGCGCGGCAGCAAGATCGACAATCTCGTTCAGATCGGGCACAACTGCGAGCTAGGGCAAAACTGCCTCATCGTCTCTCAAGTAGGACTTGCGGGCTCGACGACGCTTGGACGCAACGTCGTGATGGGCGGACAGAGCGGCAGCGGCGGGCACGTAAGCGTGGGCGATTTCGCTCAGATCGCGGCGCGCGGCGGCATAAGCAAGGATCTGGCGGGTGGTAAAAACTACGCAGGGCATCCTATAATGGAGCTTAGCGAGTGGTTCAAGCTGCAGGCTAAGATCGTTAGATTTTTTAGAGATAAAAAGCACTAGCCGTTTTGCCTTGGTTGATTAGATCGATTGGCTTGATTTGATCGTTTTGATCGTTCGCTCTGATCGACTCCTCTAGCCAGCTCGATTTGATCGGTTCGCGTCGTTTTAGTGAAGTTTGAAATCGCCAGGCAGTTGGCGATTGTGGAGTGGTTTGCGTTGCGTTCGGTTTTTGCATAGTTTGCAAACTGCTGCGGCGGTAAATTTTGCCCTTTTATCGATAGAATTCCGCCCGCACCGTTTTTTGTCGTGCGCTTGCTTTGTGGGCGCGGTAGAATTTGATCTACTCGTTTTGAAATACGTTTGCTCGCAGTCATTGCGGCCAAGCTTTACGAGCGCTTTAAATCAGCGCAAATTTAATTAAAGGAAAAACGATGATAGAGATGTTTTTATGCTCCTATTTTGCGGGCGCGGCGACGCTTT
>CAUPZQ010000033.1:0-23459 GCA_963515915.1 uncultured Campylobacter sp.
CGCAGCCAAAACGATAGAACCGAAAAAATTCTTACGCATATTCGCTCCTTTTGGGTAAATTTATTGAATTTTACTACTACCGAATCACATAATAATCATACTAGCTTTAAATCAAATTTAAAGTTAAATTCTAATATATCTACTTAAATTTTAGAACGCAAGCGAGACGGGTAACAGGCTAAAATTTGATATAATTAGCCCTGCTTTATCAAATTTAAGGAGAGAAAATGCCATTCGTAAATATAAAAGTAGCCGCTCCGGAGCCTACAAAAGAGCAAAAAAAGCAAATTATCGCCGAGATTACGAATACGCTAGCACGCGTATTAGGCAAAGACCCAGCCGCAATACTCGTGATGATCGAAACGCTCGGTATGGACAGCATCGGTAAAAGCGGTCTAAGTCTTGAGGAGATCAAACAAAATAAAGAGAAAAAATGAGCGAATTTTTATAGGATTTTGAGCTAAAAATCACGCTTGCAGCGGACACTACTTGCGCCGCTAAGCGGTCTAAATTTACCGAACGCACAGGCGGGCAGCAGTTTAAAAACCGCCGCCGCGAACCTCTCCAGCAGGCGAGCATCCGACCTCTCGCCCAAGATTATCGGCGGGCGGACGATCTGAAGGCTGTCAAAGCCGAGCTCGCTCACGCGCCGCTCAATACGTCCTTTAGCGCGCAGATAAAAGCTTAGCGAGCTCTCTTTCGCACCCAGAGATGATGCGAGTGCGAAGCGCCGCGCAGCCCCGCACCATCGGCACGTCCCGCTCGTAAAACATCTCCACGCCCTCAAGCTTGCCCGCGCCCCCTCGCATACTTGTCGTGCCCATCTTGGCGACGAATTGCGCCTGCGAGACGAAAGGCACCTGCACGGCAAATTTGCCGCTCTTTTCAAAAAGCGAGCGGGTAAAAGAGCTAGCACCTATGACGGCCGTTAGCTTGTCGTAGTCCAGAGGGCAGACCCATGACGCGCTCATGACGTCCCGCACGCCGTCAAATTCAGCCGAGACCATGACGGTCGGCCCGTGATTTATGAGGCGATACGTTTTGTGAAGTTCGACAGGTTTTAGTGACATTTTTTCTTCTTTGGTTTGATAAAATTTAAATTTTATTTTTTGCCGATAATAGCCTAAATTTGGCAAATTTATCCATCTTATTAAACAAAATCGGCCATAAGCTCGCCGACGATTTTTTTGGCGCTTTTTATCTCTTTTATTAGGCTAATACCAGAATTTACGTATATTATGCCATTTTCTATATCGCCATCTATCATTGCGAGCCTTAGCGGATTTAGTCGCTCGATTTTTTGCGCCACTACTTCCTTGTCGCCGTTTAGATACATTGCGTTTAGCTCCTTGGCAAATTTACTCGGCACTACGCGTTGATAGTCCGAAACAAAAAACAGCTCGCTAGAGCCCATAGATACGATGCTCTCTTTTGCCGGTTGCGCTGCCGGGCACTCGGTACTAGCGATAAATCTAGTACCCACGTAAACACCGCTAGCCCCAAGCGCAAAGGCTGCTCGTACGCCTCTAATGTCGTTTATCCCGCCCGCAGCCATCACAGGCACGCTCACGGCATCGGCGATGATCGGCACGATGCTAAAAGTACCTATTTTATTTTGCGGGCCCACTCCTCCTTCATCGTATCCCGTGGCAATTATAATATCTGCGCCCTCTTCTTGTGCCGCGCGAGCCGAATTTGCGCTTGGCGTAAGCGCTCTATGCACCAAAACTCCGCCGTTATCTTTTATAAATTTAAATAGCTCCGTTTCCACTATGCCGACAAAGAAGAACGCCTTTACGCCAGTCTCAAATGCCGTTTCTATAACCTTTAGCGCATATTTTTTGTTATTATCGTTTAGACAAACGATATTTACGCCGTAAGGTTTATCGGTTAGTGACTTTATACGTTCAAATTCTCGTTTATATCGCTCTTTCGTGTTTAAATTTTCAGCATCTCTACCGGCATTTGGCCCCAGCACGCCCATTCCGCCGGCATTTGATACGGCAGCTACCAATGCGGCATTTGTTGCGTTATTCATCGGAGCCTGTACGATAGGCAAGCTGACGCCCAAAATCTCGCACAGTTTTGTCGATTGGTTAAAATTTTTCATATTCTTTTTTCCTTTCCGTTAAATCCTCAGCTAACGTACCTGCCCTCGGCGCCTCTTTGCAGGTTTGTCACTATTTTTGGCGTTTTGTCGGCTTTGGATATTTTCGGCGCTAGCTTTTTAGCTCAAACCCCGTCCGCCGCGCTAAATTTGAACACGCGCGCCGGGAACGATAAACGCGCAAAAACGCCGACGCGCACGGAAGTCAAAGCCCCAAATTTTCTATCAAATTTCGCTTTTAAGTAGCGGTAAATTTAAACGCTCGCCGAGGCAATCGCGTAAATTTGATTATCCGTGGATAAATTTAAGAGGCGAGGGCTTGCAAAATTTGCCTAATCCTGCAAGCCCATCAAATTCGAGCTACTACGCAAACTCTTTTGGATGATAAATTTGCACGCCCTTGCCGTCCGTTTGAGCGGCGGCGATGACGGTGGCGCGCGATTTTGCGCGCTCATCGGGCGGTAGTTCGCTAAGACGCCCCTCGGCAAAAGCCCGAACAACCAGATCGTAAAGAGCTCGCTGAGGCGCAACTCGTTACGTTCGCTTTTTATCGCGGGCAGCCTGGCGATTTGCAGGCTTTCATAGCCCAGCGCGCCGATCTTTTTCTCGGCCTTGCCCTTTGCCCTCATGTAGAAAAATCTCGACCGTTCGTCCGCGCCGTAGGCGGAGATGAGCACGAAGCGGCGAGTGCCCGCGGCGATGCCCCATTTTGCGGTGTTTACGGGGTAGCTCACGTCCACTTTGTAAAACTGCCTGCGGCTGCCGGCTTGCTTCATCGTCGTGCCAAGCGCGCAGAAAATCTCGTCTACGCCTCGCGGCTCTATCTCTTTGATTTTGTCGAAATTTACGATCTGCACCTCAAGCTTTTCGTGGCTAAATTTCAGCTCTCTGCGCGCCCAAACGACGACTTTATCGTAGTTTTGGCTTTTGCAAAGCCCTCGCACGATCTCGCGCCCGACCGCTCCCGTAGCGCCCACGACCAAAGCCGTTTTTCCCATTTTTTGCTCCTTTGATTAAATTTTATCAGCGGCAGATGCCACAAATAACCGAACCGGCTCGGTATTAATTTGCCCTACATTTACGTCTTAGCCTGCTGAGCCGGCCCAAGCCTTAGCGCGCTTGGATTAAATTTCTCCGCGGCGCGCGAAATTTGGCGGGCTTAAAATTTCACCCGCTGTTTTCTGCGGATCTTATAGCTATTGCCGCTTTTTAGCAGCGAAATTTTGCCGTCCTTCGAGACATAACCGCCTCCCTTTGCGCGCAATATCACGCTCTCAGGAAGGCTCGCCCAAAAAATTTCTACCCTGCTTTTATCCGCGGAAAATATCCCGTAGATCGCAAGCGTAGCGTTATCGGGGTCGCCCAGCCTCACGTCTGCGACATCAAAAACCTGCACGCATCCATTCTTGATCTTTGAAAAGCTCTGCCCCGCGGCAACCAAGCAGCCGTGCTCATCCGTGTCGCTGCCTATCATCGGCCCCTGCACGGCGGGTACCTTGCAGGCGCCCTCACTAGCGCCGCAGTCCGCAGCCGCGCTTTCGCCCCTCTTATCCATTGCGCTCGTATCCTTGCCTAGCTTTATATCATGCGCCGCGCAGCCGCACAAAAGCACCGCCACAAAGGCCGCGATTAAAATTTTACCTCTCATCTTTACTCCTTTAAATAAATTTTATCTGCACTCAAAGCTGCTCGCGCTATTTTCGTCGCCGCCTACGTAGGTAGCCACTTTTGGATACGCGCAGATAGGTAGCTGCTTGCCGGCGCGGCTCGTGCTTTTGCCTAGCAGGCTAGATGGAGCCGTTCCCTGCTCGCGCCACGCCTCAAGCGCGCTTAGCGGATCGACATCATCGATGCCGTTACCGCCGCCGCAGTGATTCATCCCAGGCAATGCAAAAAATCGCGCAAATTCATCCGCGTTCGCGTTCGTTTCTACTAGCTTTTTGAACCAATCGCGCTGATCCATCGCCGAAAACACGGGATCGGAAACGCCCGTTACGATGATGAGTTTACCGCCGTTAGCGCGGAAGCTATCTAGCTTGGTCGAAATCGCATCGTTTATCGCCGCGGTTTCGAACGTTCGCTCTACGTCCTTATCAAAATCAAATTTCATCAGATCAAACTCCGGTTGCGGCGGCGTCAAGAAATAATAATTCATCGAGCCCTTCGAGAGTACGATATTTCTAGCATTTGGCTCTGCCGTTTGCGAGTCGCCTAGCTTCCACATGCGCCAGCCGGGCTGATTTACTCCGGCATCGTAAAACCAGCCGCTGTAAATTTGCTCGCCCTTGCTGTTTTTTGCGCCATCAAATATCGCTTTTATCGCAGAAATTTTATCTTTGGGCAGATCAAGTCCGCTAGAATCGAACTCGCAACGCTCCCAAGCGCCGATGATTCCGTCTTTTAGGCCGTCTAGCGCATCGCATTTATCCAGAACCGCCCTGCTTAGCTTATCCAAATCCTCCTGCGTAAGGGCGTTTGCGAAAATTTTATCCCCCGCGGCGTTTTTAGGAGCGATCTTCATAAGCTGCTGGTTATACCACTGCTCCGCGATCGCCGCGCGCGAAAGCCTAAAACCCGGATTTGCCGCGATTACGCCGTCAAATTCCAGCGGATACCTCTGCGCCGCCATCAGAGCCGAGCGCCCACCGTTTGAGCAGCCCATAAAGTAGCTGTGCGCGGGCGCCTTTTTATACGCCGCGAAAACCAGCTGCTTTGAGACGCTCGTGACCTTGCCGATAGCCTGATAGGCATAGTCTAACCGCGCCTGCTGCTCAAGTCCGAACTCGGGCGTAGGCGTAGGGTGTCCCGAATCGGTCGTAACTACCGCATAGCCCCTCATAAGCGCGGGCGTTGCGGTGCTAGTACGGATAGATACGGCGCCAAGAGCCGGCGCTACAAAGCCGTCCAAACCGCCCCCGCCCTGAAATAGCAGCTTGCCGTTCCAAGCACCAGGCAGGCGCAGCTCAAATTTTATGCCGTAATGCTTGCCGTCCGAGCCCGTGCGCGAGGCTATCTCGCCGCGCACGATGCAGTGAGGCGCGGCTTTTAGCGTCTTTTTGGCTCCGCCGGTTAGCACAGACATCTTATCGGCGCCGATTTCGCCGCTTTGATTCCAGATCGCTTCACCGATCTTTGTATCGTAAATTTTCGTGCCCTTTAGCGCCGCGCAAGCCTGCTCGTCAAAATCGCTCGCAAGCGCTCCCTGTAAGCCTAGAGCAGCCGTAAAGGTTGCAACTAAAATTTTATATTTCATTGCCGCTCCTTTTGAAATTTTATTAATCATAATTTTAACATAAAAATTTATCGTGATTTTACTGCGTTTATAAAAAATGATGGAATTCCGCACTAAACGGGGCGGAATTCCAAATTTAGCTAGAAGAGCGAAGCGCCCGAGCGGTCCGCGGGATCGGGCTCACCCGTTACGCGATTTCGTAGATCGCGGCGGAATACTTCGATCGCCCAAAACCAAACCGTGTGCCCGAAAAATTCCGAAACAAACTCATACCACGGAAGCTGAAAAAGCGGTGGTGTAAGTCCTAAAAGCGGCAGCGTGATGCAATGCACTGCGATATTTATGACGATGCCAATGCAGCGCCCTGAAATAGCGTAATTTTAGGTAATTTCTCGACAGCGAAGTGTGCCTAATTTTAAATTTTCTATTGTCGCGGAGCATTAAATTTCTCGCGTGCCCTTAAAGCTTGCACGGTAAAAAAATCAGCAGCGCGGCGGCTAACGCGGCAAAGCCGCAAAATAGCCCTTGGTAGCTTAAATATTCAAGCGCCTTGCCACCTACGGCAGTACCGATGCCGCCTCCGAAAAATATCGCCGTGCCTATGATCCCGGAGGATAGACCTTTGGCGGAGCCGCAACGAAGCGCTGCGCTTGCTAGGACCGACTGCGCGCAAACATAGCCAAATCCCAACAAAAACGTCCCTACATATGCGGTAGCAGCGAAGCAACTCGCCAAAAGGCATAGCGCCGAAGCGGACGCCAAAAAGCCGAGGGTTAGAATTTCTTTTGGCGGCAACTTCTCTTTTAAATATCTAGCAGCGTTTCCTGCCAAAAAGCAAGCGACGCCGTAAAGCATAAGGCAGGCTCCGGCAAAATTTGAACTCAAGCCTAGCTTTTTAAGTAGATAAGCGCCTATGAATGAGTACGCCCCAAGCACGATTACGCCATTACATAAAGCCAAAAAATAGCTTCTCAAAAGCGCAGCATCGCCGCGCAAGCTAGCTAGGGATTTTACGAAACTTTCGCCTCCGCTTTTCGGAGCGTCTTTGAAATTTAGCGTAAATAGTGATACGAAAGATACTGCAGACAGCGCAGAAAAGGCTAAAAATATCTCCCTCCAAGAAAATCTAGCCACCGCCCATCCACCTAAAGCCGCACTCAGCCCCTGCCCTAAAAATACCGAGCCCAGAAATATCGCTACGATTTTTTGTCTATCCTTCTCGTCATATGTATCGCCTATAACGCCGAGACAGACGGCGATTATACCCGCCGCCGCGCATCCCGTGCAAAAACGAAATAAAACAAGCCATGCTAGACGTTTTGCAGTGGAGCAAAGAAGCGTAAATATCGCCAAAAAAAGCATTAGCAAGAATAAAATTTTACCTCTGCCGTAGCGATCGCTAAGATGTCCGTAAACCGGCTGAAGTAAGCCATAGGGGATCAGATATGCCGTCAAAACTGTGGAGGCGGCGCTTACCTGCACCCCAAACGTATCTGCGATGCTAGGTAGCAGTAGCGATGCGATCCAGTTATCTGCGGCAGAGATTATCCCTGAGGCGATGATTAAGAGTAGTAGTCCTTTTTTGCGGCGCATTTTAAATTCCTAAATTTACGTAATTTTAGCCATCATAACTCTTTTGCGAGGAAATTTGAAATTTTAGCGAACTCAGCAAATATGAGACGAAAGGAATGGATCGCTAAGTTCGCAGCTAGAGGGCACAATGCGGCAGGTATAGCGCGACATCGGCATACAATGCGATGCATCTACCTTGAGCAACGCGAGTAGTGAATGAATGACTAGTTTATATTTATAATCCACTTTTTTCGCGCATAAAGACCTATAAGAAATAACGCAAATTTAACAATGCCACGAAGCAGAGCTATAGCATAAGGCAAATAAGGAAAGCTCTAACTTGCAGCACGAACCCTACAATAAAATTCAAAAATTCTTTAAAATTCTACGCGGATTATGATGCCTAAAAATTAACTAAAATTTTAAGCGCACTACTCCCGCAACACGCTTTTTAGCCACGAAATTCCGCCGTTTATCACAAGTCGCGACGAACCGTTTGGACGATCTTGTGCCGCTAGGTTAAATTTAATAGCAGCGGAATTTTGAAATTTTACGAATGCAGGGATCTGGACGGGCGCTTGAAATTTTAATCCGGGGCGATGATTTTGATTTCGTTCGCGCAAGATCCGTCAAAGTCCGCGCCGAAGGGATCTTGGACCGTAAAATAATGATCTATCGCGCCGCATCCGTGCCCGATCTGTTCATCCCATCCAAGCGCCCTGCGCACGAAGCCCTTGGCATGGGCGACGGCTGCGGGCAGGCTAAGCCCCGCCGCCAGCGCGCATGCGATCGCACTTGAGAGCGTGCAGCCCGTGCCGTGGGTGTTACGCGTAGCAATTTTCGGCGCCGAAAATTCGTAAAATTTACCGTTTTCGTATAAAATATCGACCGCTAAATTTGTCAAATCCCCGCCCTCACTATTTGGTTCAAAACCTGCATCTAAAGGCGCTGCGGATAAATTTTGCTCAAAAGAGGGCTCCGCACTCGCCGTTAAAATTTTGCATTCATTAGTAAAATTTTCACTCGCGAAATTTGCGCGCTCCGTCAAACCCGCAGAATTTTTGAGCGCCCCGTTTTCGCCCATCTCGCGCCCAAAAGCTTTAAAATTTCGCGCCGCTTCCGCCGCGCCGCAAGCCCCGCTCACACCGGCAAGATCGCCGCCTTTAATCAAAATCGCGCCGCCGAAAAACTGCGAAATTTTAACCGCAGCGGCGCGCATATCGGCTAAGCTTGAAATTTTCATCTCCGCCAAAACTTCGGCTTCGCGCACGTTGGGCGTGATGATCTCTGCGGCGGGGGCGAGCTTGTATTTTAGCGCATGCAGCGCGCTTTTTTTCATCAAAACTCCGCCGCTGGTGGCGACCATCACGGGATCTAAGACGACGTTTTTCGCGCCGTGCTTGCTCAGGCTCTTTGCGATGGCCTCGGCAACCCCCTCATTGGAGATCATTCCGATTTTAACGGCATCCGGAAAGATGTCGCTAAAAATCGCATCCAGCTGCGCCTCCACAAAATCTGGCGGAACGTCCAGCACACCGAATACGCCGCGCGAATTTTGCGCCGTAAGCGCCGTAATAGCGCTCATAGCAAACATCTTATGCGCGCTAATCGTCTTGATATCGGCTTGGATGCCCGCACCGCCGCCGCTATCAGAACCCGCGATAGTAAGAATTCTTTTCATAAAAAGCCTTTAAAATTTTAGCACGATTATATCGAAATTCCGCTATAATTCCGTCCGATATATTATTTTACGGGCTAAATTTAAGTTTTATTTATATAGTTTTTATTATAATTTATAATTTATTCGTAATAACTATTACAAATACAAAATTTTAACCCAAATAGAGGAAATTACATGAAAAAAGTCGCCAGTTTGATTTTCGCAGCGTTTTTAGTTTCGGGCTGCTCCTATTTTGAAAAAAAGGAGGAAAGCGGCGCAAAAAAAAGCGGCGAGACTCCCGCGCTACCGGTAGGCGTATTTATCGCCAAATCCGCTGACGTGCCGATAATTTTAAAATTTAACGGACAGACCGTGAGCGAGCTTGAGATAATGCTAAAGCCGCAGGTTTCGGGTACCATCGAAAAACAGCTTTTCGAGCCGGGGCACAGCGTCAAAAAGGGCGACGTGCTCTACGAGATCGACCGCTCGCGCTACCAAGCGGCGTTTGACAGCGCAAACGCTAATCTGCAAAACGCCTCGGCGGACTACAAAAGAGCTAAAGCGCTAAAAGCTAGCAACACGATCTCTCAAAAGGATTTCGATACCGCAAAAGCCGCATTTATGGTAGCCGAAGCAAATTTTAAAAGCGCTAAGATCGATTTTGATCACTCACTCGTGACCGCGCCTTTTGACGGCATGGCGGGCGATACGCAAAAAGACGTAGGCGCATACGTAAACGTGGGCGAGGATCTGGTGCGTCTTAGCAAATTTGATCCGATCGATGTGGAATTCGGCATCGCGGACGTCGATAGACTGGAGCTTGATGCAAATTTAAGAAACGGGCAGTGGAAGCAGCTAGGGCGTCAGGTAAGCATAAATCTCGGCGGCAAGGACTACAACGGTACGCTAAGCTTCATCGATAGCGTCATCAATACAAACACCGCGTCAGTCAGCGCTAAGGCTCAAATTCCAAATCCAAGCTTAGAAATTCGCCCGGGGGTTTTTACCAAAATAAGCGTTGATGGCTTTTATCAGAAAAACGGCTTTAAAATTCCGCAAGTTGCGCTCAAGCAAGATCTTAGCAACACCATAGTCTACGTCGTGCAAGACGGCAAGGTCGCTAAAAAAGTAGTCAAAATTTCGGCGCAAGATACCCGCACGGCGACGATCTCAAGCGGACTGCAAGACGGCGATCAGATCATTTTGGATAATTTTAAAAAGATTAACGTGGGCTCCAAGGTCACTCCCGTACCAGCAAGCACCGATCCCTACGTAGCGGGGCAGCCTGAAGCATCTCAGAGCAATGCGGAAAGCGGGAAATAATGTTTTCTAAATTTTTCATCAACCGCCCCGTCTTTGCCTGCGTCGTTTCGATCATCATCGTAATCGCGGGCGTTTTGGCTCTTAAAAATTCCTCCGTAGAGGAGTATCCGCAACTCACGCCGCCGCAAATCGTCGTTAGCGCTACATATAGCGGCGCGGACGCGCAAACGATCGCCGACGTCGTCGCAGCCCCTCTTGAAAACGCGATTAACGGCGTTGAAAATATGATCTATATGGAAAGCTCAGCAAGCTCCTCCGGTGATGTTCGTATCAACGTATATTTTCAAATCGGCACAAATCCAGCAGATGCGAAAGTCAATGTAAACAACCGCGTCACGCCAGCTCTTACGCTACTTCCCGATGAAGTGCGCCGCTATGGCGTAACCGTCACCGAGCGTAGCAGTACGATGCTCGAAGTGCTTGCGTTTTACGATCCTAGCGAACAGATGGATGTTGTAGAGATGCAAAACTACGTAGCTATCAACGTCGTAGATGAGCTAAAGCGCGTGCCGGGCGTCGGCGAAGCTCAAGCGCTGGGTACGAAAGACTATGCTATGAGGATCTGGGTTAAGCCTGAGCTACTTAAGAAATTTAACGTTACGACTGCCGAGATAATCGCCGCAATAAGTGAGCAAAACAGCCAATACGCAGCGGGTAAGATGGGCGAGCAGCCAATGAACTTAGGCAATCCCTACGTATATGCGATCAAGCCTGAGGGTCGTTTAAAAACCGTCGAAGAGTTTGAAAATATCATCGTACGCGCGCAAAAAGATGGGAATTTCTTGCGCGTAAAAGATGTCGCCGAGGTTAAACTTGGCGGCGCAAGCTACAATATCTCGGCGAAATTTAACGGTAAAGAGATGGTGCCTGTGCTTATCTTTATGCAAAGTGGCGCCAACGCCCTAGCCGTAGTTGAAGCGGTAAATAAGCGCATAGACGAGCTTAAACCAAATTTCCCAGGCGAGCTGACCTACGACGTCGCCTACGATACGACTAGCTTCGTAAAGGTCTCGATCGAAGAGGTTATTCATACCTTCATTGAAGCGTTAATTCTCGTCATCATCGTTATGTATATGTTCTTAGGCAATCTTAGAGCGACGATCATTCCGACGCTTGCTGCGCCCGTATCGATCTGCGGAGCGTTTATCGGAATTTACGCCTTCGGATTTTCAATAAATTTAATCACCCTTTTCGCGCTTATCCTTGCTATCGGTATCGTCGTGGACGATGCGATCATAGTAATCGAAAACGTAGAGAGAATTTTGCACGAGGAGCCGCAACTCAGCGTCAAAGAAGCTACCACGAAAGCGATGGGCGAGATCGTAGCGCCCGTCATCTCCATCGTGCTCGTGCTTTCGGCGGTTTTCGTGCCGGTTGCGTTTATGGAGGGCTTTACGGGGGTTATGCAGAGGCAATTTGCTTTAACGCTCGTAGCCTCGGTATGTTTTTCAGGCTTCGTAGCCCTTACACTAACGCCCGCACTTTGCGCTCTAATCTTGCAAAAAAAGGAGTCCGAGCCGTTTTTTTTCATAAGATGGTTTAATAATCTTTTTAGCATCTCAACTAAAATTTACGCCGCAGGTGTCGGCATGGTTTTGCGCCACGTACTAATCAGCCTCGTTTTTGTAGGCATCATCATCTATGCGATGGTGAAGCTTCTTGTGCTCACTCCTAGCGGCCTGGTGCCTAACGAGGACAAAGGCTCGATTATGGCGATGACTACGCTTCCGTCGGCATCTACTCTACCTAGGACGGAAGCCGATCAGGATTTCATCGCAAGTATCGCTAAAAAGTATCCAAACGTAAAAGATATAACCCAAATCACGGGATACGATATGCTAGCCGGAGCGCTTAGAGAAAACGGCGGAGCGTTTTTTATAAAGCTAAAAGACTGGAAAGATCGCCCGGGCGATGAAAATTCCAACTTCGCCTTAGCCGCCGCGCTAAACGGGCAGCTCTACGGCGCCGATCGCAACTCGATGACCTACGTCGTCACGCCGCCGCCTATTATGGGGCTTTCACTTACGGGTGGATTTGAGCTCTACGCGCAAAGCACGACAGGCAAGAGCTACGATGAAATTCGCGCAGATATGGATCGCGTAACTGCCAAAGCTAATCAACACCCCGCTTTAAAGCTCGTGCGAACGACGCTGGATACCGATTTCCCGCAGTATAAGCTCTATCTCGATAAAGAGAAGATAAAGATGCTAGGCGTTAAGATAGCCGACATTTTCACCGTGCTAAATTCCACCATCGGGCAGTATTATATCAACGACTTTAACCTTATGGGGCGCACGTTCAAGGTCTATATCCGCGCTACGCAAGACTACAGAGACGATCCTAACGATCTAAAATCGCTCTACGTCCGCAGCGACAGCGGCGATCTGATCGCGTTAAATTCTTTAGTGAGGCTTGAGCGCTCGCTGGGTCCTGATTCCGTTAATAGATTTAATGCCTTCCCGGCAGCGCAGATTATGGGCGAGCCAAATACGGGTTATACCTCGGGTCAGGCGATTGCCGCGATCCAAGAGGTCATAAAAGAGGAGCTTCCTAGCGGATACTCGATCGGCTGGTCGGGCTCTGCGTATCAAGAGGTCAGCGAAACCGGCAAGGGCGCGCAGGCATTCGTATTCGGAATGATCTTCGTGTTTTTGATCCTGGCGGCTCAATACGAAAGGTGGCTCATGCCGCTTGCCGTACTTACCGCCGTGCCGTTTTCGGTATTCGGCGCGCTCGTATTTACACATTTCCGCGGACTAAACAACGACATATATTTTCAGATCGGTTTGCTGCTTCTAATCGGTCTGGCGGCGAAAAACGCGATTTTGATCGTGGAATTTGCGATGAACGAGCACCTAAACAACCACCGCCCTATCGCTGAAGCTGCCGTAGAGGCCGCCAGGATGAGGTTCCGCCCTATCGTGATGACGAGCCTTGCGTTCGGTCTCGGCGTGCTTCCGATGGTTATCGCTACCGGCGCTGGCGCTGCTAGCCGCCACGCGCTGGGAACCGGCGTCGTAGGCGGAATGCTCGCGGCATCTACGATCGCGATCTTTTTCGTGCCGCTGTTTTTCTACCTGCTCGAAAGCTTCAACGCTTGGCTTGATAGACGCGGCAAAAAAGTCCAAACTAACGAGGTGAACGATGAAAATAAATAACGCTCTTTTAAGCGCCTTGACGCTTGGAATTTTACTCTGCGGCTGCAACTTCAAGCCCGTTACGCCGCAAAAGCAGACCAGCTTTAAGGCGGATTACGCGAGCACGAACGTTAGCACGCAGTGGTGGAAAAGCTTTAACGATCCGCAGCTAAACGCCCTGATCCAAAGCGCGCTGGAGCAAAATTCCGACCTGCAAACCGCGCTGAATAACGTCGAGTATGCGCGCGTAAATTTAGGGCTGAACAAGCTTGAATATCTGCCGAACGTAAATTTAAGCGGCAGCGCGGTGCGCCAAAATAATTTCGGCAACCAGCCCGATCGCAACTCCCACGGCGCGTATCAGATCGGCGCCGTGCTAAGCTACGAGATCGATCTTTGGGGACGCGTGCGCAACAGCGTAGATTCGGCGCGATCGCGATTTAATGCGACGAAATACGACTACGAAACCGCCAAAAATACGATTACTAGCACGGTTGCGACGACCTATTTTACGCTACTAGCACTAAAGCAACAGGAGAAAATTTTAAAAGACAGTCTAAAAAGCTATCAAGATACGCAAAACTACCGCAAAAAGCAGCTCGATGCGGGCGCGGTTAGCGAGATCGTATTTTATCAGGCCAAAGCCGCAGTCCAAAGCGCCGAGGCAAGCCTCATAAGCGTGCAAAATCAGCTCTCCGCAGCTCAAACTTCGCTAAATATCCTAACGGGCAAGAGTTATGATGAAATTTTACGCGGTACGGCGCAGACCGCCGCGAAAATGCCTAACGCGCCGCAGATCCCAAGCGGAATCCCAAGCGACGTGATCCTGCACCGCCCGGACGTCGCAAGCTCGCTCGAAAATCTGCGCTCAAGCAACTTCTTAGTAGGCGTCGCCAAGGCAGGCTACTTCCCTACCTTCTCGCTTACGGGCTCGGCGGGATACGCAAGCGGCGAGTTCGACAGGCTGTTTACCGCAAGCGCGAGCACATGGAATATCGGTGGCTCGCTCGTAGGGCCGTTGCTTGACTTCGGCCGCCAAAAAAGACGCGTAGAGCTTGCAAATTTAGAGCAAAACGCGAGCTTCATCGCATACGACAAGGCGCTTAAAACCGCTTTCGGCGACGTTCGCGACGCGCTGATAGGAGTGCAAAACGCCAAATTAAGGCAGGCAAGCCTCGCCGATCTCGTCGCTTCGCAGAGCAAAATTTATTCAAACGCCTCAAGCAGGTATCAGGCAGGCTACAGCGACCATCTGGAGTTTTTGGATTCGCAGCGAAACCTACTTAGCGCGCAGCTAAATAAAGTGCAGACCGATCTTGACGTGCTAAGCGCGACGGTGAATGCATACAAGGCGCTCGGCGGCGGCTTTAGCATCGAAGATAGCGAAATAAAGGCGCTTATCGGCGCCGAGCAGGACGTGCAGCCCGATATGTCCGCCTTCCCGAAGGATAGAATTTTTAATTAGCTTTCTAAATTTACTGGCGGCGCGAAATTTTAAATTACCCGTAAATTTAAAGCGCAGCTCGGCTTTTACGGCGCAAGCGGATCGTTAAAAAATCTGCTTGCGCTTTTTAAATTTAGCCCTGCGGCGGGCGGCAGGTCTAAATTTAAAAAGTAATCCAAATTTTAAAATAGCCGCAGCAAGGTAAAATCACCGCTTGACTAGGAAGCGCAAAGCAACCGGGCTTAGCGGCACGGTAGAATTTCAAGCAGCACGGCGGAATTCTAATCGCTGCAGAAAAATTCCAAGCATTGCGATAGAATTCCAAACGCTGCGGTAAAATTCTAAGCGCCGCGTTTTAAATTTAAAGGCAAAAAGGATTACGCGCCAAAACGGAATTTGGCAAAATTTTAGATTTTCGCTATAATCACGACTTTTAATTTAGATGGGTGTCCGAGCGGTTGAAGGAGCACGCCTGGAACGCGTGTAAAGTGCAAGCTTTCGAGGGTTCGAATCCCTTCCCATCTGCCACTACTTTAAAATTTCGTCCTCGCAAAACTCTAAAATTTCGCTTTTCAACTCGGCGAAAATTTTATAAATTTAAAGCCAAAATTCCACCCTTGCCGCAAATTTAACGATCAAAGATAAAAATTTCCTCCGCCTAAAATCAAACCCGAAAGGACGTCTAAATTCTATCTCTACGCCCAATATTTACCGATATTGCGCTAAAATTCCTTTTAAAATTTCACTTTAAAGGAGAGAAAAATGAGTGAAGAAAAAAGTTGCGCCTGTGCGCACGCAAAATCCCAAAACGTAACCGACGCGCCCGGCAACAACACCGTGTTTATGATCTGTCGCTTTGGTGCGGCTAAGGCCGCCTGCAAAAAGGCTTTCGAGGGTCTTTGCGCTCTGGTGATAAATTTAAACAAAACCGCCGTTACGAGATTCGGCGCGGCTAGCGAAACAAGCTGCGTGCTGGGCGTGGGCTTTGAGGCGTGGAAAATGCTAGGCTTGCCGAAGCCTTTGCCGAAAGAGCTAAAGAATTTCGAAGAGATTAAAGGCGACAAACACGCTGCGCCCGCCACCGGAGGCGATATCCATATCCACATCAGAGCGGGGAATCAGGCCGTTTGCTACGATATGGCAAGCGAGATCAGAGCCGCGCTAAAGGACGTCGCGACGTGCGAGGAGGAGATCTGCGGCTTTAAATACTACGACGGACGAGCTATCATCGGCTTTGTGGACGGCACCGAAAATCCGCAGGGCGCAGATCGCGACTTTTTCGCCAAGGTAGGCGACGAGGACGCGGCGTACAAGGGCGGTAGCTATCTTTTTACGCAAAAATATATCCACGATATGAGCGCGTGGAGCGCTGCGGGCGTCGCCGAGCAGGAGCGCGTCATCGGCAGATCCAAACAAAACGATATCGAAATGAGCGAGGAGATGAAGCCTAGCAACTCTCACTCCGCCGCCGCCAACGTCGGTGACGATAAAAAGGTCGTGCGCGGCAATATGCCGTTTATGCAAGGCGGCGAGACGGGAACCTACTTCATCGCCTACGCAAGCACCTTTAGCACGCTGGAGCTGATGCTTGAGAGTATGTTTATCGGCCGCCCGCGAGGCAACTACGACCGCCTACTGGATTTCAGCACCGCAAAGACGGGCGCGCTGTTTTTCGCTCCCACCTTCGATATGCTCGAGGCTTACGATGCGGGCTAAATTTAAATCACTTTAAATTTAAAGGCGCGCGATGTTTTGCGATCTAAGCCCGTATCAAAGCAGGCGTTGTAAAGAGATCATAGAAAATAGAGCCGAAAACAGCGAAAATATCAGCGGCTTACTGGAGTTTATAAGTGCTAAATTTAAGGTTCGTCCTATCAGCGCGTTTTACGGCGCGGGCAGGGACTCGGCGTGGCTTAAGATCGTGCTTCGCTTCGATAAAGACGCCGCGAAAATCACCGATAAAAAGTGCATCAAGCGCTATCTCGCCCGCACGCCGCTTTACGCGAAGCTAAACGAGCTAAAGAATTTTTATATCTCAGTCGAGTCCTTCGAGTCGCAGATCCGCACCGATCTGATCCAAGGCGCCGTAGCGGAGCTGCTGCGAAACCGAAGCGAGCTTTTAGCGCCGCTTAAAATTTGGTATATCGCAGCGGTGTCCGACGCGCCCGTAGTTTTTTATTTCACGAGACAAGACGCGGTACGCCGCGAAGGGGGCGAAAAGATAGAGCGGCTGATAAGAAATTTTATAGAGAAAGCGCGGGACGCCAAATACCTGAGCCACATGGAATTTAAGCTGTTTTTTGACAGCAAAGAGTTCGTGGATCTGGAGTGCGGCGGGAATTTGTTCTACTATTTCAAATGAAATTTAACTAAGGGGCGAAAATGGATGCGAAGCTTTACAGAAGGTAACGCAGCTCTCGCGAGGGCTTGAGGAGGGCGGCGTGCAGAGCCTAAAAGCAGCACTTGAGGGCGAAGGCGACGAGGTTAGCAAGACGCAAGCTCGCGTGATCTTAGGCGAATACCACGTGATGAAAGGCGAGCCCGCGCAGGCCAGGGAGTATCTAGAGCCCGTGGCGCAAGACGCCGAGCGACTGCGGGATCAATACGACGATCTGCTGGACGATGAAATTTGCAAAGCCGATATGCTTTTGGATATGATTGAGCGCTTCGGGTTTTTGGCGGAGTAAACGGCTCGCGATATTAATGCATATAAAAAATTAATATAAGATTCTCAACGAAGAGTAACTTTAGTATATTTTGAGGTATAATGTCCTGCAATATTATTTCTTTTAAAAATTAACAATATAGTAATTGAATATCTCAAGATATAAATATATAAGGAGAAAGCAATGACACAAGATGAAGTGCTAGACAAATTAAAGAATTATGCAAATTTTGAGCAAGGCAGAAATAATAATTTTGTAGCCAAAAAAGAAGGAGCTACAATAACAATATATACAAACGGAAATCATCAGGTTCAATGTAAAGATACAATAGTAAAAGAAAAAATAGAACAAGAGATTAGTGAATTACTTGATAAGGATTTCGTAGATAACTCAAAAAAGCAACTTTTTATAGTTTATGGACACGATCAGAATTCTAGGGAGCAACTAGAGAGAGTTCTTGAGAAGCTAAATATAGCTTCTAGCAAAGTTACAAATAATTCTGGAATGACTATAATAGAAGCTTTGGAGCAAGGTATTTCAAAAATACATGCAGGAATAGTTTTATTAACTCCTGACGATATGGCAATTTCGGTTAAAGATTTCGAAAAACATAAGGATAATTTAAACGAAAAACTTGGATATAGGGCTAGACAAAATGTAATTTTAGAAATGGGTATGGTAATGTCAAAATTAGGCAGAGATAAGACTATAATTCTAAAAAAAGGAATTTGGAATACCCATCTGATATAAATGGCGTATTTTATATAGACTTCAATGAACACGTTAAAGAAACAATACCCAAACTAGTAGAAAGACTTAAAAAATGCGGTTTTAATATTGATGAGAGCAAAGCACTTGAACTTTGTCAATAGGTATAGTATAAATTTACTATTACCACGCCCGCATAGATCCCTTCTTGGCTACGCCAAAATAGAAGTACTGATGATAAAAGGTGAAGTAATGCGCACGGTCACGATATGCAAAAGCGCGTAATATTAAATACCAATACGCGCTAACCACATCGAACCTAATAAATAGTTAGTTTTTCTGCCTAAATTAGCCAAAGCGAAATAAAATTTATAATAGCCAATAAGAATGCTGCGCAACGAGGTAAATTTAATGCGAAATTTAAAAGATGGATCGCAGAGGTCGCAGCAGCCCGAACAAAACGACGCCGAGCGCCGAAATCCGCCGAAATTTGATAATAACCCCCTCGTCGTAAAAGACTACAACATAATAGTATTCTTTATTTATAATCTATTCTTCGCTCCCTTGGCGGTACCGGTGTTTCTATACATAGGGGATATTTTCCCATACTATACGCCGTTTGTTTCCGTAGCATTCACCGTCGTGTCCTATCTCAACAGTGCCCATACGCGCTTTGTTCATTTGACGAATAGGAGCATTAACTACGTTAACAAGGGCAAAATCACAAAATCTATAAAATTTGATGAGATATCGCTCATAAAGCTCACCGCTACGCCGCTATTCGGACATATCGTGCCCGCTAGAAATTCCGCAGGTATTGTGTTTTCGTTCATCGTAATAGCCGTCGCGTTTGCCGGATTTTTACAAAGCCTTAGAGGATTTATAATTTTTATGATGAGCCTGACGGCATTGATTTTGCCGTTTTTCGCCTCTAAGCTGATTTTTTCAAAGATCACGGAGGGGAAATTTAGCTTCCGCGCGATCGATACTTTGATCATCTATGACGGCAAGGGCGAATTTATCAGTTTTATGATGAGCGGAGCGGACTTTGAAAGGGTTTGCCGCTACATGCTAAAAGAGCGGCGGATCAGCCCGTCAAAATTTTAAAAGCAATTTGTGATATTTCAATGAAACGGGTGTTTCGATCAATATCATCGCCGAGGTTTGCCCGCGCACGCCGCAAAGCTCTATGGAATTTCGCGGCAGCTCACACCACTTCGCGCCTTGAAATTTGCCGCGACCGCTTTAAATTTTAAGGCGAAGGGTTTGGGTTTCAGTTCGAAACGACGCGCCTGGCGAATAAATTTCATTTAGCGAGCGGGGCTGCGGTGATTTGAAATCGGATGCTTTTGGGTCATGACCGCGCCCCGCCGAACTAGGTAAATTCCATATCCAAAGCGTTCGGCGGCTCAAGCCTTGCGTTTAATTTAATCCACAATTACAAGCCGAATTTTAATCTGTCCAATTTAAATATCCGCGCAGACTGCGTGCATCGCGGCTCCGTCGTTTGCCACGGCGTAGAGGCGACCCCTACTAGCGAGCATGATCTGATCCGAGCCGAATTGAAACTCGCCGAATTCCACCTCTTTTAAGATCGAGCCGTCCTCTGCGCTAATCAAAACCGGCTTGCCGCGGCGATCTGCGAGTAAAATTTTATCCTCAAACCACGCGAAATGCTCGGTTCCGCCGGTGTCAAGCTTAAAAATCACCTCGCCGCTTGCCGCGTCTACGGCGTATAGGTGCCCGCCCTTGCCCGCGGTGCCGAAATACAGCGTCTCTCGACCCTGCCGCTTACCTTGCGTATCAAAATGCGGCGTCGCTGCGCCGCGCAGGCAAACGGGCGTATATAGATACGCGCCTAGCTTTAGCCGCCAAAGCGTTTTGCCTTTTGCGACCGCTTTTTTGCGCGTTTGCTTGCCGCTGTTTGAAATTTTATCTTTCGCCTCGCTCGTTCCATCGCGCAGATCGCTTTTGCTTTCTTTGCAAATAGCCGCCGCGCCACTATTTTCGGAGGAATTATTTAAATTCTCGCCCGCCGCGCCGTTTAAATTTGACCCGCCTTGCGAGGCTCTGCACTCCATCATAAAGGGCGAACTCATCCGCACGGCAAAGCCTTCAAACTCGTAGGTTCGCGCATCGTTGTAGATCTGTTTCACGGGCGTTGGGGCGTCGCCAAGCTCGGTCATTTCGCCGTCTTGTATTTTGATGAGCTTTGCGGGCGAATCGATGAAGCCCTCGTAATATCTCGTATTTAGCACGAAGTGGTCGTCCTGCGGATAACAAAGCGCAGAGGCAGCGAAGAAAATTTCACGCTGCTCGTAGGCGAGTACCGATCTTTTGTGCTCGCTAAAATCGCGCGAAAACGTATTTAGCAGCACGTAGCCGGGCGTTAGCTTCGCGGCGATATTTTGTTCGTTAGGGGCCGCGAAAGCAAAATGGACGAAGGCTATCCGCTCGCCCATCTCGTAAATGCCCGTCACGCGGTGCCCGCGAAACTCCACGCCCTGCATCGCAAGAGGATATGATTTTAGTATTTGCGGCTCCTTAAATTGGTTACAGCTTAAATTTGGGCGCGATTTTAAAATTTTGTATGCATGTTGAAATTTTACGGCGTGCACGTTAAATCATACGATGCGCACGCTAAAATTTCACGCCGTGCGGCATGGAATTTCAAATTTCTCGGAGCTTCCAAAATTTTACGTCCGGCACAATGAATGCCATGTCTTAAAAACTCATGACTAAATTTCGTTACTAGGTTTTTCATTCACTTTTATACTAGACGAATGCCCAAAGTTTAATGCCATCATATTATTTCACCATTGTACACTACTTTGATTCGGATTGATCAATTAGACCACTATCGAAATTCTAGCTTTTTCGCTACGTATCTTTCTAGCATTCATTTACGAATATGCTACTCTAGCTGCCTATTTACGCCCCATATCGTGAAGTAGAATTTAAACGCAAAGAGCATTAAATGAAAATTAGTATAAATAAAATGTGAAATTTTTGAAGTTAAAAGGGAATTTCGGATTAGATTAAAATGGCCGGGAGATAGGGATTCGAACCCCAGGAGGCTTTCACCTCAACGGTTTTCAAGACCGCCGCTTTCGACCGCTCAGCCATCTCCCGATTAAGGGCGGGTAGACCCCGCCGAAAGTTCGCGCAGATCAAGATCTACACGTGGAATTTATTCGGTTTTTTCTCCGACCCACTCGGCGCCGTTGTGAACCTTTTCTTTGGTCCATTGAGCCGCGTTGTGCGAATCCTCTTTTACGCCGTGCCAAGTATTAGAGCACCCGCTAAAAACCATCAATGCCAAAAGAGCCGCTAGTATGTATCTCATAATAACTCCTTTTTAGGATCTGGAGGCGACACCCGGATTCGAACCGGGGATCAAAGCTTTGCAGGCTCATGCCTTACCACTTGGCTATGTCGCCGCGCTGGCTTATTAGGTGGTGCCCGGAGCCGGACTTGAACCGGCACGGAAAAAATTCCGAGGGATTTTAAGTCCCTTGCGTCTACCGATTCCGCCATCCGGGCACGTTTAATACAAAACAGAATGTAAAATGGAGCGGGAAACGAGAGTCGAACTCGCGACATCAACCATGGCAAGGTTGCGCTCTACCACTGAGCTATTCCCGCGCAAAGAAATGAAATATTACCTAATGCAAGCTTAAAATTTCATTTTATAGCGGCTTTTGCGGAGAAAATTTTGGCGTAGCGCCGGAATTTAAAAATTTTGTAAGTAAAATAATGTAAAATTACAAAATCTTTTGGGGTTATAGCTCAGCTGGGAGAGCGCTTGAATGGCATTCAAGAGGTCGGCGGTTCGATCCCGCTTAACTCCACCATTTAAGTTATTTTAAAGCTTTAATCACTTCTTTTAAACCTCTTTTACTTCCCTTAAATACCGATATCTAGGGCTTTTAGTAATTTTAATTATTTTTGTTTCTTTTTATGTTATAATTATTTTTAAATAATTCAGTTAGTTATTAGGTTAGTTAAAATCTGTTTACAGAAAGAGCGATAAATATCACTATAAAAACATTTTTAATGTGTATATCGCACAAAAAACCAAAAAAAACAGCATAAGCGAGAGCTATACCGCGAAAATCGTTAAGATGAACGAAAAATATATACTTCCATCTTTTGACGAGCGCGATATAAAGACGATGAAACATAGTGATATTTTAGAATTTTAAACCAAAATGATCCGAGCGCTAGTTGTCTTGCAATGCTTCATCGCCTAATAAATGATATATAAAAGTCTTTGTAATAAATTAAATTTTAATGAAAGGAGAGATTGTGTCAGTTGAAGAAGATGGCGCAGCGTTTATAGATGAAGATTACGTAAATATCGTGCCGCAGGATCTGTTAGAGCGAGGCATTCGCCTAAGAGAGAAGCTCGGTTTTTATGAAATCGCTTGGAGATTTGACGATGTAATGGAGGTGCTAAAAATCGCAAGAGATAGAGATATGCTTATCGTCGGAGGGGATGTATATCGCCTAAGCGGCAATAAGCCCATAATCACATACGATTGCTGGAGTATTGAATCGGAAGATGACGATGCATTCGAAATGGCAATCGAATATATCACCAATTATCGCGCTAGAAACGGAGAAGATTTTGCATACTGCCCGGTCATTAGCCCCGGGCGGGTGTCCAAATGAAAATTTTAACTTCCAATGCAGAATATGCTGGTTTTGCTCATATTCTGATAAATATAAAATGTGTGTCAAACTAAATGACAATATGTGCGTAGATGAGATATAAAAGATTTTAGGAGTAGCTTTGAAAGGCAACAAAGTAGTTTTAATACTATCGATCGAAAGCGATAGTGATCTATCTGAAACGATAAGCAGCAGCGGCATATCCGCAACAAAAGCCTGGCGCAAAGGAGATTTTAAAAAAGGCTTTATTTTAAAATATAAAAATTTTGGATTTAGTATAGAGGAAAAATTTTATGATATACCTTTTGCGGGAGATCTAATTAAAAAATTTTTAGCAGATATAAATGTCGCAAAGAGTATAAAATTACAAGGTGTGAAAAAGCTGCTAAGAGTCGTAGTTTACAGTTATAATAGCTTGCCCGGTCTATATTATAATGCAAATTTACTGAAACTATTAGCAGATAATAATGTGGATTTGGACAACGACATATACTGCCTAGATGGATAAATTTGAATCTTGAGCGAGACGTATTTATCGATGAAATTCTTGGACTTTGATTGGATAAAAGGCGACAAACCGTCCTTGGAATTTCATATAAGGATAATTTAAAACCATGAAACCGGTAAGAATTGTAATGACGATATTTTTTATTATCCTATCGTCTTTAAATTTTCATAAACTATTAGCGGAAGGCGGTTATCGCGGAGGCAAAGTCTATGTCGTAGCCACAACCCAATCCGTCATTATGCAAATATTACTTATCATAGGATTGATCCTGTATTTGATATATCTGATAAGAGTAAAAGAGTATTATAAGCCAAGCTCAAATTTTACGCTTTCTAAAAAGGAGGACAAAATGAACTTATCGAATACAATAAAGGCGCTAAAGGCGCGGCTTAAACTGCAAAAGCCGGAAATTATAACAAATCCTGTAC
>CAUPZQ010000034.1:0-23268 GCA_963515915.1 uncultured Campylobacter sp.
CCTTTTCAAGCTCGAAAAGCTCGTCGTAGCTTAGGTTGTGGTTGATTTTTTTGATATTTTTAAGACCTAGTTTATCCAGATCGTTCGGAGTTGTCATTTTGCATCCTTTTTAAATTAAATTTTGATAAAAGATTGCGCTATTATAGCTTAAAATTTAGGTGAGCTCGCTTAAGCACCGAGGATGGTCGCCATGAAATTTAGGCGGAAGCGCCCGCCTAAATTTAGAGCTTATCTTAAAATCGCAAGCACTTGATCGGCATCGACCGTATCGCCTTGAGCGATCAAAATTTTATCGATTATGCCATCACGCGGACTTTCGATATTTATCTCCATCTTCATCGCTTCAAGCACGATGACATTCTGTCCCGCCTTAACAGCGTCGCCTTCCTTTATTAAAATTTTAAATACGTTACTAGGAAGCGTCGCTTTTATATCGTTATCGTCCGTACCACCTCGCGCGTTAGCAGTGGGCTGCTCGCCGGCGGAGCGTTGCGACTGCGGCTTTGCGGGCGCTGAGGTATCGAAGCTAACGTCGTATCGATCGCCGTTTACGAGCACGTTTTGCCCGGCGAATTCTACGCTGTAAATTTTGCCGTTAATCTTAACGTCAAATTTGCCGTTTTTAGAATTACCGTTTTGATGGCTTGCAGCGGGCGCTACGTCCTCTTTTTTACGACTCATCACCTTGCCCTCGCCTTTTAAAAACGCGATGCCCTTTTCTTTGCACGCAAGCGCGATAAATACGTTCTCCTCGCTAGGTTCGATGCCCTGCTCGCGTAGAATTTTCTGCGCATACGCGACGCTCTTGCTCTCGTCGGCGTCGGCGATATCTACGGCATGCTTGGTCGTAGGCTCTAAGCCCAGCTGCTCCGCCGCCATTTTAATCACGCCCTCGTCGGGTTTAACGGGCGTTTTGCCAAAATAGCCTAGCACCATCTTGCCGTAGCCCTCGGCGATCTTTTTCCACGGGCCGAACATTACGTTGTTAAACGCCTGCTGGAAATAAAACTGGCTCACCGGCGTCACGCTCGTGCCGAAGCCGCCCTTTTCGACGACCTCGCGCATAGCCTTGATGACGGCTGGGAATTTGTCTAAAATTTTATTATCGCGCATCATCTGAGTGTTTGCCGTAAGCGCGCCTCCCGGCATCGGCGAAAACGGAATGAGTGGGCTTACCTGCGTAGCTTCTGGCGGCATGAAGTAATCCTTCAAGCACTCGCCCAAAACCTCTTCGTATTTTAAAATTTTCTCTGCATCCAAGCCCAGGTCGAAATTTTGCCCCTTCGTCGCGTGCAGCAACGTGAGGATGTCCGGCTGGCTCGTGCCGCCGCTTACGGGATGTGCGGCAAGGTCGATGCCGTCTACGCCCGCAACGAGCGCAGCCTGATAGCATGCGACGCTAACGCCCGCCGTCTCGTGAGTGTGCAAGCGGATATGCACCCCGTCGCCTAAAATTTTACGCGCGCGCTTGATCGTCTCATAGACCTTCTGCGGGCTACTGGTACCGCTTGCGTCTTTGAAGCAGACACTGTCAAACGGAATCTGCGCGTCTAAAATTTGACGCAGAATTCTCTCGTAAAACGCCGCATCGTGCGCGCCGCTGCATCCCGGCGGCAGATCCATCATCGTAACCACGACTTCGTGTTTAAGACCGTGACGATGTATGCACTCGCCGCTAAATTTTAAATTTTCCACGTCGTTTAACGCGTCGAAATTTCGAATCGTAGTCGTGCCGTGCTTGGCAAAAAGCTTGGCGTGCAGATCGATGATCTCGCGGCTGCCGGTATCGAGCGTGACGGTATTGACGCCGCGGCTAAGGGTCTGCAGGTTCGCCTCAGGCCCCACGATGCTTCTAAATTTATCCATCATCTCAAAGGCGTCTTCGTTTAGGTAAAAATACAGGCTCTGAAACCGCGCGCCGCCGCCGAACTCGAAGTGCGTGATGCCCGCATCCTTTGCCGCGCTAACGGCAGGCAGGAAATCCTCCATCGCCACGCGCGCGCCGAAAACTGACTGAAATCCGTCGCGAAAAGTCGTATCCATAACGTCGATAAGCTTTTTAGCCATTTTTAGCTCCTAGGTTAAATTTAGCGTGAATTTTAATATTTCTAGCCTAAAAAAGCTTTTAAACCAAAAACCCCCGGAAAGATTGCGAGCGTTAATAGCACTAGAATTTGCAATAAAATAAAAGGCAGTACGCCCTTGTAAATATCCGTGGTATGGATTTGCGGCGGCGTCACGCCCTTTAAGAAAAATATCGAAAATCCAAATGGCGGCGTCATAAACGATGTTTGTAAATTTACAGCGATTAAGATCGCAAACCACACGGGATTGATATGCAAAGACTCTACTATTGGCAAAAGTATTGGCAAAATGATATATGAAATTTCGACATAATCGAGAAAAAATCCAAGCACTATGATAACTACCATCGTAAGCGCGATAAATCCCCATGCTTGGCCGGGCAGATTCTCCATAAAATTTTTTACGACCTCATCTCCACCCGTGTAAGAAAAAATCATCGAAAATGCCGTAGCTCCCATCAAAATCATAAAAACCATACCTGAAATTTTAGCGGTATTTTTTAGCGCGTCATAGATCAGCCTAAACGAAAACGTGCGGTATAAAACAGCTAGCGCTATCGCACCCAAGCAGCCTACCGACGAGCTCTCCGTAGGCGTAGCGATGCCCGCAAAAATAGATCCCAAAACGAGCAAAATCAGCACAAGCACCGGCACGACATTTTTAAGCGCGATAAAAATTTGCTTTGATTTGCTAAGTCCCTCTAGCGGCGGAACAGGCGGCGCATAATCTTTGCAAATATATGAAATAATCGCAATATAAATCACGTAAAAACCCACTAGCACGAGCCCAGGAATAACTGCTGCAGAGAAAAGATCGCCTACAGAAACCGAAAGTATATCGCCTAAAATAATCAGCACGATCGAGGGCGGGATAATCTGCCCAAGCGTGCCTGCGGCAGCGATGGTGCCGGTAGCTAGGGGCTTATCGTAGCCGTATTTCATCATCACGGGCAGACTGATGACACCCATAGCGATGACAGTCGCGCCCACGATGCCCGTCGTAGCCGCAAGTAATGCGCCCACCAAAACGGTACTGATCGCCACGCCGCCTCTTACGCCGCCGAATAAAAATGCCATCGACTCTAATAAACGCTCCGCAAGACGAGTCTTTTGCAAAATCATACCCATCAAAATAAAAAGCGGCACCGAAATTAGCAGCTGATTTTCCATAATCGAGTAAATTCTATTAGGCATCAGTGAAAAAAACTGTCTGCTCATATCCTCGAAAGCTTCGGTTAAAATTTCAAAGCCCTGCGCGTAATCCCACGCCTCACTAAGTCCGTAGATAAAGCCGAAAATCACAGCCACGGCGCCGAACGTAAACGCAACGGGAAAACCGAGTAACAGCATAAAAAGCGCTGCCGCAAACATCACTATGCCTATCATAGCTCGCCACCTTTTATCTTGCCGTGGCAAAATTCCGCCCAAGCGCGAAAAGCGTAAAATTTATAGAATTTTAAATTTAAGCTCATTCTGCCCTCACACACTCTGTGCGCCCGAAGAATTCCCACTAAGAAATTCCGAGCCTTTGTTTTCCCTAACATCAAGCAAGGCATTAATATTTTTAATCAAAAATCCAAATGCGTAGATAAATAAAAACGCATAGCTAAGCGTGATTGCGGACTTGATGATCCAAAGATGCTGCATACCGCCAGGATTGGCACTGGCCTCATGACTCGTATAAGCCTCGCTCACATAATCGATCGAAAAAAACGCCACGAGCGCTACGAAAGGCAAAATGAAAAATATCGTGCCTAAGATATTTATGAGCGCTTTTGCAGTGGGGCTAAAATTTTCGTAAAAAATATCCACGCGAACGTGTGCGTTTTCTTTAAGCGCATAGGTCACACCGAATAAAAACATCGCCGAATATAGCCACCATGTAAGTTCTTGCATAGCGACGGAATTTGCGGCAGGAAAAAGATAACGCGCCACAACATTGTAAAAAACGACTATAACTAAAAGCGCCAAAAATACGATACTCAATAAGCCCAAGATATTTGCGAACGCATCAAAAGCTCTTTCTAATCTGCGTAAAAAACCCTTCAAAATTTTACCCTTTGCTTGAAATTTTTGCTATGAAAGCTGGGATTTTAGCAAAAATATCTGCAATTTATTATAAAATTATGCGCGGAAAGGATTTTTATGATTTTAAAATTTCAAAACAGATACTCTAAAAGATTTCTCGCCTTTTGCGCTATTTGGGCGCTTTGCTGGCTAGCATTTTCATATTTTTTCTTGCAAAAATTCCTTTTTATCTATCCGGAAAGCTTTAGCATTCACGTGAGATTCGCGCTTTGCGCCATAGCGCTAGGAACGGTGATTTTAGCGGTTTGCGGCAAGGACGTTTACGGCGCAATCTGTGGATATGCGGTGTGGTTTTACGGCGCGGCGCTAGGATTTGTCTCATCGCTAAATTTAGCTAAAATTCACACGGTACTGCGAGGGAGCGGAGATATGAGCGGGATGAGCGGCTGTGGTGGAGCGGTGAGATTTTTAAATTTTGATCTAAGCATAGTGCCAATTTTTAAGCCATTTAACAGCTGCGCATTCGATGTACCGGCGGTACCGGCTGATGCGGCGCTAGAGGGGCTGCAAGCCAAGCTAACGGCGCTTTATAGCGGAGGCTGGTATCTATTCCCGGCAAGTAAAAGCGTGGATTTAGCACAATTTTGGAGTTTTATCTTTATATTTTTCGCAATTATTTGGACGATTGGAATTTTTCTTGGGTTTTTGAATAAGAAGGCGCAGAGGTAGCCTCTGCGCCAAAGAAGTTACTGTGTAATAATTAGCAAAGCATCAGACGAATATACAGTATTTATATTCTTTAGCCCCGGCATCTCCCATACGTGAGCACATAGGCCATCTGTACTCTTTTTAAGAGTAACCTTATTTTTGCTATCGACAGTGTATGTAGCACAAACCTTATTCTTTGCGGTAATAGGATTTTTAACATTCGTCATGTTATTAAAACCTGTCGTGCTATTATCATACTCGCCTTGCGAAGTATAATAAGCCATTAGATCAGTCAGTGATGTAGATACGTTCTGCGCTGCTCTAACGACTTCCGCATCATCACGCGTAGCTGCTAGTTTTGGAATGGCAATTGCCGCCAAAACACCTAAAATCACGATCACGAAAATTAATTCGATCATAGTAAAGCCCTTCATGTTTTTATCCTTTGATAAAAAATTTTTGGACCTATATTATAGAGCGTTTACTATAAATTTAACTTAAAAGTTCTTTGCAAATTCTAACATTTTGGATAAATTTTTCATCGCACTCGCGCCAACCGCTAAATAATGGTTATTTATCAGGCTTTTTCCGTTGTAAAGCGGCGCCTTCATAGTCTTTAGATCCACTACCGCTCCGCCGCTTTGATGCAGCAAAAAATCTCCCGCGGCGATGTCCCAAAGCGAGCAGTCGCTAAATCTCGCATACGCGCTCGCACCCCCCTCGGCTAAGATGCAAAATTTTATCGCAGAGCCTTTGCGCACGAGCTGCATTTTAAATCTTTGCGCAAATTGCGGATATTTTTCGGATTTGCTATGTCGGCCGTGCATGAAGATTTGCGGCGCGCTAGCAGGGCGAGTGAGCAGCGCGCCGTTTTTATAAACTCCGCCGCCGTTTGAGCTGTATACGTCGCCGCTTACGGGCACGCCGATCGCCGCTAAAATCGGGCGCCCACGCTCGATCAACGCGATGCAGACGCAAAACTCGCCGTTGCGCGCGATAAACTCCTTCGTGCCGTCCAGCGGATCTATCAGCCAAAATCTCTCCTCGCTCATGCGCCGCTTGCTATCCAGTACGCATTCCTCCGAGCAGATCACGATGCCGCTAGGCTCCAGAGTGCGCATTATCGCATCGTTTGCCGCAAGATCGGCATTCGTAAGCGGCGATCTGTCCGCTTTGACAAAGACGTCGAATTTGTCGTAATTTTGCATTATCGCGGCGTTTGCCTTTTTTGCGGCGTCCTCAGCAAGCGCCAAAAGCTCATCTAGATTCATCTGCACTCCTTTAAATTTAATGGTAATTTTATCAAATTTTTAATTTACGCTAATAAAAACGGGCGAAATTTCAAAATCCTTTAAAATTTTAATATTCTTTTTTATATAATTGCTAAAATTTTTTAAAGGATCAACATGACCCCAGTCGTATTAGATAGCGTTAAACACGCGGATTTACAGTATCACGCGGATGCATTTCCTACCGCGCCTTTCGTGCCGGTGATCGCACCGGAGATCCCGTTTTGCGCGGACGACCTCGTTATCGTATTCACCATCGAAAAAGAGCCCAAAATGGTGGCGCTGCTAGGGCGCACCAAAAACGTCCTAATCGATAAGAATTATAAAGGAACGGTACCTTCCTCGGTGCAGAATTATCCGTTTTTCTTAGCCCAGATCGGCGATCAAACGGCGATCTGTTTCGATGGGGACGCGCAGCAGATCAAAGGCGACGGAGAGGCGCTTTTTAAAGACGGCAAGCCGACGCCGTTTTTGGAAAATTTAAAAGAGGTAATGAAAAATTACGCCGATTTGGATATGCGCACGCGCGTTGCGGCGGCGGAATTTCAAAAGGCGGGGATTTTAGAAGCCAAGGAGCTTGGTATCAACTCTAGCGGCAAGGAATCGTCTCTGCTGAACGGCTTTTCGGTCGTAAATCGCGAAAAGCTTTTGAAGCTAAGCGATAAAAAGCTTGCGGATTTTGCGCGCTGCGGATATCTGGAGCTAGCGTATTTCCACCTAAAAAGCCTTGCAAATTTTCAGCGCCTAGGCGATAAGATCATGCAGCTTGACCCGCCGACCGCGCAGAAAGAAGCGAAAAAATAGACACCGTTTTCGCTACTTGAATAGCTCGGAATCCTTAAAATTTTTATGATTTGATGTCGCGGAATTTAATTCCTAAAAGCAATATTGCGCGAAATTGTCGCAAGTATTTTACGGCGTGAGTTGTTTTTATAAATACCCGTTAAGCTTATCTAGTAGAATAAGTCTTAGAGCCTAAATGACTTTATTCGCAGCTAAGATTAAGCGTACTGCGAGCCTGACCGCATAATTCTGCCATAAAATTTTATGGCAGAATTTATCACCCTGTCCACGCAGGATTTTATACATAAAATTTCAAGCCCAAATTTTTGCATAAAATTCTATTAAATTCTTAATTTCTTTCAAGTAGATAAATTTATAAAATTTAAAATATGCATCACAAAAAATATTTTATGCATCAAAAAAATTAAATTTTGCAAGTTTACCTAAAAATTCTATTAATAGTAGAATTTAAATAAACCCCCATAAAAATTACATGCCTCAAAACACAGGCAAGCAAAATCAAGACCGAATTCTAAAGGCAAATTAAGCCCGCAACGTATTTTCTCGCTCCATCATTACAATGAACTGAATTTTACGCGGAAGTCAAACGCACGAATTAAATTCTGCACGAAATTTTATTCAACCAAGAATTCCTTCTTATCGATCGTGCCATGATAGAAAATCCCGAGCGTATCATCAAAGGTCTTATCCAAAAATCCATCTTTTTTTAGTCCTGCTAAAGATGTATTGATTAGCTCTAGCAGCGCATTATTGCCCTTCTGCACGGCGATTGCGTTGTAAGTTTGCTTACCTAGACCATCCAAAGCAACCTGCGTTTTATTATCGATGATTGCGTATGCATGCAGGATTAGGTTATCATCGACATGCACGGCATTTTTCGTCCTTTTGAAAGCGCGGTAACATTTAGCCGAACTGGCGCAAAAGTTTAAATTCTTTCTAAAGCCCGCTTTGCGTAAGAAATTGTGAATAGGAGAGTGTTTGATAACGAAAATCCTCTTTTTGCGGAGTTGATCGAAGCTCGTGATATTTTCGTCTTTTTTGGCTAACACACCTACCTGCACCTTAAAATAAGGCTCCGAAAAATCTACTTTTTTCGCTCGCGTGGGCGTAGGAGTAAAGGTCGCAATCACCATATCCGCTTCATTGCGCTGTAAAGCGCTAATGCGCCTTGAAGCCGTGATCGGGATAAATTTTACCTTGCCGGGATTATCGCCGAAAATCTCCTTACCGAGCTTTTCGCCAAGAGCAATCTCAAATCCCCTGTATTTGCCGTCTACGAGCGCACTAAACGGCGGCTGATCGTTATATACACCTATGCGAACGAGCCTATCTTTTTTGATCTGATCCAAAGAATTTGCAGATAGAAAACCAAGTAGCAGAGCTGCCAAAACAAATACTTTCATTTGCTCCCCTTTTAGTTGAAATAAGGCGCAATTATAATAAAAAGAAATTATAGCCAGCTAAAATTATGCGATTTATGGCGCATTTTCATCGAAATTTATGAAAAGATGAAATTTACGGAGAAATTCTATGTCCAATTTACAAACGAAATCTCATAAAAAACTTACACGAGCGAAATAAGAAGCTCTTTTAATTAAATTTTATAGACAAAATTTTACGGATAAATTTCATGCTAGAAAACTTTAGCAAAATTTGCGATATTCTTAAAAGTAAACGGCGAAATTCTACGCAGATTTAGCGTCTAATTGCGAATTTAGCTAAAGGGCAAAATTTAGCACTGCAACAATTATACAGAAGCCAAGCTCTTAAAATTTCGTAAAGACCAAGCCAAGATGAAACGTAGTGACCGATAAGCCTAGATCGGCATTACGCGGATGTTTGGACTAAGGTTTTCTTGCAAAACATTTTCGATCGCATATAATGTGCCGCTCGCACCGCTGGCGCAGCCGCTACAAGCACCTAGATAACGGATATATATGTCCGTTTTGCCGTCGTCTGCAGGCCTGATGTCGATGACGTCGAGATTGCCGCCATCCATCTGAAGCATCGGGCGGATATCCTCGTCAAGCACCCCTTCGACCGCTTTAAATTTACCGATCAAATTTAGCTGCTCAAAGCTCATCTCCGCTCCCGCTTTCGCGCTAGTAGCGGCACTCGCCTCGGCTTGAGCTTGAAGCCTCTCTCGCTCCATCTCCTCTCTGGTTTGCTTTAAAATATCGACCAGATAATAATCCTTCTCCTCGTGTCCGCCCGGGCGCACGCAGGATTTGCAAAACGCACCCGCTTTAGTGTATTGTGTGATCTCCTCGACTGTGTGAAGGTCGTTTAGACGGATAACTTCTTTGATCGTGCCGAGGCTCACGCGCGCGCAGTCGCACACGATGATTTCATCCTCAAAATGCGCGGGATCGACCCCCTTATAATTCGCCGCAGCCTGTTTAATGACGTCGTATGCCATGACCGAGCAGTGCATCTTTTGCGGTGGCACGGCAGGCTCGTCGGGATTATCGCGCATCGCGTGCTCTACGTCTAAATTTGTAATCTTTACCGCTTGATCGACGGTCTTTCCGATACAAAGCTCAGCCATCGTATCCGAGCTCGCAATCGCCGTGCCGCAGCCAAAGCTTTTAAATTTAGCGTCTAAAATTCTATCAGTCTTAGGATCGATCAGCCAGTACAGCCGCACCGCATCGCCGCAGCTCTCGGCGCCGAAGTCCGCGACCACGAGCTTGCCGCCCTTAGCCTTCGCCTCCTCTTCGGTGATCTCGCCCATATAGCGAGGATTATTCATACGCTCCTGTACTTTTTGCGAGTACTGCTCCCAGATCGAGCCGTTTATCAAACTATTTTTTGCCATTTTTTATCCTTTATTTCTTCTCATAACCTTGCGGCGCGTAAGCAAATGTGCTTGAAATCCCGCGCAGACGAGCGATAGCCTTACCTATATGCTCGATCGCGTAATCGATCTCCGCCTCCGTCGTAAAGCGCGACAGCGAAAGCCTTAGCGCCGTATGCGCTAGTTCCTTATCCGCGCCGATCGCTTCCATTATCGGGTTATTCTCGAGCGCCTCGCTCGCACATGCAGAACCGGTAGAAGCGGCTATGCCCGCTTTATTTAGATCCCATAGCATCGCCTCTCCCTCAACGCCTTGGATCGAGGCAAGGATGGTGTTTGGCACGCGAATGCTACGGTCGCCCACGACGCTAACGTTTGGAATTTGTAAAAGCGCGTCCTCCAGTTTATCGCGCAGTCTGCTTACCTGAGTGCGCTCAAAATCAATAAATTTATTCGCTAGCTCCAAAGCTTTGCCGAGCCCCACGATGCCTGCGACGTTTAGCGTGCCGCTGCGGCGTCCGCCCATCTGCTCGCCGCCGTGAAGCAGGCTCGTAAGCGGCTTGCTATCTTTGATGTAGAGCGCGCCGACGCCCTTTGGAGCGTGAAATTTATGCCCAGAAAGGCTTAAAAAATCCACGTCCGCATTGCACACGTTCACCTTTATCTTACCTATCGCTTGCACCGCGTCGGTATGATACAGCGCGCCGTGTTCGTGTGCGATTTGCGCGATTTTTTTTACGGGGAAGATCGTGCCGGTTTCGTTATTTGCCCACATCACGCTAACGAGCGCAGTTTTGTCGTCGATCTTTTCGCTAAGCTCATCAAGATCGATCTGTCCGTCTTTATCGACGCCCAGGCGAGTGATCTTTACGCCGCAAATTTTTTCTAAAAAAGCACAGGTCGCGCTGATTGCAGGGTGCTCGACGGAGCTTATGACGATATTATCCTTCTCGCCGGTTAGAATTTTATCGTAGTAAATTCCTTTTAAAACCCAGTTATTGCTCTCGGTCGCACAGCTTGTGATGACGATATCGTCCGCATCCGCAGCGCCAAGCCCCGCATAGAGCCTATCCATCGCGGTTCTTAGCGCGGGGTGAGTCTCGCTGCCGAAGCTGTGAAGGGAGTTTGGGTTGCCATATTTATCGCAAAAAAACGGCTTCATCTCCTCAAAAACTTCGGGATCGACCATCGTAGTGGCGTTATTATCTAAATAAACGCGCTGCATAAAATTCCTTTCTAAAATTTGTCTGAAATTTAATCAGACAATTTCGCTCTTTTATCAATTTCGCACGATAATATAACATAATTGCTAAATTTTTCTTTAACGCTTGCCGTTTTAAAAACCGAAAGTTTTCGGAGAATTTATTAGATCGAAAAATTCCTTGCGCGTGTCGTTTCGGCTGATAAAAAGCCCACGTAACGCCGACGTAGTCGTGGTCGAGTTGATCTTTTGCACGCCGCGCATCTCCATACACATGTGCCGCGCCTGCAGCACCACGCCCACGCCGAGCGGATGAATCACCTCCTGGATAGCGCTTGCGATCTGCTCGGTAAGCTGCTCTTGGATCTGCAGCCTGCGCGCGAAAATATTTACCATACGCGGAATTTTGCTAAGCCCCACGACCTTTTTATTCGGGATATACGCGACGTGCGCGCGCCCGATGATCGGCAGCAGATGGTGCTCGCAGAGACTATAAAATTCTATATCTTTTATCAAAACCATCTCATTGTTGCTGCTCTCAAACAGCGCGTCGTTTAAAATTTCTTTTGGATCCAGCTCGTAGCCGCTAGTTAGAAACTCATAGGCTTTGGCTACGCGCTCAGGCGTCTTCGCAAGCCCGTCGCGCTTAGGATCCTCGCCTAAAATTTCAAGCATCTGCGATACGCAGTTTTCAAATTTAGCTCGGCTTTTTTCGTCCATTTTTAGCAATTCCTTTAAAGATCGATGCGCGATATTACTCAAAAACGCCTTTTATAACGCTGATAAATTATAAAATTCCACGCGAAATTTTATCAATCTCATTATGTTAATGATAATATATTTAAATTTAAGAAATTTTTGTTTAAAATCCGCCGTTTCGATAAGCTTTATCTATAAGGAGTTTGGCGATGAAATTTAAGATGAGTTTTGGCGCAGCTTTGGCGCTTTTTTCCTTTGCTTGCGCCGAACAAAACGCTGCGGCAAGCTCCGCCTCGGGCGAAAACCTAGGCGATATCGAGGTCGTAGAATGGGCGAATAACGACGACGGTTACCGCGCCGTACGCAGTGAGATCGGCAAGACGACTAAGAGAATTTTAGAAATTCCGCAAACCGTAAATGTCGTAACGCAGCAGCATCTAAAGGACAAAAAGCCAGACACCTTAGCGGAATCGTTGCAAAACGTAAGCGGCATAAGCTATGCAAATACGACGGGAAATATTTTTGATGCGATCATCAAGCGTGGCTTCGGCGAGGGTCGCGACGGCTCGATTATGCGCAACGGCGTGCCTGGCGCAGTGATGCACAATTTCAATAAAACCATTCAAAGCGTCGAGGTTCTAAAAGGGCCCGCGAGCATGCTCTACGGCGCGCAGCAACCGGGCGGCGTCATAAACATGGTAACCAAAAAGCCGCAGTATGAGTTTATAAATGAAATTTGGGGCGGGCTAGGCAACCGCAACTATCGGGACGCGGGATTTGATACTACAGGACCGATCGCAGATAGCGGCTTTGCGTATAGATTTATATTCGATTACTATGCGAAGGATTATTGGCGAAATTTCGGCGGTATAAAAAACACGCTCTTTGCGCCGTCGCTTGCGTATCAAGGAGACGATTATTCGATAAGCTTAGGCTACACCCATAGCCGCTCTACCGATCCGGTGGATCGCGGCGCGTTTTTAGTGCCGAGTACGGGTAAAATTTACGGCAGCGGCAAAGTCCGCTTCGACGAGCCGGTAAATAAACTACAAAGCAAGCTCGATACGGTTGATTTCGGCTTTGAGAAGGAATTTAGCGAGGATTGGATATTAAAAGGCGCCTACGCTTTCTCGCGCAGCAAGCACGAATACGGCTACGTGCGTCCGAACAATCCATTCACGCCCCAAGGCCTTACCGGCACGACGCGATCATATAACTACTACGATAATTTCATACACCGCACGCACGCAGCAAGCATCACACTAAACGGCAAATTTGAAACGGGCCCGCTTAAGCACGACGTCCTTTTCGGCACGGATTACAAAAACTACTACAGATACCGTCCGGGCGCGCTAAAAGGCACCGCTGGACGCATCAATATGCTTACCGGACAGACCGCTTCGGGCGCCGTCCTAACGAACGATAGAGAGCCAAAAATACAATATCAAAAGCTAAGAACGATAGGGCTTTACACCCAAGATAATATAAATTTAACCGACGAGTTGATACTTTCTTTGGGCGTGCGTAGGGAATTTTACGATCAAGTAGCCAAGCAAAGCTGGCAAGGACCGAACAACACCGATCAGAAAAAGGCCGCTACGACCTATCAGGGCGGGCTTTTGTACCTGTTAAGTCCGCAGTGGTCGGTATATACTAACTACGCGCAAAGCTTCACGCCGCAGATGTCCATAGGCGAGGCGATAGGCGGCGATCTAAAGCCGGAGGAAGGCAAATCCGTGGAGTTCGGCACTAAATTTCAAAACGATCGAGTCACTGCGGGTGCGGCGGTATTTAATATCGATAAAAGAAACATCCTGCGAACGGTAAATAATATAAGTGAGACGATCGGCAAGGCTCGCTCGCGAGGATTTGAACTCGATATAAACGGGCGCGTGACGCAGGGACTTAGCATGTCAGCGAGCTATGCATATACCAAAACGAGAGTGCGTGAGGACGACGGCGCTTTTGCGGTGCTAATCGGCAAACCGCTGGAAGCGACGCCGAAGCACCAAGCAAGCCTATTTGCCAACTACGATTTCGCGCATCTAGGCGCAAAGGGGCTTAGGCTCGGCGGCGGCGCGCGATACTTCGGCTCGTGGTACACCTACTATATGCGCACGAATCTACCGAGCGTGCCCGCAGGAACGGCGTTTAAGCTGCCTCACGCCGTAGTTTATGACGCCTTCGTGAGCTACGATACTAAAATTTCGGGCTATGATACGAATTTTTCGTTCAACGTCAAAAATTTGACCGACAAAAAATACTACACCTCATCCTCGACCGGCACGACCACGAGCGTGATACCTATTCAAATGGGCTACGCGCGGCAGTTTATGTTTAACGTATCGGTAAAATTTTAGCCTCAGTCCCGCTTTAAATTTCAAGGCGGGCTTTTAAAAATTTTAAAATTTAAAAGCCGCGAGCCACTTAGACTCGGCAAATTTTAGGAATTTATACTTTAAATAAGAAATTTTTTGATATATTACGAGCTATTTTTAAATTTTCTAAAGGAATTTTATGGAAGTAAAAGCAAAAATGAAAGACGCCGCAAATGCGGTAGCTGCGAGCAAGATCGAAGCAAAGCAGGTCGCAGCCAAAGTAGAAGAGCTGGCCAAAAAGGCCTCCAAGCAGCTAAGAATCGACGGATTCAGACAGGGTAAAGTGCCTACCGCGGTGGTTTTGAAGCGATACGGCAAGCAGCTTGAGGGCGATGCAAAGCAGGAGCTTCTTAAAAATATGATCGATCAGTCTCTTAAAGTTTTAAAGAAAAAGCAGGAGGAAATTTTATCCGAGCCGGTCTTTTCTAAATTTGATGAAAAAGAAGGCGATATCGACGTGGAGATCGAAATTTCTTTCAGGCCCGAGGTTAGCGTCGAGGGATACGAGGAGCTGATTCCTAAATTTAGCAGTCCGCGCGTTACTCAAAAAGAGATCGACGAAAAAGTGGCGGAATTTTTGCAGATGATCGCGCCGCTTTCTAAAACCAACAAAAAAATTCTAGCCAAAGACGATTTTGCGAAATTCGACTTCGAAGGCTTCGTGGACGGCAAGCCATTCGACGGCGGCAAGGCGGAGGATTACGTCCTTCAGATCGGCTCAAATCAATTCATCCCGGGCTTTGAGGACGGAATGATCGGGCTTAGAGTGGGCGAGGAGCGCGATGTAGCGGTTAAATTCCCCGAGAATTACGGCGCAAAAAATTTAGCCGGCAAGGACGCGATTTTTAAAGTCAAACTTCACGAAATTCAGGCTAAAAAACCTGCCAAAGAGCTCGGCGAAGAGGAGCTAAAGCAAGCGCTTCCGGGCGAGAAAGAGCCGAGCAAGGAGAAATTTGAAGCACGCATCAAAGAGCGCATCAAAAACGATAAGCTTCAAAAGCTGATAAACGAGGATCTAAAGCCTAAATTTGCCGACGCGCTCGCCGAGAAATTTAACTTCGCGCTTCCAAAAGCGATCGTCGAGCAAGAGATTAATTTGCAATTTAACAACGCCTGGAGCGGCTTTTCAAAAGAGCAGATCGAGGAATTTAAAAACAATAAAGACGCCCTGGATAAAAAGCGCGAAGAGTTTAGAAAGGCTGCCGAAAACAGCGTAAAACTTACCTTCTTAATCGACGAGCTAGCCAAAAAGCGCAAGATCGACGTGAGCGATCAGGAACTCGTTCAGGCGGTCTATATGGAGGCCTACACCTACGGCGCCGATCCGAAGGAGCATCTAAATAGATACCGCAACAACGGTATGCTTCCCGCCGTCAAAATGGCACTTATAGAGGAAAAGCTATTTAACGATATTTTCTCAAAGCAGGGCAAAAAAGAAGAGAAGGGCGAATAGATGGTGATTCCTTACGTTATCGAACAAACTAGTCGCGGAGAGCGCAGCTACGACATCTACTCAAGGCTGCTAAAAGACCGTATCGTAATGCTTAGCGGCGAGATCGACGACGCGGTGGCAAGCTCGATCGTCGCGCAGCTTCTGTTTTTGGAGGCGGAGGATCCGGATAAGGATATCTATCTATACATCAACTCCCCGGGCGGCGTGGTTACGAGCGGATTTAGCATTTATGATACGATGAATTACATTAAGCCCGACGTAAGCACGATCTGTATCGGACAAGCGGCATCGATGGGGGCGTTTTTGCTAAGCTGCGGCGCCAAAGGCAAACGCTACGCGCTTCCAAACTCGCGCATAATGATCCACCAGCCCCTCGGCGGCGCACAGGGTCAGGCTACCGACATCGAGATCCAAGCCAAAGAAATTTTACGAATGAAAGAAATTCTAAACAACATCCTTTCGCAAAATTCCGGCAAAGATCTCGCGCAGGTCGAAAAGGACACCGATCGCGACTTTTTCATGAGCGCCAAGGATGCCGTGCAATACGGCTTGATCGATCAAGTACTTCAAAAGAGCTTTAAATAGATGATCCTGGACGTCCTTACCTATCCGAATAAAAAGCTTTATCAAAGATCTATGGAGGTCGTGAAATTCGACGCGGCGCTGGGCGAGCTTTTGGACGATATGTATGAGACGATGATCGCAAAAAACGGCATAGGCCTTGCCGCCATCCAGGTAGGCAGGCCCGTGCGCGCTCTGATTATAAATTTAGCCAATGAGGAAAAGATCCAAGACAAAAACGACCTCATCGAGATCATCAATCCGCAAATTTTAAAAAAGGAAGGCGAGGTCGTATTCCAGGAGGGCTGCCTGTCGGTGCCGGGCTTTTACGAGGACGTCACGCGCGCCGAGTTTATTACGGTGCAGTTTCAAGACCGCGCCGGCAATATCCAGCAAATGGACGCTAGCGAGCTGCTAGCCGTCTGTATCCAGCACGAGATGGATCACCTCGACGGACATCTTTTTATCGAGCGCATCGGATACAACAAACGCAAAAAATTTGATAAAGAATTCAAAAAAAGCCTAAAAGAAAAATCGAAATGAAGTCCCTAAAATGCGCTGCCTTCACGGATGCTCTGATCCCAGTAGAGGTTGAGTCGACATTCGTGCGGGGGCTGCCGGGATTTAATATCGTTGGCCTTGCGGGAGCTACGATAAAAGAGAGCGAAAGCCGCGTAAAAGCCGCGCTTGTGAGCCTAAATTTTAAATTTCCCGCATCCAAAATCATCATAAATCTCTCCCCCTCCGACACGCCCAAAAACGGCTCGCACTTCGATCTTGCGATCGCGCTTCTAATCGCGCTGCAAAAAGAGCGCATCGACGGCGATTTCTTCGTATTCGGCGAGCTCGGTTTAGACGGCAGCCTAAAGAGCACGGCGAGCCTCTTTTCGATCCTGCTTTTTTTAAGCACGAAGGTGAAGCGCGCTAAAATTTTAGTGCCGCAAAGCATCGCTCTAAAGGCCTGCACGATCCCAAACTACGACGTTTATGCCGTGGGTAGCCTAAGCGACGCGGTCAGATTTTTTTTAGACGAGGAGTTCGCCGCAAGCAGGCTCATGCGAGAAACCCATCCGCTTTTTAAAAACGTCGTGGAGATTGACGAGCAAGCTTACGTCCCCAACCGCGATTTTTCGCTCGATTTCAAAGACGTCAAAGGGCAAAAACGCGCCAAACGCGCGAGCCTGATCGCCGCGTGCGGCATGCACAACATCCTCTTCGAGGGCAGTCCCGGCTGCGGCAAAAGCATGTGCGCCAAGCGGATAGCCAGAATTCTGCCGCCGCAGAGCCTGAGCGAAGTGCTGCTCTCGTGCGCTTACGAGTCGCTAAATAACAAAGACGTCGATTTTAGCGCGCTACGTCCCTTCCGCTCGCCGCATCACACCAGCACGCGCAGCTCCATTTTCGGCGGCGGCAGTAGCGGCGCAAAGATCGGCGAGGTCGCGCTCGCAAACGGCGGCGAGCTGTTTTTCGACGAGCTGCCGCACTTCGGCAAGCAAATTTTAGAAAGTCTGCGCGAACCGCTGGAGGATAATAGAATTTTGATTTCGCGCGTAAATTCCAAGGTCGAATACCAAACGAAATTTATCTTCGTCGCGGCGCAAAATCCCTGCCCGTGCGGAAATCTGTTCTCCAAAAACCTCACCTGCACCTGCTCGCTAAACGACATCAGGCGCTACAAAAACACGATCTCCGCGCCGCTGCTCGATCGCATCGACATATACGTCGCGATGGACGAAACCGGCGCGGACAACAGAAGCGACGTTTGCAGCGAGGAGATGGCGGATGCGGTGCTGCGAGCCTTTCGCGCGCAAAAGGCTCGCGGGCAGAGCGAGCTAAACGCAAAGCTGCGCGACGAGGAGACCGAAAAATTTTGCGTCTGCGAAAGCGCTGCGCGGGAGGTTTTGCAAACGGCGATCACCCGCTACGATCTTTCGCAACGCGGCGTAAATAAAACGCTAAAGCTTGCGCGCACGATCGCCGATCTAGCAGGCGCCGAGATCATCGCCAAGGCACATATTTTGGAGGCTCTTAGCTTTCGCATAAGGAGCGAAATTTGAAAAAAATTTTCTTTAGCACCGAGGAGCTCGACGCGCGAGCGAGCGCGAAATTTGGACTTGGCGAGCAAATTTTAATGGAAAACGCCGCCGGCAGGATCGAGCGCGAGATCAGAAAGCGGCTCAAAAAGGGTTCGCGCGTTTTAGCGCTTTGCGGCGGCGGAAATAACGGCGCGGACGCGATGGCGGCGCTGCGAAAGCTAAGCGGCGATTTTAGCTGCACGGCGCTTTGCGTGCTTCAAAACAGAAGCGTGGCGGGCAAATTTCAAGCGGATGCGGCGCAGGCTGCGGGCGTTAAGTTTATTGGTATCGCGAGCGCGAAAGACGATTGCGGGCACGTAGAGGACGCGTCTAGCAAGGATGCCTGCGCGCATGAAAGCGCGGACGGCTTCTCTTTAAAGGGCGCGAGCGAGCCGCGAGGCGAGCTTGAAAGCCTAAGCGGCACGGACATTTCTTGTGACGGCGATAAATTAAGCGCGAAATTTACGAGCGCTAAATTTGAGATCGCAGGGCACGACCACGAATGCAGTGATCTAGGCAGCGAGTGCGGCAATCTAGGCAGCGAATGCAGCGAACCGAGCGTCCTGCACGATGAGATTACAAACGCAGACTGCATAATCGACGGGATTTTCGGTAGTGGTTTGAATAAACCGATAAGCTCTGAAATTTGTAAAATTTTATCTCTCGCAAATAGCTCAAAATCCCTAAAAATCGCAGTCGATATCCCAAGCGGCATCGATAAGCTCGGGCGCGTTTTAGGCTGCGCGTTTTGCGCGGATCTGACGATCGCGATGGGTGCGCTTAAACTCGCGCTGTTTTCGGACGGCGCGAAGGATTATGTAGGGCGGATAAAGGTCGCAAATCTTGGAATTTCGCGCTCAAATTTCGAAGGACGGAGCGAATATTTTCTACTTCAAAAAAGCGATCTGAAGCTACCGCTGCGCAGGAAACAAAACACTAACAAGGGCGATTTCGGGCACACCTACGTCGTAAGCGGACAGATGAGCGGAGCGGCGCAGATGGCGGCTCTGGCGGCTCACGCGATCGGCAGCGGGCTCGTTAGCGTCGTTAGCGATGAGCCGTTAAACTTAAGCCCGATTTTGATGCAAAAAAGCTCATTCGATGCCGCGCGGGTCGTAGTCTGCGGCTGCGGACTAGGGGAGCGGAAGATCGATCTTACCGCGCTGCGGGACAAAAGCTGCGTCATCGACGCCGATCTGTGCTACGAGCGCGAAATTTTAAGCCTGCTAGACGCCAATTCAAATTTAATCATAACGCCCCATCCGAAGGAGTTTTGCTCGCTTTTAAAGATCGCGGGCATCGCAGATCTTAGCGTGAGCGAGCTACAAGAGCGCCGCTTCGAGCTTGCGCGGGCGTGGAGCGAGAAATTTAGCGGCGTGCTCGTGCTAAAGGGCGCAAACACGCTCATCGCGCAGGCAGACATCATCTACGTCTGCGACAAAGGTAGCGCCGCGCTCGCAAAGGGCGGCAGCGGCGACGTGCTCGCAGGGCTCATCGGCGGGCTACTCGCGCAAAACTATTCGCCCCTGCAAGCCTCAATCTGCGGCGTCCTAGCCCACGCACTCGCTGCGCGAGCCTTCGCCAAAAACTCCTACGCGCTAAATCCGCTCGATCTCATCGAGGAGGTAAAATGGTTGTGAAAAAGCTTGCTGTGCTTTTTAGCGGCAGCGGCTCAAATTTGGAGGCGATCTTGCAGAAGCTGCACGGCAAAACTTTTGGCGAAACTAAGATCGAGGTCGTGCTAACGCTAAGCAACAAAGCGGACGCGGGAGGCATAGCAAAGGCTGCAAAATTCGGGCTAAAAAGCGTGATCCTAAATCACAAAGACTTCGCTAACCGCGAGGAATTCGACGCCGCGCTCGTGCGCGAGATCGAAAAAAGCGGCGCGGAGCTTACGGTGCTTGCGGGCTTTATGCGCATTCTCACGCCTGTTTTTACAAGCAGGGTTCGCGCGATAAATTTGCACCCATCGCTACTGCCGCTTTTTAAGGGCGCACACGCGATAAAAGAGAGCTTCGAGAGCTATATGAAGGTGGGCGGCGTGAGCGTGCACTGGGTCAGCGAGGAGCTTGACGGCGGCGCGATCATCGCTCAGCGCGCGTTTGAAAAGAGTGCGGGAATGAGCCTTGAAGCTTATGAGGCCAAAATCCACGAGATCGAGCATGAGCTTTTGCCGCAGGTGATCATAGAAATTTTGTGCCAAAGCTAAATAGCGCAGAAATTCGCGCTAAATTTAAAAGAGCGAATTCCGCGGAATTTTGTAAATTTTAAAGCTTAGTCTTTTAAATTTAGGAGCGGATTCGAGGCTAAGCTTTAAAATTTGCTTCGATAAATTTAGAAAGAGAAAGATGACCGCAAACGAACTGGAAAAACTAAGACTTAGCATCCTGGATGAGGCGGAGCGGCACAAAGGTACGGCGTTTTCGATAATAGTACTAGCGGTGCTGGCCTCTGCGCTGTGGCTATTTTTCAATTTTAGAGATCAAAATGCAGCAATGGTTCTCTGCTGGATCATAGTGGCATTTAGCTGCGGCAGTATCTCTTATAGAGTAGTGAATAAAGATGCAAATATAGTGCACGTATTTATCTTTTGCATCTTGCTGGGTATACTTGCCAAAGGCGTAGAAATATGCAAGAATGATACCTTGCGCTTCGTCATCGCACTAGTAACCATCTGCCTGTCTTTGTTTAATATCGCGGGCGCCGCGCTGGAGCGGATCAAATACAACAGATCCAAAAAATTCGTCCGCGCCTTTAAACACCAATATATCGCGCCTTATATCGCGAGCCTAGGTTATCGCTATGAAATTTCAGGCTCGTTTCGACCGGCGTATCTGCGCGCGAGCGGTCTATTTGTGGATGGCATAAGCTATTTTGATTGCGAAGATAAAATTTCCGGCGTTTATGACGGAGTATTTTTCAGCTTTGCGGATGTTTGCGTGACTCATACTGACGAACGACGTAGCAGCAGGGGGATCTTTTTCTACGCGGAATTTAAAAAGCGCGTAAACTCGGTGGCGGTGATCCTGCCTTCGCTCAGCGCGAGACCAACGCTTGGCGGACTTAAGAAGATCGCGATGGATGATAGCGAGTTTAGCTCCGCATTTAGCGTATATAGCGCCGATGCGGTGTCTGCAATGTATGCCCTCACGCCCGCCTTTATGCGGCGCTTGCTTCGCTTTAGAAGCGGTGCCGGCGGACCGATCAGTTTAAGCTTTTCGGGCAGAAACGTCTATATTTTCATCCGCACGGGACACGATAGCTTCGAGCCTAGCGTAGATCGCAGCGTATTTGGCTTTGATCCCGCCGCGTCTATCAAGCACGAGCTTCTATTCTTTCTTTCCATCGTAAAAAGTCTGAAATTAAACGAAAATATCTGGCAAGATTAAATTTTAAAATTTGACCTTAAATCCGCAAATACGGAGGCTTTGCGCCGCCGCGGAATTTTAAAATTTAAAAGTACTCTTCCCGGCTCGGCGCCGCTATGATTTAGAATTTTCGCGACAAGGTCTATTATATTTGCGGCGGAGAGCGAAGTTTGAAACCTATCGCGACGAAATTCCATGCGATTTATAAATTTTTGCGGTCCGCATAGAGGAATTGAGCAAAGATGGATACTGATATGGCGATGATTGCACCGTACGCTTTCCATAAGGAGATTACCACGCTGCCCATAATCGTGCCGTAAACGCTACTTTTACCGTCGCGAGCCCGCGTCAAAAAAATTGAGTGCCCATCGCGGCAATGATAGAAGAGATAATTTACTCATATTTTCATCGTTCATTTCGCCATCCTAATGCTTTTAAAAATCGACGATTAAAAAGCTCATACAAAAAGCCGGCCACACATTTAATCTGCCTCCAAGCATTTTTAAGCGACAATACGAAAATCAAATTTTCGGAGTCCTCAATGATGATTTACGACTTAAAGCCCAAATTTCAAAATTTACTTCGTCCGTTAGTAAGACGTCTTTACGGCGCGGGCGTCAGCGCAAATCAAGTCACGATCACAGCCTGCGTCATTTCCGTTCTGCTGGGCGGACTTCTGATAAAATTCGCCGAAATTTCGACGCTATTCTTTCTGCTGCCCGTTTGGATGTTTTTGCGTATGGCGCTAAATGCCATCGACGGCATGCTGGCTCGCGAGTTTAATCAAAAAAGCCCACTGGGCGGCTACCTAAACGAAGCCACGGACGTCATCTCGGACGCCGCGCTGTATCTGCCGTTTGCCTTCGTAGCGCCGTTTGACTGGGGCGTTATCACACTCGTTGTCTTTCTATCTTTTATGAGTGAGTTTTTGGGCGTTCTAGGGCAGGTGCACGGTTGCGGTAGACGATATGACGGGCCTATGGGCAAGAGCGACCGCGCGTTTATATTTGGGCTTATCGGTACGATATATGCGCTATTTGGGCGACTGCCAGAGTGGTTTAGCTGGGTGCTTTACGCCGCGATATTTTTGCTTGCGCTTACTTGCGCAAACCGCGTGAGGATGGGACTAAAAAGCGGGGAATAAGGAGCCTCGGACGAGGATAAATTTAATAGCTATCTCCAAAATCTACGCAAGGTAAATTTGTCTAAATTTGATATAATTGCAAAAGTTTTAAGCTCGCCTCGGCGCGGGCACGTAATCGTTATAAATTTGATCTTGTTTAAATTTACGAGATTTTTTGAGGCGAGGATAAAATATCACGGCGAATTTGTCCGCTTAATTTAGACGCTTTAAAAGACGCTAGGCGCACAAAACGCGCTCGGTTAATTTCGAGCATTTTATCAAAAGCAAGTAGCAAAAGCGGCAAATTGCAGGCATTACTTAAAACCGTATCGACTTTAATCGCCTCAAATTTATGTCTAAACACTCGTTTTCGGCAAGATGGGCGAGAAGCTTATTCGCTGCACGCAACCGTAAAATTGAGGGCACCGCAAAAAGTGATTTTGAAAAGTAAAAGAGTAAAAAGGATACGAGATGAAAGAATTTTTAGCTGCAGCGCTTGATTTTATCCTTTGCCGTATCACGATATTTATCACGGGCGTGCGACCGCCGCAGGAGCTTTTAAATATCGGCGAGGGCACTAAAATTTACTACGCAAACCACGCTAGCCACGGCGATTTTTTGCTGATTTTCGTCTCGCTGCCGTATCGCGTGAGAAAGCGCGTGCGCCCCGTCGCGGCGGCGGAGTACTGGGAGAGCGGGC
>CAUPZQ010000035.1:0-22949 GCA_963515915.1 uncultured Campylobacter sp.
CCCGCGACCTCGACCAGCATAAAAGCGGAGATTATAAGGAAGGAATTTCTCAAAATGACTTTGTTTGACGTGTGCGAATGCGCACAGTGGGCGTGATTTTCGTGCATTTTGACCTCGCTTTTCGGTAAATTTTAGGTACATTATACCCCAAAAAAGCGCTTAAATTTTAGCGAAATCTCACTCTAACTCGACGTTTACGCGCTTGCCGATGTCTTTGCTTGCTAAACTCCTCTATCAGCCTCGGCGCGTCGCTGGGGCTGATCGCAAGCCTTCTAAATGCGCTATTTTGCATAAAATTCCTTTGGTTAAAATCTCGCGGAGTTTAGCTGATTTTAAAATTTGAGTCAAATTTTTTGAAATTTTTGCTGTAACTATTGACATTACAACAAAATCTGACTATACTTCGCTCATCAGTTGTAAGTTATAAGATTACAACAAAAAATCTAAGGAGACGAAGATGTCAAACTACAAGATCGTTTCAACAAAAAGCGAACCAAGAGTCGAGCTAAAAGAAGCTCTAGGCTTAAGCGGCTGTGAGCTTTCTATCAACGAGCTTCCCGCAAACGCGAGCGTGCCTTTCGTGCATTCGCACAAGCAAAACGAGGAGCTTTACTTGGTGCTAAAAGGCGGCGGCACGCTTTTCATCGACGGCGAGGAAAAGGCGGTGGGTGAGGGCGACGCGATCCGTATCGATCCGGCAGGCAAAAGATGCTTTAAAGCGGGCGCGCAAGGAATGAAGTTTATCTGTATCCAAACTAAACGTGGTAGCCTGGAGCAGTACACTAACGGCGACGGCGTTATAAGCGAGGACGTAAAGCCGAGCTGGCTGTAAATTTACGCAGAAATAAAAACAAATCAAATTTAAAGGAGAAACAATGAAAGTAGCAATCATCGGAGCAAATGGAAAATCAGGTTCAAATTTGGTGCAAGAGGCCCTAAAACAGGGGCATGACGTAACGGCTATCGTGCGAAACAAAGAGTATAAAAACGGCGACGTAAAAGTCGTTTATAAAGACGTTTTTGAGCTTAGCAAAGCCGATTTGGAGGGCTTTGACGCCGTTATCAGCGCATTTGCGGCTTGGACGCCAGAAACGTTCCCCCTTCATAAAAAGGTAGCAAAACACCTTGCAGACGCGCTTAGCGGTACGAAAACGAGGCTGCTTGTCATCGGCGGCGCGGGTACGCTATACGTGGACGATAAAGGCACTATGGCTATGAATACGCCGGGCTTCCCGCCTGAGTATATGGGTGTCGCAAAGGCTACGGCGGAGTCGTTTTTTGAGCTAAAAGGCAGAAGCGACGTACTCTGGACATACGTCTCGCCTGCCGGAGACTACGACGCAAACGGCGCTCGCACGGGCAAATACGTCCTTGGCGGCGATAATCTAATACTAAACTCTAAAAACGAGAGCTACATCAGCTACGCAGACCTCGCGCTCGCGGTCATAGACGAGCTAAAAAACGGCGCTTTCGTGCAAAAGCGCTTTACCGCAGTCGGCGAGAGGGCGTGAGTTTAAAATTTTGCTTAATTTAGCTAAAATAACGCCGCACGAAACTAACGTGCGGTTTTAAATTTAAATCAGGGTCGGCTATGCAAGTAGGTATAAAATTTTCACTCGCGGTTCACATCATGCTTTGCGTCGCGTATTTTCGCGAGGAGAAGGTCACGGGCGATTTCGTCGCCGCAAGCTCGGGGATAAACCCCGCCATCGCGCGCAAGCTGATCTCGCAGCTAAAAAACGCAGCCTTGGTGCTCACGACCGCGGGCGTGGGCGGCATCACACTAGCTCGCGACGTGCGGCTCATCACGCTTTTAGACATTTACGAGGCGGTGAGCGAGGAGAACGCGATGTTTCGCCTGCACAAAGGCTCGCCTAGCGCCTGCCCCGTGGGCGGCAAGATCGAGGCGGTACTCGCGCCGCGTTTTGCTCGCATTCAGAATGATTTTAAAAAATCCCTATCCGGCGTCAGCTTGGCGGATTTGCTGCAAGATCTGGGATAGAGCTATTAAAATTTTAAATACACGTTTATGTTCTAAATTTGCTCAAATTTCAAGGCTTGCGGGCTAAATTTATATAAAATTTTACCCGCCCGCCATGTAAAATTTCGATTTAATTTGATTTGAGATATAATCCTCCTAATTAATTCTAAGGGGAAATTTTGAAATATCTAAAAGCCATATTGCATTTCATCGCAGTTTTTGCTTGCCTTATTTTGTATCTATTCATAAGCGGAAGAGTAGGACTTCATAAATCTCAATCTCACTACACTATTACGATAGGCTCCGATACTACTAAAGAAGCGGGGCTTGATAAGTATGTAAGCGAAGCGGAGATGCAAAGTTTTGCATTTAGACATTGGGATATAGATTACAATTCAAACCCGAAAAACATATTCAAAGAACCCGCTATAGACGTAGAACTAAAAAGGCTTTTAAAAAGCAAGCAAACTGATGAAATTTTAAAATTTATGAAAGATAACAATCTATCCGTCGATCATACTATGCACGGAGGGGTAACACCCGTGATGTATTCTAGCTTTTGGGACGATACAAATACCACTCAAGAGCTTATAAAGCTAGGTGCGGATATACATAAAAAAGATGAATACAAGCTATCCGCTATGGCCTATGCGATAGAAAATAATGCTACTAAATCGGTAAGACTGCTTTTAGACAACGGCGTTAAATTTGAAGAGGCGGAAGTCGTTAGAAACAGACTGCTTCCGCCGAATTATAACCATATAAAATCCCTACAAATAAGTGACGATGGAAATTTTACGTTGATTTATGATACCGACTACCCTATGATTAGTATAGGAGAGCTGAATTATTTCTTTTCATATCTTACGAATACGAATATGTATGAGATAGCAAAGATGGCATTAGAAAGCGGCTACAAGCCATATATTTGGAAATTTAAAAACTCTACGGTGGGTCTAAGGTACGGAAACGATATCAAGAAGGTCGTGCCTGAGGGAATATTAAATGATAAAGCGGAACCGACGGATGGATTTGATATTACCGAATATGATTTTTCATTATATGATACATTTCCGGGCACTCCAAATTACGAACCGATTTTAAAGCTGCTTATACAGTATAACGTAGGTGGACAACCGAGTCCGGAATTTCTAAAACGAAAATATGATGATTGTCATAGAAACTATATATATAGTTTGGATAGTTATTATAAAATAAACTACGATGCAACTTATTATATACCTAAAAGTGAAATTTCGCTTATAACGACGGTATATCGCAAATATTGCAAAGATAGAAATTCTACATTTAAAGATGTTTATGAATATACGAAATTTGCAAGCGAGTTAAATGAAATGGAAGCGGTATCCATCCATATGTATACCAGAGATAAAGACGGTCGCAAGCTTGATCAGCCGTATAAAGATAATTTAAAAAAGCTAGATAAATATATAGACGATATCTCATCCGATGAGATAAAAAATGCAATAAAAGAATCTTATGAAAACTAACCCTTCAAGCTACAACCTTATCTTCCTAACTTCCAGCTCGCCGCCAAAAAAGTTCGCGTAGTAAAGCAGGTCTTTTTCGACATCAAGCCCCGCTAGGTAGCGCAGAGCGAGGTTTGCCTCAAAGCTCGCCGCAAACATCACGATCGCAGCCGTTATGCCCGCAGGCGTCGCGTTTAGGCTCGGGAAAAATTTAAAATCCGCATTCTGCACGAAGCAGACTTGGCACTGCCAGCTGTCCACCGACGCGAACACCCATGGCACGCCTATTTGCTTAGCAAACGCATCGATCTGCGCACGCGTGGCGAGATTGTCGGTCGCATCCAAAATCAGATCAAATTTCTCGCCCGAGTCTATAGCACTAGCGAAAAATTCCTCCGCGCGACTCTTATGCACCTCCACGCTCACACCGTCGTAGCGGCTTTCCGTGCGGCTTTTAAAAATGTCCGCTTTAAATTTGCCCTCGTCTTCGAGTGTGAATAAAATTTGCCTGTGGATGTTGTGAAGCGCCACCGTGTCGAAATCTACGACGCTGATCCGCCCTATGCCGCTTGCGCCCAGAGCGTAAGAAAGGCTGCTTCCAAGCCCGCCCGCGCCGATGATCAGGATGCGCTTATCCGCAAGCGCGCGCTGCGTCTGCTCGCCCCAAAGCTGGATCTGTCTGTGAAAGTAGTTCATAAAAGCCCCCTGCTGACTAGATTTTTGCGGAATTTCCACAGCCCACGCGCCGCAGCGATCTCGTCTGCGTCCACTTCGCACATCAGCACGCCCTCTTCGTTTTTCAGCTCATTTGCGATCTCGCCGCTAGGGATCACGACGAAGCTCTCGCCGTAAAATTTAAACTCGCTCTCACCGAATTTCGCCTCGCCGATGCGGTTGGCGCGGATGACGTAGAGCGAGTTCGTAAACGCGCGCATCTTCAAAAGCTCGCGCCAGCGCCCGCCGCTTTCGAAGGTCGAGGCGCACGGCACGAGCACGCAGCCGACATTTTTCTGCATAAAATAGCGCCAAAATACGTCAAAATGCGCCTCGTAGCCGAAACATACGCCGAATTTTACGCCGCCTTCGCTAAAGATCATCGGCGAAATTTTACCGATTTTGCGGCTTTTGCGGTTGGCGAAAAAGCTCTCTTCGTTCCAGTGCGGATAGTCCATCAGGATATTTTGATCGTAAAATTTCACCTCCGAGGGCGAAAATTTCGCGCAGGATTTCACCCAGATAGGCTCGTTTTCGCTCGTGCAAAAGATCTCCTCTTCGCTTGCATCTTTTTGGCTCTCTTTGGAATTTAGAGCGTTTGAGGCTTCGGAAGCGCTTTTTAAATTTGCAGTTTTAAAGCTTAAAGATTTTGCGCCGCAGGAGTTTAAGGCGCCTTCAGAATTTAAGCCGCCTTTGGAACTCTGCTCGCCTTTAGAATTTAAAGCGTCTTTAGAATTTGAACCATCGTTGGAATTTAAATCGCTCTTGGAATTTAGCTCGCCCTTGCAACCTTGCTCGCCTTTAAGGCTTACGGAATTTTCGCCGCCGCCCAAGCTCTTTTGAGTCGCGCCGCCGAAAATGCCCGCCTGCCTCAAAATCGCGCCGCTTGCGGCTCTAATTATCGGCGCTACGATATGCAGGTCGTATTTGGCGGCCAGCCGCGCCATTAGCTCCTGCTTGTGCTCGCTCTGTTCGCAGGCGATAGAGCGGGGCATCTTTTTAAGCTCGCTAAAGAAGGAATTTAGCTCATATTCGCCCAGCAGCACGATCCGCGCGCCGTTGTCTTTGGCGACCTTCATATAGTAATCGATCCGATTTTCGCTCATCGAAAGCGTCGGTAGTTGCAAAACGCATACGTTTATCATCGTCGCCTCCTAAGCCTGCTCGGGTGCGTTTATTTCGGCAACCTCGAGTTTGGCGTTTTCTAAAATTTCCTTCGCCTCTTTTAGCAGCGCCACGCCCTGCTTATACAGCTTCACACTCTCTTCTAGGCTTAGATCCTTGTCGTTTAGGCTCTTTAAAAGCGCGTTAATCTTTTCCATTTTTTCCTCAAAACTCATCCAAAATCCTTTTTATGATGTAATCAAATTTTTCTATCTCGACCAAAAACGCGTCGTGCCCGTAGTCGCTGTCGATCTGCGCGTAGCTCGTGCGATCCTTTTTGCCTAGATCGCTCATCGCATCGTAAATTTCTTTCATTAGCCCCGGCGGAAAGAGCACGTCGCCTTTGAAAGAGATGAGGTGCAGGCGCGATTTGATCTGCGCGCAGGCATTTTTGAGATTGCCGTAGTGGCGCGTGCAATCAAATATATTCATCATCTTGGCGATGTAAAGATAGCACAGCGGATCGAACCTGCGCGCGAAATTTTCGCCGTTGTATTCAAGGTAGCGATCCACCTGAAAGCGTCCGTTAATCTCGTAAAGACCGTCGGTTTCAACGTAGTTGCGCCCGAATTTATCCTGCATCGAGCTTGGGCTTAAAAAACTTATATGCCCCGCCATGCGCCCCACCGCCATGCCGTCAAGTCCGCGCTCGGCGATCAGATTTTTATCGTAGTTGCCGTTTTCAAAGCTAGGATCGCGCAAGATGGCCTCGGTCGCGATCTTATTAAACGCGATCGCCCAAGGCTGCGTAGCGTATGTGCTTGCGAGCACGAAAATTTCATCCGCAAATTCGGGATATTCGATCGCATAGCACAGCGCCTGCATGCCGCCCAGACTGCCACCGATAACGGCGCGGGCGCGGGCGATGCCTAGGCGCTTTAAAAGCATCATTTGCGCGCGCACGACGTCCGAGACGACCACTACCGGAAAGCGCAAGCGGTACTCGCGGCCGCTGCTTTCATCGACATCAAGCGGGCATGTCGAGCCGAACGGCGAAGCTAAAATGTTTATGCAGATGACGAAAAATTTTGTCGTATCGACCGCTTTGTGATCGCCGATGAGCCCGTCCCACCAGCCGGGTTTAACGTCGCCCTCGTAGAGCCCTGCGGCGTGCGCGGAGCCCGTTAGGGCGTGGCAGATTACGATGACGTTGGATTTATCCGGATTTAGTTCGCCGTATGTTTCGTAAGCGAGCTTGAAATTGGAAAAGACGCGGCCGCTCTCCAGATAAAGCGGCTCGTCGAAATTTTGAATTTTGCTCTGAAGGATCACTGATTTACTCGGTAATTCGGCGCTTCCTGCGTGATGATGACGTCGTGGACGTGGCTTTCTTTAAGACCTGCGCTCGTGATCTCGACGAATTCCGCCTTTTGCTGAAAGGTCGCGATATCCTTGCTGCCGCAGTATCCCATCGAGCTTCGTAAGCCGCCTAGTAGCTGAAAGATCACGTCTTTTAGCATGCCCGCGTAAGGTACGCGTCCCTCGACGCCCTCGGGTACGAGCTTTTCTTTTGCGGTGCCGTCTTGAAAGTAGCGATCCGAGCTTCCTTTCTGCATCGCCGCTAAGGAACCCATGCCGCGGTAGGTTTTGTACTGGCGACCCTGAAACGTAATGAGCTCGCCCGGGGTTTCGTAGCAGCCCGCAAGCAAGCTTCCCATCATCACCGAGCTTGCGCCCGCGGCTAGGGCTTTAGCGATGTCGCCCGAGTATTTGATGCCGCCGTCTGCGATGATCGGAATTCCAAATTTAGCCGCCTCGATCGCACAATCGTTGATCGCGGTAAACTGCGGCACGCCCACGCCAGCTACGATGCGCGTAGTGCAGATCGAGCCCGGGCCGATACCTACTTTAATCGCGTCCGCTCCTGCGTTTGCGATGTCTTTGATACTGGCGGGGTTTGCGACGTTTCCTACTACTACGTCCACGTCGAAATTTCGCTTTAGCTCCTTAAGCGTGTCGATAATGCCTTTGGAGTGTCCATGCGCAGAATCCATCACAAGCGCATCTACGCCCGCTTTGACGAGAGCTTCGGCTCTTTGTAGATGGCCTACGCCAATCGCCGCGGCGACGCGAAGGCGGCCGAATTTGTCTTTATTAGCGCTTGGATATTCGATGCGCTTTTTGAGGTCTTTAATCGTAATAAGCCCCTCTAAGTGGCCGTTTGCGTCGATTATCGGAAGCTTTTCTACCTTATTATTTCTAAAAATTTTCTCCGCATCATCAAGCGTGCAGCCTTTTGGAGCGGTAATTAGCGGAGATTTGGTCATCTTCTCACCCACGAGCGCGGCGGTATCGGTTTCAAAGCGCAGATCGCGATTAGTTAAAATTCCGATTAAAATTCCGTTGTCGTCGATAACGGGAATGCCGCTGATATGATACTCGCTCATCAGATCGAGAGCGTCTTTGATCGTGGCGTCCGCCTTGATCGAGATAGGATCGATTATGACGCCGCTTTCGCTCTTTTTTACGCGGCGAACCATCTTAGCTTGAGAGTCCTCGTCCATATTTTTATGGATCACGCCTATGCCGCCGAGGCGCGCCATCATTATCGCGGTGCGGTACTCGGTGACCGTATCCATCGCGGCACTCACAAGAGGGGTATTTAGCGTGATATTTTTCGTAAAACTCGTGCTGATATCGACCTCTTTGGGTAAAATTTCAGAGTATTGCGGTACCAACAAAACATCCTCGAAGGTCAGAGCCTTTTTGATGATCTTCATACTTATCCTTTCACGATTTTTTCTAAACTCAAGCCGCCGTCCAGCACCGTTTGTTCATCGTAGGCGCGCCCGATGAGCTGCGCGCTGATATTAAGAGCCTCTTTGTTTTTCGCTACCGGCACGGAGATTGCGGGAAGCCCCGCTAAATTTACGCCGATCGTGTAGATGTCGCTAAGATACGCGCGAAGCGGATCGCTAAGCTCGCCGAATTTATACGCTACGCCCGGCGCGATCGGCATAAAAATCAAATCGGCGTCTTTTAAAATTTCCTCATATTCGCTTTTGATGAAAGCCCTTGCTTTCTGTGCCTTGATGTAATACGCGTCGTAGTAGCCGCTGCTTAGCACGAAGGTGCCTAGAAGCATACGGCGCTTGACCTCGTCGCCGAAGCCTTCGCCGCGGGTGTTAGCGTAGAGCTCTTTTAAATTTAGAGCCTTCGCGCGGTTTCCGTAGCGCACGCCGTCGTAGCGACTTAAATTTGCGCTAGCCTCGGCGGTCGCGATGATGTAGTAGGTCGCGATGTCGTATTTGGAGCTGCAAAGATCGCGATAAACGATCTCGTGTCCGAATGATTTTAGTTTTTCTATGGTTAAATTCAGAGCCTCTTTGACCTGCTGCGAGGCTTCGTCGATATAATTTTTTATAACGGCGATCTTAAGCTTGCGATCCGCGTTTAGCTTATCCGCGGTGCTTTCGTAAGTGCCTGCGTAGCTCGTGCTGTCCATCTCGTCGCGGCCTGCGATGATGTCGTATAAAATCGCCGCGTCCTCGACGCTGCGCGTGATCGGTCCTATCTGATCGAGGCTGCTCGAATACGCCGCAAGCCCGTAGCGACTAACCCTGCCGTAGCTCGGCTTAAAGCCTACACAGCCGCAAAATGCCGCCGGCTGGCGGATAGAGCCGCCCGTATCGCTTCCGAGTGCAGCTACGGCGATATTTGCCGCTACGGCAGCCGCGCTTCCGCCGCTACTGCCGCCTGGTACGCGCGAGTGATCGGTTGGATTGAGAGTTTTGCCGTAGAATGAGCTTTCGGTAGTACTTCCCATCGCAAACTCATCCATATTCGTTCGTCCAAACGGCGCCAGGCCGCGCTCTCGTAGCTTTTTGATCACCGTCGCGTCGTATGGCGCAACGTAGCCTTGCAGGATTTTACTCGCCGAGGTGACGCTCCAATCTTTTACCTGGATGTTATCTTTGATCGCGATCGGCACACCCTCGCCGCTGACGTTTAGAGCCTCGCCCGTAAGCTGCTCGACGTAGGCGCCGAGCTCTTTGGTTTTTAAAATTTTATCCTTTAGCTCCGCTCTAAGCGCTGAAATTTCATCCGCGCTCAGCTTTAGAGCCTCTTTCAAACTTATCATCTGCCATCCTTAAATTTATTCACGAAATAGATCCCCACGCCCGTTGCTACGCAGATTAGCGCGATCGTAAAAAATACGAAGCCAAGACTTATGGGGTTAGCGAGCATGCATGACCTTCGCACAGCGCGGGCAGAGCTCATCAGGCTCTTTTGCGTTAAATTTCCAGCATCTCGGGCATTTATGTTTAGAGGATTTTACGAGGCGGAAAATTTCATCGTTTATCTTAAACTCCGCCAGAGCCTCCTCGCTTTGCAGAGTGTCCACGTCGCTTACCATGAACCAATCCGCTACGCCTAGGATGTCGTTTGATAAAATTTCGTTCGAGCTCGTCTGCAAAACCAGCTCAAGCGTCGATTTGATGATCTTGTCTTTTTTAAGCGCGTCGATAAGCTCGAAAAATTTCTCCCTCGATTTGATTAAAATTTCGTCAAATTCTAGAAAATCGTCAAATTCTATCGGCTTGTAGATTAGATCGAAAGCGTCCTGCTTGCTCTCTTTAATGATTTGCGGCGCAAATTCCATCACTTCGTCGATCGTGTAGGTTAGCGTAGGCGCGATCAGAGGCAGCAGCGCTCGCGTGATCAGAGCGATCGCACTTTGCGCGCTTCTGCGGCGCGGCTCGTCGGGTGCGTCGCAGTAGAGCCTATCTTTGCAGATATCAAGATAAATTCCGCTCAGATCGGCGCTTAAGAAATTTAGCAAAGCGTTGAAGCCTTTTGAAAAATCGTAGTTTCTAAATGCCGCTTCCGCGCTCGCAAAGGCGTTTGCCGCGCGCGTTAGGATCCAGCGGTCGAGCCGCGTAAAATTGCTCGTCTCGATCTCGCCCAGATCACTGGTGCTTGCGAGCAGAAATCTTATCGTATTTCGGATCTTGCGGTACTGTTCGCTTACCTGCTTTAGGATATTGTCGCTGATCTTTAGATCGGTCGAATAATCGCTCATCGCGACCCACAGGCGTAAAATTTCAACGCCGTGGCTCTTGGCGACCTCTTGCGGATAGACGACGTTTCCGACGGACTTACTCATCTTTTGGCCCTTCTCATCGACGGTAAATCCGTGAGTGAGGATGCTTTTGTACGGCGCGCATTCGTTGATCGCGCAGCTTAGAAGCAGTGAGCTTTGAAACCAGCCGCGGTGTTGGTCGCTGCCCTCAAGATACATATCCGCAGGGAATTTGCCCGCATCGTAGGCGCCGCTTTGCAGCACTGCTTTCCACGTAGAGCCGCTATCGAACCAAACGTCTAAGATATCCATCACCTTTTCTAAATTTTCAGGCTTATAGCCGCTGTCCTGAGGCAAAAGCTCCGAAATTTCCATCTGCCACCAAGCATCCGCGCCCTTAGCCTTAAAAATTTCGTAGATATTATTTAAAATTTTCTCATCAAAGATCGGCTCTTTGGTGTTTTTATCGCGGAAAAACGCTATCGGCACGCCCCAGTCCCTCTGGCGGGAAATACACCAATCGGGGCGGTTTTCTATCATCGAGGTAAGGCGGTTGATGCCGCTTTGCGGATAAAATTTAACCCCTCCGATCTGCTCTAGCGCCACCTGACGCAGCGTCTTGCCGCTAGGCATTGGCTCGTCCATCGCGATAAACCACTGCTTCGTCGCGCGGTAGATCACCGGCTTGTGCGTGCGCCAGCAGTGCGGATAAGAGTGGACGAATTTGCCGGATTTTATAAGCGCGGGGCCTAGGATCTGTAAAATTCTCTCGTTTGCTTTGAAGATATGCATCCCCACGAGCTCATCCACGACGTCCGCGCGGAAGAGTTTTTTGGTTTTAAGAGTTTGATCGAAACAGCCGCCCTCATCCACGGGCATCAGCACTTCGATGCCGTATTTAAGCCCTACGAAATAATCGTCCTCGCCGTGTCCCGGAGCCGTATGCACGAGCCCGGTGCCGCCGTCCATTAAAACGTGCTCGCCGAGGATAAATTTCGAAGCTCTATCGTTTAACGGGTTGATCGCGTTTAAGCCCTCAAGCTCGGCGGCCCCAAATTCTTTTACGATCTCGCCCTTCGTGATGCCCAGGCTTACGAGGCTTTCGACCAAAGGTTTGGCTAGGATCAAATTTTCGCTCGTCAGTGCGTAAATTTCATTCGGGTTCAAAGATATCGCGCCGTTTGCAGGCAGCGTCCAAGGCGTGGTCGTCCAGATGACCGCTTTAGCGCCTTTCGCACCGATTTTAGCGTTCGCTTCACTGCTTAGATCAAACGCCACGAAGATCGAGTAGTCCTCTTTGTCTTTGTATTCAACCTCGGCTTCTGCGAGCGCGCTTTTTGCCGCCCAGCTCCAAAATACGGGCTTTGAGCGCTCGATCAGAATTCCTTTTTTCGCGATTTGGCAGAGCGCTTTGTAAATTTCAGCTTCAAATTCAAATTTTAGCGTCAGATACGGATCGTCCCAGTCGCCCAAAATCCCCATATCTTTAAATTCATTGCGCTGCACGTCGATGAACTCTTTGGCGTGCTGTCTGCAAAGCTCGCGTATCTGCACTTTTGAAAGTGATTTTTTCTGCTCACCTAGTTTGATCTCTACTTGCTGCTCGATCGGCAGACCGTGGCAGTCCCAGCCCGGCACGTAGCGGATCTCCTCGCCGAAGAAATAATGGGTTTTGGTGATGATGTCTTTTAAAATTTTATTCAGCGCGTGGCCGATGTGGAGGTGTCCGTTAGCGTACGGAGGGCCGTCGTGGATATTGAAGCTAACGCTTGCGCCCTTGCGTTTAGCCTTCATCTTTTCGTAAATTTTACGCTGCTCGTACCATGCCTTAAACCGCGCAGGTTCGTTTTGCGGCAGTGCGCCTCGCATCGCAAAGTCCGTCGTAGGAAGAAAGAGAGTATCTTTGTAGTCCATATTTGTACCTTTTCGTGTCTTAAAAAATTTGTGAAGTTTATCCAAAACGCCATTAAAAAGCTCTGAAAGAGCAGTCTGCGTTTATGCTATAATGTGCGAAAATTTAATGAGGGTCTTTATGAAAAATATCATCCTTGTAATCGGCGAGGAGATCCGCTACGACGCGGCTTTGATGAGCTATATTTCTCGCAGCTATGAACGAGTTTTTGGGCGGATGGACGATCTGAAATTCTTAAGCGAAAACGATAAGGTTTTGCCCTTCGCGCTTGAAAAGATGATCGATTCGTACGATTTTATCACGATCTTTGCGGCAAACTCCGCCTACGCGGTCGTCGGAAAAATTTTATCGACGCTCTCTTTCGATTCGCTCGAGCTGAAAAACGGAGAGACCCTAGCGCCCTCGATGGCGCGCACGGTGGCGAAAAACAGCTTCCTGCTAAACGTCAGAGGCTGCTCGGTAAACGTGATCAAGGCGCTTTGCTTGCAGAGCCTGCCGCCGATCCTTCAAGACGCGCCGAGCGCGGGCGAGAGCTTTTATCTATTCGATTGCGAATACGAAAGCGTAAAGCAGCGCCTAGAAAGCCTCGCGATCAGTTATAAAATTTCGCTTACGATCAGCAGACCCAGCTCCTTTTTGCTGCTCGTGCGCGCCAGTGCGATGAAATTCGGAGCGCTGGACGCGTTTTTACAAAGCGTCGGCAAGTATTATGAGAGCTGCTACATCGAAGGCGGCGATTTTATGGGCTTTGTGGTGGATAGACTGCGCGAGATAGGCGCTAAGATCACCTTTGCCGAAAGCTGCACCGCAGGGCTCATCGCCGCAAAATTCGGCGCAGTCGCGGGCGTGAGCGACGTTTTTGACGGCTCGCTCGTAAGTTACGCCAACGAGATAAAAAATCTCTGGCTCAACGTAGGCGAAGATACGCTCGCACGCTACGGCGCGGTAAGTGCGCAGACCGTGAGCGAGATGCTAGAAGGCGCGCTGCAAAGCAGCGGGGCGAGCTTTGCCCTCGCGGTAAGCGGTATCGCGGGCCCCGGTGGCGGAAGCGCGCAAAAGCCCGTAGGGACGGTCTTTATCGGCGCAAAAGAGCAGGGCGGCAAACAGATCGTCGGGGAATTTCATCTAAAAGGTGATCGAAACTACATCCGCGAACAAAGCGCCGATATCGCTATCTGCTTGCTTTTGAAGCTTAGAAGCGACCTGTTTTTCGGGCGACTTCCAAGCGCGATTGCGAGAGATGAAATTTAAAGGAGCGGATTTTGAAAAGACGAATTTTGAAAGGGTGCGGAGGCGATTTGGCGCAGAATTTTATCCGAGCTAGCGGCGAGCAGGGCTTTGAACGATGGCAAAATTTCGATTCGGCGGACGGTGCGCGAAATTTTACTTCGGCGGACGGCGGGCAGAATTTTATCTCGGCGCAGGACGGATTAAATTTTATCTCGGCGGGTCGCGCTAGAAATTTTAATTTTATAAACGCGGCGCGAAATTTTATTTTGGCGCTAGCTACGGCGTGTGTTTTAGGCGGCTGCGACGGCGGATCAGACGCGCAAAATCGCGAGAAAAGCACACGCTCGGAACAGAATTTTAGCGCGGGTAATCAAGGGCAAAATTTTAATAAAAGCACGGATAGCTCGGGGCGAAATTCCGTTCAAAGCTCCACACAAAATTCTATGCAAGGCTCCGTGCAAAATTCCGTGCCGCAGGGCTTTGAGAGCAAGCAAAAATCCGATCTAAACTCCACGATAGACGAGCTTGCAAACGATGCTAAAGTTTTGGGCGAGGCCTTGCAAAATTTGCAGAAAAAGGCGCCCGAAGCGCTGAGCGATTTCGCCGCTCGCAACGCCGATAGGACCAAGGATCTGTTAAAGCAGAGCGAGGCGGCGGCACGCGAAGCGAGCAAAAACCTTGATCAGATGGGGCAAAGCCTACAAGGAATTATAAAAGATGCAAATGAAAGCCTAGGCAAGGTCTTGGAGGGCTTTGGCGTGCAGCCTAGACAGGAGCCTCGCGGCGGGCACTCGCAGGAGCGCGATGATAATTCAGATCCTGAAGAGGCGGCTGGTAGGCAAAGCTTTAGAATTTAAATTACGCTAAATTTTACTCAAAATTTTTTGTTGCAACTACCACCCGCAATAAAGCGGCAAGTCTTCGCAGGAGCGTAACGAGCCTGCACGAAAGCGTGACGGACACTCATAAGAGCGCGATGAGCACCCACAGCCCGACGACGGAACCGATGGCAAGGTTGTATAGTTTAAAGCACGGCTAGATTTCATCTAAATTTTATTTGTTGTGGCGAATGCTTGCAGAGAAGCGATGCTAAATTTTATTAAAATTTCCCCTGCGCGGCGGTTTCGTTAAAATTTTACTCGCGCGAGCCTCCGCAATGGAATATAAATATTTGCAAAGAAGTGGTAAACCTCTGTAAAACGCGACGAGTGCCCCGAGGGCGAGCATTTCTAAATAAAGCGCGAGTAGTGGATGAAGTTTGGAATTCAAAGCTCACGCCCTTTGAAGCCGCTGTCAAAGAGAAGCGGACAGCGGCCGGTAAAGCTTTAGAATTTAAGGCTGCTTGCGATAAAACGAGAAAAAATTTACGAAGTAGGGCTATAATGCGCCCCGCAATTTCAAATTTAAAGGATAGAAATGAAAACTCTCATTATTTTAGCTCACCCAAATATCGCAAACTCGCTTGTAAACCGCCACTGGAGGGATGCCGTGCTAGCCCATCCTGATAAGTTCGAGCTTCATGATCTTTACGCGCTTTATGCGGATTTTAAAATCGATGTGGAAAAGGAGCAAAAACTGCTCGAAAGCCACGATAAAATCGTGCTTCAGTTTCCGTTTCGTTTTTCAAACTGCACGCCGCTTCTTAAGCAGTGGTTTGAGGATGTTTTTACGCGCGGCTGGGCTTACGGCGGAGAGGATGGCGGCAAACTTAAGGGCAAAAAATTCGCGCTTGCGATCTCACTTGGCGCGACCGAGGCAAATTACTCTAAAAACGGCATCGTGGGCTTTAGCGTGGATGAGGTGCTAGCGCCATTTAAGGCTACATTTAATTTCGTCGGCGCAACGACTATGCCTAATTTCGTCTCATACGGCTTTACTTATGATAAAAGCGAGCAAGCCGTAGAAAATAGTGCGAAAAATTATATAAAGTATTTAAATCAGCTTTAAATTCTTTCTTTTTCTAGCCGCCCGTTGCGCGTAAAGCTTTAAAATTTTACGTAAGTGGCGCGGCTGATTTTTTAAAATTTTCGCTCAAGAAGCTCAAATTTAATCTCAAAATTTTTAAATTTTACCCCGAAATTCCGCTCGCGCTTCATATGCGAACTCAAATGAAATTTCAAGCAAAATTCCGCGCCTAAATTTGAGCCCGGCTCTTAAATTTTAAAATTTTATCAGAGAATTTTTTATACAATTACGACTGAAATTCGGCCCAAAAAAGGAGAGGGAATGTATAAGCTAAAGCATCTTCTTAGCGCGCAGGATCTAAGCCGCGAGGACATCTACGACTTCATTGATCTGGCGCGCGAGTTTAAAGCGCTCAACCGCTCTGACGTCAAAAAATCCGACTCGCTTCGCGGCAAGACGGTCATCAACGCGTTTTTCGAAAACTCCACCCGTACCCGCACGAGCTTTGAGATCGCAGCCAAGCGCCTGGGCGCGGACAGCGTAAATTTCACGGCTGCAGACAGCAGCACGAAAAAGGGCGAGACGCTGATCGACACCATCAGAAATATGCAGGCGATGCGCACCGATATCTTCGTACTGCGCCACAGCTGCTCGGGCGCGGCGAAATTCGTAGCGGCCAACTGCGACGCATCGATCGTAAATGCGGGCGACGGGCTGAACGAGCACCCGAGCCAGGCGCTGCTGGATCTTTTTACGATCAGCGAGCACAAGGGCAGGATCGAGAATTTAAACGTCGCGATCATCGGCGATATATTTCGCTCGCGCGTGGCTAGAAGCGACATCTGGGCGATGCGAAAGCTTGGCATAAACGTGCGGCTCTTCGGCCCTCCGATGATGCTGCGCGACTGCGACGCGTTCGGCTGCCCGATATGCAAAAGCGTAGAGGAGGCGATCGAGGGCGCCGACGTCATCATCATGCTTAGAATCCAGCTTGAGCGGCAAGACGGCGAGCCAAGCTTCCCGAGCGTGCGCGAGTACTCGAAATTTTTCGGACTTACCGCGAGGCGCATGCAGGCGGCGAAAGAGGGCGTTATGATAATGCATCCGGGCCCGATCAACCGCGGCGTGGAGATCAACTCCGACGTAGCCGACGATCTGCGCTATAGCTGCGTTTTAGATCAGGTAGAAAACGGCGAGGCGATGCGAATGGCGATACTTCATACGATAAATTTAAATAGGAGCGCACGATGAAAATTTTGATAAAAAACGGCACGATCGTTAATTGGGGCGGCAGCGAGGAGGCGAACGTCCTGATCGAAGGCGATAAAATTTCAAAGATCACACGCGAGTGCCCCGCCGCAGACCGCGTCATAGACGCTGCGGGCAAGCTCGTGATGCCGGGGCTCATCGATATGCACGTGCATTTTAGAGATCCCGGGCTCGAATACAAAGACGATGTCATCAGCGGCAGCGAAACCGCGGTCGCAGGCGGCGTGACAACCTGCCTTCCGATGGCAAATACCAAGCCCGTGAACGACAACTCAAGCATCACGCGCGCGATGATCGCCAAGGCCAAGGGGCGCGGACTTATCGATCTGCTGCCCATAGGCGCGATCTCGCAGGACTGCAAGGGTGCAAAGATCGTCGAGATGGGCGATATGCTCGAGGCGGGCTGCGTGGCCTTCAGCGACGACGGGCTGCCCGTGACCGACAGCTCCGTGATGCGACAGGCGCTCGAATACTCCGCGCACTTCGGCTCGTTCGTGATAAATCACAGCGAGGATTGCTCGCTTTGCCACGGCGGCGTGATGAACGAGGGTAAGGTTAGCGCGATCCTCGGTCTAAAGGGGATGGCGAGCGAAAAAGAGGAGATTATGATAGCGCGCGATCTGCTGCTTGCCAAAAAGACGGGCGGGCACATCCACATCGCGCACGTAAGCTCGGCGTGGTCGCTAAAGCTCATAAAGCAGGCTAAGCGCGAGGGTATCCGCGTCACCTGCGAGGCTACGCCGCATCACTTCACCTTCGACGAGCGCGAGCTGATGGGGTACGATACGAATTTTAAAATGTCGCCGCCGCTTCGCACTCAAAGCGACGTGCAGGCGATCAGAGAGGCGCTTAAAAGCGGTCTAATCGACGCCATCGTAACCGATCACGCTCCGCACAACACAGACGATAAATTCGTAGAATTTGATCACGCGCCGTTTGGAATTTTAGGGCTTCAAACCCTCGTGCCACTTACGCTTCGGCTCGTAAACGAAGGCGTCATCAGCCTTGAAGACATGGTGCGCCTCTGCTCGTTTAACCCGGCTAAAATTCTAAATTTAAAGGACAAGGGCGAGGTCAAAGAGGGCTTTTTAGCCGACGTCGCGATCATCGATCCGCAGATTTCCTACGTTTACGACGAGGCGCTAAATAAGTCCAAATCGCGCAACTCGCCGCTTTTCGGCAAGCAGCTTACGGGCGCTGCGGTTTGCACGATCAAAAGCGGTCGTGTGGTCTATGAGTTTCCAAACGTCGTAGCGTAGGGTGCAGCGGTAAATTTTATTTGCTGCCGGGCGAAATTCTATCCGCAGGGCGAGTAAATTTGCCCTGCATAAAATTTTGCTTTTTGCATGGAGAAGAATTCCAATCTTGCGGCAAATTCCACTTTATACGCTAGTAGAATTCCGCAGCGGCCGAGGAATTTCGTGTAAAATAAAATTTCGCTCGTGGCAAAATTCTACTTCCCAAAGAGCTCTAAATTTAAAAGCTATATGTAAAGCTTAGATTGTATGTCCTAGGATCGCCGTAAATCATGCGGTTCGAGCCGATACCCTCGAAGTAACGCTTGTCGGTGATGTTATCGACGTTTAGCTGGATATCGAAGTTTTTATTTACCCTATAGCCCATCATAGCGTTTGCGATAGTGTATGCCTTTTGCTCGATCCTACCATAAGCGCTATCGGAGTATATTCTAGAACGATACATAGCTCCTACGCCGATACGAAATGCGCCGATTTCGTATTTAGCAAAGACGTTCGCGCTCGTGCGCGAGGAGTCGGAGGCATAAATTTTGCCGTCAGCGTCCTTGGCTTTGTAGTGCGCCAGTCCCGTGCTTATCGTAAATCCATCTTTTATCTTGCCGTTTATATCTATCTCAAATCCGCGACTAGTCACTCCACGTCCGCTACGGTAAGCGTAGGAATTAGTGCCGGTTATGTATTCGTCTGTGCGAATTCCTAGCTTGTCTTGGATGATCTTAAAAACTCCAAAGCTTGTCTGCAGGTCTCCGCCAAAATATTCGCCTTTAATGCCCGCTTCGTAATCTTTGCCCTGAATGGGATCAAGATATTTATTGTTTTTATCCTTGTAGGTTTGAGGTTTAAATATGCTCGTGTAGCTTGCGTATAAAGTGTGGTTTTCACCGATATCGTAGGTGATGCCCCAATACGGCGTGATCTCGCGAGCGAAATTCCTATTGTCGGCACCGCCCGTAATTTCATATTTGTAATAGCTCATTCTCGCGCCCAAAAGTAGCTTTAAATTTTCCGTTAACGAGAGCTTGTTTGCCGCATATACAGCCTTTTGCGTAGTTCGATCAGCGTTGTTTTGATCTATATACGGAAGACGTGGATCGTCAATATGTAAATTATTAAAATTTATCGTCGTGCGTGCCGCAAAGGCCAAGCCTTCGGGTGTATTACGGCTATTCCAGTAACTACTTACGCTATCGGCATCTTTTTTATAAAGATTATACATCGCGCCTACGACAAATTCGTGGTCTTCTCCAAAAAGCTCATATGGGATGTTGGTATAAGCGTCGATATTATGGATATTTTCTTCGCGCTTATTAGCGTAGATGCTCAGATCTGCGACCGAACCCATACCATTTGGCGATACCCTACCGCCGTAATAAAGAAGATTGGAGTCGGTGTGTGCACGGCGAAATGAATAGCTTAAATTTAAACTCGCGTCATTTGCGAAATAGTGCCTATAATCCGCATAAAAATCTAGCGTAGAAATATCATAGCGTGTCCATGGCTGGGAGAAAATTTCGTTTTTACCGAATTCGGTGCGCCTGCCATCGGTGTAAAACGCAGGCATTCCGCCCCAGCGCGTGCCATGACGGCGCAAGGTCTGATAAAACGAACCTAAGCTTAACCATGAATCGTCAGTGACATCGATGTCAAGCACGCCGTAAACTGCGGTATTTCGACGGTTATAGTAATCCATATATGAGTGTGAGCGCTCGTGCATAAAAGCTAGCCTTCCGTGCACGGAACCATTAGAATTTAATGGGCTTTGGACATCGGCTTTTAGACCATATTTGTCGTACGAGCCTGCATTTAGGGTGATGAAGCCTTTGGCAGTTTTAGAGTCTGCCCTTTTTCGGATAAAATTTAAACTAGCCGCAGGATTGCCTGCGCCCGCAAGAAGCCCGTTAGCGCCCTTTACAACTTCGACGCGCTCGTATGGGAGCAAATTTAAATCATTTGCTCCGAGGCTAAATCCGCCGAAGCTAGGCATCGAATCTAGTAAATAATAATCTATGCTAAATCCTCGCGCTGTAGGATAAAGCCTTTCATCCATGCGACCCGAGGTTATGCCTGCGATATTTCGCATTAGCACCTGATAATCGGTGATACCCATATCTTTTAACTTTGCCTCGGTCACGACGGTGAGCGATTGAGGAGTCTGTTTGACGCTAAGATCTAGCCTTGTAGTACTTTTAATAAGCTTTCTGGCTTCGTAGTCCCTATCGTCGCGGCGAATTTTTTGAGTACTCGTAACTTTAGTGCCTAAATTTTCGGTTTCTTCAGTTTGAGTCGTCTCCGAGTGGGCAAAAATCGGCATTAGCAAATTTATTGCAACTATGACGGAAAGAGATAATTTACTTCTCACTATTTCTCCTTTTAGAATTTGATCTTTTTATCGTTATATAAAGCCAGAAATGCACAAAAATAGCGGAGCAAGACCCGCTAAGAACCAAATAAATTTGCTTAGCGTGCCGTAAGAGCCTGCGTGTGCTTTGCGAAACGAATCTTGGAATTTGGCCGCAAAGCCCGCCTCGTCGATATAGACGCGCTCTAGAATTTCGCCCGAGTCGCTATTAAATGCAATATAGCTGGAAAAATCGCTTTGCAACATGCTTTGATCGCTTCTAGTGCCGTAAATCCTAGCGATGCCGTCTTGGGGCATACGTATGAAAACGGGGTGGAATTCTTTTAGATCTAAGCGCTCAAGTAGTGCATCTAGGCTTAGAGTGCCACCTCCGGCGAGCCGGAGTGCCAGATGGTTTGGTTTGAAAAATATAGACCTTAGCTCCCACCATGCTCCGCTAACGCATATGGCTAGCATTATGGGAGTGATAAGAATGCCTATTAGGCGGTGTGAGTCACGCATAAAGGGCATAAGTTTTTTAAAATTTAGTCGCGCTAAATTTAACCAAAATTTTTTGTAGATTAAAAAGCCGCTAAGTAAAATTCCAATCGCTGCGATCGCCGTGATGCCTACGAAAATTCCGCCGTTTTTGCCTAAAAATAATCTGGCGTGTAAATCATTTACGGCAGCGAGGAAACCCGAGTTATAGGGTATTGGCGCGCTCTTTATCTCGCCGCTGTAAGCATCAAGGTATATAAATGCACGGCCGATATCTTTTTTATTCAACCAAATTCTATCGGTTTTATTTGGATTTTGCGCTATGAGCCAGTCCGTGATTTCGTAGTCGTTAAATTTTATCTTTACTACCGCTTCTAGCTCGTTAAATTTTAACCTTTCACTGAATTCCTATATGCTTTGCGCCGACCTAAACACCTCATCTGCGTGTAAAAATCCCTCGATCTCGTCTCTATAGACTAGAACCGAGCCACTAATCGATATCAAGATAAAGGGTATGAAAAATACAATCGAAGCCCATAGATGGACATTGCGCGCGATTTTTGACATAAGCCGCGATCTCCTTGAATTTATTTATCAAAAATGGTAGGATTGTAGTGAAATTTGATTTAAGTAATTCTGAAAGTTATTATATATTTGTAAAAATAGAATTTTTTACAAAATTAAGGAGGCAAAATTATAATAAAATTCGAAGACCTAAAATTATTAAATTTTTAGAAAATTTATCTATCAGCGCGTATCCTAAAAAAATGTAGCGTTGAGAGACGCTTATTATGTCCTCGTGCTTACGGCATCTTTGGAGGCTTTCTCTAGTGGGTAGATTTTGCTAGTGGCGTGATCCGTGACGCACTTTATGGCGGAGTCTGCAAGAGTTTTAGCGCAAATCGGGGATCTTGCTAACAGGCTAGACTGCGAAAATTTTACTCAGGCGTTTGATAAGGCGCTTAAGACGCTGCGGGGCGAAATCCCCGTGGGCGAGTATTACGCCGTTTCGTTTGCAGCGCTGCCGCAGCCGAACTTGAGGGCATTTGCCGCGGCGTGGATCGCCGATGTATTCGGTGCGATGCCAATGACTAGGCACTATATAAGGCAAAAGAAAAAGAACCTCATGAGAAATACGCCGCCTCTTAGGCGAGCTTTTGGTGTAGAAACTCAATGATTTTATTTGCGATCAGTAAGACTTTGGCGCAGCGCATGAGAAAGGGCGCGCCGAACTTACGTTTCACACCCGTGCGGCTTGCTATTAAATTTAAAATCGTGCGCCTGCGATGAGGGAAAGCATAAAATTTTAAAATTTAGACACGAAATTTAAAAGAGAATTTGCAAACGGCGAATTTGCCGAAACTCACCGCCAAAGCTAAATTTGGCAGTAAATTTGAACGGTTAAATTTAACCGTTCAAATTTAAATCCGCAAAAGCCGAAATTCGGCTGTTTAAAATACCAAAACCGAAATTTCAAAAACAACTTGCTGCACGAAGCATGGATAAGTTTTTCGGACGCAGCAGTTCCGAATTTGCGCTCTAAAAATCAAAATTTCAAAAAAGCTGCGCGAACCAGCCTTATGACGGTTAATAAAAGCAAAATGAAAGCTGGGCTTGCGGCCGCGGGTAACAGGGCTTTGCGTGCTTTTTTAAAAACAAAGCCAAATTTCAACCCTCTATCGTCGCTGGTCTATCAAACGCCGTTACGCTCGGCAGTTCGCCTTTAAATTTCTCGATCTGCACCATGCTCGTGTGCGCGGTGTTGCTTTGCGAGAGCTGCGAGCTAGGTACGTCCTTGGTTAGCACGTTTATGTTGCCGTGCTTGCATAGGCTGCGCTCGCCCCAGACGGCTGGATCGTACCACGCGCCCTCGCTCACGATCACGACATTATCTTGCGCGGTATCGCTTACCAGTGCGCCGCAGAGGATCTCGCCTCGGTCGTTATAGATCCTTACCACGTCGCCCGTTTTGATGCTGCGCGCCTTTGCCGTGGCGGGGCTGATGAGTGCCGGTTCGCGGTTCGCGATCTCGGCGTAGTTGCGGATGAGCGAGCTGTTTAGCTGCGAGTGGAGCCTAAATTTAGAGTGCGCGCCGCTGATAGCGATAGGATACTTGCTCACGTCGCCGCCCAGCCACTCAAACGGCTCCATCCACGTCGCGTGCGGCGG
>CAUPZQ010000036.1:0-22317 GCA_963515915.1 uncultured Campylobacter sp.
ACTCGCATAGCGTTTACGTCACGGGTCGCAGCGGCAGGCATCTGGATAAGCGGACAAATTTCATCGATCTACGAAAGATCACGCTAGGCGTGCACGACGATGAGGTGATGGCGCAGATCGCGGACGAGGCGGCGCGAAACCCCGAAATGTCGCAGCAGGTCTTTACTGCGCAGGACGTGGAGTATGAAAACGGCGCGGCCTTTTATATGTATTGCCTCGCGGCGGTTTTGTTGCTCGGAGCCTGGATTTACAGCTACCTTAAAAAACACAGCTTGCGACGCGGTTAAATTTAGCGGTGCGACGGAAGGTAAATTTAGAGCAAAATAAAAATACCGACGTCGTGTTATCCAGCGCACCCTTGGCTACAGAAGGTAAATTTTAAGAGAGACGGCGCGGCGGAGCGGTAAATTTAAGATAATATTGCGGTTGCTAGCGCAGTAATGTGGCAAATTTATGGGCGCTGCGATTGCAGGTACGACAGTGCGGCGGCGGGATGCGATTGAGCGTGCGTCAAAGTTTGTCGGTGCCGAGTTGTCGGTTTGTCAGCGCGCAGTAAGCTAGCTAGATGGTGCGGGATGGAATGATAGCACGCCGAAACGGCGGCGGCTTTTGCGCCGTCAAATCGCGCTACCTAGTTTTAGTCGGATTTTGAAAATTGTGCGGATAAAGCTTTAGCTAAGATTTGCAAAACACCGCAAATACGGTGTTTTATTTTAAACCGTCTTTGCCGCTTATCTAAATTTAAGGGGTAAAAATATAAACTTCAAATATTCATAGCCTGGAAAAATAAAATTTCTGACTCTGTGTAAATTTTCTCCACTGGAGTTTGAAACGATCGACTATGAGAATGACGCCTAAGCGAATACTGTGTAAATTTACTCCGATGGAGTTTGAAACCTGCGCGCTCGACCATGTGGGTTGCGAATGTGTGGTGTAAATTTACTCCGATGGAGTTTGAAACTTCGGCAGCATTAGGCTCTTTGCTTTTCGGCTTGTGTGTAAATTTGCTCCGCTGGAGTTTGAAACGAATATGCATTGATACGCGCTCTGCCGCGCTCGTCGTGCAAATTTCATCCACTGGAGTTTGAAAGGGGAATTTCGAGGATATAAGCCTTGCCGAAGCTAGAGTAAATTTACTCAACTGGAGTTTGAAACCTACAGATTTAAAATCTTAAGCATCTCAAAATCGGCGTTTCAAGCACCGATACTTTTTACTGCAGCTTAATTTGCGCTCCGCCTGATAAAATTTAGGCTAAAAAATACATTATTGACAGCTCTGGATTAGCACTCTATGTGGATTTTAGTTTGTCGTGCGTTTAAGATCAATAATACCGACGCCAAAGCCCGGCTATCTAATGGATTTTTGAATTTGCCGGGCGTTCAAAGAGTAAAAAGAGTAAATTATATCGACGTTTTGTTCTAGCTCTCGATATAGGTTTTGAGTTTGCGGCCGATTTTTGGGTGTTTTAGTTTTTTGATCGCCGAGCTTTCTATCTGGCGGACGCGCTCGCGAGTGATGTTGAGCTCTTTGCCGATCTCTTCGAGCGTGCGGTCGCTCTCGTCGTCAAGCAGTCCGAATCGCATGCGGATCACCGTTCGCTCGCGGTCGTTGAGTTGCTCTAAGATGTCGTCTATCTGCTCTTTTAGGTCGGATTTTAAAATTTGCTCGATTGGCGAAACCGAGCTTTTGTCTTCGACGAAATCGCCGAATTTGCCGTCGTCCTCGTTTCCGATCGGCGCTTCTAGACTGATCGGCTCTTTTGTGATTTTAATGACCTGCTTTACCTTATCGACGCTAAGGCCTACCTCTTGCGCGATGACGTTGATATCGGGCTCCTTGCCGCCTTCTTGCATATATTTGCGCGTGATTTTATTAATTCGATTTATCGTCTCGATCATATGGATCGGGATGCGGATCGTGCGCGCTTGATCGGCGATGGCACGCGAGATTGCTTGGCGGATCCACCACGTCGCATAGGTTGAAAATTTATAGCCGCGCTTGTATTCAAATTTATCCACAGCCTTCATAAGTCCGATGTTGCCCTCCTGGATGAGGTCTAAAAACGGCAGCCCGCGGTTGGTGTAGCGCTTGGCGATGGAGACGACCAGGCGTAGGTTGGACTTCGCCATGCGTGCCTTTGCGTTATCGCTGATGCGCTTGCCGCGCTTGATCTGCTCCAAAATTTCTTTCAGCCGCTCGGGCTCGAGATTAAAGCTTTTTTTGCTCGCCTCTTTTGTCAAAAAGAGCTTTTTTATATCGACATAGGTCGAGACCATCGTAGCTTCCGGCACGCGCGCGATGATGTCGTCTTTGCTGAGCTTCGTGATATCTTTTAGGATTTTTTTGTGATTTTCGCGCAGTTCGGTGCTAAACATCGGCAGCTTGTACTCTAAGCGCTTGAGCTCCTTTTCGAAGCCTTCGTCGCTTTTTAGCGCGGTCTCCATCGATTTTACGATCTCGGTGATGAGCTTGCTGGTTGGCCCCAGATCCATGAGCTTTTCTTTTAAAATTTTCTTTTTAAACGCCAAGTTCAGCTTCGATAAAATTCCTTTGCTCTGCTTAATCGCTTCGGCGTTTTTCTCGGCAAATTTCATCCAGTCCTTTTTGGCTTTTTCGAGAGCCTTGAAGCTTTCGATGACCTTTAGAGCGCGCTTATCGTTCTTTTTGGATCGCCTTTGCTTCGCCTCGTCCGCACTTTCCTCATCCTCCTCGTCGTCATAATCCTCCTCCGATAGTTCCTCTTCGTCTTCCTCTTCACCCTCTTCGTCGCTGTCGTCAAAGCTCTTGAAAAGCTCCTTTACACGGCGCTCGCGGTTAATGAGCGGCTCTTTGTAATCAAGTATAAAATCGATCAGATATGGCACGGAGCAAAACGCGTCGATGATGATATCCTCGCCGAGCTCGATTTTTTTACTGATCTCGATCTCCTCCTCCTTGCTAAGTAGCGGGATCTGCCCCATTTCGCGCAGATACATTCGTACCGGGCTGTCAGAGCGGCTCCACTCCAAAAGCTCGACGTCGCTGGATAGGTCAAACTCCTCGTCCCAGCCCTCGTCCAGCAGCCTTTTTTGCGTCGCTTCTTTGAGTTTCGCGTCCTCTAAATTTTTAATTTTGGAGATTTCTGCGGCGGAGATCAGCTCGACGTCAAATTTTTTCGTAAGCGCTTCGACCTTCTTAACGGCCGTTGCGGTGGGGGCTTTGTCGAAAAATTTTATCAGTCTTTCGTAGGTGATGTAGCTTTTTTGATTGTCGTCGAAAAATTGCTCGATGGGGCTTAAGGCGTCTTTTGGGCTCGCCATAAAATCTCCTTGTGTCGTTGTGTATTTGGTTTTGAAAAATCGGATTATACCGAAACGCTCTTTATTTTTGCTTATATACGGCGCGAACTATCTAAATTTAATGATTTTTCAAATTCTGGAAATTAGGCTAAATTTTAAAATTTAGGTTATATTTTTAGCTAAATTTAAGGCTGTTCGCTAAAATTCCGCGTTCGCAGGATGTAAAACCGACGCGCCAAAATTCCGCCTCCTTTACGCCGTCGCTTTAAAATTTAGCGCCTCCGCACTTCCTATCTCTGCGCTTTGGCGTTTAAATTTAGCCCTAAATTCTAAGCGAGGAATTTCGCCCTCATATTGGAGCGATTGAGCGGATTTTAATAAATTTGTCGGTAAAATCGCGCATCTATTTTAAAATTTAAGGCGGAAATATGGCAAAAGTATGGAAATTCGGCGATGATATCGACACCGACATTATTATCGCGGCGCGCTACCTAAATACCTCCGATGCGGCGGTGCTTGCGACGCACATCATGGAGGATGCGGACAAGGATTTTTCGTCCAAAATAGCTCGCGGCGATATCATCGTAGCGGGAAAAAATTTCGGCTGCGGTAGCTCGCGCGAGCACGCTCCGATGGCGCTTAAGGCCGCCGGAATTTCATGCGTGATCGCAAAAAACTTCGCTAGGATTTTTTATCGAAACAGCTTCAACACCGGCTTTTTGATCCTCGAATGCGACGAGACGGATAAGATCGCGCAAGGCGACGAGCTTAGCATCGATCTAAAGGGCGGCGTAATTAAAAATTTAACTCAAAAAACTGAGTATAAATTCGGCGCAATCCCCGAGTTTATGCAAAAGCTACTCGACGCGGGCGGAGCGATAAATTACGCAAAAACAAAGATAAACTTGTAAGGAATTTGGATGAAAAAATACGACATATGCGTGATAAAAGGCGACGGAATCGGCCCTGAGATCATCGAAGAAGCGATAAAAGTGCTTGATGCCGTAAGCCATAAATTTAATTTTGAGCTAAATTTTGACTATCGCTTGATGGGCGGCGCGGCGATCGACATTATGGGCGTTCCGCTTCCGGATGAGACGCTAAATGCCGCTAAATCAAGCGACGCAGTGCTTTTCGGCGCGATCGGCGGCGCTAAATGGGACGGCTTGCCGCGCGAACTGCGCCCCGAAAGCGGGCTGCTAAAAATTCGCAAAGAGCTTGGAGCGTTTGCAAATTTGCGTCCTGCAATGATTTTTGATGAGCTGATAAACGCTTCGACGCTAAAGCCTGAGATCATCAAGGGTGTCGATATAATGGTGGTGCGCGAGCTTACGGGCGGAATTTATTTCGGGCAGCCGCGCGTTAAAAACGAAAAGGATGCGCTAAATACGATGTGCTACAACGTCTCTGAGATCGAGCGCGTGGCTAAGGTCGCGTTTGAGGCCGCACTTTTGCGAAACAAAAAGGTAACGCTCGTAGATAAGGCCAATGTGCTTGAAACAAGCCAGCTGTGGCGCGAGGTCGTAAGCGAGCTAGCGAAAAATTACGAGGGGATAAATTTGGAGTTTATGTACGTCGATAACGCCGCGATGCAGCTAGTGCGGGCGCCCGCGCAGTTTGACGTGATTTTGACGGAGAATTTATTCGGCGATATTTTAAGCGACGAAGCGAGTATGATCTGCGGCTCGATCGGGTTGCTTCCGAGTGCAAGCATCGGCGGCAAGGTAGGCATTTACGAGCCGATCCACGGCAGTGCGCCCGACATCGCGGGGCAGGGGATCGCAAACCCGATCGCTACGATCTTAAGTGCGGCGATGATGCTAAAATACGCATTTGGCGAAAATGAGGCCGCAGCAGCGATCGAAAGCGCCGTACGCGCCGTGCTTCGCGATGGATACCGCACCAAGGATATCGCGCAGTACGATGCCAAAGAAATTTGCTCGACTGCAGAGATCGGCTCGATCATCGCAGATTACGCAAGTAAGGCTTAGGAGCTAGCTTTGAATGGCGCACTAGCATACGCTATGGAGCTTGAGAAAAAAGGCGATATCTACGGCGCAATGCGGATTTGTCGCGGTATTTTACGTGATAATCCGCAAGATGGCGATGCGGCGGTGCTTTTTGCGCGGCTAAATTTAAATCATCGAGTAAGCTCGGGCGTTAATATGGCGATGCTGGAGTGCTTTTTAAGCGTCGATGCGAGCAAACAAGCGGAATTTAAGAGGTGGCTAATTGATGTATGAAAATGAACTAGAAGATATCATCGAAGCAGTCAATGAGATGAAAGTACAAAAGCGCGCGCAAGATTTGGCGGTGCAGCAAGAGGGGGCTGTGAATGCAAACAGCGCTGAAGCAGAAGCACAGGATGCTTTAAGCCCCGCTTCTTTTGCGCCAGATCCCATTGCATCTGGCGCCTTAAATTCCACATCTGCACCGGATATCGCTTCATCAAACGCGCAAAATTTCACTTCCTTAGATACTAAAAATTCCACTTCGCGCTTTGTTTCATCGGACGCTTTAAATTCCGCCTTCGATCATTCAAATTCCATGGCGAGTAAGAGCTCTGCGCCTAGCAGCGCAGAATTTGCAGCGGACGCTACTTTAAAAAAATCTGCCGCAAAAGATGAAAATTTTACTTTTTCCAGCGAGGAGAATTTTAAAAACTCTGATCTTGCAGGCGGTCAAAATTCCGTGGCCTCCGTCTCTTTAAATGGAGAAAATTTTATAAATTCCGCTTCTGCAAGTGGTAAAAATTCCACAAATTCAACCTTTGCAAACGATGAAATTTTAAAAAGCTCCGCCGCAAAATTTGACGAAAACTTGCGTGATTTATCAGGCATCGCAGGTGAAATTTACGATAGTTTAGGTAGCGATATGAATGGGTTTGCTTCGCCGCAAAGCAGGGACGCAAGCATAGCGCAAAGCTCTGCCGAAAGTAAAGATTTTGAATTAGCGCTAAATTCTACGGATGACGACTCCCAAAGTGAGCAAGATTTGACGCCTCGTATTTTAGGCGCGCATTTTAAGGAGCTAAGCAATGACGATTTTGGGTCTGGCTCTGATTTCAAAGAAAACGAAGTTGACGATTATTTCGGTGCGGCGTATTCTAAAAAGCAGGATTTAGCGTCACTTCAAGCTCAAAATTCCGCCGCGCTAAATATCCGCAATGCTGCCGCGCGCCAGCAAAATTTTGTTTCGCAGCCGCAGAATTTTACGACGCCCGGGGTGCGAGACGATGAGCTCGCCACGCCGCAGCTTCGCAATTCTACCGCACAGGATGTGCAAGCGGAAAGTTTTGCCTCTTATGGTGCTCAAAATTCCGCCCTGCACCAGCCCGAGGAAGCGCGACATCTCGGGGCTGCTAGACAACCTCAAGCGGGTGACAAATCAAAATATCTCGCAAATGCAGATTTTAAAATTTCAAGCGAAGCGGAGTTTTTGAGCGCGATAAAAGAGCGAATTTTAGTGCTTTTTGAGGGGCTGAACGCTTTTGAGAAGGGCGATTTGAACGCGCGTGTGGAGCTAAATTTAAAATTTATGGAATTTTTGCTTGCAAGTATCGAAAACCGACTTGAAAATCTATCAAAATAACGATTTCATCGCGCTTTTAGATTATCTTAAAAAATTTAGCTCACGCATATATCTAGTAGGCGGCTGCGTGCGCGATCATTTTTTGGGGCGGGCGAGCGCCGACGTGGATGTGGAGCTTTATGATGTGGGTCCGCACCGTTTCGAGCAAATTATGCAGGACTTCGGCGCACAGGGCGTCGGCAAAAGCTACTTCGTCTATAAATACAAAAACTTCGATATCTCGCTTCCGCGCATCGAGAGCAAGACTGGCATCGGACACAAGGGCTTTAGCGTCGCTTTGGCTACGGACGAACATGAGGCTAGCAGGCGGCGCGATTTTACGATTAATGCGATGATGATAGACGCTATAAGTGGCAAAGTGCTCGATTTTTACGGCGGGCTTGCGGATTTGCATGCGAGGATTTTGCGAGTGGTCGATCCGCACACTTTCGTGGAGGATAGCTTGCGCGTATATCGCGCAGTGCAGTTTGCTGCGAGATTTGAGCTTCGCGCCGAGCTGCGCACCTTAGAACTTATGCACGGCATCGACGTTAGCGATCTTAGTTGCGAGCGCGTTAAAGCAGAGCTGATTAAATTTTTCCGTGCACCTGCACATCGATATGGGATGATGCTAATGCAAGAGCTGGGGCTTTATGAGCGGATTTTTGGATTGCAGATTGATCCGCGCTCGCACGAGCGGCTGATGCAATTCATAGAGCGTGGTGAATCTTTCGTGAGAAATGAAATGTTTTTTTTATATGCGTTTTTGAATTTTTTAGGATTAGATAAAGATAAAATTTTAAAGAATTTAGGGCTAAATTCTCTTTATAAAAGGCTACTTAGCGAGCCGTTTTTTAAGCGGGTAAGCGACGAGCGACTATGTAAAATCGCTCTAAAAATGCCGCTTAAGCAGTGGCTCGGGCTATATTGTAAAGGTAGGGTGCAAGCATCAAAGCGGCTTGGGATTTGGGATAAGAAATTTAAAAGCTTGGTTTGCGCTGCGGATGTCGCTCGCAATCTGCGCGGCGCTGCGATCGGCAAGGAGATTGAGAGGCTGCAAGAAGCGGAGATTAGGGCGTTCGTAGCGGCTTTAAAAGCGTAAATTTAGAGAGATTTTTATAAAATCGCCGTTTTATTTAGGAGCTAGTTTTATGAAAAAATTCTATCGTCGCGACGAAATTTACGCGTTTTGCAAGAATGCTGCGTCTTTGCAAAAATGCGCTTTTTGCTTTGATCGCAGGCAAAATCCCGTGATTTTTGCTGCGCGAAATTTTATCTTTTATGGCGAGCGAAATTTAATTTTTTGCGGCGTAAAATTTCATAGCGCAAAGCTTAGCTCGGTAGAATTTTATGACACAGAATTTTACCTATTAAAATTCCATCCGTCGTGCCGCCACATGGAGAAAATCCACGAGGCAAAGTTTTATGGATCGCGCGAATTTCGCAGATCACATCGCTGCGGCGGGAAACTATATGAGCCGTGCAGCAACGAGACGGAATTTCACGGCTCGCATTGCAGCGAGATGAAATTACATCTTGGCGAAAAATCTCACAGCCTGCGTCGTATTAAACGCATTAAAGCAAAATTTAGCGAGCCGTATCAAGCGTCCTGTACTATGGGAGTAGCTGCCTCGGCGCACCACAAAAAAATGCAAGAGCCGTATCGTTGTGAGGAGATATCTGACGTCCTGCAGTATCGCAAAATCACGGACCTAAATTTTACTTCGCAGAATTTCAAATTACGGAATTTTGCCCATTCAAATTTGCAAGGCTTTACCGTGCGAAATTCCAAGCCGCGTAATTTGGCTTTGCAAAATTCTAAATCTCAAAACTTTGCCTTGTGGAATTTTAAATCACAGAATTCTGCCCGTGCAAAATCGGCGGTTTTTGATGTTTAATATCGTGTTAGTATATCCGCAGATCCACACAAACACGGGCTCCATCGGGCGCATGTGCGTCAATGCGGGATGCCGCTTGCATCTGATTAAGCCGCTAGGATTCCTCATCGACGACAAGCATCTGCGCCGCGCGGGGCTCGATTATTGGGCGAACTTGGATCTTAAAATTTGGGAAAATTGGGACGAGTTTATGGCGGCGAACGAGAAATTTAAGCAGCGCTTCTTTTTTGCGACGACGAAGACGAACAAGCTCTATTATGAGGCGAAATTCAAGCCGGGCGATTTTTTAATTTTCGGCTCAGAGGGGCACGGGCTGCCGCTTGAGATCATGCGCACAAACCGCGAAAACTGCATCACGATCCCGATGAGCGGGGCGGGGCGCAGTTTAAATTTAGCCACCAGCGTGGGAATCGTAACCTACGAAGCGATCCGCCAAAACATCGATAAATTTGATTTTAGGAGCGCGGTTTGCGAGTTTTAGCGCTACTTTTTGCGGCGTTTTTCTGCGGCGCGGGTGCGGCGGAGCTGAAAATCGCATCGTTTAACGTGCAAAATTTATTCGACGGCGTAAACGACGGCACGGAGTACGCGGACTTTGAGATCGGGCGCGGAGGCTGGAGCGAGCAAAAATACGAGCGCAAGCTGCAAGCGGTGGCGGACGAGATAATCGCGCTTAATGCCGATATTTTGGGGCTGCAAGAGATCGAAAACGAAGCCGTGCTAAAAGCGCTTGCGCAGAAGGCGGGCTATAAATTCTACGCTTTTTCGCGCGCGCAGACTGCACCTGCGGGCGTGGCGGTGATGTCGCGCATACCGATAAAATTTCAAAAAACCTACCGCCCGACAGAGCTTAAAACACGAGATATTTTGCGCGCTGATTTTGCGCTTGGCAGCGCTGATTTTAGCTTTTATGTCGTGCATATGCTCTCTGCACGCAATCCGCTTAGCGAGCGCAAGCGCAATTTTGCCTTTTTACGCGAGGTTTTGAAAGGGCACCAACGCGCTATCGTAGCGGGAGATTTTAATACGAATTTCGGGCGAAATTCTTTGCTAAACGAGCTTATCGAGCGCGATGGATTTAGTGATTTGTGGGCGCTGCATCCCTGCTCACAGTTAAAACATTTTAGCTCTTGTGAGTCTCATGAAAGTGGCGCGGTGCTCGATCATATCTTGCTTAGCGACGATTTTTTTAGTAGCGAGCCGGGATATAAAAAGGACAGCTTCGCGGTTGCTAAATTCTCTACCGCTTCTGATCATTTCCCGATTAGCTTCATTCTGACAGACGAAGGCGCTTTAAAATCTATGCCGAAAAAGCAAGAATTTTTAGCTAAAAATACTGCTAGTGCCGCAAAGACCGTCACGATAGAGGAGCTTTACGGGCGCATTATAAGCGAGCCTGTGCTGATAAAAGGCGTGGTCGTGAGCTTTACAAACCGCCACGGCTTTGCGATTTCTCAAGATGGAAGCGGAGTTTTTGTCTATGGCGGCAGCGGGCTACAGTTAGGCGACAAACTCGATCTGCTAGTAAAAAAGACGAAATTTTATAAGCAAAGCTTTGAAATCGACGATTTTGAGATCGTATCTAGAAGCGGCAACGTAGGCTCTATCGCGCCATACGTTTTGCCTAGCGCATCGGTGCGGCAGCTGCGCGCAGGAGATGTGATAAGCACGATAAAAGGCGACGTTAAGGACGGCATAATTGATCTAAAAAGCACAGGAGAGTTTAGAATTTTTCGCAAAAGCGCTCCTGTACAAAACGGCAAAAATTTAGAATTTAAAAATGCCTATTTTACGATTTATAAAGGGCAAAAGGAATTTATAGTAGAATGATACACGCCGTTATAACCGCACTTTTCGTGCTTTTTATGATATTTATGATCGTAGGATTTAACCGCGAAATGATGGAGAAAAACGAAAAACGAAATCAACGAAAAAAGGATAAAGATGGAACTACTCATTGAGATTGGGGTCGAGGAGCTGCCTGCGATCCCGTTTTTAAAAGAGCGTGCGAATATCGCGCTAAAATGGCGCGCAGTGCTTGAGGCCAACCGCATAAATAGCGACTTTCGCTTCGAATTTAGCCCGCGTAGATTCGTGCTATTTCACGAGGATTTTCCACAACGCGGCGATGATGCGCAGATCGTAAGCACGGGCGCACCAAAATCCGTCGCGCTCAAAGACGGCGCGTGGAGCCCTGCAGCGCTAAGTTTTGCTAAAAAATGCGGCATAAGCGAAAGCGAGCTGGAATTTCGGCAGATAGGCGGCAAAGAGGTGCTCTACCACGCTGCGGTGCAAAAGGGGCGTGATAGTCGTGAAATCCTAGGCGAAATGATAGAGGAGTTTTTACGATCGCTAAATTTTGGACGCGCGATGCGCTGGGGTAGCGGCAAGTTTGAGTTTATCCGTCCGATAAGAAGCATAGCCTGCGTTTTGGGCGGTCAAAACGTAGATTTTGAAATTTATGGCGTGCGAAGCGCGGCTGCATTTTTTCCGCATCGAAAATTTGGCTATGAAGCGATTAAATTTAAAGACGCCGCAGATTATTTTGCACTGCTGGAGCGTAACGGCGTAATTTTAAGCGAGCAAAAAAGAAAAGATAAAATTCTAAGCGAGTTTGCAAAGCTCGAGAAAAAGTATGGCTTTAAGATTGAGATCGATCCTGCGTTGCTGGATGAAGTAACGGCGATCACCGAGTACCCGACGGCGCTGTTAGGCAGCTTTGAGCGAGATTTTTTAAGCGTGCCAAAAGAGGTCATTATCACTTCGATGAAAGAGAATCAGCGCTATTTTCCCGTTTTCGAGGGTAAAAGCTTAAGCAATCATTTCGTTGTTGTTAGTAATGCGATCACCGATGATGACGAGCTAGTGGTACGCGGCAATGAAAAAGTTTTACGCGCGCGCCTAAGCGATGCTATGTTTTTTTGGAAAAGCGATTTGCAAGCGGAATTTAGTCCTGAAAAACTTAAGCAAATTTCCTATATGCAAGCTCTTGGCTCGGTTTATGATAAGCAGGTGCGCGAGTTAGCCGTAGCAAGGGCGCTGAGCGCGGATTATGCTATACAGATCGAGGCAGAGATCGGCAAAAAGGACTTCGCACTGGATGTGGAAAATGCCGTAATGCTTAGTAAAGTAGACCTTAGCAGTACGATGGTGGGCGAATTTAGCGAGCTTCAAGGCATTATGGGCAGCTACTATGCCGCACATGCTGGACTGGCAGATCACGTATGCCGCGCGATACGCGAGCAATATCTGCCTAGTGGCGAGGATAGTGAGCTGCCAAGCGGTGTATTTAGTAGCGTAATCGCTGTGGCGATGAAATTTGAAACGCTCCTGGGGCTTTTTAGTATCGATAAAGTTCCAACCGGCAATAAAGATCCGTATGCGCTTCGCCGCGCAGCTACGGGGCTAATTAAAATTTTACTAAATCAAGGATTGAGTTTTGATGCGAATGCGCTTGCGCAAAAGCTGGCGCCAAATTATAAGAAATTTGACATTTCTAAGCTGCTGGATTTTATAAAAGATAGATTATATGGTATTTTTGACAAGATAAATCCGTCCGTGATCAAGGCGTGCATCGCAAGCGGCGAAAACGATCTATTACTACTAAGCAAGGCCATAAAAGCTCTGGGCGAGATCGCAGCAGCAGCGGATTTCGGGGAAAATTTCGCGACTTTTAAACGCCTAGCCAATATCATCAAGGACGAAAAAATAGGCGCGGTGGACGAAAATCTATTCGAACACGACGCTGAGCGCGCGCTAAATGCGGCATTCAGAGCGATTAAGCTCAACGAAAACGACGTGAGTGGGTATCTGCGCTCACTATTTGGGCTTAAAGGCGTGATTGATGATTTTTTCGATAACGTAATGATAAACGTCCAGGATGTCAAGATACGCGCAAATCGTATCACAAATATCGGGCAAATTTATCGCGCGTTTTTGCAGTTTGCCGATATCAAAGAGATAGGATTTTAATTTCACTTAGAACTCATTTGCCCAAGGTTTGCACGAATCTTGGGCAAAATTTTACTGCGCAAAGGAGCGCAAATGCTAATCATCAACGCAAAATTACCAACTAAAAATCTAAAAATCACAAAATCTCTCTCGCAGTTGATTCAGGGCTTTCTTTATCGCTATCTGCCGGCTTCGGAGCACGTAGGATACAGGCACGAATCAAGCGGTAAAATTTTTAAACGCACGGTGTTTGATTTTATCTTGCAAGGAGAGGACTTGCGCGTGCGATTTGCTTCATGCGAGCCGGAGTTTGAACGTAAAATCGCGCTAGCAGTGCTAAAAGACGGGCTAAGCTTGGGTGAAATTCTATTTACGCAAACTACCGTCGAAGCAAAAAATCATAAAATTTGCGAGAACGAAGCTATTGTGCAAGGCTACGTGGCATGCGCAGTAAGCGGGCTTTTGGGGCATAAAGTCTATTTGCAGCCGCAAGATAGCAGGCATTTAGAGATGATGAAGACGAATATTTTACAGCGATTTGAGACGATTATGGGGCAAAAATATGATGGCGAAATGGAATTAAATTTATTGTGGCAAAAGCTGGGTGAGTCTGTGAAATTCTATTACGGCAACAATCGCGAGCCGGTATATGCGTGGCAGGCAAGATGGAAAATTGTAGCTAATGCAGAACTAATAAATTTGATCCTTGGCACGGGTACTGGAAGTGGGTGCATGAACTACGGAGTAGGGGTTTTGGAGGTTGTAAAGCAAGACTGCATTAAAGCACAAATTTCAAATCCTAAAAAGGATGATTGCTTGCTTTAAAACAGATTGTATAATAAAAATTTAAAAAAGGCAAATTATTTCATTAAAACACAATAACTATTGACAATATAATTAAAATTAGTTATAATTCAGGTATGTTTTAGAAAGGATAAATTTTGGGCGATATAGTTAAAATTTTTTCTATTATCGGCGAAATTTACGACAAACAAAAAACTAAAATTAACAACAAGAGCTACGAATACGATGCTATTAAAATTTATATTTGTGATATTAAAAGTAAAGAAATATCGGTAAATAACAATATTTCAAGAGACGATTTAATAGTTTGTAGATTTGGCATAGGCGCGAATTCTGGCAATTTGTTCCCTAATGTCCAATTCATTAGCAAAGCCGTAAAAGACGATACTCCTAAATTTATAAAAGGAATTTTAAAAGCCGCAAAAAATATGCTCTCTTGCTTCAATCCTGACGATATCAAAAATGATAAAATATTAACGGATTTATCTAGCTTAAACGAGAGCTTTTTTGATGATATTTTAAGTGAAATTGTAGCTCTACAAGAAGAGCCTAAGAAAAAGGGCATGAAAGTAGCTACTTTTTTCGCATTATCTTGGGAGGGTAGGCCGATTTCAGCGTATTTCAAAAATATTTTTACGAGTCATTTAAGTGATAGCGATAATGGTAAAACTGCCAAAATTTATGGTTATGATATGCTTACAAATAGTATGGGTATCGGCGGAGATGCGAATTTGGCGTTTTGTTCCGTAAATGAGCTACCGACTGCTTTACAAGACATTAAAGTTAGATTACTACCTCTAAATAGTGCTAATGCAAATTTAGTTAAAAACGGTTTTATGGCAATTGATAAGGAATTATCTTTTAATTTTTACGGGGATAAAATGGCGGTCTTACCGACGTTAATGGTAAATGATGCAAATTTATTAGAAAAAATAGTGGAAATTTTAAAAGATCCGAGCGAAAAGAAAAAAGATCTGCAAGGCATACAAAATATCGAAGAAAGTATTAATTACGAGTTGGAATCCGTAGCTAAAGCACAAGCAAATATGCCCGTGCTAAATACAATTCTATTTTATAAAAAAAGCAATGCTGCAGTTAATGTATTATTGCAAATAGATGATGTATTGCCGTCTTATATTTCTAAAATTTCCGATTTAATGGGTAGATACAATATTAGGGCGATTAGACGAAAAGATAGTAAAGATCAACAAGACGATACTATTTATATGCAAAATTTATTTCTTAAAAATATTGATATTATGAATTTTTTATTATCACAAAACAGGATGAATTTAGATGATATGATGGAAAAATACGCTGCTTTGATTTATAAAGGCAATATTAACTCTAGCTATGCGTCAAAAATAGAATGGGGATTTTATTTTAATCGCGTTAAGACATATCAAAATAGAAGTATAGAAAGTATCGAAAAATATCAAAATTTCTTTAATGAAATGGGTGCTTTAAATGAAAAAATATCATTTGCAAGGGAGGTTAATTTGCAAGGCTTAAGCAATAAAAAAGAGTTAATAAACTCGATTTTGAAAAATAGCGAATTTCTAAAAGATAATGAAGTATTGCAGAGTGCATATTTGCTAGGAATGATGTCTGCAGGGTTGATAAATCGTCAATTTGCTATTAGCAAAAATAGTTCATTCGAAAAATGGCTGAATAATGCCGGACTAATTACGAAAGATCTTTTAGAACGGATTTGGACCAAGTGCGATGAAACCAATAAAAAACTCTCCAATGTATCGCGAGGAAAAAGAAGTGCTAATATAGAAATCACGCGCGATATTTTGATTGGAATTTTACCAAATGCGTTTTTATCTCAAAAGCGAGTTAAGAGCGCTTATGTAACGCTGGCTTTTGCTATGGGCGGAAGTGATTTTACGAAATATATTAAAGATAACACTCAAGGAGACGAGTAATGAAAAAGAAGGAAATTCTATTTCTTTGGGACGGCGAAAATTTTAATCCAAACGGCGATATGCTAAGAGATAACGTTCCTAGGATAGACGATGAGACAGGTATAGCAGAAGTTACTGATGTACGTATAAAGCGAACAATTAGAGATGAAATTATGAAAAAAGACGAAAGTGCGATTTTCATTAAAGAGTATAAAAGAGATGAAAATATCTTAGATTGCAAAAGCGCAATACGTGAAGTAATTAACGTTAAGCAAGAAAAAATCGAGATTGAAAAAGAAATTTTATCTAAATTTATTGATATTCGCGCATTTGGTGGAGTTTTGCCGATATCGGATAAAGATGAGATGAAAAAAGAAGGCATAAAAACAGCCGGAATTCAATTTGTCGGACCCATTCAGTTTAGAATGAGCAGATCGCTTCATAGAGTTGCGGTAGAGCATATAAAAGGCACCGGCGCATTTGCAAGCGGTAGCGATAAGGCAAATAAAACGTTTAGAGAAGAAGATTTTTTAAATTATGCAATGTTTACAACTTACGGAATAGTGGATAATCATAGTGCAAAGATTACAAATTTAAGTGAAGATGATGTGAAAGTGATTTTAGGCGCGCTTTGGAGCGGGACTAAAAATTTAATTACTCGCACGAAAATGGGTCAGATGTCTAGGTTTATGCTAGTAATTACATATAAAAATGATACTTTCGCTGGAGATTTAAATAACTGTGTGGCTATAAATAGCAGCAAAGAAGACATAGAGATAAGAAGTATAAATGATTTTACGATTGATTTTTCTAGATTAAAAGCTAAACTTACCAGATACGCGCAAGAGATCGAAAAAATAGAGTATATGAGCGATTTTGACTTCGAGCAAAATAACAGATCACAATTTGATAGTAGTTGGATAAAAATAGGATTTTAAATGGATATAATAGCTTTTGAGCTATCGGGAGATTACGCGCATTTTTCTCATCCAGCTACTATCTACTCGTCTCTTACATACCCAGTGCCGCCAAAGACTGCCGTAATGGGGTTTTTGGGGGCGATTATAGGTGAAATGAATTATTTTAAACTTAACGATATAGGTTATAGCGTTATTTTAAGTTCGCAATTTCGCAAAAAAACTATGATTTTTAACGGTATAAAATTTGCTCTATCGTCAAGTATGCATATCGAACAAGGCTACCAAGATTCTAGTGAGAAAAAGCAGTTTTATAAAGAGCTAATAAAAGATCCTAGATATGTTATATTCGTTGATTTAAGTGCTTTAAACGCTTCTTATAAAGAAAATATAATTAACAGCTTAAAAGCTCATAGATGCTCCTTTACACCATTTTTAGGTATAAATTTTTGTATAGCGGATTTTAAATATATCGAGATAAAAAATTGTGAATTGGTGCATGAAAAGGAAAGTTTTATAGATACGTTCGTTTTGATGGACGATTTTATATTTGATGCACAAAACTTTGATATCAGACTTACTGCGGCTAGAATGGCTTGCGGGTGCGAGGAGGGTAGAATTTTTAAGGATTTTAAAGATTTCGTTATCAAGCTAAGCGGCAATAGTCAAATCAAAGCAAAGAATAGAGGAAATATTTATCAAATAAATGACTACAAGGTCTACTTTGCAAAGTGAGCCGCTATCACATCCTAACAAACTACTAATAAAGCATATAACAAATATGCTTGCCGAAGCGGATAGTAGGCTTTTGCAATGCGTTAAAATTTATCACGATATAGCTAAGCTAAAAACTAATTTTCAGATTTATATAAAAAATCCTACCGAAAAAATTGCAGATAAAAATCATGCTTTATTATCCGCTTACATATTTTTACTAAATTCAGAATTTAATGAGCTAGATACGGCTTTTGGGTTTTTATCCATCGTATCACACCACGGAAATGTAGAAAATTTTTGTGAGCTTACAACGCAAAATAAAAATTTCGGCAAATATTTTGAGAGCTCGAAAGAGCTAGGCTTTTGGGATGAAGTCTTAGATAAAGCTTTAGGTTTAGAAATTTACGAAGATATTAAAAGCGATAAAAATGAGCTTTTAATTAAAGCTAAATATTTAAGAGAATACTTCAAATTTGCGAAAAAGAAGTTTGATTACGATGACTTTTTAAATTTCAAAGACATATTTTCGTCGCTTATTTATAGTGATAAATATGAAGCTATTTTTAATCAAAGAATTCCTGCTTCTAAACCAGCGAATCCTAATATGATCGAAAAATATATCAAAGCCCTGGAAAATCGTAAGCCAAATGAGAAAAGAAGCGAGTTTAGAAAATTCGTTTTAAATAATTTCGATGTAAATCATAATCTTTTTACTTTAACTGCGCCTACTGGCTACGGTAAGACTTTAACTGCGCTAAATTTTGCTGCCAAATTTAATAAAGAACGTATTATTTACGTGCTGCCGTTTACGGCTATCATAGATCAAGTTTATGATGAGATAAAAGAGATTTTTAAAGACGATAAAAATATATTAATTCATAAAATTCATCACAAAACTACGATAGATGAAAGCACTCCGCAAGATCGCTATTCTAAAGTTAAATTTTTGATGGATTCCTTTAGCGGAGATATTAACGTAACTACGCTATATCAATTTATATTTGCACTCTTTGGAAACAAAAATAAAGATAGCGTAAAATTTAATCGATTAAAAAATAGTGTAATAATAATCGATGAGGCGCAGGCGGTACCGTATAAGTTCAGGGCGGATTTTATGAAACTTTGCGAGATGATGGCGGAGAAATTTGGCTGCATTTTTATCTTTATGTCCGCTACGATGCCTATTGTTGATACGACTAAATTTGAAGAAATTTCAAATTTGGATTATTTCAAAGATCAAAATAGATACGTTTTAAAGTGGTTTGATGGTGACGAAAGTACTTTAAAAGATAAGATTAGACAATTGGCAAAAAGCAAAAATACACTAGTCGTTGTAAATACCATTAAAAAAGCGCAAGAGTTATTTTTGGAATTTTGCGACGAATTTAAAGTTTTTTGCCTAAACGGATATATGTGCGACGATCACAAACGAAAAAATATCGAAAATATAAAAGATGCAATTGCTAAAAATAAAAATAGATACGGTGATCCGATTTTGCTAATTTCTACGCAGTCTATCGAAGCTGGTGTGGATTTGGATTTTGATGTCGGATTTAGAGAGATAGCACCCATTAGCTCGATTATCCAAACTGCCGGTCGTATAAATAGAAATTTCACAGCTCTGGGAGAGTTATACGTATTTAACGATATTTGCGACTATTCCGATCTCATTTACGGTGATTTAAAACGCATTAGCGATAATATTTTGGTAAAAATTTTAAAGCAAAGGGATATCTTCGAAAGCGAAATTTTAGATATTTCTAATAGGTATTTCAGCTCCATAAAGCAAAGCCTAGAGAGCTTATTTTTGGCGGAGCAGATGCGAGAGCTCGGATTTTACGATATAAACGAAAAGATTAGCGAGGCGATGGATGATAGGCTTAAAATTTTAGTAATAATTGAGCCAAAAGAAGATTATATTAAAAAATTTCAAAATGAAATTTTTGAAATCAATAGGCTTGATATGGACAAATTTACTAAGAAAGATATATTTACGAATACTATTAAGAAAATTAATAGATTTGGTGTAAATATCACAGAATTTGATGCAAAGCGTTTAAATATAAAGCGTATTGATGGGCTAAAAGATGTCTATTATTTACCATTCGGCGATACTTCGTACAATAATAATTTCGGGATTAAAAAGGATGCCGCCTTAAATCTCAAGAATGAGTTTTTCGACTAATGTTTTGCAAAGACCAAATCACCGGCACGCTTGTGAATTATTACATCACCTGCAAGCGCGAGGCGTGGCTTTACGGACACAATATTCACGCCAATCAGGAGGATGAAAACATGCTGATGGGCAAGGCGCTAGCGGATATCAAAGAGAACGGTTTGCAGGACTTCGTATTTTCAAATTTGAAATTTGATAAGCTCTCCAGGCAGCGCGGACATTATCTCATCACCGAATATAAAAAGAGCCTAAAAAATCCAGAAGCAGGCAAGATGCAGCTACTTTTTTATATCTATCTTTTAAAAACAGGCTTAAATTTAAAAGAGGTGAAAGGCAAGCTAATTAGCGGCAAAACCGTCATAGCCATTGAGGATAACGCCGAAAATTTTACTAAAATCGAAACAATTCTAAACGACATTGTCGCCCTTGTGAACGAGCCAAAGCCGTCTAAATTTAGCCCGCAAAAGATTTGCGAGATTTGCGCTTATCGTGATTATTGCATTTAGGAGACAGAATGTACGCTATTTTATTTTACGATATTTCAAGCAGCGACGAAAAGGAGAAAAATAACGCTGCGCGCGTCCGAAAGGCGGTCGAAAAGTTTCTGCCTCGCGTGCAATTCAGCGTTTTCGAGGGTGAAATCAGAGCGAGCGATCTTAAAAAATTAATGGCGATTTTGCAAAAAGAATGCGCCAGCAAGCTTGATTCGGTAGTAATTTATACTTTTAATTCGCTCAAATATTCACAGCGTCTCGTCATCGGGTGCGATAAAAACGAGGCAATATTCAGCTAAAATTTAAGGATAAAGTATGCAAAAATCGGATCGCACGCATTTTATTTTGAGCCCAGGCCGATTGCGCCGCAAAGATGATAATCTATACTTCGATAAATTTAACGACGAGGGCGGAATTTTAACTAGTAAAATTTTGCCGATTAACGCAATTGATGAAATTTATATTTTGGCGCGAGTGGAGCTTGATACCTATGCTATGGCGTTTTTGGCTGATAATAACATTTTGCTGCATATTTTTAGCGCCTATCAGAGCTTCCGTGGCAGTTTTTTCCCAAATACTTCAAATTCTGTAAACAAAAGTGGCTTTGTGCTTTTAGCGCAGCTGCGGGCTTTTGACGATCTTTCTAAGCGCCTTTTTATCGCTCGCGAGATTACTCGCGCTCGCATCTTAAATGCAGCCATTAATTGCAAGGCTTACGGCGTCTCGCTCGATACTGCGCCGCATCTGGATGCTCTAGCGCGCGCCTGCGACATAGCAGCGGTAATGGCGGTGGAAGGCGGCTTTGCCAAGCAGTATTTCGCGGCCTGGAACGAAATCATCGAGGATCAGCGCAGTTTTAAATTTACGACGCGTTCCAAACGCCCGCCGGCAGATAAAATTAATGCCCTCATTAGCTATGTAAATACGCGTATTTATAACGTTTGCCTCAGCGAAATTTACAAAACCGAGCTCGATCCGCGCATCGGCTTTTTACACGAGCCAAACTACCGCGCGTTAAGCCTGCATCTTGATCTTGCAGAGATTTTTAAGCCCATTTTAGGTGATAGATTAATTTTCGGAATGTTAAACAAGCGCGAGATTACGGCAAAAGATTTTGAAACGGATGCGGGGCGTATTCGATTCGGTCGAGAAGCGGTGCAAAAAATCGAGCTAAAAATGATTGAGAAACTATCATCTTGCGCGAACGTAGCGGGACAGAGCTTAACCTGGCGTCAAATTATACGTCGCGAGGCCAATCAGATTAAAAAATACGTCTGTGAAGGTGTGCCTTACGAGGGGTTGGTATGGCGGTAGGTCTCAGGGCTTCGAGCTTAATTTATGCTTTTTTAATCTTAACTAGAATCACTTACGCCTATAGATTACGCCCTCTTAAAATGCATGTTTTTTGAAATAAATTTGATCTGAAGCACGGAACGGCGAATGAATTGGCTTTAAAAATGTATATGCTTTTGAAATTTTAGCTTTTTGTTATACGCACTTCGATTTTTGAATATTTTTATATTTAGATTTTAACATTTGCACTCACGATACATATAGATAGCGATAAAGTTGCTTTTAAGATTCTGAAATGCCGAATTTTGGGCATTGAGCAATAGATACTTTTTTTAAATTTAGCCCATTTTAAGGCATAAAAATATATACTCCTAACACTTTCTACCTAGAAAAATGGCAAAATTCGTGCTGTAGAATTCCATCCCGTTGGGAATTAAAACACGACAGAACCAGTGCTAAAATTATCTTTTTCATGTAGAATTCCATCCCGTTGGGAATTAAAACTGATGGAGATTTTGTTTCTTGGCTTGATTCAGAATCGTAGAATTCCATCCCGTTGGGAATTAAAACCGTCAAGAACAAAACCAACGCAAGAAACCGGCGTGTAGAATTCCATCCCGTTGGGAATTAAAACATCGAAAACACTATCAAAATTGAAAACCAAATATCGTAGAATTCCATCCCGTTGGGAATTAAAACTCCTTTAAAATTTGCTTGCATTTTGCAACCGTTGGTAGAATTCCATCCCGTTGGGAATTAAAACTAAAACCCACTGATTTAACATTTATTTTAACATATCGTAGAATTCCATCCCGTTGGGAATTAAAACTAATTTTATCAATTCCAAATGATTTTGGATTGCCGTAGAATTCCATCCCGTTGGGAATTGAAACTGTCAAAATCGCGCGCCTTAGGAATTTCAATCAGTAGAATTCCATCCCGTTGGGAATTGAAACTGAAAATTCTAATATTTTTGAGCCTTTTGCTAGTGTAGAATTCCATCCCGTTGGGAATTGAAACTTCAAAGAGATCGATTCAATAATAAACGAAAGGATAGTAGAATTCCATCCCGTTGGGAATTGAAACGCATTGAGAAGAGCGGTGAGAATGAGGAAATTTTGAGTAGAATTCCATCCCGTTGGGAATTAAAACCAATCGAAGCGTTTTGATGAGGCAGGTGCGCGCGGTAGAATTCCATCCCGTTGGGAATTGAAACCCTTTAAACGAGCGCACGCTAAATTTAGGCGGAGAGTAGAATTCCATCCCGTTGGGAATTGAAACTGAGGACGGACACTTGCTATATTACGT
>CAUPZQ010000037.1:0-22194 GCA_963515915.1 uncultured Campylobacter sp.
GCTCAGGGCAGCAACAACGTCGATCACTGCGCCCGTCTTTGACACGCTCCTACAGTGGCAGGTCTTGCCAACACGCTAGGAAACGGAACGATGACGAACGATTTGGTAGAATTCGCTACCGATACGGACGTATTTTTGCTCATCGGCACCAACACGAGCGAGTGCCACCCGATCATCGCTATGCAGATGCAGCGAGGCTTGCAACGCGGCGCTAAGATGATCGTCGTAGATCCGAAGCGCACCGATATGGCGAAAAAAGCCGATATCTATTTGCAAATCCCGGTGGGTGCGAACATTAAGACGCTAAATACCATTATGAATGTTATCATTGCCGAAAATTTGCAAGATGACGAGTTTATCAAAAACTACGCTCACGGCTACGAGTATTTAAAAGAAGCGGTTAAGGACTTTACTCCTGAGCGCTTCGAGCGCGAGACCGGCGTGAAAAAAGAGCTCGTAATCGAAGCTGCTAGAATGTATGCTAAAGCAGGCGCAGCGGCAATCTGCTACACGATGGGTATCACGCAGTTTAGCGACGGCACATCAAACGTCTTTTCGCTTTCAAATTTAGCCATTTTGACGGGAAATTTAGGCAAACGAGGCGCGGGCGTAAATCCTTTGCGCGGTCAAAACAACGTCCAGGGTGCATGCGATATGGGCGCGCTGCCTAATGTCATCCCTGCAGGTGCGGTAAATTCCGCTTATGCGCAGGAGCAAGCGCGCAGAGTATGGCACTTTGAGCTAAATCCGACTCCAGGCTTTAAGCTTACGGTCGCACCCGATAAAATGGATAGCGGCGAGCTGAAGCTGCTCTACGTTTACGGTGAAAACCCCGTAATGAGCGATCCTTGGACGGAACACTTTGTGCATGCAACGCACCATTTGGATTGCTTTATCGTGCAGGATCTTTTCTTTACTGAGAGCGCACAGAAGGCCGATGTCGTGCTGCCTGCGGCGGGTTGGGGCGAGAAGGATGGCACCTTTTTAAACACTTCCCGTCGCGTCCAGCGCACGCGCAAGGCAAGCGAGCCGGCTCCTGGCGTAGAGCCTGATTGGAAGGTGGTTTGCAATATCGCGCAAAGAATGGGACTTGAAGGGTTTGATTTTTTGAGCGCGGAAGAAATTTGGAACGAAGTGCGTGCGTTAATGCCTAAATTTTTCGGCGGTATTAGCTACTATAGGCTAGATAAGCTAGGCGGCATAAGCTGGCCATGTCCTGATGAAGATCATCCGGGCACACCGGTTCTTTACGCAGATCATAAATCGATGCTGCCTGACGGTAAATTTAGAATGGTGCCGGTGCTTTACGTGGATGATAAAGAGGAGCGCGCTAAAGCTGAGGCGGATTTTAGAGCCAAGATGAAAATCCCTGATGATTATCCGGTGGGAAGTGGCGCGCTTAGCGAGATTCCGGATGAAATTTATCCGTGCTTATTTACGACGGGGCGTAAGGTTTATCACTACCATACTGGCACGATGACGAGAGAGTGCCGTGCGCTAGAGTACGGCGCGGGTGCAGAAGGCGCGCTCATCGAGGTAAGCCCCGACATCGCACGCGAACGCGAGCTTACCGAAGGCTGCTACGCGCTTGTTAAAAATAAGCGCGGTCAGATCGCCGCGAAGCTTCGCATAAATCCGGATTTGAAAGAGGGCACGATATTTACGACCTTCCATTACAGCGAGGCCGACGGCAACGAGCTCGTGCATGCGGGCGATCTGGATCCGCTATCGGGTATCCCGCCGCTAAAGATGACGATCGCAAATATCAGAAAGCTTAGCGAGAGCGAGTTTATCGAGTTTAGAAGACAAAACGAGATGTCGATGCACTCCGAGAAACCTTATCTATCGCCGGTGCATAGGTAGTTTGGGCGGTAAATTCCGCCTGCTTTGCAAAGATGAAATTTAATCGCAGCTACGGCAAAATTTGATGAAATTTTATCTTTGCGGGCGCTTCATGGCCGCTTGTGCTCACGGTGCGAGCGGCTCGTGGATTTTCCACGCGATTTTTTAAATACAAAACTGCGAGCGATTTAAATTTACGCACGCTGCTTCGGCTTTACTTCGGCGAATTAAGGCTATTTAAGCAAAATTTCACTACGATATCGGCGAAATTAAAATAAGGAAGAGGTCTATGGAGCCGATTTATAAGGCGGAGATAGTTAAATTTAAAGGGGATGAAAGAAGGATCGTAAGCGATATCTTGGTGCGCGAGATCAAGCTTGAAATTTTACTAAACGGCAAGCGTTTCGGCGCGCTGATGGCGACTCCGAGCGATTTAAAGGCGCTTGCGATAGGCTATTTGCTGAGCGAAAATTTGATCTCGGACGCAAGCGGTATAAAAAGCATCGAGCTTGCGCCGGACGGACTTAGCGTGAATGTCTGCGGTGAGATAAACGAAAAGCGGCTAAATAGCTTCGATGCCGAAAAGGTCATCATCAGCGGCTGCGGACGCAGCTCTACTGCAAATATCGATCCTGAGGCGATGGCGGCGCGCAAAGTCCGCTCGGACGCTAAATTTCATAAGAATGAAATTTTAAATTTGATGAGCGAGTTTTACACGCAGTGCGAGCTTTATGAGATGACGGGCTGCGTGCACACTGCAAAGCTCTTTACCGCGAGCGGCGAGCATTTTATCGGCGAGGATATCGCCCAGCACAATACCATCGATAAATCGGTCGGTAAAGCGGTCTTGGCGGGGCACGATACGCAGGGCTCGCTTCTTTTGGTAAGCGGCAGGCTAAGCTCCGAAATGGTTGCCAAAGCCGTGATGAGCGGCATTAGTGCGCTTGTTTCGCGCACGGCTCCTACGAGCCTGGGCGTCGTGATTGCACGTAAATTTGATCTTACCCTTTGCGGCTTCGCGCGCGGCGAAAATTTAAACGTTTATAGCGGTGAAGAGAGAATTTTGAGTTAAGAGGGCGGCATGGAGATAGATATCAAGATAGACGATAAAAAAGCAAGCGAGATCAAAAGGCTGATTTTAAATTTATTAAATCCAAGCGGCAAGCTCGATTGCGGCGCGGCATTTAAGATCGCTGCTAAATTAGGCGTAGATGCAAGCGTCGTAGGAGATCTCGCGGCGCGCGAAGGGATACGGATAGATCGCTGCGAACTCGGACAGTTCGGCAAGCTGCAATGTAGCGGAGGCAGCATAAAGGCGCTGCAAAAGCTAGATCCGTTTTTGGATGATAAAAGGCGGATTTTTTGCCGCGACGCCCGCGCCGTAGCTAGCGGCGGAGTGGGGTTTGATACCGTGCGCTCTACGCTTAAAGAGCACGCCATAGACGTGAAATATTGTCAGCTGGGCTGCTTTAAAGAGAAGAAAGGCAAAAGAATGAGGGTAAAAACAAAAACTTGGATCGAAAATGCGCAGGGCGAGCTCATTTTCGGTAAGGGCAAAACCGAAGTGCTGGACGTGATCGCCCAAACGGGCTCTATCTCTAAAGCCGCCGAGGTTTTGGGGATGAACTACAAAAAGTGCTGGAGCCATCTGCAAATTTTACAAAAAAATCTGCAAGAGGAGCTCTTTAGCACCAAGCAAGGCGGCGGCAATGCCGCAGGTACGACGCTAAATGCGCGCGCCTATGAGCTGATCGCCGCGTATAAGCAGCTGCAAAGTGATATAGAAAACTACGCAAACGAGCGCTTTAAGGAGCTTTTTTTGAAAAAAGAGGGCGAGAAAGACGCAAGTAAAGCGAAAGATAAAAACCATTAAATTTAAAGGAGAAACAATGTTTGTAAAGCTAAACGAACGAACCTATCTAAATAAAGACAGGATTACGCGCATTAAGGTAGATAGCGTCCAAGACGGTATCAGAATTCGCTTCTATGAGGGGCAGTTTCAAGTCGCCAAAAGCGGCAGATTTGAAAGCGAAGAAAAAGCGATGGAGTGGCTGCAGAAAAATTTTATCGGCAAATAGCCGCAAAGCGCACTTCATAGCCGCGCGAGCAGCTTGCGAACAAATCCGAAAATAGCGGCTCTTTGTGATGTGCAGCGGCTCGCCGCTTATTAGCACTACGATAATTTTTGGTAACCTGTGCTTTTAAGAAAAGCCTACGCAAAGACGTTGCGGTAAATTTACGGCGAACGAGCTTCGGATATGGAGCCTAGTGTAGCGTGCAAATAGGGATACGATTACGCAAATATGGTCTATGACGACATTCGTTCGCCAAATTTACTCGAAAGATTTCATCATTCAAACCCGGCTTAACCGCATTTTTCAGCTAGCTTTGCCTATTTCGCCTATAGTATTTATATTTTATTAAGTACTGATTGGGTATAGTCGCGGGCAAAATTCTAAGGGAAAATTTTGAAAAGCTTCAAACTTCGGTTTATTTACGCTATCTGCGTGGTGGTCGTATGCGCGCTGTATCTGCTAGCCGAAAGATCAGGTCTTACGGAGCGCAAACAAACTCATTTTACCGTTACTTCAGATACAAATGTCTCCAAAGTGCCAGGTCTTAGCAAATACGTAACCCAAGAAGAGGTCGATAGCTTCGCATTTCGCTACTGGGATATAGATTATAATTCAAATCCAAAAAACGTATTTAAAGAACCCGCCATTGACGTAGAACTAAAAAGACTTTTAAAAAGCAAGCAAACTGATGAAATTTTAAAATTTATGAAAGATAATAATCTATCCGTCGATCATACTATGGACGGAGGGGTAACGCCCGTGATGTATTCTAGCTTTTGGGACGATACGAATACTACTCAAGAGCTTATAAAGCTAGGCGCGGATATACATAAAAAAGACGAATACAAGCTATCCGCTATGGCTTATGCGATAGAAAATAATGCTACTAAAGCGGTAAGACTGCTTTTAGACAACGGGGTTAAATTTGAAGAGGTCAAAATGGTGCAGGGCTATATAGTTTGCCCTAGATATTCTGACGATACCGAAATCATAGTTGGCAACAATATAGATATAAAATTACGTACCGAGTGTTTAATCAATCACGATCACTCAAAAGACCCTGTTTATCCATTAAACTATGCAATATATAGTAATTTGATAGAAATTGCCGATATGATGCTACAAAAAGGTATGAAACCGAAAGCATATAAAGGTCCTTTGTATTATTTAAGTAATAGCAGCATTCCATTTCAGCGAAAAGAAATATTTAAAAGATCTATTTATACTTTTCTTCCGCGGGATATGATGTATAAAGATAAATTAAAATTATTAATAAAACATAATATAGATGGTTTGCCTGATAAAGATGACTTTATTGTAGCCCGCAACAATTGTCTGAATAATACAGCCATGTCTATAAAAGAGAAGGAGTCTTACATAAACCATATGAACGATTACTGCTATGGAGAGAAGATCTTAGAATCATATGATTGGGCTCTTCGGGGTAGATGGTCGGTAAAACATAACGAAGAGAGGGAAAAAGGAACAGATAGATACTGGAAAGAAAAAGATTTTATAAAATTTTTCGGCTATATGCCGAATGATAAAAAATGTACTAAGCTAGAACCGGACATCAAAATATTAAATTTCTATAATATGAAAATAGATAGATATAAAGCTCTTTGCGGCAATGGGCTGAGCGATGAAGAGATTTTGCAAAAAAGCAGCCTAAAAGATAAAAATAGTACTGAGGCATTCGATATTGAGACATTTTTTAAATATTTAAATTTTGAGGAAATGCTAGAGGAAGCGAAAGTGAAAATTCTACATAACGGCGAGAAAATAGATATAAAAGATTATGCTGAAATTCTAAGACAAGAAGCAGCTAAAAAACTAGATAGTAATCAATAAATTTGAAGGAGTAAAACTATATAGCATCAGAAATTAAGTGATATAGTGGGCAAAGCTTTTCTAAATTCTCATTAAAATTCCTTCCTGCCAGGCCGTAAAGCTTTAAATTAATCCAAATTTCACTATAATTAATCACTTAAATTTTAAAGGCCGCAAATGCTAAGCTTAGAGGAAATTCGAAAAAATATCATCCTAAAACCGGGCGTGCACTATTTTGATTATACCGCTTCGGGGCTTGCCTACGAGCCCGTAGAGCGCGAGATAGCGGAGACTCTCAAAACCTACGCCAACACCCACTCCGACAGCAGCTCCAGCGCCATCATCACGCAGCGCCGCTACGAGGGCGCGCGAGAGAACCTAAAAAAGCTGCTGGGGCTTGACGAGCGGTTTTATCTCATCGCCTGCGGACAGGGCGCGACGGCCGCGATCAAAAAATTTCAGGAGCTGCTTGGCATCTATCTGCCGCCTGTGACCAGAGGCGCGATCGGCGAGGCAAATTTACGCGCAGCGCAGCTTCCGCTCGTGCTCGTTTCACCATACGAACATCACTCAAACGAGCTTAGCTTTCGCGAGGGGCTTTGCGACTACCTGCGCGTGCCTCTTAGCGAGGGCGGCGAGATCGATCTGCTAGCACTCGAGCGCATCCTAAAGCTAAACGCAGCACGCCGCATCATCGGCTCGTTTAGTGCCGCCTCAAACGTCACGGGCGTCATTAGCGATTATAAAAAAATCAGCGAGCTAATCAGAGCCGCAGGCGGCATCGTGGCCTTTGACTGCGCGGCGCTGAGCTCGCACGCAAATTTAGACTGCGATTACTTCGACGCGATTTTCCTCTCGCCGCATAAATTGCTCGGCGGAGTCGCAAGCTGCGGGCTTTTGGCGATCAAAAAGGAGCTGCTTAACAGCAACGTGCCGACATTTGCCGCAGGCGGGACGGTCGCCTACGCCAGCCGCGAAGGGCACGTATTTTTGAAAAACCCCGAGCAGCTAGAGGAGGGCGGTACGCCGCCCATAATCGGACTCATGCGGGCAAATTTGGCCTACGCGCTACGAAACGAGATCGGTTTTGAGAGGATAAAAAGCGCCGAGGACGAGCTTGCGCAGCTTTTTGAGAGCGAGCTAGCGGGCATAGACGAGGTCATAAACTACGCTCCAAAGGGTGCGCCGCGGCTACCGATAATTTCGTTTAACGTGCGCGGCGTCTCGGCTTATGATTTCGCCGCGAGCCTTAGCAACGACTTCGGCATCCAGACGCGCGCCGGCGTGATGTGCGCGGGGCCGTACGCTCACGATCTGCTGGGTATCAAGGAGGGGCGCATGCCAGAAGCCAAGCCCGGCTTCGTGCGCGTGAGCCTGCACTACACGCACACCGAGCAAGATATGCGTTATCTGGTAGGCGCGATAAAATCCTGCATCAAAAAGCACCGCGAGCTTTGGGGCGAGGAAAAGGCGATGTATGAGATGTTTGGCGGGAAGATTTTCTAAGCACAAAAAAGATAAAATTTAATATGTAAAAATTAGAATTTATGCGAGCTATATAAACCGCCTGGAGTATAAAATGAAGATTCAAATACTAACTCAACGCTCTTGCTTTTTAAAGGATGAGAATTTTTGTATAAGTAAAATAAGTGAGCCGAGAAGTTTTGACGAATTTGACTTTAATGTCATAGATTTTAATTGTAGTATATTGTGGGAATTTAGTGCGCATAGAAAAATATGTACACATATTAAAAATATTTCTATCTTGCTATCAAATATACTTAAAGAAACAAAAAAAAGCAATATTTTGATAATAATACCGCAAAATATAATAATAAAGAAAGTCGCTCAAGATGACTGGACAACAGATACTTCAAATATAAAAATATCTAGTATAATCAAATATTTTCCAGATTCTTTATCATCAATGATGCATAATTTTCCAGCTATTAGATACGAAAGAAGCGAAACTCAAATAGATAATTACACGTTTTTATCTGATTTTGTTTTTGATGAGCCCGTATATAGATCATTAAAAAAGTCAAACGGTGGAAAAGATGTTATATTGGATATTGATAGCATATATATAACAACATTAGATATAAAAGATAATAATGAGGTTAGCGTGATGCTTGATTTTATATTATCTCAATACCATAAGTCTATAGCTCCAGAGTGAATAAACAATATAGAATATTTTAGTAATAAAAGTTATTTGAGTGAAAAAGATGAAATATTAAAACAGCTTGATGTATTAGAAAAAGAAATATCTAAAAACAATAGATTCAAATCAATCCTATATTCAACAGGAGATGAGCTAGTTGGTGTAGTGAAGGAAATTTTAGTAGATATTTTTAAGTTGCAAGATGATTATTTTATAGATGCAAAAAAAGAAGATTTTAGATTCAAATTTAGAGATATTAGCTTTATGGTAGAGATAAAAGGGATAAACACAAACGTTAAAAATAGCAATATAGCACAATGCAAGAAACATGTAACTGATTTTTTAATAGCTGAAGATATCATGTCTCCAAATGACGTAAAGGGTCTACTGATAATTAATCCTCAACGCGATATAGAGCCTAGCAAAAGGGAGCCGATACATGCCGATCAAATAAATTATGCAAAAAGTGAAGGTATATTAATAATAACGACTTTAGAATTACTAAAATTATATCAAGCATATACTAAAGATGGAACTGTTAGTAATGCATGCTTCGACACATTTAAAAACAATGTCGGAGAGTTTAAATTTGAAGAAAGCTCGAACTAAATTTAATAAAAAGAGCGATAGGCTAGCAGCTAGAAAAGTCGCTGCAATATAGAAAAACTTCAAAATAGCCGTATCGCGTTACTCCAGCCCTAAAAACGCGCCGTCTTCAAATCCGAAATAGATCCTCTCGCCCGCGCTCCAGCGCCGCTCATCCTGCGCCGTGACGCATTTTAGCAACAGATCGCCTGCTTTGATCTTGATGAGTAGTGAGGAGCTGTACTGAAGCGAAACCGAGTGCAAAATCCCCGCGAAGCAACGCTCAAACGGGCTTTTGGATAATGAAATTTTACTCGGATTTATCGCGATTTTGCGAGCGCGTGCGAGCCCCTCTTCAAGGCGCAACGAAATTTCGTCCGAAAATTTTAAAATCCCGTTTTGCACGTCAAAGATATTTTTGTATTCAAACTCGCATATCTTGCCGCGATGCAGAAATACGCTTCTTTGCGCGATCGCGCTGAGCCATTTCTCATCGTGGCTGGCGATGATAAAACCGCAGCCGTAGCGGCTTCGCATAAATAAAATCGCGCGCGCAAAGAGCTTGGAAGCGGCAAGATCGAGGCTATTGGTCGGCTCGTCGAGCAGATAGAGCTTCGCGCGCTGCGCCAGAGCGAGCGCAAACGCGATGCGCTGCGTCTGCCCCGAGCTAAGCTCGAAATGCTTCTTTGATAAAAAACTTCTATCAAGCCCCGTTAGGCCGAGCGCCTCATCCACTCGCTCGTCAAATTCCGCAAGCGCGTCGCGACTTTTGAGCGCAAATTTAAAATTTTGCTCCACGCTGCGTTTTAAAAGCACGGGCTCTGGCAGCAGTAAGCAGGTCTGCCGCAGCGTCTGCAAAGAGGGCGCCCGCTGCCCCCAAAGCTCCACGCTACCGCTGCTTGGACGCTGTAAAAAGGCCAAAATCCGCAGCAGCGTGGATTTGCCGCTGCCGTTAGAGCCCAAAAGCGCCGTGATGCCGCTCGTATTTAGATCGAGGCTAGGAATATTTAAAATTTCGCTCCGTCCATAGCGCAGCACTAGATCCCGCACCGAGATCAGTTCGCTATCGGGTACAGCTCGCGCGCCGGCGGAATTCCCATTTGCAAAATTCTTTCTCGCAGAATTCTCACTCGCGAAATTCTCGCTCTTGGAATTTTTACCCGCAGAATTTGCGCTAATGGAATTCTCGGTCGGAGAATTTTTATTCGTAGAATTCTTAGCGGCAAAATTTGCGCTCGTAGAATTCTCACCTGCAGAATTTATGCTCGTTAAATTTTCGCTCATAAAATTTTCGCGCTTCCGCTCCGCCCGGTTTTTGTCCGTGAAATCTTTGCTCGGACGCTTTAGCTTATCTGCACTCATCGATCCAGCCTTTTTAGCGCGTGGATTGCTAAATTTACCGCAAATGCTATTAAAATCAGCACCAGCGCGAGCGCTATACCCATCGCAAACTCGCCTTTGTTGGTCTCAAGCGAGATCGCCGTGGTTATCGTGCGGGTGAAATATTTGATATTGCCGCCGATCATCATCGCTACTCCCACCTCGGCGACGATCCGCCCGTAAGCGGTGGCGATGACGACGAGTAGGGCGTAGCGCAGCTCGTAAAGCACGCAAAGGATTAAATTTAGCGGGCTTAGGCGGTAGTTCATAATGTTTAGATAGTGCTTTTTGTCCATATTTTCGATGACGCTGGCGCTTAGCGAGACGATGATAGGAAGCGCCAGCACAAACTGTCCGAGCATCACGGCCTTGAGCGTAAAAAGCAGCCCTGGCTCGCCAAAAGGGCCGTTTCTGGATATGAAAGCGTAAAGAATCAGTCCTATCGCCACCGTGGGCATCGCAAGCGCTACGTCGCTTAAAAGTCTAAGCGTTCTACGAGCGCGAAATTCGTAAAATCCGAGGATAAATCCTATCGGAAAGCCGGTTATAATCGCGAAAAGTATCGAGATGCTCGAAGTATAAAGCGTCGCCTTAATCGCCGAAAATGTCTCCGCATCGCCGCTAAGAAGCAGTCCGAATGCGCTTAAAATTCCTTCTAAAATAAAGTCCAAGATCGTGTCCTAAATGTTCTATTCTGGCAAATTTATATGCTATAATAGCATATTTTTTAAAGGAGATAACATGAAAAAAATATTTTTTGTTTCGCTCGCTCTTAGTGCGAGCCTTTTTGCCGCCGATAACGATTTGGTGATGGCAACCACTACGAGCACCGATAATACGGGCTTGCTAGACGCGATCTATCCTGCGTATAAGGCGGAAACCGGCGTAGATGTCAAATGGACGGCGGTAGGCACAGGTGCTGCTCTAAAGCTTGGCGAGAACTGCGATGCGGACATACTTTTCGTGCATTCGCCGAAGGTTGAGAAGGAATTTGTAGAAAAAGGCTTCGGCGTTGATCGCACGCCCGTTATGTATAATGATTTTATCCTCATCGCCGATAAATCCATCGCGCCTAAATTTAAAGGCAAAGATCTTAAGGGCTCGTTTGAGCTAATCAAGGCGGAGAAGATTAAATTTTTCTCTCGCGGCGATAAATCGGGCACCGATAACAAAGAGAAAGGTATTTGGAAAAAAGTTGAGGGCACTGTGCCTGAAAACGAGGCATGGTATAACCAAACCGGTCAAGGCATGATCGCTACGATCAACGCAGCCGCCGAGCAAAAAGGCGTGACCTTCACCGATCGCGGCACCTATATCAAATACGAAGACAATAAAAAGGGAAATCCGGATATGGTTATCATCAACGAAGGCGATAACGATCTGAAGAATTTTTACTCCGTAATCGCGGTCAATCCTAAGCATTGCCCAAAAGCCGACTACGAAAACGCGCAGCGCTTCATCAAATGGATCACTAGCGAGAAGGGGCAGAAGTTCGTGGGCGATTTCAAGCTGCTAAATAAGCCGCTTTTCACCCCCGATGCGAATACTCGCAAGAATTAGCTCTAGCTAAATAAGGCTAAATTTGAAGCCCAAAGGCGAAGCGCCGTCTTTGGGCTTTTGCTTTTTCATAAATCAATCCGCGCGCCTTTAAATTTAGCTCTTTTGCTTCTAAAATTTAGCCGGCACTTTTTACCGCGTCTTTTTACGATACATTTTTTACTTTCTAGCCATACGTTTAAATTTATCGCAGCTTCGTTTGTAGGCGATAGGCTTAAAATTTCAGCTATATTTGAGATCGGCACGGAGAAATTTCAGTCGCGTTCGGATATGCTCTAATGTCTAACGATATTTATACAGTGCAAAATTTAGTAGTATTCATGTGTGACTCAAATTTTAGTTTGTTATGAATTAAATTTTGAAGTTGCGGTTAAGCTCGGGCGTATGAAAAACGCCCGAGCCTGTGAAGCTATGAAATTTCATGTGCGGTTTATGGGGTCGCTTCTGCCGCGCGCCGGTAAAATTACTTTTCAAGCGCAGGCAAAACTACCGAGCGCGCGGTTATAAAATTTTACTTTGTGATGGTGTTATTCGACTTCGGCGTCGATGACATCGTCGTCTTTTTTACCGCCGTTTGCACCGCTGCTTTGCGATCCGCCTTGCGCACCTTGATTTGCGCTGGCAGCCTTGTATAGATCCTCGGCGACCTTGCTTAGGGCTTCTACTTTGGAATTTATCGCTTCCTTGCTCGCGTTTTCATCCTTTAGCACGGCTTTTAAATCATTTAGCGCGCCCTCGATCTTAGCGCGTAGATCGCCCGGCACCTTCTCGCCCATCTCGCTTAGGCTCTTTTCGGTTTGATGTGCGATACTATCGGCTTGGTTGCGCGCTTCGACGGTCTCTTTGCGCTTGTTGTCTTCCTCTTTGTGAAGCTCGGCATCCTTGACCATCTTATCGATCTCGGCGTCGCTTAAGCCGCTTGAGCCGGTGATGCGGATGTCGGTTGCCTTGCCGGTGGCTTTGTCTTTTGCCGAAACGGTTAAAATTCCGTTCGCATCGATATTAAATTCCACCTCGATCTGCGGTACGCCGCGAGGAGCGGGCATGATGCCTTCAAGATTGAAATTTCCTAGCGATTTGTTATCTTTCGCGAACTCGCGCTCGCCTTGCAAGACGTTGATCGTAACGGCGCTTTGGTTATCCTCTGCAGTCGAGAAGGTTTGAGATTTTTTCGTAGGTATCGTAGTTCCCTTCTCGATGATCTTGGTCATCACGCCACCTAGGGTTTCAATGCCGAGGCTTAGCGGAGTGACGTCGAGTAGTAGCACGTCTTTTACGTCGCCTTTGATGACCGCGCCTTGGATTGCAGCGCCGATTGCTACGACTTCATCAGGGTTTACGCTCTTATTTAGCTCCTTGCCGAAAGCCTTTTTGACCTCCTCTTGCACGAGTGGCACACGCGTCGAGCCGCCAACCATGACGACTTCTTTTATGTCGTTCATGCTAAGGCCTGCATCGCTTACGACCTTTTTTAGAGTGCTTATGGTCTCGTCCACTAAAGAATCGATCATACTTTCAAATTTAGCTCTAGTGATGGTTTTCATTAGGTGTTTAGGACCTGTAGCGTCAGCGGTAATGAAAGGTAAATTTACCGTAGTTTCCATCGCGCTGCTTAGCTCTTTTTTGGCGTTTTCCGCAGCCTCTTTTAGGCGCTGCATAGCCATGACGTCGCCACGCAAGTCGATACCTGTTTCAGATTGAAATTCCGAAGTTAAAAAGTCGATCAGTTTGTTATCGAAATCATCGCCGCCCAAAAATGCATTACCGCCGGTAGCTAAAACTTCTACGACGCTATCACCGGTTTCTAGCACGGTTACGTCGAATGTACCGCCGCCCAGATCGTAAACGACGATCTTTTCAGACTCTTTTTTATCCAGTCCATACGCAAGTGCCGCCGCGGTAGGCTCGTTGATGATACGAAGCACGTTTAGGCCTGCGATCGTTCCTGCTTCTTTGGTCGCCTTTCTTTGGCTGTCGTTGAAATATGCAGGCACGGTGATGACCGCATCTACGACGGGCTCACCTAAAAACGCCTCAGCATCCTCTTTTAGCTTGATTAGCACCTTGGCTGAAATTTCTTGCGGCGTATAAACCTTGCCCGCGATCTCTACCGCGCACGCGCCATTTCGGTCGATGATTTTATACGGTAGGCGCTTTTTGGCCTCCTGCGCGTTTTTCTCATTCATCATAAGACCCATGATGCGCTTGATCGAATAGATCGTCTTTTCAGGGTTGGTGACTGCTTGGCGCTTGGCGCTGTCGCCTACTAAAACCTCGCCTTTGTCGGTAAAAGCTACTACCGACGGAGTGGTGTTTTTACCCTCTTTGTTCGGTATGATCTTGCTCTCGCCGCGCTCGAATATGCTTACGCACGAGTTTGTTGTTCCTAGGTCGATGCCTATGACTTTTGCCATTTGTTTATCCTTTGTGTTGAATTTAAAATTTTAAAATTTGGACGATTATTTCGCCACCACTACCATAGCGGCACGCAAAACGCGCTGCTTATACATATAGCCTTTTTGATATACTTGAACGATATCGCCTTTTTTAGCACCTTCGGCTTCAATCATCGAAATAGCGTTATGCACGCTAGGATCAAATCCCGCATCCGTCGCTATCGGCACGATACCGTATTTCTCAAAAGTCTTTGTAAAAAGGCTTAGACATTGTTTTACGCCGACCTCAATTTTATCCGCAAGCTCATTACCTTCCACATCAATTTTGGCGGCTTCCTCAAGCGCGTCGATTATCGGCAGCAGATCCTTCGCAAAGCTCTCGCTAGCGTAAGCAACAGCGTTATCTTTTTCTTTTTCCAAACGTTTTTTGAGATTTTCAAAATCCGCATTGGCGCGGTAAAATTTATCGGTAATCTCACTTAGCTCGTTTTGAAGCTTTTGTATCTGCGCGTCGGTATCATCGCATGTCTGCACCTCTTGCGGCTCGCTCGCCTCTGACGCGCACTGCTCGCAAACCTCTTTTTCTTCATTATCGCACGCTGCATTTTTATCGCCGTGCTCTTTAAATTTATGGCTCATGCTACTCCTTTAGCGTAGTTAAAAAATTTCTCGTAATTCTCGTAAACGCTGCCCGCGCAGATCATCGTAGCGTCCTCGCCTTCGAATTTCACGGGGCATTTGATCCCCATAAATCCGTGCTCGAAATAGGGTGCGAAGATCAAATTTTTCGTAAAATTTACGGCGATCGAGGGGTTGAGTAAAATTTTAAACCGCTCGTCTTTGAAAATTTTATACGCTACGACCTCGTTACAAAGAAATTCGATTTTAGAATTTTTTAGCTCTTTAATTTTGGTGCTAAGCTCGCGTAGACCTATCTGCATCGAAGCTAGCTCCAAATCTCCGAGTGAAATTCCTATTAAATTTGATAGGAATTTAAAAACTCTAAAATCGTATTTTAAGATAATCTCATCCGTTCTAAATGTAAGGATTATGAAGCGATTATCGTGATTGATAACTTCGCTTAGGACTTCGTTTTCGGCGTTGAAAATCATACAGTAAATTTCAAAATCCTCAAGCACCGCTTCTAGCTCGCGAGCATCGTCTATTTTTAACTCATCGTCGAAGCTAAGTCTAGCGCGCCAGTAATCCTGCATCGTCGCAACTGTGGGGATTCTACCACCGCTTACATGAAGCTGCGTCAAAGCCCCCTCGTCGCTTAAGCGCTTAAAATAAATTCGAATGCTAGACGCTGACATCGCTACGCCCATACGCTCACCCAGCTCGGAAGATCCGATCGGGGTGTTGCTATCGAGATAGGCTGAAATGATGGATTCCAGGATCATGTCGCGTTTATTCGTTTTCACTTTTAGCACTCTTTCGGTAAGATTGCCAGTATTATACAACATTGAGTGGTAGGATGTCAAGGTTTTTATATAAATTTTATAAAATTTTAGCAATCGGGTCCTGAGTTTGCTAAAATTTTAACTATGATTTTTTGAGCTGAGTGGAATTCTTGGAATTCTTGGAATTCTTGGAATTCTTGGAATTCTTGGAATTCTTGGAATTTATCGCGGTGCCATCGCGGTAAATTTTATCGTGCTTTTCGTATCTTTAAACACAAATTTTACCGCCAGCCGGCTAGGGCTTCTCTGTATGCGACAGATAAATTCTATTTTGCAAAAATAGTATTAACAGTATAGCTCCAAATTCCGTAGTTACCAGCTAAAATTTTGTCGTTCGCGGGCAATGTGAAGTTAAATGCCAAAAAAAACGCAAAATTCCCGCCGAAATGGCGCGCAAGCTAGACGAAAGTGCTAGGCAAGTAAGTGGTGCAAGAATTCGCAAAGCTCAAAATTTCACTCGCTAGCGTAAATTTAAATATACTTTAACGAATAGAAGTGTAAAATACGCCTCAAATTTTAACGATCAAGGGTTTTTATGCTAAAAGACATCTTCCTTTTCGGCGGTTTAATTTCTTACGACCACACTTTTATCTACCTTTTTTACTTCTTTTTGGTCGTCGCTATCATCGTAGCCGTCGCACTTTGCTCCACTCGCTCGCTTCAGCTTGTGCCACACGGCATGCAAAACATCGCTGAAGCCTACTTAAGCGGTGTGCTAACGATCGGTAAGGACGCGATGGGTAGCGAGGAGCAAGCCAAAAAATATCTTCCGCTAATCGCAACATTGGGATTTGTGATATTTTTTAGTAACGTTATCGGCTTGGTGCCGGGCTTTGAGTCGCCGAGCGCGAGTTTAAATTTAACCCTTTCGCTTACGCTTTGCGTTTGGTTGTACTACCATTTTGAGGGCGTTCGCGAGCATGGCGTGATCAACTACCTAAAGCACTTTATGGGGCCGGTGAAAATCCTAGCTCCGTTTATGTTCGTCATAGAGATCGTCTCGCATTTTTCGCGCGTCGTATCGCTTTCGTTCCGACTTTTCGGAAATATCAAAGGCGACGATACCTTCCTGCTCGTTATGCTTACTCTCGCTCCTGCGCTAATACCGATGGTACCGTTTGCGCTGCTTACTTTTATGGCGATTTTGCAGACTTTTATTTTCATGGTTTTAAGCTACGTTTATCTAGCGGGCGCCGTGATCGTCGATGAGCATTAATTTTAAGCGAAATTTCTTATACTTCCTCGTGGGTGCGTCGTTCGGATTGATCTTCGTCGGCGCATTCGTCTTTTTTGCCTATCCGTCATTTTATTTCTTGGGGTTAAAATTTCTCTTCATCTGCACCGCTCCCGGCGTGATTTGCGTCATCATCACCTGCTTGATGGTCGATGTTTTCGATCTGAAAGAAAAGCTCCTTAGCGGCGGCGAGTAGAATCTATCCGATTAAATTTTAAAATTTAGCCGCGCCGTGTGCCGCTACAAGCGAGTATTAAAGCAAAAAATTGTAAAATTACGCGAAATTTTTATTCTAAAAGGTTAAATTAATGTTTGAAACCGTGATCGGCCTAGAGGTACACTGCCAGCTAAATACCAAAACCAAAATTTTCTGCTCCTGCCCCACGAGCTTCGGCGATGAGGCGAATTCTCACGTCTGCCCGACCTGCTTGGCGCTTCCGGGCGCTCTTCCCGTCCTAAACGAGGAGGCGGTTAAAAAAGCTATCAGCTTCGGCACCGCCGTCAATGCGACGATCAACCGTAAGTCGGTATTCGACCGCAAAAACTACTTCTATCCCGACCTTCCCAAGGCGTATCAAATTTCGCAGTGGACGATCCCGATCGTCGAGCACGGCGAGCTTTTCATAGCCGCGGACGGACAGAGCAAGCGCATCGGCATTACGCGCGCGCACCTAGAGGAGGATGCGGGCAAAAATAATCACGAAAGCTCGCGCAGCCTGGTCGATCTAAACCGCGCCGGCACGCCGCTTTTGGAGATCGTAAGCGAGCCCGATATGCGCTCTGCGGACGAGGCGGTCGCGTATCTAAAAAAACTCCACAGCATTTTGCGCTTTTTAAATATCAGCGACGCAAATATGCAAGAAGGCTCGTTTCGCTGCGACGTAAACGTCAGCATCCGTCCGCAAGGCGAGCAAAAGCTCTACACGCGCGTGGAGATTAAAAATTTAAACTCTTTTAAATTTATCCAAAAAGCGATCGAGTTTGAGATCGAGCGTCAGATCGAAGCGTGGCAGGACGGCAAATATGAGCAAGAGGTCGTGCAAGAAACCCGCCTTTTTGATACCGCTAAACTTATCACTAAGCCGATGCGCAGCAAAGAAGACAGCGCCGAGTATCGCTACTTCCCCGATCCCGACCTGCTAACCGTGATCGTGGATGACGAGATGCTGGCTGCTGCGCAGCATATCCCCGAGCTGCCGGATCAGAAAAAGGCCCGCTACGTCCGCGAGCTGGGCGTTAAAGAGAAAGACGCCGAGATCATAATCTCCACCTACGAAAACGCGCGATTTTTTGAGGATCTGATCGCGGCTGGGCACGAGCCAAAACTTTGCGTCAGCTGGCTTACCGTCGAGCTTGCGGGCAGGCTCAAAAACGGCGTTACGATTGAGGATTCGCCCGTAAACAGCGCGAAGATGAGCGAGCTTTTAAGCGCGATCGAAGGCGGCGCAGTGTCGCAGAAGGCCGCCAAAGAGGTGCTTGATTATCTGATGGAGCACGACGAGGCCGTAAGCTCAGTCATCGACAAGCTAGGCTTGAGGCAAGTAAGCGACGACGGCGCTATTTTGGAGATCATAGCGCGCGTGATGGGCGCGAACGAGGAGAAGGTCGCAGACTATCGCGGCGGCAAGGACAAGCTATTCGGCTTCTTCGTAGGTCAAGTGATGAAAGAGGGCAAGGGCGCGTTTAACCCAGCGAAGGTAAACGAGCTTCTGAAACAGAAGCTGGGCTGATTTCGCAGCTTCTGCGGCAGCAAACGGCGAATTAAAGGCGGCGCGATGTATGCGATAGATGAAGCCTCTGGGATAAAATTTTAAATCTGCTCGCAGCGTTTTGCTTCGAGCTAAAGCTTTCAGGCGCCAATGACGAGGGCTTTTATGTGTTATATTTCATTCGGTGCGATCTTGGCGGCTACCCGCTTTCCTCGCGCACGTTTTGTTCTTTTGAGTTCGTTTTTTCTCGTGCGGGCTGTTTGCATCAAGTGTCGGTCTGCGACGGAGGGGTTTAAGAAGCGCGTCCTAGGAATTTTACTCACGGCTATCGTCAAAGCGCGGCAAAGCTTGCAGGGAATGCGTAGATTGCTCTGCTTGAGAGAGCAAGAACGGCAGCTCGGGGTGCGCGGATAGGATCGAATACGTAGGGTCGAATTTGAGTGGCGAGTCGATGTGTAGGCTAAATTTAATCAATCGCTACGTCGGATGCGCGTGCCCCAAACCTTGCGCCAAACGATAACGTGGCGAGCGACCGCAAGATCATCTAAGCTCAAAGCACGCCTTGATAGATTTAAGTGGGTTTAAAAGCGCGATTTACGATCGGGCGTCTGAGTAAAATTTTTAAAAATTTGATTTGCTTTGGCGATGCACGAGTGAAATTTAAAACGTATAATGGAGTTTTAAAATCCTCATTCGTTCACTGCCGCGCCTTTTGTGAAAGTGTTTTTTGGTGGAAGAGCAAAACCTTAAAAGTATGAAATTTTAGCGAGGTAAATTTTAAAAAAAGCGAAGTTTTGGCTGAGTAAATTTCAAAAGCGCAAAATTTTAATGAGACGAAATTTTGACGAGATGAAATTTCAAAAAGTGAATTTTAAAGCGTGGCTTCGGCTAGCGTTTGCATAGGCTCATGTCGGCGCTTTTGGGCTAAATTTTCAAAGAGCGGGAATTTCAATAAAATGAAATTTGAAAAACCGCAAATTTGCGAATAAATTTTTAAAAAGGAACATAATGAAAATCGCGGTTATCGGCGCTGGCAAATGGGGCAGCGCGCTTTTTGACGCGCTTAGCGCGAAAAACGAATGTGTCATCACTTCGCGCACGCCAAGGCAAATTCCGCATTTTGTAAGCGTGAGCGAGGCTCTGGAGTGCGAAGCGCTCGTTTTCGCGCTCGCGGCACAACAAACCGCGCAGTGGCTGGATCAAAATTTCACCTACAAAAATCAAAAAATTCTAGTCGCTTCCAAGGGCATCGACGCGGCAAGCGGTAGGTTTTTAAACGAAATTTTTGAATCGTATGTCGCGCGCGGCAATCTTGCTTATCTATCAGGTCCGTCGTTTGCCACCGAAGTCATGCAGAAGCTGCCTTGCGCGCTCGTCGTAAGCTCGTGTAACGAAAATCTAGCCGAACTTTTCGCAAGCACCTTCCCTGCATACATCAAGACTTACACGAGTGGCGATATCATTGGCGCAGAGGTGTGCGGCGCGTATAAAAATGTCATCGCCATAGCTAGCGGCGTTTGCGATGGGCTCGAGCTCGGCAATAATGCTAGAGCGAGCTTGATCGCGCGCGGCATCGTAGAGATCGCGCGCTTCGGCAAGTTTTTCGGCGCGCGAGACGAGACCTTTTTGGGCTTAAGTGGCGTGGGCGATCTGTTTTTGACTGCCTCGAGTGCGCTATCGCGAAACTACCGCGTGGGCTTGGGGCTCGCGCGCGGCAAAGGGCTCGAAGAAATTCTGCGCGAGTTGGGCGAGGTCGCCGAGGGCGTGGCTACAACCGAAGCGGTCGTAAATATCGCGACAAAGCATAAGATCTACGCTCCGATCGCTACCGAGGTCGCGCAAATTCTGCGTGGCAAGGACGTAAGGGCGAGCCTAAAAGACCTGCTGCGCAAAAAATAGCCGTACGATGGAATTCTCTCGCTAAATTTTAGCGGTAAATTCGGCTTGCATAGGTTTTGATTTAGCCGCTATGCTTGTGAAATTTAGTTGCTGGTTTGCGGATTTTGGTCGTTGTTTGTTTGGATATGTCTACGCGGCTTTGCCTGATAATTTTATGGGCTTGATTTTCGCCTTGCGGCTTCGCGCATCTGATACGACGCAAAATCGCAGCAAAATGGCGCTTGTATACGATGTGGCGTAGCGGCTTTGATTTGAAATTTAGCTTTAAGCTCGAGCGCGAAATTTTAAAGCGAGGTCGTAAAATTTTAAAAAGAGGCTAAAATTTTAAAACATTTAATGTGGGTCGCAGGCGATCTAGAAGCGCTACTGCTTCGTTCTGCTTGCGGCCGTCAGTGGTTGACAGCGGAGAGTGGAGTAGATTGCTCGTCCGCGACCGGGTAGGTCAAAATTTTTGATGTGTCAGATTTAAAAATTTAAGGCGTAGTATTTTTTCTTTAGATGAGGCAGAAAGGCATAAATTTTGAAAATATTCAAGACAGATGATGTGTAGTTTTGATAAATTTTTAGTGCTTGCAAAGGAGCGGACTATTCGTCCGCGACTGCGGTGAGTTAAAATTTACAGAATGTCGGTGTATTATAAATTTTAATACAGGAGCCAAGGCGAAGGATCGCGAGATGGATTTAAGGGTTGCGACGTAAAAATTTAGCGAAGATAAGGCATATAGCCTATCAAGCTAAATTTTTGCTAGCTCCGTTAAAGACGCTCGCGAGGCAAGCCGCAAAGATAAAAGAGGAGAAGATGGAAAAATACGAAGGCTACAATCTTAGGCTACGCGACGCTCTCGTCGGTGTGCAATTTCTATTCGTCGCGTTTGGCGCGCTTGTGCTGGTGCCTATTTTGACGGGGCTTGATACGTCCGTGGCGCTGTTTACGGCGGGTATCGGCACGCTGCTGTTTCAGCTCATCACGCGCAAACACGTCCCGCCGATCTTTCTCGCGTCCAGTTTCGCGTTCATCGCGCCGCTTAGCTTTGGTGTGAAGGAGTGGGGTATCGCCGCGACGATGAGCGGAGTGATCGCAGCGGGGCTATTTTACGTGGTTCTAAGCCTGCTCATTAGGCTCAAAGGCGAGGGGTTTTTGCATAAAATTTTACCGCCCGTGGTCGTCGGCCCCGTCATCATGACGATCGGCCTCATCCTCTCGCCCGCAGCCGTAAATATGGTCATGGGCAAGGGCAAGGAGGCACTCTATACGCAGGGGCAGTCGCTTACCATCGCGCTCATCTCGCTCTCGGCGGTTATCGTCGTTATGATGTTTGGTCGCGGTATACTGCGCCTCGTGCCGATACTTTGCGGTATCGCGGCGGGATACTGCGCGTCGCTGTTTATCGGGATAGTGGATTTTACGCCGATTCTAAACGCTCCGTGGTTTGCGCTGCCGCATTTCACCGCGCCGGTTTTTAAGCTCGAAGCGGTTATCTACATGGTGCCTATCGCCATCGCCCCTGCGATCGAGCACATCGGCGATATGCTTGCGATCAGCAACGTCACGAAGGAAAATTTCCTCAAAAATCCAGGGCTTAAAAGCACTCTGCTAGGCGACGGGCTTGCGACGTCGTTAGCAGGATGCTTTGGCGGACCGCCAAACACCACCTACTCCGAGGTCACGGGCGCGGTTAGCATCACAAAGGCCTACAATCCAGCCATAATGACCTTTGCCGCGCTTGCAGCGATCTTGCTAGCCTTCGTGGGTAAGCTCGGCGCCGCGCTCTCCACGATTCCCGCTCCCGTCATCGGTGGCATTATGCTGCTGCTTTTTGGTATCATCGCTAGCGTGGGCATGGAGACCCTGATCAAAAACGGCGTGGATCTAGCCGAGCCGCGCAATATGATCATCGTCGCCCTCATCTTCGTCTGCGCGATCGGCGGCATGGTGCTAGACTTTGGCGCGATGAGCTTTAGCGGCGTTGGACTTGGCGCGCTCATCGGCATTACGTTAAATTTAGTGCTGCCAAAGACCAAGCATTTTGACGGCTACTAAGTAAAATTCGCGCGGAGCT
>CAUPZQ010000038.1:0-21289 GCA_963515915.1 uncultured Campylobacter sp.
TTTGCCGCGCAAATTTGCGACTTTGTGCTAAACGATGAATTTGAAAAATTCGGCGCGGTTTTAAGAACGAGGGCGCTAATGTGGCTCACGGGCTACATCGCGCAAAATTTGAAAGATAGTGAATATCCAAATTTCGGCGACTTTGAGAGCTGTCTGTGGAAATTTAAATGGATAGTCTCGGGTATCGCCAAAAGCTCTATAATCGAAAAGGAGCTCATAGATGAGGTGAACGAGGCGATGCTGTTTTACTACGAGCGCTTGGAGCTATCGCTAGCCTCCTACTACAAGGCTTTGATGAATCAAAACATCGACATGGGCGATGCTAGAGAGGCGAAGACCAACTACGAGCTGTGGAAAAAGCTCGCCAAAGACGATATGGCCGACTGCGAGGCGTGCGAAGCAAGCGATGAGATAGCGTATTTAAATTTTGCTGGAGAGCACGAAGCGGCGCTGGGGCTTGCCGAGCCGATACTCTCGGGCGAGCTAACCTGCTCTGAGGTGCCGCACATAACCTACGCGCCGATACTTTTTAGTATGATAGCGCTAGGCAGGACCTGGGAGGCAAAAATCCTGCTGCCAAAGGCCGCGGCGACGATCGAGTCAAATCCTCGCGTCATAAATCAGATCGCGCCGCTAATCGAGATCGCCGTTAGACTGGATGAGCGCGAGATGGCGCTAAGCTTAGCTCGCAAGCACTCGCGTGCGATCCTTGATGGCAACGACGATCTAAACGACCTACGATTTTTCATCGCAGTTAGCGCGTTTGGCGATGAGGGCGACTACAAAACGGCTTTGGAACTGGCGGGCAAATTTGACGCTAGAAATCAAAATTTTTACTACGCCGATTATCTAAATAAATTTTACGAGGAATTTGGGGGTTGAAATTTTATAATTTAAAAATCTCGCGCACTTTGCCCGCGAAGCAGGGCGCTATTTCTCAAGCACGTACGGCGCGATAGTTTAAAATTTGCAGCTCGACACTACTCACGCTCGCAATGGCAAGCGCGATAAAATTTACGCCGAACGGGTGCAGCGGCTCGTGCGGTAAATTTTATACCGCTTACTCGCGCACGCCGGCAGCCGGTCATCAAGATATGCGACGCAACACGCATATGTCATAAATTTTAAATTTTATTTGGTGGGATGAGAACAAAAACTCCCCAGCAGCCCACATCATCCGCTAAACCGCGCGGACGGAAGCGAATATCTGCGGCGGTAGGATGTGCGTTCTAAATTTAGCCGCCTTGGTCGACGTAAAATCTAAATTTAAACCCGGCCTAGCGCTGATCTCGCAGTGAAAACACGCACAAATCGCAGCGTATCTCATGCTACTACTCAATTTAGCGGCAAATTTAATAGTGGGTTTAAAAGCGCGGTACGACGAAATTTTAAAGTAAAATTTCGAATAGAATTTAAAATTCAGGAATTCAAATAAAGCTTTAAAATTCCAAGAGAATTTCACTCTCTGGAATTTTAAAGCTTTGGCGTTAGCATGTAGAAAAATTCAAAGCAGTGATTAAACCAGAAAAACATTAAGACTGTTATACTTTGACTCTAAACATTGCCTATACATTTTTTCACAAACTCAAAACCAAGTGGCGTAAGCGTTGTTTTATTATATCCGATCGGGATAGTACCGGTACCTATTAAAACTTGGCTAGGGATGTCTGATTGTATTATTAATCCTAATCTCATAAGAGAGCTTATGTTGAAAACAAAGCGATCTTCATCTATATCTAAATGTTTTAAAATTTCATTTTTTACGACTACTGCTTTAAGAACTCTGTCTAAGCTAGGGTATTCTCTTTTATTGATTATAACTTCATAGTAAAATTTTAATATTTTTGCTTGCACAGGAGTTATCTCTTTTAATATATTCATAAAAATCAAATTATCTTTATCTTCATTATTGCTTACAGAATCCACAATAAGTTTTGCCCACATACTTTGCAATGTTTCGTCTTCTTCTAAAATAGCATGCTGTTCAATAACTGCAAGTTCTTTTAGACCTATATTGGTAAGTTGCTCCTTTGTAAAATTTAAACTCTTTGCTTCTTCTTGTATTTTCTTAGCAAGTTTTAGTTGATTTATTTTTCTTCTTGCTTTTATCTCATCCGCAACAATTCCAAGAGATTCAGTTATCGGGCCAAAAATATCACCTAAAACGCTTGTTAATGCCTGCGTTGGCTCTTTGCCGGCAGAGAGCTTCACACCATCTTTTGATAATTCAACTTCCAAATCTTTACTCATAATAATCCTTTAATATTTTATACACATATTATATCGAAAGTAGTTGAAAAATATTTTCTCCTTCGCCTCAAAAAATCTTTAAGCCGCGAACCTCACCTCGAGTTTCACCGTTTATTCTCATCTCTTTTTCCGGACTTAACATTTATCTCGCTATAAAACACGCACGACGACGTATCTCGCGCAACGCTGCTAATTTGGCGGCAATTTAATAGCAAAATTTAAGCATGGCACAATGGAATTTTAAAGCAAAATTTCAAGTAGATTTTTAAATGTAAAATTTAAAGCGGAATTTTAAATGTAGAATTTCAAAAAAATTTTAAAATTCCAAGAGTATCATCCCTTGGAATTTTAAATTTAATGCTTAGCTAGGTAATTTGTGTCGTAGTTATTATCCACGAAATCGGGGTTATTCATCATCCTAAGATGAAAATCGCGCGTCGATTTTATGCCGCCGATGATGAGTTCATCTAGCGCGACCTTCATTTTTGCGATCGCGCGCGCGCGGTCCTTGTCGTAAACGATGAGCTTGCCGATCATGCTGTCGTAGTAAGGCGGCACCGAGTAGCCCTCATAGACGTGACTATCCATACGGACGTTTCTGCCGCCCGGAGCAACGTATTTTGTAATTTTGCCCGGGTTTGGCATAAAGCTTTTAGAGTCCTCGGCGGTAATGCGGCACTCAAGCGCATGCCCGCTAAATTTTATCTCGCTTTGAGGCAACAGCTTCTCGCCCTGCGCGATGCGGATCATCCACTCGATCAGATCGAGCCCGCTTCGCATTTCGCTTACGGTGTGTTCGACCTGCAGGCGGGTATTCATCTCGATGAAATAGAATTTCTTATCCTTACCGTCGTATAAAAACTCAAACGTTCCCGCACTTGCGTATCCGATCGCCTTAGCGGCGCGAACCGCCGTTTCGTGCAGGCTCTTTCGTGTCGGCTCGTCCAAGATCACGGCCGGGCTTTCTTCGATCAACTTTTGATGGCGGCGCTGCATCGAGCAGTCGCGCTCGCCGATATGCACGACGTGTCCATGCTCGTCGCCCAAGACCTGAACCTCGATGTGGCGCGGGTTTGTGATATATTTTTCCATATACATCGTGCCGTCGCCGAACGCGCTCATCGCTTCGCTCTCTGCCGACCAAAAGAGCTTTTCGATATCCTCTTCGCGCTCGACCACGCGCATTCCGCGCCCACCGCCACCGGCTGCGGCTTTAATGATGACCGGATAGCCGATTTCGGCGGCTAGTTTGCGCGCCTCTTCGACGCTTGCGATCGCGCCGTCGCTGCCAGGCACTACGGGGATGCCCGCGCGCATCATCACTTGCTTAGCCTTGCTCTTATCGCTCATTAAAGTCATTGCCTCGACGCTCGGGCCGATAAATTTAATGCCGTGCTTAGCGCAAATTTCTACGAAATTTTGACTTTCGCTCAAAAAGCCGTATCCCGGAAATATCGCGTCGGCTTCTGTTAGCTCGCAGGCTGTGATGATTGCGGGGATATTTAGGTAACTATCGCTACTGCGCGGTCCGCCTATACAGACCGACGCGTCGGCGTATTTTACGTAAAGCGCGTCCTGATCGGCGGTGGAGTGCACGACGATGGCTTGCTTGCCCATCTCTTGGATCGTGCGAAGCGCTCTAAGCGCTATCTCGCCGCGATTTGCGATTAGAATTTTCTTAAGCTCCCTCATAGCTTCTCGACCTCAAACAGCGCCATAGCGTATTCGACGGGTTGTCCGTCTTCGACGAGAGCTTTTTTGATGCGGCAGTCGAATTCCGCTTCGATCTCGTTCATAATCTTCATCGCTTCGATGATGCCGATCGTATCGCCCTTATGCACGACCTGACCTACGCTTACGAACTCTGCCGCACCGGGACTTGGCGCTTTATAAAAAGTACCCACCATCGGGCTGTCGATCGTATCCATCGCGCCTTTTGAGGCGGGCTTATCGCCCACGAGCACATTTACCGCAGGCGCAGCAAGCTGCGGGGCAGGTGCCGGTGCGGCGAGCTGAGGCGTGCTCCCACCGCATGGGCCATATTTTTTTATCTCGATCTCAAAATCTTTATCTTTAATTTTTAGCTCGTTAATGCCCTGCTTTTCGCCGAAAAAATCCATTAACTCTTTGATTTCTGCTTTTGTCATAAATTTCTCCTGAAAAAATTTGCGAAATTTTAGCTAAATTTTTATAATTGTTTCTTTAAATGGATTTTTGCGGGACTTTTAAGAAGTGCAAAGCGAAATTTATGACAGAATTTGCGGACTGATTTTAAAGGATTTACGGAGCGAGATTTGCCTCGCCCATTTTAAGCTCGAACTTCGCAAGCGAAACACGAAATTTTGCCGTAAGAGCACGAAATTATTTTGAATTCTTTAAAATTTATACTTAATCTTACGACTAGAATTCTACGCTTTAAACGTTAAATTCCGCGCTTTGCTTTAAAATTCCACCTTCGGGCTCGTATCAAAATCCCGCGCCTTGCTTTTCTTTAAAATTTCCCGCTGAAATTTTATTTTAAAGCCTCGCGCCGAAATTCTATCCGCGCGAAGCCCTATGCGTTAATGCGTCGCAAAAAAGCTCTGAATTTTAGCTTTATCGCTCGTTTTGCTAAGGGCTAACATCAGCAGCACGCGCGCCTTTTGTGGATTTAAATTATCTGCGGTTAAAAAGCCGAGCTTTGCGTCGTCCACCTCCGAGCTAACGCTAGTTGAGCCGCTGCCCGTGCGGCTTGAGCGCACGACGATCACGCCCGCTTCGCTAGCTTTTGCAAGCGCAGCCTCCGTATCGGGGTATAAATTTCCGTTTCCCATGCCGGCGACTACGATGCCCTTAGCGCCCTTTTGTACGGCAGTCTCTACGAAATCGCCCACATCCTGCAGATGTGCGTAAATAATATCGACTCGCGGCAGAGCCTTGATATCTTTGATATTAAAATCGCTGCTTATCGTGTGTTTGCGAAGCGGCGCCATATAGAAATTTACGACTCCGTAATTCACGGTGCCGATTTTGCCGGAATTCGGCGAGGCAAAAGCCGCAACATTAGTAGTATTTGTTTTCGTAACCTCGCGCGCGGCGTGGATGTCGTCGTTCATCACTACAAGAGCGCCCTTTTCGCGAGCGTTTTTATCTGCCGCGACGGCAACGGCGTTGTATAGATTAAGCGGTCCATCAGCACTCATCGAGTCTGCGTTTCGCATCGCGCCCACCAAAACGATCGGTTTTTTAGATTTTATGACCAGGCTTAAAAAATACGCCGTCTCCTCCATCGTATCGGTTCCATGCACGATGACGACGCCGTCGACATCATTTTTAGTAAGCAGTTCGCTTACGCGGTTTGCGAGCTTGAGCCAAATTTCATCATTCATCTCCTGCGAGCCGATATTTGAAATTTGCTCGCTTTTAATCGTAGCTAAATCCCCCAGTTGCGGCACTGCCGATAAGATATCTTCTATGCCCTTAGAGCCTGAGGTGTAGTTGCCCTCGGTAGCGCTCGCTCCGATTCCCGCGATCGTGCCGCCAGTAGCCAAGATATAGATATTAGGTTTCGCCGCCGCTAAAGAAGATGCGATAAAAAACGTAATAAACGCAAATTTCTTGAGTAGCCCCATAATTGCTCCTTAAAAAGTGATAAAATTTTTATAATTTAAGCAAAATTCTAGCATAAAATTTTTATTATATTTTATTTTGCTGCTATAATGCGCGAAAAATTTTGATTATTTTAAGGAAATTTTATGGGACTGAAAAGCGATAAATGGATCAGACAGATGTCGCAGCAGCACGATATGATAGCGCCCTTTTGCGAGGAAAATATCGGCCGCGGCGTCGTTAGCTACGGGCTTTCGAGCTATGGATACGACATACGCGTAGCGCGCGAATTTAAAATTTTTACAAACGTCGGCGGAACGGTCGTCGATCCTAAAAATTTCGACGCAAAAAACGTCGTGGACTTTGAGGGCGACGTCTGCATCGTGCCGCCGAATTCCTTCGCTCTAGCGCGCACTATCGAATACTTCAAAATGCCGCGCGACGTGCTTGCGATCTGCCTCGGTAAAAGCACCTACGCGCGCTGCGGCATCATCGTAAACGTAACGCCGTTTGAGCCGGGCTTTGAAGGGCATATCACGATTGAAATTTCCAACACCACGCCGCTGCCTGCAAAAATTTACGCGAACGAAGGCATCGCGCAGGTTTTGTTTCTGCAAGGAGACGAGCCGTGCGAGGTGAGCTACTGCGATAAAAAAGGCAAATACCAAAGCCAAAAGGGCATCACGCTGCCTAGAATTCTAAAGGATTAAACAATGAAAAATTTAATCATCGTAGAATCCCCCGCAAAAGCCAAAACGATTAAAAAATTCTTAGGCGCCGATTACGACGTAATCGCGTCTAAAGGCCATATCCGCGACCTTCCTAAAAAACGCTTCGGCATCAAAATCAAAGATAAAAGCTTCGAGCCCGAATACGAAATCAGCGCCGATCACGATCAGATCGTAAAGCAGATAAAGACGCTCGCCAAAAAGGCGGATCAAATTTATCTCGCGACGGACGAGGACCGCGAGGGCGAGGCGATCGCCTATCATATCGCAGCTTCGATCGGCAAGCAAGCGGAGGAGCTGCCGCGCATCGTGTTTCACGAGATCACCAAAAGCGCGATCTCAAACGCGCTAAGTTCGCCGCGCAAGCTCAATATCGCAAGCGTAAACGCCCAACAAGCGCGCCGCCTGCTCGATCGCATCGTGGGCTATAAACTAAGTCCGCTTTTAAATTTAAAGATCCAGCGCGGCTTAAGCGCGGGTCGCGTCCAAAGCGCCGCGCTTAAGATCGTCGTCGATCGCGAGCGCGAAATTTTAAATTTTAAGCCGGTAGAATTCCATAGCATCGACGCGGTTTTTAAAAAGGATTTAGAAGCCGAGCTCGTGGAATTTCGCGGCAAAAAGATGGAAAAGCTCTCGGTTAAAAACGCGGCGCAAGCTAGCGAGATCGTCTCTGAGCTGCAAAAAGACAGATTTAGCGTAGAGAGTATCGAGAGCAAATCGCGCAAGACAAACCCCTACCCGCCGTTTATGACCTCGACGCTACAACAGGCGGCGAGCACGGCTCTGGGCTTTAATCCGCGAAAGACGATGAGCCTCGCGCAGAGCCTTTACGAGGGGGTTAATACCAAAAACGGCGGCGCGATTACCTACATGCGAACCGACTCGCTGAATATCGCCAAAGAAGCGATCGCGGCGGCTCGCGAGCTCATAGAGGAGCACTTCGGCGAAAAATATCTGCCCAAAAGCGCGAATTTATACGCTACCAAAAGCAAAGGCGCACAGGAAGCGCACGAAGCAATAAGGCCTACCGATCTAAAGCTTACCCCCGAGCTCGCGCAAAAAATCCTGCCTCGCGACGAATACCGCCTTTACGCGCTTATCTATAACCGCTTCGTAGCCTCGCAGATGAGCCCTAGCGTCTCGCAGATCCAAACGATCATCGTACGCGGAGAAGCGGGCGCATTTAAGATCAGCGGGCGCAAGGTGGAATTTGACGGATTTTACAAGGCTTACGGCGATCTGGATAAGGATAAAATTTTACCGAGCCTTAGCGCGGGCGACGCGATGAGCCTGCAAAGCCTAAGCTCGCAGCAACACTTCACCGAGCCGCCGGCGCGCTATTCGGAAGCGAGCCTCATCAAAAAGCTCGAAAGTCTCGGCATCGGCAGGCCCTCGACCTATGCGCCTACCATCTCGCTGCTTACGGCACGCAACTACGTAAATATCGAGCAAAAGCACCTGGTGCCGAGCGAGATCGCCTTTAAGATCACCGAGATGCTGGAGCAAAATTTTAAAAATATCGTCGATAGCGAGTTTACCTCCAAAATGGAAGAAAAACTCGACGATATCGCCGAAAACAAAGCGGACTGGCAGCAAATTTTAGCGGATTTTTACTACCCTTTTATGGACGAGATCGCCAAAGGAAAAACCTCGATCGCAAGCCAAAAGCTGGCCGAAAAGATCGGCGAAGCATGCCCGAACTGCGGCGGCGAGCTACTTAGGCGCCAGGGCAGATTTGGCGAGTTCATCGCCTGCTCGAACTATCCGAAGTGCAAATACTCGCGCAACGCGGACGCCAGCGCCGAGGGGGCGAGCGAGGAGAAGGCGGCGCCCGAAGTGCTAGATGAGAAATGCCCACAGTGCGGTAAAAATTTGATCAAGCGTAAGGGCAGATACGGCGAGTTTATCGCTTGCGAGGGCTATCCGAAGTGCAAATACTCGCGCAAAATCGAGGGCGCGGCGAAGGAGAAAAAGCCGCTCATCTCCACGGGCGTTAAGTGCCCGAGCTGCGGCACGGGCGAGATCGTCGAGCGCTTCTCCAGACGCGGCAAATTTTACGGCTGCACGAACTACCCAAAATGCGGCTTTGTGAGCAACTACGCGCCGATTGCGCGCGCGTGCCCGCAGTGCGGCAACTCATACATGCTCCGCAAAGAGCTGAAAAAAGGCAATTTCGCCGAGTGCCCGCAGTGCAAGCTTAAAGAAGAGATCGATTGATAATAGGCGCCATTTCGGACTCTCATCGCGAAACAAAGGTCGCTGCCAGCGCCATAGAATGGCTGCTCGCGCGAGGAGCGGACCTGCTCGTGCACGCAGAGGGCATCGTCGAGAGCGAGACGCTGCGGCTTTTGCGACAAAGCGGCAAGCTCTACTTTGCGGTTATGGGCAACAACGACGAAGCGCTTGCGGAGCTAAAAAACGACTTCAACCTATACGATGAGCCCTTCTGCACGAAGTTTGCCGGGCTGCGACTAAAAATCATGCACCGTCCGTTTTATCTCTTTGACGAGGAGCCCGCGCCGCAAAATGAAGCAGACGGATTAAATTTAGACGCGGATTTAGGTGCGGGTGCGGATCGCGGGGAAATTTTAATCTCAAATTCTAAAACAGCGAGTTGCTCGGCAAATTTAGACGCAAATTTTAATGCTGCGGACGTTGATGAAATTTTAAATGGCGCGCGCGGTGCAGATGCAAATTTTAAAAACATACGTAGCGCGAGCGCGAATTTCAAAGGCGGGCAATCCGCAAGTCTAAATGTGAGCTTGGGCGTGAATACAGGCGAGGATGTAAACTCAAACGCAAATTTAGACTTAAGTCTGGGCGCATACTCGGCCTCAAGCCCGAACGCAAATTTAAACTCAAATTTAACCGCAAGTTCAGACCCTAATACAAGCGGCGAAAGTAAAAATCGGGGTCCGTGCGGGCGCGGCGCGGATAGAATTTCAACTATCAAAATTTACGGCCACACTCACTTTTTTGCCGCGGCGGTGGATAAAAACGGCGCGCTCGTGCTAAATCCGGGCGAGATTTGCGGGCGCAAAAAGCGACTTTCCGGTTTGCCTGCGTTGTGGTGCAAGAGCGAAAATTGCGTCCATCTAGTCTCCATTCGCAGCGCAAAGAACTATAAAGCGACCGAAAGGAAGTCTTGAAATGATACGAAAAGCCCCTGGGCAGCCAGAGAAAATGCTAGAAAGATGCGAAAAAATTCTAAAGCAGTGCGGAGAAAATCTAAAAGGGTGCGAGGCCAAAGCGTATGAATGAAATTTACGTCCTAATCGCGCTATCGTTTTTGATCTTTGCTTCGCCCTTTTTGGCTAGCCTTGCACGAATTCCGCTCTCGCCTATGGAGATCATGCTTGGCATCATAGCTGCAAATTTAGGGCTTTTGCCGCCAAGCGCGACCTTCGATCTAGCCGCGCAGATCGGCTTTTGCTACCTTATGTTTTTGGCGGGCTGCGAGGTGGATTTCCGCGCGCTGCTTGCGATGCCGCGCAAAATTTTGCGGCTAATCCTAATCTTTTTGGCGCTGCTTTATATCCTAAGCGCGCTTGCGGTTTGGGTGTTTGAGCTGCCACAGATGCTTATCATCGCCGCGCCTCTGATGAGCGTCGGGCTGCTTTCGGCGCTGTATAAGGAGTACGGCAAGGATCAGGCGTGGCTCAATCTCGCGATGCCCGCGGGCGTGATCGGCGAGCTCATCAGCATCGCCGCCCTCACGGTGGGCGGCATCTACCTTAAAAACGGCCTCGGCGTGGAGATGGCGCTTCATATCGGCGCGCTTTTGAGCTTTTCCGTGGCAGCCTTGGCGGTTTTTAAAGGGCTTGAAATTTTATTTTGGTGGTTTCCCGCGCTAAAAACGGTCATCATGCCCAAATACGACAAAAACGAAAAGGACGTGCGCTTTGCGATGGCGCTGTTTTGTCTCATCTGCGCGGGAGTAATGCTTTTGGGGCTTGAGGTCGTCATCGGCGCCTTCATCGCAGGCACCTTTCTGCCGACCTTTTTCTCGCACAAGGACGACCTCATCGAGAAGCTATCGTCGTTCGGCTTCGGCTTTTTGGTGCCGATATTTTTCATACACACCGGAGCCGTGATCAAACTTGAGGCGCTTCTTATGCCCGGAGTGATGAGCTTTGCCGCGAGTCTAGCGGCGCTGATGTTTGGCATCAGACTGCTTGCGAGCGCTACGTTTTTAAGCACCTTAGGGCGCAAAGGCGCGGCGCTTTTCGCGCTATCGCTATCCATGCCTCTGACGCTAGTGATCGCCACGGCGACGCTTTTTTACTCCACCGCCGCGATCTCGCAAGAGATATACTTCGCGATGATCATCGCCTCGCTCATAGAGGCGCTCGCGTCGATGATTTTGATAAATTTTATTTACAAGAAATTTTAAGGCGGGAATTTTAGAATTTTGAGATTCTAGGATTTTGGAATTTTAGAATTTTAAAATTCTGCGAAATTCTAGAATTTTATAAAATTTGGTTTTATGCAGGATTAAGATGGAGTTAAATTTAAAGCTCTATTTTGCGGCGCGATCAGTTAGGTCTTGGAGTTCCATAGTGTAGTTTGGGATTTTTTCTCGAGTAGAATAACCATACGCTTTTAATATTACATTCAACAGCTTAATTATATCGCTTACCGACAAAAGAGGTGTTTGCTTTAGATTTAGATTGAGCAGTTTCCAAATTCTATGGAATTCTCCAGGTCTCAATGCTTCGTAGATATCATAATCAAGGGTGACTTCAATAACTTCACCATTATAATATAAAATCCAAATTCCTTTAGAATCAGTGCCATGGTCATAATCTGGATCAGGAAAACTATAAATTTTCCATAGCCAACAATCCGCATCTCGATCAATAGTCCAACCAAGCTCATTAATAAAAGTCTCATAGTATGGATTATATTTGTAGTAAATTTTACTCAATCCATACTTTTCATCATCCTCTTTGGTGATGGTTGCATTTTCAAACGCCATCTGCGCTCCTTGGAATTTAAAATTTAGCGTGCAAGCGGAAATTTATGCAGAATTCTGCGACGCAGCCGAAAACGGCAAGCATGGAAATTCCAAACTCGCCGCGCTTAAAGATGGATCGGCGAGATTGCCGCGACCGCCAACTCACTCATCGCGGATATACTTGCTTCCGCTAGCCGCGGCAAAGCAAGTGCGGCTCGTTAGCAAAGCTAGCGATAAAAATTAATCGCAACCCATCCGCAAGAAGTATAACTGCACGATTTGCGGACGGGCCAGCAAAGCCAAAGCGAGCCGATTAAAATTTAAGCTTTAGCTTGCGGCGCTTAAAAGCCGATTAAGCCTAGACGCGGTGCGGGCAGCGTACCGCGACGCGGCTTCTAGGCTTTGCTACATTAATACCGGAATTTTGGTCTTTTGCAGGAAGTATTTTGACGCGCCGCCTAAAAAGATCTCCTTGATGCCGCTGTCTGAGTGTAAGCCCGCGACGATTAGATCGAAATCGCCCGCGTCGGCGTACTCTAGCAGCACCTGCCCCGGGATCTTACCCTCGACGTTTAATGCCTCGAAAACGTCGATTTTAATGCCGTGTAGAGCTAGATAATCGCTTATGCGGCGCTTCGTTTCGGCAAGATCATCCTGAAGGTAGTGATTTGCGGTAATGACGGTGATAGATTTGGCACGCTGCAAAAGCTCCAGCCAATTATCGAGCGCTCGTGCAGACGCCGCAGTGCCGGTAAGCGAGACTAAAATTTTATCCGCCTTGAACTCCTGCAGCTTGCGCGGTATGACGATGCAAGGCTTGCCGCTTTTGGTGACCGCCGCCTCAAATGTGCCCGTGATAGAGCCCGTAGGCGGCACGGAGACCAGCACCAAATCGCAATATTTGGAGTATTTCTCGACCAGCTCGGAGCGGATACCTACCATATGCCTCAAAGCGGCGCTATTTGGGACGTGATCGTCGTCGCTTTGATCTAAGCCGAGCTTAGCGCATTCGGCGTCGAAGATCGCTCTGATCTCCTCACGCTCGGCCTGCATTTCATCGCCCGCAGATTTTAAAAACTCCTCCATCAACACGCCGCCTTTTAGCGTCATACGAACGTTGTAGATCATCTTAGGATCGAGCTGGCACGCCATTATGTTGATGTGCGTACCGAAAAATTTATTTACGAGCAGCGCTCCGTGTATACGCTCTGCCAGCTCCTCGCCGCCGCCGATAGGGAAAAATATCTTTTTAAGCTGCATCTCATACTCCTATTAAAATTTTAAGCCAGTTCCAGTGAAATTTTAGTGCCTTTCTGATCGGTCACGCGCACTCGCACCACGTCGCCCGCCTTGTAAGGCGTCGTGATAAATTTAGCGCGCAGCAATCCGTCCACGCCGTCTCGCAGCGAGATAAAGGTGCCGAAATCCAGCACGCTTTGCACTACGCCGTCAAACTCCTCGCCGATCTGAAATTTTACCTCTTTGCGTTCACCGCGCGGCTTGCGAAAATCGCGAGAATTTGAGACTATCGATAAAATTTTCTCTTTCGCGCCCAATACGCCGCCAGATTTTGCGCCTTGGATCTTGACCTCGCCCTTTTCGCGATCCAGATCGATATTTACGCCGAAGCTTTCGGTGATCTCTTTGATGACCTTACCGCCTTGGCCGATGATGTCGGGGATTTTGCTTGCCTCGACGCTAAAAATTTCAAGCTTCGGAAGCACGTCCTCGTTTATAACGATCGCCGCATCCGCCTGCTCCATCAAGCCCAAAATATGCGCGCGAGCCTGCTTCGCCTGCGCTAGAGCCTCTTTTAAAACCTCCAGGCTGATGCCGCCGAGCTTGATATCCATCTGAAGCGCGGTGATGCCATCATAGGTGCCCGCGACCTTAAAATCCATATCTCCGTCGTGATCCTCAAGCCCCATTATGTCGGTTAGCACGGCGTGTTTCTCGCCCTCAAAAATTAAGCCCATCGCGACGCCCGCAACGAGTTTTAGCGTAGGCACGCCCGCCGCACGAAGCGATAGTGCGCCGCCGCAGACCGAAGCCATCGAGCTTGAGCCGTTGCTCTCTAAAATTTCGCTTACTACGCGGATAGACTGCGGCGAGTTTAGATCGATGCTCGGATATAGCGCTCTTTTGGCTAAATTTCCATGTCCCAGCTCGCGTCTGCCTGGGCTTTTGAGCGGACTTGCTTCGCCGACGCAAAAGCCCGGGAAGTTGTAGTTAAACATAAATCTATCGCTGATCGGCTCAAGTTGCGTTAGGCTGTCGCTTAGCTGCGCATCGCTATCGCCGCCCAGCGTGGTGACGACTAAAGCCTGCGTCTGCCCGCGCGTAAATAGGCAGCTTCCGTGCGCGCACGGCAGGATATTTGTCTCGATACTTATCGGGCGCACCTCATCAAGCGCGCGCCCGTCGGCTCTGCGGCGATCCTCTATGATCTGCGTACGGATGATGCTGCGCTTATACTTGCCGATGACGCTGGAGATCACCTCTTTGCTCCACTCGTTTTGCGCCGCGGCCTCGGTCGTCAAAATTTGATCCACGATTTTGTTTAGTTCGGTAGCGCGTTCGCTCTTTGCCATCTGATTGATCGCCGCTTTGACGGCGTCTTTGTAGTTCGCATCGATGAAATCCGCGATATCTTCGTCCTCGATCTCGGGTTTATACTCTAGGCTCGCATCGGGCTTTTTAAGCGGCAGAAAAGCCTCTTCGTAAGCGTTTGAGCCTGCGCTTATCGCCTTTGCGGCAAAATCGATCGCATCCACCATCAGATCTTCGCCAAATTCATTCATCTGCTGTGCACCGCCGTTAATCTGCGGCAGGGAGCGCATCTCGATCATCAAAAGCTCATCGCCGACGCCGGCTACGTAAAGATCAAGTGCGCTATTTTTAAGCGCGGAGTTGCTCGGATTTAGGATGAAATTTCCATTTTGATAGCCTATGCGCACGCCGCAAACGGGCGCTTTAATCGGGATGTCGCTAAGATACAGCGCCGCAGACGCCGCATTAAGAGCGACGACTTGCAGATCAACTTCGGGATCTGCCGATAGCACGTAAACTACGATCTGCGTCGGATACGCATAACCCTTTGGAAAGAGCGGGCGCAGCGAGCGGTCTATGATGCGGCTCGTGAGCGTCTCAAAATCGCCCGGCTTGGTCTCGCGCTTGATATAGCCTCCGGGGATTCTGCCCGCTGCGTACATCTTTTCGATATACTGCACGGTAAGGGGCAAAAAGTCCTCCTGCACCTGCGTCTCTTCGCGCGCTACGGTAGCCAGCACGACGGTATTTTTTACGCGCAAAAGCGCCGCGCCCGCGGCTTGTTTCGCAACTTTGTCGATATCGAAAATTTCGGTATTGCCATTTACTTCAATTTTGCACTGCATTAATTTTCTCCTTGTTTTTGTTGGTTTCGTGAAACGGCAGATAAAGCGGGCATTTGTTTAAAATTTGCATTATCTCCTCCGCGCTTGAGAGCGTTTTTTCTTTGTAATAAAAATCCACATTCACAAAATCTCTGATCTTGTGAACGGCATAAATTCCATCTACTAGCATGGCGATCTCGTCTGCATTATCGCTGCCGATAACGGGCGTGGCATAAAAGATCGCTTTGGCGTTTAAGCTTACGAGCGTCTTTATGCAAGTAAGTGCGGTCAGCCCGCTCTCACACCCTTCATCTACCAAGATGACGTTTTTTTTCTCTAAATTTCCCAAAAGCTCGCCCTTGCGAAATTTATACATGTTTTTTAAAATTTTCTCCTCATAAAGTCTGTTTGCCTGCCCGTAAACGTAATCTAGACTGATGCCGAAGCTTCGCACGAGCTCATCTACCATCACGATCTCTTGGGTCTCGCTTACGCACGCGATCGCGCATTCAGGATTATTAGGCGCCAAAACGGGCTCTGTGAATAAAAACTCATAGGCAAGCCCTAATTTTAGAGCAAGATGGTTTGCGATAGGAAGCGACTCCAGGGATTGGGCGATTATTAGAAAATTTTCGTTTTTGATCACGGTAGCGGGTAAAATTTCTGAAAGTTTCATCGCGGCGTCGATTTGGTTTTCAAACATCAGCTCGGCTCTAGGCGTCATTATTTTTCGCTTCCGTATTCGCTATCTACTGAAAAATCATACCCTACTCCGCCGAATGGATAGAAATTTACGAGAAAGTAAATTCCGCGCTCCTTACTTGCTTTGCTGTAGCCCGTCGTACTGGTGTTTTTAGGCTCGATATCCTCTTGATACACAAAAGAGTAATTCCAGCATTTGCGCGTATGAGAAAGTCCCACGCGCCACATTTTAGAATAAGATCGCTCCAAATCGTAATCCCAACGACCGAAAATTTTATTATTCCTAGGCAAATTTACCGAAGCGTTTACGATGCCGTAGTTATCTTTCGTATAGCGTTTAGGCTCCATGCTAAGTTTTTCATATTCGTAAGCGTGACTAAGTCCAAAGCTAAAATCGTCGTTAGAGTAGTTGGCGTAAGTATAGACCTTATCAAAGCTTTTATATTTATGCGAGTAGGTAAAGCGATTTCCGATATTTAGCCCATTTGCAAAATACGCATCGATGCGGTGTTCTAAATCGTCGAACTCATGATCGTCGAAGTCATATCGCTGCTTGACGCTATGGCGTAAAAATTTACGTCCGTCTTCATTATAGAAAAACTGCGTCATACTTAAAGCTGCATTTTCGTGGGTGTATTCGTCACTAAGCTCGCTTAAGAAGTTATCCTCCCAATAAAGCGAGTCTTGCAAGTTACCTAGCCGCGAACGATCTACTGCACCGCGAGCAAGGTCGTATTTATACTGATGATACTTTAAAATTCTATCCTCGATGTCGCCTTGCTGCCATCCGGGAATTCTAAAATCCGCTCTCCAGCTCATCGTATGATACAAGCTATCGTAAGCCCTGGCTACGTCGGTGTAGAGCGAAAGCTCGGTGTATTGATTAGCGTAGAAAGTGCTTTTATCCTCGTCAAGATCTCCGTTTGCGTAGTAGAATTTATCGTGCCAATCGATATTAGTCATATACACTCGCTCGGTAAAGGCGAAATTTAAATAATCCGCCAGTAGTGGCGTGCTTATACTAATCGGCACGTCAAACTCGTATTGGCGAGCAGTCGCGCCCTCCCATCTGGTATAATTACGCGCCTTCGCATCAAGCGAATAGATCAAATTTGGCAGTCCCAAATCATTACTAAATTTATGATATTGCAGCGTCGGAAGCTCTTGGACGGTATCTTCGTTGCGGAAGGTATTATCGGCGTTTAGCTTGCTTGTATCGATATAGTAGCGTCCGTAAGCGCCAAAATAGTGCTCGTCACCGGTCAAATAATAATTCAGCCGTGAAGTTACGAGCGAGTTATCCGCATCGTTGCCAAGACCTCCCTTTTCCTTCAGATCGTAATACTCCAGATCGTTTAGCTGGGTAAAATCGATCCATAAATTTTCGCGCAGATCGCCGTCTAGCAGATAGGTCGCAAGCTTGCTGCGATCGTATTGCACTTCAAAGCCGTGGTGACGCTCGTTTTTGTATTCGAGGCGCTTTTGCGCTCGCGAGAAGTTATCGAAAACTCCACCTCTAATCTCGCCATAAGAATACGGCGACTCCGTAAATCGAAATGTCCCGTATACGCCAAAGCCCCTGCGCGTGCGCACCTGCGGATCGAGCTGAAAATCCCAGCTATCGTAAGGCGCGAAATAGATCGGCTGCTTGTAGTAAATCCCCTCCTTGCTGATGTAGCCGGCCTCGGGAGGCAGTAGGCCCGTGCGACGCGTACGGTCGGTCGGAAAGCCGAAATACGGCAAATAGAGCACCGGCACATCACCCACGTAAAATCTTGGATTAAAAAGATGGAGGAATTTGCTCTCTTTATTTAGCATGCCGCTACTAAATTTGATGCGCCAATCAGGATCGGTAACGTTGCAGCTAGATACGCTAGAGCCCTCCACGCGGTAATACTCGCTATCGCTGCAGCTGGCGTCGTTTTGCATCCAAAGCTCGGAGTCCTTATCCATCATAAAATTTACGTCAGCTTGCTGCTTATCGTTTTTCAGATCGATTTTGACATGCTGCGCACGCGTGGTCTCGCTGCTACCGCGCATCGCATTGACGTTGCCGAAAAGCTCGATGGTGCCGTTTTGCTCGTCGTATGTAGCGCGATCGGCGGTGATGAAGTAGCCCTGCGAATACACCGTTACGTTTCCACTCGCCTCCGTCACAAAGCCATTTTTCTCGACATTATCTGCTATAAGCTCGACGTCTTGGACCTTTGCGCTCGCACTACTTGCTAAAAGAGCGCTAAAACTGAGCGCTAGAATTTTAAATTTTTTACTCTTTTTCAATCTCTACCACCAATGTTTTCGCCGCCATATCGTGCAGGCTCTGACGCGAGTTCGTAAAAAGCGCCACCAAAAATCCCATATAAAAGATCATCTCGCTTATCAACCTAACCGCCGCACGGATCGCTGCAGTAGCGATATCCATAGCGCTGCCGTCAGTGCGGACGCAATAAATTTTAACCGCGAGCTTGCCTAGTGTCGCGCCGTATAGATAGACAAAAATCGCCTGATATAAAAATTTTATTATCGCGTAATGCAAAATGAATTTTGACGCGATCTTTTGTACCTCAAGATTGCTTCCGCTCTGCGCCGCTGCGACAAGCTCTGGCTCGTCGATAGCAAATAGCACGACCACAAAAAGCGTTACACTCACCGCTTCGTCGATACTAAACGCGATTACGCGCTTGCTAAGCGGAGCGACGATCAAATTTTATCTCTTAAGGCTTGGTGCGCGATATCGCGCCTATACTGCGCGCCGCTAAATTTTATATTTTCGCACAGCGCGTAAGCCGCATCGCGCGCCTGCTTTAGGCTCTGTGCGACGCCCACGCTTACCAAAACGCGCCCGCCGCTAGCGTAAATTTGATCCTCCCGCTCGCTCACGCCCGCATAGCAGATATGCGCGTCCGCAGGAATTTCGCCGACCTCGATCAACGCAGGCTGCGAAGAGCCGTAAGGATAGCGCTCGCTAGCCATCACGACGCCCACTGCGAATCGCTCTTTTAGGCTTACGCTACTTAGCTTGCCTACGGCGGCGTTGTATAAAATTTCGCTCAAATTTCCGCCAATTAGCGGCATCAAAACCTCGCACTCCGGATCGCCGAAGCGGACGTTGTACTCCAGCACGTAAGGCTCGCCGCTCACGATCATAAGCCCCACGAATAGCACGCCGCAAAAGGCTGCGCCCTGCTGCTGCATCCCTTTTAGCGTGGGTGCGACGATCTCGCTCTGCACTCTTTTTATCAGCGCGGCATCCGCTAGCGGGCTTGGCGCATAAGCTCCCATGCCGCCGGTGTTCGGGCCCAGATCGCCGTCAAACAATTTTTTGTGATCCTGCGCCACGGGCAGGCTTACGAAATTCTCCCCGTCGCAGATCGCAAAAAAGCTCAGCTCGAAGCCCTCTAAAAACTCCTCCACGACGACGTGCTTGCCCGCTTCGCCGAAGCTTTCGCCGCTTAACATATCCGCGGCGGCTTTTTTAGCTTCATCTTTGGAATTTGCGATGATGACGCCTTTGCCCGCGCATAGACCGTCCGCTTTGACCACGACGCGGCCGTCTAGGGTATCGATAAATTTTGAAATTTCGGATAGATCGTCGCTGCTTAAGAATTTTGCGGTTTTGATATGATTTCGCGCCAGAAAGTCCTTCATATAGGCTTTAGAGCCCTCAAGCTTCGCCGCAGCGGCGCTAGGACCGAATATCGCGAGACCTTGTGCTTTGAAAATATCCACGATGCCTTTTGTAAGCGGCTCTTCGGCGCCCACGACGGTAAGGGCTACGTCGTTATTTTTGGCAAAGAGCGCAAGTTCATTAAAATCTTTTAAATCTAAATTTTTACCGAGCGCCTTAGTAGCGCCGTTTCCCGGAGCAAAATACAGATTTAAAACGTTTTTATCCTCGCGAAGTCTTAGCCCGATCGCGTATTCTCTACCGCCGCCGCCGATTATTAGGATATTCAATGAAGCCTCCGTAACGTAAAAAACCCAAGTGAGCGTTGCGTAAAAAGAATCGGCTCAAACAAAGCCAATCTTGCAACTAGGAAAAATCTCTAGGTCGCAACCCGTAACTTTAAAAAAGCTCGAGCCGAGCCGCGTCACACGGACCTCTCACGTCGTCGCTTATACAAATATGTTGAACCCTCATATAAAACGCTCTCGCTTCACCCAGGCTTGGGCAAAATTATAGTCTAAATTTGCTTAAACTATGGCAAAAGCGCCAGATCGACGCAGGATTTTATCGACATTCTTTCGCAGATTATCGGCTCGCAAAACTCGCTCAAAACGCTCGCCGTCGTACTACCGATACAGATCGCCTTGTAGCCCCCATCCCAGCCGAAATTTTCGGTAAAGCCGCGAACGTTTTTGGGCGAGGTAAAAATCAGCGTGCTGCCCCGCGGCGGCTTTGCGGCGGCGGGCAGGCTAAGGACGCAATTTTCATAGGCGATCACGCTTTGCAGCCGCACGCCCGCGCTAGATAGAATTTGCTCCAGCTTCGATACCGTTTCGCGCGCGCGCAGATACAGCGCGTCTCTGCCCTGCAAGAGCGGCGCGATCTCCGCGGCAAACTCATTTCCGTGCCCGTGCTGTGCCGTATAAATGCCGCGAAATCCAAACTCGCGCGCAGCCGCAGCGCACGGCTCGCCGATAGCGTAAACGGGGGTATCTAAATCAAGTGAAATTTCATTAAATTTTATCGCCGCCACCGCATTTTTGGATGTAAAAATTAGCGCGCCGATCTGCGCAGGCAGGCTAAATTTAAGGAATTTTATCTCGCAAACCGCAAGCTGCCTCACCTGCGGATGATGAAATTTCGTATTAGACACCAGATATATCAAAAACGCCCTCCATGTTTAAATTTGCTTCGATTAAATCCCGCTCTCGAAAAAATCCGATCCGCCGCCATTAATGCTTGAGTTTAAATTCAATTCCGCTCTGCGCCGCCTTCGGCGCCGATTAAAACCCGCCCGCAAAGCCTGCTCCGCTTTTCAGTCGCGTTTAGGCAGCTTAGCGGCGGCAAGCTTTTTAAAATTTTATCTCGCAGGCGAAGCGTCAAATTTAAATTCATCGCTTTACGCGAGCTCTGCTTTTTAAATTTTATTTCGCAGCCTGCGGCGGACACTTAATAACACTGCCGCAAAGCTCGATCTGCGCGCGGCAGACGTATTACATAGCTCGCCAGCCCCGCCCAGCCCGTGTATGCCTCGCACAGGTCGTCGAGCTCGCCAAATTTTAAAATTTAAAGTTGCGGCTACGAAATTTCAAAGCTACGAGCGCTAAATTTTAAAATTTCGCCGCTCTTAGGCTCTTAAATTTAGCCCTTTCAGCCACCCGTTTAAAATTTCAATCTGCGCGGCAACGCTCTCATTTGCCGTGCCTCCTTGCGACTTGCGCGCCTCCTTAGAAGCGTTTAGATCAAGAAATTTAACCGCGCCTGCGTCCAAGCTCTCATCCACGCTAGCAAGCTGCTGCGCATTTAGTTCGCTCAAATCCAGGCCCAAATTTTCCGCATACGCCACCGCCTTACCCGTGATGAAGTGCGCCCGACGAAAGGGCACGTTTTTCTCCCGCACGAGATAGTCCGCCAGATCGGTTGCCGTGAGGTGCCCGCACCTCGTCATCGCGAGCATATTTTGCTCGTTAAATTTAGCCGTTTTTAGCATCTGTTTTAAAATTTCAAGGCTCGCAAGCGCGGT
>CAUPZQ010000039.1:0-16596 GCA_963515915.1 uncultured Campylobacter sp.
ATGTTTTGGATCGCTGCGCCGCGCAGGTGGCTGAAATTTTCGGCGCGCAATACGTTGTGCAAAAAGACGTACAGGTTAAATTTGATGCCAGCAGAGGTGAGGAAAATTTGACCAATTCTTGCGCTTTTGTGGACCGCAAAAAACTAGGCGAGCTGGTGTTTAAAGACCCCGCGGAGCTTGCAAAGCTAGAAGCGCTGCTGCATCCGAAGATAACGGCTGAAATTTTATCGCAGGCGCAGGCTTTGGAGGCGAAAGGAAAGCTTTATTTCGTTGATATTCCGCTGTTTTTCGAGGGCAAGAGGTATGAGTTTTTTGATAAAGTAGCGGTCGTTTATGCGCCTAAAGATACGCTAATTGCACGCGTGATGAAGCGAAATGGGCTCGATCATGCCGCTGCAAAGCACCGCGTGGAGCTACAAACTGATATTGAGCAAAAGCGCGCTATGGCGGATTTTGTGATAGATAATAGTGGCGATCTTGCCGCGCTTAAGGCCGCAGTGGAGAGATTTTTAAAAGAGCTAAAAGATAAAATTTAGCCCTTTGCGCGGTTGCGTAAAATTTCTACGCGAATTAAGATGAGTTGAAAATAAAGGAGAAGGCGATGAGGATCGGTAGCTGTGCCCAAAAGGGCGCTAAATTTCAAAATTTTAAAAGCACGCCGCTTAAAGAGCGGTTAAAATTTACGGCGCGAGCGGTTTTGCTCTCTGCGTTGTTTGCGACGGGCGCTTCGGCGGAGATCGACGATCTAAGGAAGGGCTGCGCCGCGGGAAGCGAGAGAGATTGTAAAGAATTAAGCCGCGTGATAAATGAGCTGCAGCGCAATTGCGACGCCGGCGGCGAGGAAAACGCGCTGGATTGCGCAAATTTAGGCTACGCATACGACTCAAATAGAAGCTTCAGGCAGGCCGCGCGCTATTACGACAGGGCGTGCAAGCTCGGCGAGCAGAAGGGCTGCGTCTATTTAGGGCTGCTCTACAACGACGGGCAGGGGGTGGCGCAGGATCGCAAGAGGGCGAATGAGCTTTTTAGCGACGCCTGCAAGAAAAACAGCAGCGAGGGGTGCGCGAGCCTTGCATACAACTATAAAAAGGGGCTCGGCGTCTATCCCGACACGAAAAAGGCGATCGAGCTTTTGATCAAGGCTTGCAAGATGGGGCAAGTAGAGGCGTGCCATAACCTAGGGCTTAGCTACGTTCTCGGTGAAGGCGTGAAAAAAGATGCGGACAGGGCCAGGACATTTTTTACGAGGGCTTGCGAGCAAGGACACGCGGATTCGTGCGTAAATTTGGGCGTTACGTATTTCAAAGGCGACGGCGGGCAAAAGGATCACGCGCTTGCTGCGAAGTATTTTAGCGAAGCGTGCGAGAATGGTGGCGAGCCGCTAGCCTGCTCAAATTTAGCGTATCAATACGAAAAGGGCTGGGGCGTAGCGAAAGATAAAAAGAGGGCTCGCGAGCTTTATAAAAAGGCCTGCAAGCTCGGAAGATTTGATGCTTGCGAGCATTTAGAGACTATGAGATGAGACTCTAACATCCATTGCGAAAGGCGCGTAACAAAATGGGCTCACGAAAGAAGATACGTTAGTAAATTGAGTCTTAGTAAAGCCTAGGAATAAGCGATACGCTTAAATTTAGATATAAGTAAAATTTTAATAAAGCGTTAGTGAGCGTTAGTAATTTTAAAAATTTGCGAGGTAGATAATGAAAATTTCAAAATATAATGCGAGCGGAAATGATTTCGTAATATTTACGGATTCAGTTAAGGCGGATAGATCCAAGCTAGCGCGTGAGCTATGTGATAGGCGCGAAGGGGTGGGCGCCGATGGGCTCATCGTCGTACTACCGAAATTTAACGGTATCGAGGGGATAAACTTTGAGTGGGAATTCTATAATAGCGACGGCAGTAGCGCCGATATGTGCGGCAACGGCTCGCGAGCGGTATGCATGTATGCGTATGAAAATTTTTTGGCCGCGCAGAGTATGAAATTCCTAAGCGGCGCAGGCGTAATTAGCGGCGAAATTTTCGGTATTTTCGGCGGAAATTTGAGCGAGAGCATGCGAGGCGAGCTACGCAATGTAAGCTTTGGCGAGATTTTCAATCTTCGCCCTAACGCTCACGCGTTAGTAGCTAACGTAGAGGTAATGTTAACTCGTCCTAAACGCCTAGGCGAAAGCTTTGAAGAAGCAGGGCTAACGTGGTATTTTTATAACACAGGAGTGCCGCACTTAGTAACTTTTGTTAGCGATTTAAATGAGTTCGACGCCGCGCTAGCCCGCGATCTGCGCGAAAAGTATAACGCTAACGTTAATTATGCGTTAGTTCAAAGTCGCCTCGCAAGCAAAATTTTAAAGGTGCGCACCTTTGAGCGTGGCGTAGAGGCAGAAACTCTCGCATGCGGTACGGGGATGGCAGCATGCTTCATCGCAGGCGTCGAAAATATGGGGCTAGCTCCCGATATCCGCGTGATACCTGCAAGCGGCGAAATGCTAAATTTGCGCTTAGGAGATGGAGGTAAAATTTACTTTCGCGGCGACGTTAGGCATACTTTCGATGGCGAATTTATCGGATACGTGGAGTAGGCAGGGCGAAATTTCGAGCCGGTTTGCGTGAGAATCCGTCAAATTTTCGAGTGTAATTTATACAAAATTTCGCTTTTCGCCCCGTTTTATAAAATAATAGATTTGCAATACGGCATTGGAATTTAAAATTTTATGATGATGAAATTTTGGAATTTTCGTGGATGGTTTGCGTGCGAATTTTAATTTTGAGGTAAAATTTGTCGCATCGTCGCAGAATCTAATTCCAAATTTCGGAATTTTATGAAATAAAATTTTAAAATTTTGGTGCGCGGAATTTTACTACTAAGTTTGAAATTTTTTGATTGAATTCTGCACTTGCATTGCGCTAATTTAGGCTTTTGCGGAATTTAGCATTATAAAATTTACGCTCTAACCCGCTCATTCGGTTTATAATTTTTGCTGCCACCGGAAAAAATCCGCCGTGTTCGCACAAGTGAAATTCCGTCGCATTTGCACGAGCGAAATCCGCCACTAATAGCAGAAAGCGCGACATCAAGCGCAAATCCTCGGCGCGGATAAATCTATCATTGACGATAAAGGCTGGATTTATAGATGCGGCAATTCTTGAAGTGCGGTAGAATTTACTAACGACGATAAAAGCATAGTGTAGTTACGGCAAAATTTAAAATTTGCGCCCACCGAATTCCGTCGCGCCGTCATTTTGTCGTTTAAATTTTAAATTCCATCCGTGTCGGTTTCGCCAAAGCTAGGCATAAAGCCTGATAATTAACTCTCTGGCGAGCGCTAAAATCACGACGAAAATTATAAATTTTAATAAAGATTTTTGTTGTATCGCGACAAGCATGACGATGCCAAATAAAATGAGCGCAATATCTAAAAATATATCTTTCATACGCTTAATTGAAATTTAATCAAAATGCTAAGTATGATAAGAAGTATTATAAAGCGCAAGATTGAGCGCATGGAGGATAGATCGCCAAATTCTTTGTCATATTCCTTTTTTACCTCCCACTCAGCTTTCCAGGCGAACATTTTTACTATAAAATCCAGCATTTTCATCTCCTTTTTAAGGCTAGTCGCATAAAAACGAAATTTTGTCGCTCCACGTGAAATTAAAGAATTCTATCTAATCGGCGCTTAAAATTTTTAATTTTCGGCTATTTGTCGGCGTTTTGGACGAGCGCTTTTTCGTATTTTTCGATAAAGCTTCGCCCTGACTCGCATAGGCGGTAGATGAAAATCTTCGACGCCTTGCCCGCATCAAGCCCCGTGTCCTTAATGCTTTCGCGCTGCAGATAGCCCCAGTTTTTATGAATTATGTCAAGAGTCGATTTGATCGAGGTGTAGTTGCGCCCACTCGCAGCCGCAAACTCGTTCACGGGCCTCATAAATTCCGCATCACTTTGCTTATTGCGACATAAAAGTCCCCCTTTACCTTGTGATTCGACCAGTTTTAGCGTTTCATAAATGAGTTTGTCTTTTAATTTGATCATCGGCTTTCCCTTGCGTAATTGATATGGGTTTGCCAAAATTATATCATAAAATTTGTATTTTTATGATATGAAATGTCAATAATTAGAAGCTAAGCACGAACTCATGAAACGGCACGACATCGCAGCGGATACCCTCAATCTCGAGCCTACCGGAGTTTGCCATAGAAACGACTTTTAAGCTCGTGATGCCGAGCCTCTTGAGCACGCTTAAAATTTTACGAAATTTTAAAAAGATAATGTCCGCGTCGCTGAATGGGATGACGAGAACCCCCATCTTTAGAGCAGGCAGGTAAAAATCCAGCTCTTTTGTGTAAAAAATTGGTGTATTTAGCCCCAAAAGCTCGCAAAAAAGGACGTTGGCAAATTTTTTCGAGAAGTCCTTTTTGCTTGTTAAAATTTCGCGCATATTAAAATGCGAAAAATATAGCTTTTTTGCGCGCGCGGGTTCGCCCGCTTTGCTTAAAAATCTGATGAAATTTTCCCGCTCAAGCTTGGCGATAGTGCCGTATATGGCGTCTTTGGAGATCTTGATGCGCGGCTTTAGCGCGGTGTAAATTTTATTTGCGCTAAATGCGGCGTTGACGAAGCCTAGGCACTCTTTGAGGATTAAAATTTCCGTGCGGCTAAAGTTTGCCGTAAGCAACCTCTGCTCGAATTCTAAAATTTCGGCGGGGGTCATGAAGGGGTTTTTTGCGCCGCCGCCTTGGGCTAAAAACGCCGAAATCATCGAGTTTATCTCGTTGTGGCGCTTATCGAAGGCGATAAATTCTTCAAATGAAAGCGGTAAAAGCTCAATCCGCTCAAAGCCTGGCAAAACTAACTCTTTATCGCGAGTAGAAATTATAATGCGCTTTAAATTTAGCCCCCCAATAAAGCTTTGAAGCGATGAAATTTCAAAATCGGCGCTACTAAAATTATCTAAAAAAAGCGATAAAATTTGCTCGTTAGCGGCTAAAAATTCTTTGATCTCGCGGAAGAAATTCTCGCTCCTGTTTTTTGCGCCGTCGGACTCCATATTTCTTGCGTTGTTTGAGCTGCCTGCGCTTACGTTTTTTGTATCTGTATTTTCTGCGGCGGCGCGGTAAAATTCGCCCGTATCCGAAATTTCCGCGTCTAGCGTAGCTTCTCTATTTATTTCATATTCATTTGCTTCGCTAGCCTTTGTATTGTCCGCACTATTTTTAACTGCAGCGATTGTGCCACCCGCTACCATATCCTCAAGGCGCAGATCGGCTAAATTTAGATACAAAATTTCATCTTTTTTAAGCTCTGAAATTTCATTTTTCAGCACGGCGCTTTTGCCGGAATTTAGCACGCCGTAGATTATGGTTTTGGCAGAGCCGATACCTCTTTTGCGCGGGATAAAGCCCGCAAATTCCGGCGGATTTTCGTAAAAAAATTTTAGATCATTCATGGCGAGTATTTTAAAATTTTCCTTATTAAAAGGAAATAAATCTGAAAAATTCTATGAGATTTTTTATATCCGTCTAAATTTATCCAAAATTTTTGTATTGAAATTTTTCGGCACTCTAAAAATTTTCGAAATTCTATATATTTTTCCTTATTAAAAGGAAATATTTCCATAAAATTTGGCTATTTTCTTGACAAAACCGGAGCGCTTTTATATAATGTGCGTCTTTTGTTTAAAACAAAGGGTCGCGCGTTGCGACAAGTTCTTTATTAAGGAAAAGTGATGCAAAAAATTAGGTTAAAACTCAAGGCTTATGACTATCGAGTTTTAGATCGCACAGTTTCGGCTATCGTTGAGGCCGTAAAAAGAACAGGTGCGGACGTCAGAGGTCCCGTGCCGATGCCTACGAAGATTAAACGCTACACCGTTTTAAGATCTCCGCACGTAAATAAAGACTCCAGAGAGCAGTTTGAGATGAAAATCCACGCTCGTATGCTAGACATCATAGCGGCTACGCCAGATACGGTTGATTCGCTAACTAAGCTTGATTTGGCTCCGGAAGTCAACGTCGAAGTTCACGCGATGGGCAAATAAGGGGTACAACAATGGAATATATTGTAGAAAAAATAGGTATGAGTAGGACGATCGACACGAGCAGCACGCCCGTGACGCTTTTACGACTTATCAATACCAAAATTTGCGAAGTTTGCGATGAGAAAACAGCTATCGTAGCATACGCAGAGGGAAAAGCGTATAATAAAGCTATAGCTGGCATTCAAAAGAAATATAGCCTAAGCAAGGAATTTAATAAATTTGCGACTCTAAGCCTAGAAAATGCCGAGCTTGGCGATCAAAATTTAGATGTTTTGAGCGAAGCCAAGATCGTCAAAGTAAGCTTCAGATCCAAGGGTAAAGGTTATCAGGGTGTCATTAAGCGCCATGGATTTGCAGGCGGTCCTGCAGCGCACGGTAGCCGCTTCCACCGAAGACCGGGCTCGATCGGCAACTGCGAGTGGCCGGGTCGCGTTCAGCCTGGTATGAGGATGGCGGGACACACTGGAAACGAAACGATCACTGCTAAAAACGAAGTCGTAAGCTTTGATGCCGAGAATAAAATTTTGGTGCTTAAGGGCTCGGTTCCTGGATTTAACGGCGCAATGGGCAGAATAAGGATAGTAAAATGAGTAAAGTAAGCGTGCTTAACGAAAAACTGGAAAAAGCAAGCGAAATTGAAATCCCTGCGAAATTTTCGGAAGTCAATTCGCACAATCTATATTTGTACGTCAAATCTTACCTTGCTTCGCTTCGTGCAAATACGGCCAACGCTAAAACTCGCGCCGAGGTTAGCGGCGGCGGTAAAAAACCGTGGCGACAAAAGGGTCGCGGTGGCGCACGTGCGGGCTCAACCAGAACCAATGTCTGGGTAGGCGGCGCGGTCGCATTCGGTCCGACTAATGAGCGAAATTACGAGCAGAAGGTTAATAAAAAGCAAAAACGACTTGCGCTGGAATTTGCTATCAATGAGAAAGCAAACGAGGATAAAATTTTTATATTCGACGATTTGGAGCTAAAAAGCGGTAAAACTAAAGATGCGGCAAATTTTATTAAGAAACTAGGCGTTAGAGATGCGCTGATCGTTAAAAACGAGCTGGACGCGCAAACTCTTTTGGCCTATAGAAATCTTAAGAATTGCTATGTCATCGATGCAAGCGAGGTCAATGCTTACCTAATCGCAGTTTACGGCTCGGTCGTATTCGAAAAAGCGGCATTTGAATCAATAGTGAAAGAGGACTAAAATGGCAGATATAACAGATATCAAAACGATCCTTTATACGGAAAAGTCTCTCGGTCTTCAAGAAAGCGGCGTGGTCGTTATCCAAACTAGCCCGTCGGTTACGAAAAACGGACTAAAGAGCGTTTTGAAGAACTATTTCGGGATCACTCCGCTAAAGATAAATTCTTTAAGACAGGACGGCAAATTAAAAAGATTTAAAGGCAGAACTGGCGTTAGAAATGATGTAAAGAAATTCTACGTCAAACTACCTGAGGGTGCAAGCTTAGAAAGCGTGGAGGCGTAAAATGGCGATTAAAACTTATAAACCCTATACTCCAAGTAGAAGATTTATGACAGGGCTTAGCAGCGAGGATATCACTGCAAAAGCTAGCGTTAGAGGCTTGCTCGTTAAAATTCCTGCCGCAGCCGGAAGGAACAATAACGGTCGCATTACCAGCCGCCATAAACAAGCTGGAGCTGCTAAACTTTATAGAATTATCGATTTTAAGCGAAATAAATTCGGCGTTGCTGGCAAGGTCGAGGCGATTGAATACGATCCGAATCGCAACTGCCGTATCGCATTGATCTCATACGCAGACGGCGAGAAGCGCTACATTATCAAGCCTAACGATCTTAAAGTGGGCGACGTAGTAGCTGCTGCCGAGGGTGGATTAGATATTAAACCCGGCAATGCTATGAAGATGAAAAACATCCCTGTAGGAACTATTCTGCATAATATCGAGTTAAAACCGGGCAAAGGCGCTCAAATGGCGCGTAGCGCCGGAGGCTATGCTCAGCTTATGGGTAAAGAGGAAAAATACGTCATTTTACGTCTGCCTAGCGGCGAGATGAGAAGAGTGCTCGCAGAGTGCATGGCTAGTATCGGCGTAGTAGGTAACGAAGAGTGGGCAAACGTCGTCATCGGCAAAGCCGGACGCAATCGCCACAGAGGTATCCGTCCTCAAACCAGAGGTTCTGCAATGAACCCGGTTGATCACCCACACGGCGGTGGCGAGGGTAAGAAAAACTCCGGTCGCCATCCGGTAACTCCGTGGGGCAAACCGACGAAGGGCTATAAAACTCGCCATAAAAAAGCGAGCGATAAGCTTATAATTTCAAGAAGGAAAGGAAAATAAAAATGGCTAGATCGCTAAAAAAAGGTCCTTTCGTAGATGATCACGTAATGAAAAAAGTCGTTGCGGCAAAGAAAGCCGGCGATAATAAACCGATCAAGACTTGGTCGAGACGAAGCACGATCGTGCCTGAGATGATCGGACTTACGTTTAACGTTCATAACGGAAAGAATTTTATCCCGGTTTACGTCACCGAGCATCATATTGGTTATAAATTAGGCGAGTTCGCTCCTACGCGCACTTTCAAGGGTCACAAAGGCTCCGTGCAGAAAAAGATCGGCAAGTAAGGATAGAATATGAGTAAATCAACTATTAAATTTGTTCGCCTTTCGCCGACAAAAGCAAGACTTATCGCAAAACAAATTCAAGGCATGAATGCGGAATTTGCCCTTGCTACTTTGGAATTTACGCCTAATCGCGGCGCAAAATATATCGCTACGGCGATTTCAAGCGCGGTCGCAAACGGCGGCTTTGAGCCTGAAGAGGTCGTAGTTACAAGCTGCCGAGTGGATGCGGGTCCTGTGCTTAAGAGATTTCGTCCGCGCGCCAGAGGTACGGCTAGCCGTATCCGCAAGCCTACTTCGCACATCATCGTCGAAGTAGCAAAACCAAGTAAGAAGGAAGCGTAAATGGGACAGAAAGTAAATCCGATCGGTTTAAGATTAGGAATTAATCGAAATTGGGAGTCTAGATGGTTTCCTTCCAAAGCGACACTCTCCGAGAGTATCGGCGAGGATTACAAGATCCGCAAATTTTTAAAAGCTAAGCTTTATTATGCGGGAATTAGCCAAATTCTTATCGAAAGAACGGCTAAGAAAATTCGTGTAACGATCGTAGCCGCAAGACCGGGTATTATCATCGGCAAGAAAGGCGGCGAGGTCGAAAATTTAAGAAGCGAAGTCGTTAGGCTAGTCAATAAAGACATAGCCATCAATATCAAAGAGGAGCGCAAAGTAGGCTCGAACGCACTTTTGGCTGCAGAAAACGTGGCTATGCAGCTAGAGCGTCGCGTTGCATTCCGCCGCGCTATGAAAAAAGTCATCCAAGGCGCTCAAAAAGCAGGCGCAAAGGGAATTAAAATTTGCGTCGCAGGTCGCTTGGGCGGCGCCGAGATGGCTAGGACCGAATGGTATTTGGAGGGACGCGTTCCGCTCCATACTCTAAGGGCTAGGATCGATTACGGCTTTGCCGAAGCGCATACGACTTACGGTAATATCGGCATTAAGGTTTGGATCTTTAAGGGTGAAATTTTACAAAAAGGCATCCAGGCTGAAAAGACCGATGATGCGCCTAAAAAAACACGCAGACCAAGAAGAGGTAAATAGTTATGTTGATGCCAAAAAGAACAAAATACCGCAAGATGATGAAAGGTCGCAATCGCGGCTACGCGACGAGAGGAAATTCCTTGACGTTCGGCGATTTCGGTATCAAAGCGGTAGAGGCGGGTAGGGTAAATTCTCGCCAGATCGAAGCGGCTCGTGTCGCGATGACGCGCTTCGTGAATCGTCAAGCTAAAATTTGGATTAAGGTATTCCCAGACAAACCGCTTACCAAAAAGCCTCTACAAACTCGTATGGGTAAAGGTAAGAGCGGCGTAGAAGAGTGGGTAATGAATATAAAACCGGGCAGGATCATTTTTGAGATGACCGGCGTTAGCGAAGAGGTTGCTAAAGAGGCGCTTATGCTTTCAATTCATAAACTACCTTTTAAAACGAAAATCGTAAGTAGGGAAAGCGAAAATGAAATATACTGATTTGAAAGATAAAGATTTAGCTGAGCTAAATTCTATGTTGAAACAAAGTAAGTTGCTTTTATTTACGGCTAGACAAAAGCTAAAAACTATGCAGCTAAGCAATCCTAACGAGATTCGCGCTATCAAAAAAGATATCGCTAGAATCAACACCGCTATTAAAGCTAAATAAGGATAGGTTATGGCATTTAAAAGAGAAATTCAAGGCGTAGTCGTAAAGAAGGCGGGCGATAAAACAGCTACCGTTTTGGTAGAGCGAAGGGTTATGCACCCTAGATATAGAAAGATCGTAAAAAGATTTAAAAAATATCTGATCCACGATGAAAACAACGTCGTAAAGATCGGCGACACCATATCTGCGATCGAGTGCAGACCGCTAAGCGCTAGAAAATCGTTTCGCTTAAAAGCGGTTTTGAAAACAGGAGTTGAATAATGATACAGAGTTTTACCAGACTTGCGGTGGCTGATAATAGCGGCGCAAAAGAACTTATGTGTATTAAAGTTTTGGGCGGCAGCAAAAGAAGATACGCTACAATCGGCGATATTATCGTTTGCTCTGTAAAAAAAGCGCTCCCTAACGGCAAGATTAAGCGCGGTCAAGTAGTAAAAGCCGTAGTCGTTCGTACGACTAAAGAGTTGCATAGAGGCAACGGCTCACTAATTAGATTTGATGAGAACGCAGCCGTTATTTTGGATTCAAAAAAAGAGCCGATCGGCACTCGTATTTTCGGTCCTATCGGTAGAGAGGTCAGATATGGCGGTTTTATGAAGATCGTTTCGCTGGCTCCGGAGGTTTTATAATGGCAGTAAAATTTAAGATTAAAAAGGGCGATCAAGTAAAGATCATTGCAGGTGACGATAAGGGCAAAACAGGCACAGTCAAAGCCGTGTTTCCTAAAAAAGCTCAAGTTATCGTCGAGGGTTGTAAAATGGCTAAAAAGGCTATCAAACCAACCGAGCAAAATCCGCAAGGCGGCTTTACAAGCAAAGAGATGCCTATGGATATTTCAAACGTTGCGTTGGTAGAGGGTTGATTATGAGCAGACTAAAAGATAAATACGCTAATTCCATCAGAGCTGCTTTGCAGAAAGAATTTGATATAAAAAATCCTATGCTTATCCCGGCGCTTGAAAAGATCGTTATCAGCGTAGGAACGGGCGAATCGAGCAAAGATCAAAAAGTGCTTCAAAATATGGCAGATACTATCTCGCTGATCGCAGGTCAAAAAGCGCTTATCGTCAATGCAAAAAAATCGGTTGCCGGCTTTAAAGTGCGCGAAGGTTTCCCGGTAGGTATAATGGTTACGTTACGAAAGGAGCAGATGTTTGCCTTCCTAGACAAACTGATCTCTATCGCGCTTCCTAGAGTTAAGGATTTCCGAGGACTACCTAGAACGGGCTTTGACGGACGCGGCAATTATAACTTCGGTTTGCAAGAGCAGCTGATGTTCCCTGAGGTCGAATACGATCAAATTTTAAGAACTCACGGTATGAATATAACCGTTGTAACGACTACAAATAACGATAAAGAGGCATTTAAATTGCTAGAACTATTCGGCATGCCTTTTGCAAAAGGAAAATGATATGGCAAAAAAATCAATGGTAGCCAAGGCGAAACGCCCTGCTAAATTTAGCACTCGCGCATATACCAGATGTCAAATTTGCGGTCGTCCGCACTCCGTTTATAAGGATTTTGGAATTTGTCGCGTTTGCCTTCGCAAGATGGCAAATGAGGGCTTAATCCCAGGTCTAAAAAAAGCAAGCTGGTAAGGAGAAGAGATGATTAACGATCTTATTTCAGATGGACTAACTCGCATCAGAAATGCTGCGATGCGAAGGCTAGATACGACTAAGCTTTTTCACTCAAATGTCGTTGAGGCTATGCTTAAAATTTTAGCCGAGAAGGGCTATATCGAGAGCTACAACGTAGTAGAGGAAAACAATAAAAAGATCATCAACGTAGTGCTTAAATACGACGAAAAGGGCAGGAGCGTGATAAACGAAGTTAAAAGAATTTCGACTCCGGGTCGCCGCGTATATCAGGGCAAAGACGAGATCAAGCGCTTCAAAAACGGCTACGGAACCGTTGTCGTTAGCACAAGTAAAGGCGTTATGAGCGGTATCGACGCACACAAAGCTGGCGTCGGCGGCGAAGTGCTTTGCACGATCTGGTAAGAAGTTTCTACTTTTTATGGCATTGTGGTATCCATTCGTAAAAGTAGACATACCCTAGACAAATAAAAAGGAAAATTATGTCAAGAATTGGTAAAAAACCGATCTCTATTCCAAACGGCTTAGAGGTCAAAATCGACGGCTCGTCGTTAAAATTTAAAAAATCGAATAACGAAAAAGAGCTTGATTTAAAAGGTCATGTCGATGTAAAAATCGAAGACGGAAAGATAGAATTCTCGCCTAAGGGTGAGGATAGGCAGAGCAGGGCGTATTGGGGAACATACCGCGCTTTAGCCAACAATATCGTCCTTGGTCTTACCGAGGGCTTTTCAAAACAGCTTGAAATCAACGGCGTCGGCTACAGGGCTGCGATGAAGGGTAAGGTACTTGAGCTAAATTTGGGCTTTTCGCATCCGATCAATTTTGAATCTCCAAAGGGAATCGAAATTTCCGTAGATAAAAACGTCGTAACCATCAAAGGCGACGACAAGCAGCAAGTAGGTCAAGTAGCAGCCGAGATCAGAGGATTCAGACCGCCTGAGCCGTATAAGGGTAAAGGCATCAAGTATCTTGAAGAGCATATCATCCGCAAAGCCGGAAAAACAGCTAAGAAATAAGGGTTGAGAAATGACACAGAACGTATTAAAAAGAAAAATCTCTTTACGAATCAAGAGAAAAAGAAGAATTCGCGCTAAAATTTCAGGCGTCGCATCTTGCCCTAGAATTTCTATTTTCAAATCCAATAGAACAGTCTACGCTCAGGCTATCGACGACGCAGCGAGCGCGACTTTGTGCGCCAGCAGCGGTAAGGTTTTAAATTTAAAGGCAAACAAAGAGGGCGCGGCTAGCTTAGCTAAAGATTTAGCCTCCAAGCTAAAAGATAAAGGCATTTCTGAAGCGATTTTCGATCGCAATGGCTATTTGTATCATGGCGTAATCGCAAGCTTTGCCGAGTCGCTACGCCAAAACGGCATCAAACTATAACCCAAAGGAATGATTGTGGAAAAGTATAATAGAGAAGAATTCGAAGAGGTAATCGTCAATATCGGTAGGGTTACAAAGGTCGTTAAAGGCGGTAGAAGGTTTAGGTTTACGGCTCTTATCGTAGTAGGCAATAGAAACGGCTTGGTAGGCTTTGGCTTTGGTAAATCCAAAGAGGTTCCAGATGCGATTAAAAAAGCGGTAGACGATGCGTTTAAAAATATCATCAAGGTAAATTTAAACGGCTCCACTATCACTCACGATATCGAAGTTAAATACAATGCGAGCAAAATTTTACTTAAGCCGGCGAGCGAAGGTACCGGCGTTATCGCAGGCGGTTCAGTCCGCCCAGTTTTAGAGCTTGCGGGTGTTAAAGATATCCTCACTAAATCGCTAGGTTCGAACAACTCCTCAAATGTCGTAAGAGCTACGATGAAAGCTCTTAGTATGTTAAAACACTAACAAGGATAAAAGATGGGATTAGAAAATCTTAAAAAAGCCCCAGGCTCGACTCACGCTACTAAGCGCTTGGGTCGTGGTCAAGGAAGCGGTCTGGGTAAAACTGCGGGTCGCGGTGGCAAGGGTCAGACCGCGCGCACTGGCTCTCATGAAAAAAGAGGCTTCGAGGGCGGTCAGCAGCCGATTCAGCGAAGGCTTCCAAAGGTAGGTTTTACTTCTAAATTTGAAAAGCCTTACGTGATCAATGTCGATAAAATCGAAGCTATCAAAGATCTTAGCGAGATCACGATCGAAAGCATCAAATCCGTTCATAAAATTTCAAATTCCGTTAAAAAGATCAAGCTGATCGGCGTAGGCGCAAAAGCACTCGCTAGCAAGATTAAAGACGAGAACGTAAAATTTAGCGGACAAAAATAATGAATAAATCGCTACGCAACAAAATTCTCATTACTTTGGGCTTTCTTTTTGCCTATAGGTTGCTAGCTTACGTGCCAGTTCCGGGAGTGGACGTTGAGGTTATAAAGCAATTTTTTCAAAGCAATAGCAACAACGCTTTTGGAATGTTTAATATGTTTAGCGGTAACGCGGCGGAGCGATTCAGCGTTATCTCGCTAGGCATTATGCCTTATATTACCGCTTCGATCATTATGGAGCTGCTTGCCGCAACCTTTCCAAATTTAGGCAAACTTAAAAAAGAGCGCGACGGTATGCAGAAATATATGCAGATCATCCGATATGCTACAATCGCAATCGCTATGGTTCAATCCATCGGCGTTAGCATCGGCTTGCAGGGCATTCACGGACAGACCGGAGCGCCTGCGATAATGGCCGAAAATACCAACGAGTTTGTTTTTATCTCGTGCATTTCGATGCTAGCAGGCACCATGCTTTTGATGTGGATCGGCGAGCAGATTACGCAACGCGGCGTCGGTAACGGCACCAGCCTTATTATCTTTGCGGGTATCGTAAGCGCCATCCCTAGAGCGATCGGAAGTACCGTAAATTTAGTAAATACCGGCGAAATGAACGTTTTAAAGCTAATTGCGATTGTGCTAATCATCCTGGCTACTATCGGAGCGATTTTATATGTGGAGCTAGGTGAACGCAGAATTCCGGTATCGTTTTCGCGCAAGGTATTGATGGCGAATCAAAACAAGCGCATTATGAATTACGTGCCGATCAAGCTAAATTTAAGTGGCGTCATTCCGCCTATTTTTGCAAGCGCGATTTTGATGTTTCCGACTACAATTTTACAGGCAAGCACCAATCCGATCATCCAAAAGATCCACGATTTTCTCAGTCCTAGCAATTACTTCTTTAACTTTTTGACCTTTGTGTTGGTTATATTTTTTGCGTATTTTTATGCGTCAATCGCTTTTAATTCCAAGGATATTAGCGAAAATTTAAAGAAGCAGGGCGGATTTATCCCGGGCATTCGTCCGGGCGAGGGAACGGCGAGCTTTTTAAACGAAGTTGCTAGCCGTCTTACGTTTTGGGGCTCGATCTATCTCGGGCTAGTAACCGTCATCCCGTGGCTGCTCGTTAAATTTATGGGCGTGCCGTTTTATTTCGGCGGCACCAGCGTGCTGATCGTCGTCTCCGTCGCTCTTGATACGATGAGACGCATAGAAGCGCAGATCTATATGAACAAATATCAGACCCTAAGCGCGGTCGGGCTATAAATGGCAATTTTGCTTAAAACAAAAAAAGATTTAGAAGGGCTGCGTGCAGCGAACAAGATCGTTGCGCAGGCCCTTGATTACGCAGCTTCATTCATAAAGCCGGGTCTTAGCCTACTCGAAGTCGATAAGAAGATCGACGATTTCATCACATCCAAAGGCGCATATCCTGCTTTTAAAGGGCTATACGGCTTTCCAAACGCCGCTTGCCTCTCGCTAAACGAAGTCATTATCCACGGCATCCCAGACGAAACGATCTTACAAGAGGGCGATATCTTAGGCGTCGATTTGGGCTCGAAGCTAAACGGATATTTCGGCGACAGCGCACGCACTCTGCCCGTCGGTAAAATTTCAAAAGCCGACGAAGATCTCATCGCATGCAGTAAGGACACGCTGGAGTTTGCCATCAAAACGATCAGGGTAGGGATGCACTTCAAAGAGCTAAGCTTCGAGATCGAGAAATTTATCCGCGCGCGCGGCTTCGTGCCGCTATACGGCTTCTGCGGCCACGGCATCGGCAAGCACCCGCACGAAGAGCCTGAGATCCCAAACTATCTGGAGGGCAACAATCCAAAATCGGGTCCTAAAATCAAAAACGGCATGGTCTTTTGCATCGAGCCGATGATCTGCCAAAAGGACGGCACGCCGGTCATCGCCGAGGATAAATGGAGCACGAGAAGCAAGGATGGGCTCCGCACTAGCCACTATGAGCACTGCATGGCTGTTTTCGACGACAAGGTAGAAGTCCTAAGCATCGCATAGATTTTCGCACAAAAGGCGGCTTGAGCTAGTTAAAATTTTACACTTTTGCCGAGGCGAAATTCCGCCTGCGCTTAGCTTTCGACAATTTTATATCGCTCGTGCCGTAGAATTTTACCTCAGCCGCTTCATGCATAAATTTTATCCGAAGGAAGCCTATCGCACTAGAAATTTTAAAATCTATCGCGACGGTTTGCGGTCTAGCCGTAAAATTTTAAGGGCTAGGTTTTAGTTCGTGCTTTCTGTTTTTAAAGCCTCGTCTTGTAGTTTCGCTCATAGATTCGCTTTCAATTAAAATTTAGCCTTAAAATTCCGTCGCCCAATTCTACTACCCGGGCGGGCGCCGGCCCCCCGAGGGATGGCGGGGGGTTGGTGGTTAGAATAAATAAATGATGGGCAACGAAAAGCGACTGAAGTGTCTGATACGAGGTTCGGACGTACAGATG
>CAUPZQ010000040.1:0-14539 GCA_963515915.1 uncultured Campylobacter sp.
GGCAGGATCATAGTTAAAAACTCCTTTGAAAGTTTTTAACTTATCTTGAGCCTTAAAATTTTAAAAATTAGCTCTTTGCTGGTCTTTTCACAACCGATCAAGCAATCAAAATTTATCTCTTGCCTCTAAGATCATAAGAATAATACGAACGAGAAAAGCCCTCTACGCTGAACATAGCAAAAGCATTAAGTGCAAGAGCCGCTAAGCTGAGCAGTACCGTAGCAGGCAGCGAAAAACGCGCCAAAAATGCATTTGCAATAGCAGCAAGTACAAGCGCGATAAAGCAATATGAAAATATCGCGACACCACTAGTGTCGGCAAGCTCCTGATAAAATCTATAAAAAAACAGAAACGATGCGATAAATCCCAATGCAAGTAGTATTTGAGCGATGATGCCGCCCGCTAAAAATATAAATAACAATACGCCTATAAATATCGCCGCAAAGGCAATGGCTACGTTACGCAAAAGGCTGCGGCTTACGGTAAGTTTAGAGATATTATAAATGCTAAAGATAAAAAGCACGAATGCCGCTGCGCTTAGTAGCACTCCCAATCCGCCGTAAATTCCTAATAGCAATAGCACCAGTTCGGCTATAGCTTTTAAGGCGCAGGCCGCGATGAAGGTGTATTTGATGAGTGCTACTTCTTTTTCTTGCGGGTTTGAGGGTTGCTGGTCTTGAGTGTGCAGGTAGTCGTTTAAGTCCATGGTTGCTCCTTGAAATTTATGTAGAAGTATATCTAAAAAACGAATAGGTAAAAATAAATTTCAAAATTTAGTGGCTCGCCGGCGGATATGTCGTATAAAGCAGGCGCCGCAAAAAGGCGGGTAAATTTAATTAGGTAAATTTTAAAATTTAGATCGGAATCTCGGCGCTGACGTGGTGGATAAATTTTAAACGGGCTGTAAATTTAAAAAAGATGTGAGATAAAATTTCGCGCAGATCTGCAAATTTAAAATCCGCAAATCCGCGCAAACTGCTACAAGCGGGACTCGTAGCGACGTAGCGTGTAAAGACGTTTAAGCATCTTTTTGCGAGCTGAAATTTTTTGCTTTTTGCGGACTTCCGTCATCGGCTCAAAAAATCGTCTCGCGCGAACCTCAGTAACGACTAGGTTACGATCGGTCTGCTTCTTAAAGCGTCTGTAAGCTTCGTCAAATGATTCGTTCGGATATACCTTTACTCCAGGCACTTTCCTCACCGCCTTTCAAAAAAATGAGTCGTGAGTTTAGCGAAAAATTCCTTAAATTTGCTTTTGAAGCGCTTTTTTATACTTCCACACGCTTTTGTTGTTGCGAGTATCTATCATCGAAAGCTCTAAAAGTAGGCTTTCGCTTGCTTGCGCGGTAGAATTTTTAGCTGCAGAATTTAAGCTTTTTGATTTTTTAGATCCAGCCTTACCGTCGTTTGCCACAGCGGGGCTTTGCGGTAAAATTTTACCTACCAAGATGTAATCCGGCGCGTAGATCGAGCCGCTTTCTACGGCGTGATAGCCACGGCTTACGCCATCGTTGCTAAATACGAGTTCATCTTTACTTGGAGCGTCTGTGACGACCGCTTTGCCTGAATGCAGCAGTGAAATTCTAATTTTTTTGCTCAAAAATTCCGCATCCACGCCGTGCGCGTTCGTCCCGTCCAGTGGCTCGATGCCGACGACGCTGAATCTACCGCCTCTCTTGCCGACGATACGCTTTGAGAGTAGATCAGCTATGCTTTCGCCTGCGATGCGCTCCAGATACGCGTTTGGATACCCAGCGTGGTCGATGCCTCCTGCAAGTGCCGAATTATCCGTGCTTTTAGAGCCTTTAAGCGCAGCGCAGCCCGCTAAAAAGGCACACAGCAAGATCACGAAAAAACTTATTTTAAAATTTTTCATAGCATTTCCAAATTTTATAAAATAAACTCCGCGATTATAGCGAGATTTGGTTAAATTTCGTTTTTTATAAGCAAAATTTGTAACGGATATTCCGCTCGTTCCTTTAATTTTGAGTTAAAGATTCCTTGATATACTTTCTGCCAATTTATTCAGAAAATTCTCGGGGTGCTTATGAAAAAAATCATTAAAAGAGACGGAAGTTTTCAAGAATTTCAATCCTACAAAATAAAAGATGCTATCAAAAAAGCCTACAAAAGCGTGGGCAGCGAGTTTGACGAAAAAGTCTTTGATAATGTAATGAGCGCGATCGTTTTTAAAGATAAATTAAGCGTCGAAGATATTCAGGATCTCATCGAGAAAAAGCTCTTCGAAGCGGGCGATTTCGCCGTTTTGAAAAGCTTCATGATCTACCGCCACACGCACAAGATGCAGCGCGAGCACATTTTGGGGCTTGAGGAGGATACGACCTACATCAACTGCACCCAGACGGTCAATGAATATATCAGCAAGCAGGATTGGCGAATTTTAGCAAATTCCAATACCAGCTACTCAAACGCGGGCCTGATCAATAACACCGCCGGCAAGGTCATCGCAAACTACTGGCTCGATAAAATTTACTCTCGTGAGGAGGGCGCGGCGCACCGAAACGGCGACTATCATATCCACGATCTGGACTGTCTTACGGCGTATTGCGCGGGCTGGAGCTTGCGCGTGCTTCTAAACGAGGGCTTTAACGGCGTGCGCGGCAGGGTCGAGAGCAAGGCGCCGAAGCATTTCCGCGAAGCGCTGTATCAGATGGCGAATTTCCTTGGAATTTTACAAAGCGAATGGGCGGGCGCGCAGGCGTTTAGCAGCTTTGACACCTATCTGGCGCCATACGTTTTTCGCGACAAATTAAGCGACGATGAGGTCAAAAAGGCGATCACGAGCTTCGTGTTCAACCTAAACGTTCCGGCGCGCTGGGGTCAGAGCCCATTTACTAACGTCACCATCGATATGACCTGCCCGGATGATCTAAAAACGCAGATCCCTACGCATAACAATGAGCATCTATTTAAAAATTTACACGACGAGGAGCTTTTGGCGGAGGCTAAAAGGCGCGGCAAGGACTCGCTTGAGGCTTTGACTTACGGCGATTTCGAGCCCGAGATGAATCGCATCGTGATTGCGTTTTACGAGGTTTTAACGACGGGCGATAAGTGCGGTCAGCCCTTTACCTTCCCGATTCCTACGGTAAATTTAACGGAGGAGTTTGATTGGGATACTCCTGCGGCCGACGCGGTATTTGAAAACACCGCTAAGGTAGGCTCTAGCTATTTTCAAAATTTTATCGGCTCACAATATATCACGAATGAAAAGGGCGAGCGCGTACCCAATCCAAAGGCGTATAAGCCTGGCGCCGTGCGCTCGATGTGCTGCCGCTTGCAGCTTGATCTGCGCGAGCTTCTTAAGCGCGGCGGAGGACTTTTCGGAAGCGCGGAGATGACGGGAAGTATCGGCGTCGTAACGATAAATTTAGCTCGCCTAGGCTATCTGTATAAAAATAACGAAGAGGCGCTGTATGCGAGGCTGGACGAGCTTTTAGAGCTTGCAAAATCGACGCTTGAAAAGAAGCGAAAATTTGTAACCGAGATGTTTGAGCGCGGTTTGTATCCATATACGAAGCGCTATCTGCCGGGCTTTAACAACCATTTCAGCACCATCGGTATTAACGGCGCAAACGAGATGATTCGAAATTTCAGTGGCAACAAAGAAGATATTACGACGGAATTCGGGCGTAAATTTGCCCTTAAAATGGTTGAGTATCTGCGCGAAAAGATCCGCTCGTTTCAGGAGCAGACGGGCAACTTATATAATCTCGAAGCCACGCCTGCCGAGGGAACTACGTATCGCTTCGCCAAAGAGGATAAGAAGCGCTACACAGATATCATCCAAGCGGGGTTTGATAAAAACATATACTACACCAATTCGACGCAGCTTCCAGCAAATTTCGGAAGCGATCCGTTTGAGGCGCTGGCGATGCAGGACGAGCTGCAAAGCTCCTATACCGGCGGCACGGTGCTGCATCTGTATATGAAGGAGCGCATCAGCTCGGCTCAGGCGTGCAAACAGCTCGTAAAAAGCGTAGTGCAAAACTATAAGCTTCCTTATATCACGATTACGCCGATTTTCAGCGTATGTCATAAGCACGGCTACATCAGCGGCGAGCATGAATACTGCCCGAAATGCGACGAGGAGCTGCTGGCGGAATACAAGGCTAAGCAGAGCAAGGGCGCCTAAATAGCGATTTAAATTTTAATCTTAATGAAAGGATGGAGAATGGAATTTCCAAAAGAGTTAGAAGCAAAACGCACAAAATGCGTCGTTTACACAAGAGTGATGGGCTATTTGCGCCCAGTAGAGAGCTTTAATATCGGAAAGAAGGGCGAACACAAAGAGCGCGTCTTTTTTGAAGAGAAAAAAGACAAAAAACAAATAGCCTAGTCGCCGCTACCGGCCAAATGCAACAAACGCATACGAAGCCGCCGCAAGCCTTAAATCTGCGTAACGCGCAGATTTACGAGATCACGCCGTTTACGATGCTTGATTTTGCTGATCACATCGCCGCGATCGCATGGTTTTGCGGCTGCAATATGCGCTGCATCTATTGCTACAACCCACAAATCGTTACTTCACGGGGTAAAATTTCAAACGAAGAGTTTCTGCGCTTTTTGGATGCGCGCGCAGGCAAGCTTCAGGGCATCGTATTTAGCGGCGGCGAATGCACCTGTGCGAGCGATTTTATCCCGCTGGCGCATGAAGTTAAGCGCCGCGGCTTTTTGCTCAAAGTAGATACCAACGGCTCGAATCCGCAAAAGATCGAAGAGGCGCTAAACTTAGGGCTGATAGATTATATCGCGCTTGATTTTAAGGCGCCGCGGCAGGATTTTGAGCTCATCACGAAGTCAGGCTTATATGATAAATTTCTGCAAACTCTTAGGCTTTTGCTGCGGCGAAATTTTAAATTTGAGGTGCGCACGACCGTGTATGCCGATTTTTTAAACGAAGCAAAGATCGAGCAGATGGCGCAAATTCTATACAGCGAGGGCTACCGTGGCGTCTATTATCTGCAAAACTTTCTACCCACCGGCGATAATTTCGGTAATTTAAACGCGCCGCTTGCAAGCTTTGATCCGAGCAAAATCCGTACCGATCTAAAGATCGAACTTCGAAATTTTGATTAAATTTACGCTGCCACGAGCATCTTGTCGCGATGAATGCGATGAAATTTTATTTAGCGCGCCGCGCATTGTTTGGCGTATATTGAGCTGCGATAAAATTTCGCTCCGCCGAAAGCTTTAAAATTTGCCTTGCCGCCGCTTGCTATGTTTAAATTTTGCTTTGTCTGCGACGTAAAATTCTATGTTTATCAAGGGCTTTAAAATTTATACTGCGCAAATTTAACTCCCCGTCAAATTTCACGCCGCGTAGCCTCGCCGCTTCAAAACAAAAGGTAAATTTAGCTTGCTTTGGCTAAAATACGCCGAAATTTTTAAAAAGGCAAAAAATGGATAGGAAAAAAATCTACAACCCCTTCTCCGACGAGACCCTTACCGATCGCAAGGTCTTCGGCGGCAATCCGCAGGGAATTTTAAATTTTACCAAGGCAAAATATCAATGGGCGTTGAAACTTTGGGATCTGATGGAGGCCAACACCTGGTTTCCTAAAGAGGTCGATACCACGGACGACGTGCGCGATTATAACTTCAATCTCACAAGCGCCGAGAAGCGGATGTATGATCTCGTGTGGAGCCAGCTGATATCGATGGATAGCTTTCAGACCAACAATCTCGCCGATAATATCAACCCCTACATCACGGCTCCGGAGATCAATGCCGTGCTCGCTCGCCAAGCCTACGAGGAGGCCAACCACAGCAAATCCTACGCCGTCATGGTCGAGGCGATCTGTGAAAATACCGATCTCATTTACGAGATGGAGAAGCACGACGATATGCTCCGCAGGAAAAACGACTATATCTCAAGCGTCTATGAGGAGCTTGCGGGCGAGGTTAGCGACGATAAGCTACTGCTAGCGATGGTGGCGAATCAAATTTTAGAGGGAATCTATTTTTATAGCGGCTTTACCTCGATCTATGCGCTCGCTCGCGCGGGCAAGATGCTAGGCAGCGCGCAGATGATCCGCTTCATACAGCGCGACGAGATCACGCATCTGCTGCTCTTTCAAAACATGATAAATTCCGTCCGCAAGGAGCGCGCCGATCTGTTTAACAAACGCAACGTAGATAAAATTTACGAGATGTTCGAAACGGCGGGGAACTTAGAGATCGATTGGGGCAAATACATCACGGATAACCAAATCATGGGCTTTACGGACGACATCATCGAAGAATACATCCACTACCTGGTCGATCAGCGCCTGCTCGCCATTGGGCTTGAGAAGCGATACGGCGCGAAACATCCGATAAAATGGGTCGATGATTTTTCTAAATTTAACGATCAAAAGAGCAATTTTTTCGAGAGCAAGGTCACGAACTACAGCAAAGGAAGTTTGAGTTTCGATGATTTTTAGCGGATTTTGCGGTTTGAAATTTTGCTTTGCCGCATCGCGGCACGGATATTTTGCAGATACTTGTCCGGCGCGGCACGGACATGCGATGAGCGCAGAAAGCGTATTACCTGCAAAATTTTTAAAATTTAGCCGCGCTATGTATTTGAAAAACGCAGCTCATGCTCTTTTGGCGCGGAGTGGACTTTCGGGAATTTTTAAAAATTTTATCGGCTCCGAATTTAAACAGAGCAGAAACTTTCGTGGCTTTAAATTTAACGTCTGGTCGGACGGGAGTGCACTATGGTCTCGCTAGAGCGGCTACGCTGCGAAAAGATGGCGAACGACATCGCCGAGCAGGTGAGTTTAAATCCAGCGCTTTTTGAGGCGTTTTGTAGCGTCGCTAGAAGCGAGTTTGCCCCGCTGGGCGCGCACGCCTTTAGCCTTAACGCGCAGCCCATTTTAGCCAGCCAGTGGATCAGCTCGCCGCTGACGGTCGCGCGCATGACGATGGCGCTAAGCGTCGATCCGAAGGTCGAGAAAATTTTAGAGATCGGCTGCGGCAGCGGCTATCAAGCGGCGATTTTAAGCAGGATGGTTCACCACGTCTTTGCCGTCGAGCGCGTCGAGCGGCTGGTGGGCGAAGCGAAAAGACACTTCACAAATCTCGGGATTTCAAACATCAGCCTGCGTCATGACGACGGCAACGCGGGATGGAAAAATTTCGCTCCTTTCGATAGGATATTGCTCTCCGCGTGCGCCGAGCGGATCGACGAGCGGCTGTTTGCGCAGCTGGCAATCGGCGGAATTTTGGTTGCTCCGATGAATAGAGGCGGCTCGCAAAAGATCGTTAGATTTAGTAAAATTTCGCCGTCCGAGATCAAAGAAGAGGAGCTTGGCGCCTGCGAATTCGTCCCACTGGTGCAGGGTCGCGGATAGATCTAGCGCGCAGTAAATTTTAAAATTTTCTACCGCCGCGGGCGCGTAAATTTAATAAAATTTGCTTTCGCGCTCCGCTGCGAGATCAGAGTTTTATTAATTATTTATTTAAATTCAAGTACAATACACAATTTTTAATCTTTCAAGGATGAGTCATGCAAGATTTTAGCAAGGAAAAGATCGAGTCGCTGGTCGCCAGCTGGAAAAATCACAACAAAAACCAATTCTGGCTTAAAAAACAAACCGCGATTTCAAAGTATTTAGGCGAGATAAAGCGCTGCCTGGCGAGCTTTGATGAGACCGAGAACGAGTTTTTGCAAACTTTATATATAAATCTCAGCGACGGCAATCTTAGAAGCTGCAAAATTTTATCTTTGGGCGAGAAGTTCGCGCACGCCGAGTATTTCTTTATGGATCAGTTTTTTGATTCCAATATCAGCGCGTTTTATTATGATTTCGCTTTCAAAGACCGTATCGTCGGCAAAAAGGAGCTATTTCCTAAAAATGTCGTAAAAAGCGTAGATAGCGTGCTTAGCGGCGAGGACAAAAACATCGTCTCGCTTTATGTTTTCATCGAAAATATCGTTAAAAATTTCAATAGCTATTCGCAGGAGCGCACCGCGCGCGATATTTTTAAACAAAAGCTAGTCAATTTCTACGACGAGCTTTACAGGCTTCTTACGGCGGTGGATAGCGCTTTGGCGATCGATTTTTTCGACGTCGCGCTGCATAATCAGCCCTTCGTGCTGATGGAATTTTTAAAATCCGCAATAAATGCCGATAATTTCTATCTGATCGACAGCTACCTAAGCGACGACGGGATGCTAAATTTAGGGCTTGCCGAGGACGGCGATTTTGCGCAAATTTCGCCCGAGAAGCTCTATCTGCTAGCCAGCATATTTGCGCAGTGCAACGATGAGTTTCCGACTCTCATTTATCGCGATGAAACTGCGCAAATTCTATCCTTGCTCTACGACGAAAAGGTTGAAATTTTTGAAGAATTTTACGAAGTAAGCTCGCGATTTATCGCGGAATTTACCCCGTATCCGCAGGACGTCGTGGGTGCGGCCAGGATCGTTTATTCGTCGCTGTTTTTCGAATACGTCAAAAACTACAAAAGCGAAGAGGTCGCGAAAAATACGATATTTTACGGCGCGATCGGTACCGGCAAAACCCGCAGGCTTAGGTCTTTGATCACCGAAAAGAAACTTGCGGCGAAAAATTTCCGTTACATTTGCCTGCACGAAGGCTTTGAATACCGCGATTTCATCGACGGATTTTACGGCGAAAGCTTCATTAGCGGCGAGTTTAAGGCGCTGTGCAAAGAGGCGCTAAACGATCCGAAGGGCGAGTATTATTTTTTGATCGACAATGCAAGTGCCGCGAGCTTGGATAAAATTTTTGGCGAGGCTGCGGTGCTTTTGGATCGCCGCTACGATGAGGAAGATGAGCTTTCTCTGATCCGCACGAAAAACTCACACATAATCGATGGCTTTGAAGAGGGCGAGAAAGCGCGCGCCAGCGTCCTTTTAAAGGACGGCCGCTCATATTTTGCGGTGCCTAAAAATTTATACGTCCTATGCACTCTAAGTGAGCACAAATGCGTTTCGCCGTCGATTGCAAAGGCGTTTAGATGGATCAGATGCGAGTGCGATTACGGCGCGCTTGAGGATTATTTAAGAGATCGCGAGATCGTAAATGCAAGCGCGGTCGTTGCGGTTTGTAAGGCGCTGAATAAGTTTATCGCCGATGAGGCGGGCGGTCTCTGCGCGATCGGACACGGCGTATTTATGGGGCTAGCTCGCTATCAAAGTGGCGCTCAGATCATGCAAGAAGGGCTAAACGGCTTTTTCGCCGAAGTGCTTGAGCCGATCTTTAAGTGCGCAGCAAGCGGCGAAGATACCGCTGCAAGCCTTAGCGAGCGCATCGCAGAAGCTAGAGGCGTGTTTAAATTTTAGCCGCCGCTTAGCAGAAATGGTTATTTGCAATGAAATTTTAAAATTTCATTGCACTGTCCTTCACTTGTGCTTGCAGATACGGCGGCGAAATTTTGGTTTTAAATTTGGCAAAAGTTTATGCGGCGCTACTTTATTTGCAACGCTCCGTAGCAATGTCGATCTATTAAATTGATATAAATTTAGACTTGAAATTTTAGTTCTCGCCCGCCATACTTATCGGGCCCGCGAGCTCGGGATCAGAGTAAAATTTTGAGTTTTAAATTTAGCCTTAGCCGCCAAATTTACACAAAATCTTTATTTTGAAATTCTTCAGTATCACACGGAAATTTGCTTGTCAGCGCGATAGCGGTTTTGATTAAATTTGATTGAATTGAAGCAAGCCTGTGGGGCTAAAACAGCGCGTGCTTTTAAATTTAGCCCAAAAGCCCCGCGCCTTTTATTCTCTGCGAGCGATCTGCTGCATAGATCCTCTTCCCGCTTACTACCTTGCCGCCCTCGATTTTGCCGCCCTTTACGTCGTATTTCCAGATCGGCGCGGCCGCCTTGAAATCCTCCACAAACTCGTTTATTAGCGCCAGAGCGACCTTGCGCTGTGGGCTTACGACGCCTGCTACGTAGGAGCTTTCGTGGATCGGCACACCCCCGTTTGCATGTGCAAAAAGCACGAATGCGCCCTGTGCTGCGGCCTTTTGCTGCCATGCTTCAAACCACGTACGCAAAATCGGCTCGTATATATCGAAGCTCAGTGCGCAGATGCCGCCCTCTTCGCGCACGATGCCCACGAAGGTGATGAACGCGCCGCAATTTGCGTCCTTAAATTTAGCGTACCAGCGCGATAAAATCGCATCTACGTCCAAGCTGCCCTCATAAATTTCGGGCTTAGTCCCGCTTAAAATTTCTTGGTTAAATTTAGCCTCGCTCATCGCCGCCTCCTAGGCTTAGCCGCCGCAAACGGGAGGCAAAAGGCTCACGCGATCGCCGGATTTGAGCGCAAAATTCGCATCATAAATCATTTTATCGTTTACTGCTACGGCGCAGTTTGCGAGCCACTCCCGCAGGCTTTCGTCCTTTTGCAGCTCGGCTTTTACCTCTTGCAAGGAGTTTGCGTTTAGGCGCAGGGGCTCGCGCCCGATCGGCCCTAAAAATTCTACCTCTACCATTTTTGTCCTTTTTTAAAGATTGGGCGATTTTAACCAAAAATTCATAAAATTTTATATAATTGCGTAAAAATTTAATGAGGAAAAATGATGAAGATCGATGAAATTTCAACCCCCGCTTACGTGTGCGAGGAGCAAAAACTGGTAAAAAATTTAGAAATTTTACGCGGCGTAGGCGAGCGAAGCGGCGCAAAAATTCTATGTGCGCTAAAAGGCTTTGCGTTTAGCTTCGCGATGCCTTACGTTGACAGATACCTCTGGGGCGCCGCTTGCAGCGGCCTGCACGAGGCGAAATTTGCCGCGGAATTTATCAAAAACGGCGAGATCCACACATACTCGCCAGCGTTCAAAGAGAATGATTTGGACGAAATTTTAAAAATTTCAAACCATGTCGTGTTTAATAGCGCCGCGCAGTGGCAAAAATACCGCACAAAAGCGCTAGCTGCGGGAGCTTCGTGCGGACTGCGGCTAAATCCGCAAACCTCCTTCGCGCCCAAAGACGCTTACAATCCGTGCGGCAGCTTTAGCAGGCTCGGGATGAGCCTTGAGGCGCTGCAGCGGGCGATCTTACAAGACGGCGAGTTTTTGCGCGGCATCTCGGGGCTACATTTTCACGCGCTGTGCGAAGAAAGCGCTGCGAGCCTAGGGCGGGTGCTCGAGGTTTTCGAGGCGAAATTTAGCAAGTATTTCGGAGGTCTAAAGTGGCTAAATTTCGGCGGCGGGCATCATATCACGCGCGCAGGCTACGACGTAGAGCTGCTGATAAATTTAATCAAAAAATTTCGCGAAAAATATGGAGTCGAAATTTATCTCGAGCCGGGCGAGGCGGTCGGCTGGGAGTGCGGATATTTGGTCGCTAGCGTGCTTGATATCGTAGAAAACGGCGCTAAAATCGCTATCTTGGATGTTTCTTCCGAAGCGCATATGCCCGATACCGTGCTGATGCCGTATCGCCCTGCGGTGCGCGGCGAGAGTAAGAGCGGCAAATTTAGCTATCGCTTCGGCGGAAATACCTGCCTCGCAGGCGACGTCGTGGGGCTTGAGAGCGGACAGCCCGAGTATAAATTTGACGCGCCGCTAAATATCGGCGATCGGGTCATTTTCGAGGATCAGATCCACTACACGATCGTGAAAAATACGACCTTTAACGGCATTAAGCTGCCAGATCTCGTCTTGGTAGATGAGCGCGGAGAGGTTTTAATGATCAAAAAATTCGGCTACGACGAGTATGCGCGGCGAAACTAGCGCCGCACTTAATGCAAAAATGTAATTTTGCTTTGTAAGAAAATTTTTTGCAAAAAATGATATAATCGGCTTGAATTTTATATCTAAGGAAATCCATGAAAAGATTGTTTCTCGCGCTTTTAGCCTGTGTTTATGCGCAGGCGGAGGAGAAAAAATACGCCGACATCGTGCAGGGAAATAGCGATGTTTGGGGCAATGCAAGGCTTGAAAACATCGATAACTACGGCAACGGCTTCGGTCCGATTTTTCTGCAATTTCAAGGACATCTGCAAAGCTCGGGCTTTTTTGCTTGGTTGGCTCTTGGTGCGGTTTTGGGCGTAATCATAGCTTTTATTGGGCACTACGCGATCATAGGGCCGAAGCACTTCGATCATCACGCGGGCAAGCCGATCTATGCATTTAATAAATTTGAGCGACTATACCATCTTGTAGCGGCCGTAGCATGGGCGATCTTGGTTCCGACAGGCTTGATTATGATGTTTGGCGAGGAATTCGGCGGCGGCGCTTTCGTGAGATTTTGTAAAAACGCTCACGGACTGGCTACGATAGCGTTTGCAATCTCCGTCGTGCCGATGTTCTTGCTGTGGTTTTGGCGTATGCTACCGCGAGCTTACGATATCAAATGGATGATGATCGTGGGCGGCTATTTAAGCAAAAAGAAGCGCGCGATCCCTGCGGGTAAATTTAACGCCGGCCAAAAAGCGTGGTTTTGGGTCGCGACTTTAGGCGGCATAGTGATGATAGCCACGGGCGCATCGATGTTTTTCTTAGATTACAATATCCCTGAGATGAGAAGCGCGCTAGGTATGAGCCAGATCGAAATTTTAAGAGCAAGCGCGATTATTCATAATTTTTTGGGTGCGGTCTGCGCGGTATTTTTGCTCGTGCATATCTATATGGCGGTCTTTGCGATCAGCGGCGCTATCCACTCGATGATCGATGGACACAAGCCGGAGGAGGAAGTTTACGTACTTCACCACTACTGGTATCGCGAGCTGCTCGATAAAGGGCAGATTGCTAAATCGCAATTTGAAGCGAAGTACCCGCGCTTATAACTTGGGTAAATTTTATGCGGGTCTGCTTGCGTGCGGCTCGCATTAGCTTTGAGGTTCAAAGAATTTTATTTTTAAGGATTACATATGCAACTAGATTGTCGCAATTTAAATTGCCCGGAACCGCTTTTACGCGCTAAAAAAGCCCTCGGCGAGCTAAAAATCGCAGAGAGTTTAGAAATTTTAGTAAACGACGTAGCGCCACGCGAAAACATAAAACGCTTTTTGGCTAAAAACGGCTTTGAGGCGAAAATTTCACAAGCGGGCGCCGATACGCTTATAAAAACCGTAAAAACGGACGAGCTTAAAGATGAAAGTATCGACGATATTTATTGTAATGTCACGGCGCCAAAAAGAGGCAAGGTGATATTCCTAAACGAGGAGCAGTGCGGAAGCGGCCCGATCGGAAAGAGCTTGCTTGCTAAATTTTTAGGCGCGGCGCTAAACCTAGACGAAAAGCCAGTGAAGGTCATCTGCGTAAACAACGCCGTGCACATAACTACCAACCGCGGCCACGAATGCTTTGAGGCGATCAAAAAGCTAAATGAAGCGGGAGCTGAAATTTTAAGCTGCGGAAGCTGCCTAGAAGGCTACAAACTGGTCGATAAGCTCGCGATCGGCGAGATTTCAAACGCATACGAAATCATGGACGTCCTATCAAAATACGAAGTAATCAAACTATGATCTACAGAGATTTTAACCTCACGAAATTTATTGCAGCCGCCGGTTGAGCCGCCAAGCTTGACCCGGCGGGTCTAACCGAAAATCTTGGAAATTTAATCGAGCCCAACGCAAGCCTGCTTTCGTCCACCTGCAGCAATGAAGATGCGAGCGTATTTCGCATAAGCGACGATCTTGCGCTCGTGCAGACGCTTGATTTCATCACTCCTTTGGTGGACGATCCGTTTATCTTCGGACAGATCGCGGCGGCAAACTCCCTAAGCGACGTATTTGCGATGGGCGGCGAAGTGATAAATGCCCTAAACATCGTGGGTTTTGATGATTGTCATTTCTCAAACGAAATTCTGCGCGAAATTCTGCGCGGCGGCAAAGACAAGATCAAAGAGTGCGGAGGGGTCTTGGTGGGCGGTCACACCATCTCTACCCCCGAAATTTATTACGGGCTTAGCGTCACGGGGCGCGTGAATCCGCATAAATTTTGGAGCAATAACACAGCTCGCGAAGGCGACCTGCTGATCCTAACAAAACCTCTCGGTACGGGCATTATCGCCACGGCTATCAAGGCAAAATTTCTTAAATTTGAAGAATTTCGTGACGCGATAGAGAGCATGATTTTGTTAAATTTTTATGCCGTGGGTGCGCTAGGAGGTCTAAAAATACATGCCGCGACCGACGTGACGGGCTTTGGACTACTTGGACACGCGCTTGAAATGATAAACGAGAACGTGAGCTTTAAAATTTATCCTAGCAAAATTCCGCTTCTAAAAAGCGCCCTCAGATGCCTTGACGAGGGGCTGATCCCTGCTGGAAGCTATAAAAATTTGAAATTTATCGCACCGGGCGTCGATTCTGAGCCAGACATAACGCTTTGCGATGCGCAAACTAGCGGCGGACTTCTGCTTGCCGTAGCGGAAAAGGACGCGGCGCGAGCGCTTGTAAATTTAAAAAACGCAGGCTACGCTAGTAGCACTATCATCGGCGAAGTAATAGCACGCGCCGAACATAAAATTTATTTAGTTTAAAATCTTTTCTATTCAGCCCCCTTTAAGCATCGCTCTTGTATAATTACAATTCTGTTTCGCACCG
>CAUPZQ010000041.1:0-14477 GCA_963515915.1 uncultured Campylobacter sp.
CCTTACACCACATATACTCTGGGTATCTTTTTATGTTCTTTTCAGAGCGGAAGGCAAAATAAAAGCCAGAAATACCTATTACTATAAATGCGATTGCGGGCAATACCCATAAAATACCTTCCTCATCAAATTTAATATATTTCTCGCCTATCTTTACATTTTTATGTACCGTAAAATTTATAAGATATAAGAAGCACATTATGCCCGTTAAACAAGCGGCAATTCTATCTGACATTTTGCTGCTCCTTTTCGTTATGCTTTGCTTTATTCATAGAGTTGCCCCATACCGTCCAATCCTTAAATTTGGGCTTTATGGGAGATAAATTTTATTTTTGATCGCTCTAAATTCCTCATATAACAAACCTGGAGTATTGTAAAATCAACGTATAATCTTCACTATAAAATTTTACCCTATTTTTTCTATTGTAAATACTCATGCTTAGCAGATATTTGGCGAAATTTATGTAATCCTCCGTATTGGGAAAATAAAATGTAACGCTTTGGTAGAATGTTTTAAAATCCAGCCTAAATTTATACCTGTCCATATCATCCGTTATATAACACTCCGCTTCGTATATTTTAATAAATTCCTCTATATCTATGCATAGTTGAGCGCTATTTTTTGCGAATCGCGCTCCTCCCACCCAATCTTCATAAGGAAAAAGCTCTAGGTATGAGACCCTTTCATTATACGATGATGTTAAAATGTTTTTTGCGAAATAATACATAGCCAAATTCGTAGTAAAACCCAATACCACAAGCTTTTTGTCTTCTAGAATTTTAATATCTAATTTATGATACTCGTGTCCCATAAGTTCCTCATCGATAGTTAGAGGATCGTCTTTAATATAAATTTTATTCGGCAGCACTGGCTTATTCTCCTTTTTTTGCGCACTACGCCGTCATTCATAAAGCGCCGTCAAATATGATCCCATCGCTTCGATTGCGGAGGGCAATAGCTCTTTTCCATCTACATTGATGCTGTTTGTGTTCATATTTTCTCCAATATAAGTTCCGCCGAGCCATCCTCAAGCGAATTATACTCATCCAGATGTATATGCGAATGTTTCGGCACGGAATCTTGCGCTAAAGTAAGCAAATGCCTGGCAAGAGATATAAGTCCGCTTTTATTTGCCCTTATAGTAACTTCGTTTCCTGGAGCATTGACGGAGATCGCGAAGTCCTTTTCCCATTGTAGCTGCAGTCCCTTTTCTGCGCAGTAATCTAATGTTTTTATAACATACTGTCCCATATATCGCCGATACTCCTTTCTAAATTTAATTAGTTCAATATAAAATTTACCTCATCGATCGGCTAATCGATCTCGTAGTATTTTGGAAAAATTATATCTAAAATAAAAATGAAAGGGGTCAGAATAACTAAATTTAAGATAAGTGTTGTGCGCAAAAATGAAGTGATTAAAATTTGAAAACAACTTAAGCAGGAATTAAAGAAAAATAGAAAGAAGTGATTGAAACTTAAAAATAGCTTAAATGGTGGTCCCGATTGGACTCGAACCAACGACTTCCACCATGTCAAGGTGACACTCTACCAACTGAGTTACGGGGCCAAAAAGAAACGGCAGTATATCAAAAAAATCTCTCAATAGCAAGCAAATTTTAATTTTTCGTAAAATTCCGCCGAAATTCTATACAAGATTTCGCCGTGACATCAAATCCCCGTCGAAATTCTACGTGAAATTTCACGATTTTGCTAAAATCCTCATGCCGAAATCCTGCGCGAAATTTCATCTCCTTACTAAAATCCGCAATTCCGCGTGAAATTTATCGCGCTCGCGCGGCGCTCGCGTGCTTTGCCCCAGCAGCCTATTCTGCCCCGCTTTGTTTTATCTAGTCGTTTTGCTTCGCCCCGCCTCGTTTCATCTACTCGCCTTGCCTTGCCCTGTCTTATTTTGCTCGCTTGCCTCGCTCCGCCTTGCGCCCGGTTAAGACGTCCAAATTTTTTCATTCAGCTTTAGAATTTTTACGATTTGCAGCATCGAATCCAGATCAGCTTTGATATCCTTTGCGATGCGGGCATTGAGTATCGGCTGGTCCAGGCTCGGCTCGAAACTATCGGCGCCGCGAGCTATCGCGATGTAAATTTTATTTTGCTTGAAGCTCAGCGAGATATTCGATTTCACGAGCTGTTTAAGAGATAAAATTTTCTCCATCAGTGCCGGCGTCAGAACATACATAACCGTCATTGCGTCGTTTGCATAGATCGTAAAATTTTGATTGAAGTCCGCGTTATCTATTGGTATTTCGCGACCACCCAGTAGTTTGTGCCGCAACTCAGACGGTGGCAGTGTCGTATTCGAGAAAACAAAAACGTCGGAGCAGATTTTTTTATTAAAATTTGCCACAAAAAAGGGCCCCTCGAAAAATGTGACGTAATTATTTTTAAAAATAAATGGAATTCCCGTACCGATGTCTTTTTCTAGCCTTATATCGCAAAACATAAAATCCACTCCGTCCGCGCTTGCGTAAACCAGATCGTCCGCGCGAAATCTATCAAATCCGTCAAATATCTCGCTTGCCCTTACCTCTTTTTCCTGAAAAAGCGCGCCCATTTTATACGAAAAGCCCAGGCCTTCGATATAGGGCTTTAGATAAAGCTCTTTGTAGCGCATCAAAAATCGCTCGGTTTTGCGCTCGAAAATCCACTCGTAAAATTTGTCCCGCATGCCGATTATTGCTAAAATCGACGTGACCAAAAGAAATGAACTTTCTATGCCAAGATCAAGTTTGGGAAAATCGAGAAAGATGATTATCAATGCGAGTGCAAGCATCGGACCGAAAACCGCAAACGCTACGAGATAACTTAAAATTTTCCAAAGCTTGCGACTTTTCTTAAGCCGTTTGCGCTGCTTTTCTAACTCTATGACGGTTTTAATATCCACGCCCAACCTCTAATTATTAAATTTAATGGCGCAAACTTGCGGCACGGCGTAAATTTACGCCAGATACGGCACGCACCGCTTGGATGTCGCTAAATTTTGCAGCTCCTTGCGCGAACCGCGCATTTCGTTTGTTCGCCATACCTTACCTCGTTTTGCCCCGCTTGCCTCGCTTCGCCTTGCGCCTGTTAAGATGTCCAAATTTTTTCATTCAGCTTTAGAATTTTTACGATTTGTAGCATCGCGTCCAGATCGATTTGTATCTTGCTTGCAAGCTTGTCGCCTCGTATCGGCTTACTTAGATCGGGCTCAAAGCTATCGTATAGACGAGGTATTTTTATATAAATTTTGTTTTTTCTGAAGCTAAGTTCAATGTATGATTTCGTAAGCATTTTTAAAAATAAAATTTTCTCCATCAGCGCCGGCGTTAGCACATACGCAGCGGCGAGTGGGTCTTTCGCATAGACCGCGAAGGATTCGTCGAATTTTGCGTTATCCATCTTGCGAAGCCACGTATTGCTTTCGGAGGCGAAGGTTTGCAGCTTCGTTATGCTGGGGAGAATAAAAACATCAGATCCGATCTTTTTATGAAAATCCGCCACGAAAAAAAGACCCTGGAACGGTTCAATGTATTTCTTTTTAGACGCCAAAACCAAAAATTTTTTATCGAAGTCTTTTGATAGCCAAATATCGCCGAAGCTAAAATCTACGCCGTCTATGTTTCCGAATATCAAATCATCTCCGCCAAAGTTCGCGTATTCTCCAAAAAGCCCGCTATGCTCAATATCTTGTTCCAAAGCTATGGCACCGAATCTGTTGTATTTGTATCCTAGATTTTCGACGTAGGGTGCTATGTAGAGGGCTTTGTATTGTAGCGCGAATTCTCGCGTTTTGACTTTATAGGTTTTTTCGTAAAAGAACCTATATGCAAAGTACAGCATTATTAGATCAAATAAAATTTCCGATAGCAGCTCAAAAGATATTTTCTCTCCGCGGACCTTGTATATCATCAAACAAATCAGCGGGATAAATATCGCACAGGCTTTAAGCAGGCTTATTATTTTCCATTTTATGCGGCTTTGCAGCAGCTTGCGGCGCTCTTTTTCCAAATTTACGATAGTTTGTACGTCTAACAATTTTCGATCCTAAATTTCACCGCTTGCGGCAAGATAGCTCAAATTTAAACTCTAAATTTAAGCAGGCAAAGCTAGGCTTAAAGCTCTCCGTTAAATTTCAGCAGCTCGTTTGCATACGCTCGTACGCTCGCATCCACCGCCACAAGCGCATCCGCGTCCGTTACGCTAGGCGAGTTAAATTTCTCTGCGCACTTTAGCACGACGCGCGCAATGTCGGTGAAGCGGCACCGCTGCTGCAAAAACGCATTTACGCCCGCTTCGTTTGCGGCGTTGATGACGACGCCGAGATCGGGGTTTGCTAACAGTGCGTCTTTGAGGGCAAAAATTTGAAATTTCATCTCGTCGATCGGCTTAAATTCAATCGGTCGCAGGGTGCACAGATCTACGGGCGCGGCGATCTGCTCCCGTACATCGCCGCCAAACATCGCGTGCGCGATAGCTAGGCGCATATCGGCCCTGCTAATGTGCGCCGTCGTAGAGCCGTCTGCGAATTCGACTAGCGCGTGGATCTGCGAGGTGCGCTCGATAAGCGCATCGATCTCGCGCGTGCCGTAGAGCCAAAACGCCTCGATTACCTCAAAAAGCTTATTCGCCATCGTGGCGCTGTCGATCGTGATCTTCGCGCCCATCTTCCAGTTGGGGTGCTTGAGGGCGTTTTGCGGCGTGAGCGAGCCCAGCTGCGTTAGCGGCACATCGTAAAATGCGCCGCCGCTAGCCGTGATGATTAGGCGCGAAACGGGGATTTTGGCATTGCTGAGCAAAAATTTCAGTCCGAAATGCTCGCTGTCGATCGGGTAAATTTTATCCGTTTGCAGAAATTTCCCGCCGACGACCAGGCTTTCTTTGTTGGCTAGACAGAGCCTCTTTCCGAGCTCTTGGGTCTTTAAGCTCGGCATCATGCCCGCAAAGCCTACGAGAGCGTTTACCACGGTCGTGCTTTTGCACTCCGCAAGCATCTGCAAAATTCCATCCGCGCCGCAAAATACGCGCTCGTGATCTACCTCACTTTTTTGCTGCGCGTCTGCGATGCAGACGAGACGAGGATGAAATTTTGCGATCTGTTCGTTTAAAAGCTTGATATTGCGCCCGCAGCTAAGCGCTTCGATCATACTGCCGCTGCGCGCCGCCACGTCTAGGGTGTTTGTGCCGATAGAGCCCGTAGAGCCTAAAACTACCATGAATAGACTATCGCCATCGCGATTGCGCCGAACATATAGCCGTCGATGCGGTCTAAGATCCCACCGTGTCCGGGAAAGAGTGCGCCGCTGTCTTTAAGACCCGCCGCGCGTTTTAGGTAGCTCTCAAACAGATCGCCAAACACGCCAAAAATTGCTATGATGATGGTTTTTCCTAAAATTTCAAGCGGCGGCATATTGGTAAAGATGCGCGCATAAATGAGGCTAACGATAAGCGCGAGTGCAAGACCGCCTAGCACGCCTTCTACGGTTTTATTCGGCGAGCTAGCGCTTAGCGGAGTTTTGCCAAAGGCTCTACCGATAAAATATGCGCCACTATCGCTAGCTACGATAATAAAGATCAGCCAAACGAAGTGAAAAACTTCCCCGAAATCATCATAAGCCGCCCACATAAAAAATATCGGCGCAACGGGATAGATAAAAGGAAGCGTGATCTTTAGGCTGGGGCCCTTGGTAAAGGCTACGACAGAGGCGACGCATAGGATCATTAGGATGCTAACTTTTAGCGCTGAGACGAAGGGCTCATCGGTCTGCGTAAATGGTAGCAGCGCAAAAAACGCGATCGCCAGCGCGAGCCACTTTTTGCTAGTTTCCTCTAAACCCCATAATTTGAGGCTTTCAAAAAACGCAAGTACAAGTATCAGCGCAAATACGGCGAAATTTAGCCACCTAGCGTTTATGAGAATTAGAGCCAAAAATACAGCGAGTAAAATGCTTGCCGTGATTATTCTTTGCTTCATAGAATTTCCTTGGAATTTATTTTGAGCAATTATATCGCAAGCTCTCTTATTACGGCTTTAAAACGCTGATTGTTTTAAAATTTACGTAGTTTACGAAAGCACCTTCGTTGATTTTGACATTTTGACGTTTGGTGTAATCGACGAGATATTTTCCGCTGCCGCTTGCACTGAAGCTCACGCAAATTTTAGCGGAGAATTCGATCACCTCTTCGCTTAGACTTTGCTTATTTGTCTTTACGATGACGTGTGCACTTGGAATGTCCTTAAGATGAAACCAATAGTCGGATTTGGAGCTATTTTTTAGTAAGAACTCATTGCCTTTTTCGTTTTTACCGACGCTGATTTTAAAATCCCCGAGATAAAAGTTCGCTACATATTCGCTATTTTTTTCCTTGCTTTTTTGCTTAATTTGCGTGCGCTTAGGCATTAGAATTTCGATCTCGTGTGCATCCTGTGCGGCAAGGACGAGCGATTTTAAATTCTCATAAAACGCGAGTTTCTCCTTTAAATTTTGCTCTTCGATATGTATATTCGCAGCCTTTTGGCGCAGACGCTTTGCCTCGGAGTAAAGCTCGCCCAAAGTGGCGCTTGCAGGCTTTTGCAGCTTAAATTCTACCGCTTCGGCATCTCCTTTTTGCAGCGTAAATTCTCGCGCGCTAGTTGGAATTTTATAGATATTTTCTTTTAGCAAGGCGGCTTTCGCACCTAAAAGCTCGGCGCTTCGCAGTAGTTCGGCGCTGCTTTGCAAAGAGCCTAAAGCTTCGCGCACCGAGTCTAGCTTTTTATTTAGCGCCGTGATTTTTGCGGATTTGAGCGAGTTTAAGCGATCCGCATTTAGCGCGTTAAATTCCGCGCGAAAAAATGCTCTAAAGTCCGAAATTTTTGGCACGGGGGCTTCTTTAATATTTGCAGGCGGCAGATGACGGAGTTTTCTTCCTACCTTGATCTGTCTAAATTCCGTCTCGAAGTGCCGCAGCGCCTCTAAAATCACATCGTTTTCATCGGTGATTATTACGTTTGTAAAGCGCCCGGTAAATTCGAAGTAGATATTTGAGCTTTGGGTTTTGTAGCTTGCGTTTTGGCTTACGCTAAGGCATAAAATTCTATTATTTTCTGGCACGCTAACGGAAGTGATGCGCGATTTTACGAAGCGCTTGGCAAGTAGCACGTCAAAGGGCGCCGCGTAAACCTTACCTTCGTTAAAAGCGTCATTTTCGTGGATATTGCAGCCTGATTTATTCATATCAAAAAACAGCGTCTCGTTGCCGTCAAAGCAGACTTTAAAAAGGTTATCTCCTACGCGCTTAATGTGCGAAAGGAAGCGTTTGGCGCGTAGATAGTCGCAAATTTGAATTAAATTTTGATACTTCATATGCGTTAAAATTTCTCTTTATGGATTTTGCTTAAATTTAGCTTCTGCAGATCGTGCGGGCTCGGGCTGCGCTGCGGCACGCCGAGGGCTAGTATCGCTTCTGCTTTGAAATTTGGCGGAAAGCCCAGCGCCTCGCGCAAAAACTCCTCGCAGCTGCGTCCGTCCGCGGCGGCGCGCAGCCTTACCTGCACCCAGCAGCTGCCGAGATTTAGCGCGCTTGCGGCAAGGTGCATGTAGCCTAGCGCTACCGAGCAGTCCTCGATCCAGATGTCCTGCTTCTGCTCATCTGCGATCACGACGATCGCGGCCGCGGCCTGTTTTAGCATATTCGCTCCGCTGCTGCGGCATGCGCTTAGCCGCTCAAGCATCTGTTTGTCGCGCACGAGGATGAACTCCCACGGGCAGAGCGCGCGTCCCGACGGCGCAAGCAGGCCCGCTTTTAAAATTTTATCCAGCGCCTCGTCCTCAAGCGTCCCCTGCGCGTATTTTCTTACGCTTCTGCGGTTTGCAAAAATATCTAAAATTTCCATCGTCTCGCTCCTTGCGGCTCAATTATACATAAAATTGCAAAAATTTATGATTTTTTAGCTAAAATCGCGCAAATTTAACCGATACGAAGGAGATTTTATGAAGCAGACGATCACGGAGAAAATTTTTAGCGAGCACGTGGGCGAGGCGGTTTTTGCGGGGCAGATCATCGAAAGCGCCATAGATATGGTCATAGGCAACGACATCACGACGCCGATTTCTATCAAGCAGTTCGAGCTTAGCGGCGCAAAAAAGCTCGCCAACCCGGACGGCTTCGCGATCGTGATGGATCACTATATCCCTACGAAAGATATTTTAAGCGCAAACCAAGCTAAAATTTCACGCGAGTTTGCTTACAAGCACGATTTAAAAAACTATTTCGACGAAAAGGATATGGGTATCGAGCACGCGCTGATGCCTGAAAAGGGGCTCGTAGTGCCCGGCGACGTCATCATCGGCGCGGACAGCCATACCTGTACCCACGGCGCGCTTGGGGCATTTGCGACGGGTATGGGCAGCACCGATCTAGCTTTCGCGATGATAACGGGCAAGAATTGGTTTAAAATACCGCCTACGATCAAAGTGATCTTTTGCGGCAAGCCCGCGCCGCACATCTACGGCAAGGATCTGATCTTGGAAGTGATCCGCCTCATCGGCGTGGACGGCGCGCGCTACAAGGCTTTGGAGTTCTGCGGCGACGCGCTGGAGCATCTGGATATGGATAGCAGATTTTCGCTTTGCAATATGGCGATCGAGGCGGGCGGCAAGAGCGGTATCGTCGCGGTCGATGAGATCACGAAGGAATTTTTGGCGGATAAAAGCTTGCGCGCCGAGCCGAAATTTCACTACTCCGACGAGGGCGCGAACTATGAGCAAATTTTAGAAATCGACGTGAGCAGGCTCGATCCGGTGATCGCATATCCATTCCTACCTAGCAACGGCAAGAGCGTGCGCGAAGCAGTGCGCGATGATATCGCCGTCGATCAGGTCTTTATCGGCAGCTGCACCAACGGCAGGCTCTCCGATCTGCGAATCGCCGCGCAAATTTTAAAAGGTCGCAAGGTCGCGCGCAAAACTCGCCTCATCATCACGCCTGCGACGCAGAAGATCGCCCGTCAAGCCGAGCGCGAGGGACTGATCGAAATTTTCATCGACGCAGGCGCCGTCGTCAGCAACCCGACCTGCGGCGCGTGCCTGGGCGGATATATGGGGATTTTGGGCGTGGGCGAGCGCTGCGTAAGCACGACTAATCGAAATTTCGTCGGCCGCATGGGCGATCGCAGCAGCGAAGTATATCTGGCAAACTCCGCCGTCGCCGCAGCTAGCGCCGTCGCAGGCAAGATCGCCGATCCGAGGGATTTGTAGGTTTAGGATTTAAAACTTAATGGCAATACGGTTTGTTTATATACGACCTAGTGGACTTGATTGTTTGATCGCGGTGTAGACGCCAAGCACCATAAACACAGCAAGAGCCATGTATGTAGCGAGAAATACGGCAGTCCAGCGAAAAAAGATCAAGCAGGCTGCGACTAAATGCAGATACGCGACAAAGCCTGCTAGCAAACCGCCTGAGATCACCCAAAATACGTAGACTTTACTCGCGGGTAGGCGAAATTTGACCTCGTTTGCCATAAAAACCGTCGGTATCAAAAGCGAGACGCTAACGAGGTTGTAAATTTAGCCTACGACTACGCGGTAAACTGGCGCAAAGACAAGCTTACACAGAAGGAAAATATCAAAGCGATTTTTGAGCTAGCAAAAGTAAATTCGAGAAAATTACTCGACTAAATTTAGCACTAGCGATATCCATAAAATTTTAAGGCTTATAGGAGTGGTTAAATTCAATCGTCGCTAGATTAATTTTAGGATTTTGGCATCTCCTCGTTAAAGCAAACTTAGTTTGCGACCGCAAAATCTGCTCAAATTTTGGAAATATGTTACTTTTAGTAGGTTGTTGTTACGGATGCGCATGCTAAGCCTTAAAGCGACCGAGCGTAAAGAACGGCAAATTTTATGTCACAATAAGAGAAGACGAAACAAATAAAGTTCTTATTCTTGAAAAACAAAATTTAAATCGTCTTTTGGGTGGCTTTATTTTGCCAATAATCTAAAATAAAGCACTTAACCTCTAGATTTTTATTAGATTATCTTAAAGTCCTATTCGCTATAATACTATTGCAAAACTTATCTAAAAAGAGAAAAACAAAAAAGGGTAGATCCTAAAACTACCGTTAAGCTCGTAATAAGGGACACATAGTTGTTAGGCGCGGATAAAAAAGAAAAGATGAGGGCAAAATAAACTCGCCGAAGAGGTGCTATTGCTCGGCGTCATAAATTAGCAGGCTACAAAAGCTTGCTCGCTATCGAAGGTTTATCGACCCGAGTTATTTAGAAAACAGGATATGTTGTGAATTTTATTTAGTTATACACAAAGGAACACTGTTTCTAGATAAATATATTAATTTTATTTTATAGGTTATCGCATGAAACTAAAATCTATTAGAATTAGAAATTTTAGAAGTATAAAAGATGATTTCGAAATTATTGGAATGGAGCATGGCATATCAATTGTTGGGCCCAATAGCAGTGGTAAAACCAATGTATTAAAAGCTATTGAGATGTTTTTTACTGGCCTAGATAATCACTATGAATATAATATCAAAAGTGATTTAACTTTTGATACGAGAGGGGAACAGACAAGTATTATTGCTACATTTACTGGTGATAGAAATTCGTCTCTAGATAAAGACTTTTATAACGAATATGATGAACTAAATGGATTTCTTGATAAGCCTAAGCCAGTTTCTAATGATGTCGTACTATATTTAACGTTCTTATCAAATAATACTCCACAATATAGATTTTTTCCAAATGATAAATATAGGCCTCATACCAGAAGCAAAACGACAACAGAAAAACATCAGCTTACAATATCGCTATTATTAAACCAATTTAGTTGTCATTATATTCCATCTTCAAAAAGTATTAGTGAATTAATAGATTCTCTATTAATTCCATTTGTTAAAAAATCAATATCTTCAATTCTTGAAGAAAAGATTGAAGATATCAATAATGAACTTATTTCTATATCTTCGTCTATCACGTCTTCATTAATGGAAAATGGAGTTGAGAATATTAGAGCATCACTTTCGATGCCGAATAATTCAATAGAGAATATGATTTCATCCTTTGAGTTTAAGCTTGAAGATAGCGAGGAAACTTTGTTTTATCAAAAAGGAATGGGAATTCAAACTACTAGTTTATTAGCTGCCCTAAAATGGATTACAAGCAAGGAGTCCGAACATAATAAAACAGTTATATGGTTAATTGAAGAGCCAGAGTCTTTTTTACATCCTAAGCTATATAAGAATTGTTTTGGAATCCTTAAAAATCTATCTAAGACGGCATCAGTTTTTTGGACAACGCATTCAATGTCATTTGTCAATAAAGATGTTGATAAAATTGTTGGTACTAAGTTAGATAATTTTAGAACTAAAAAAATTATATTTTCTTCGTATAAAGATGCGATTACCGAAATACAGAAATCCCTAGGCGTACAATTCAGTGATTTTTACTCTCTCTCTAAATATAATATTTTTGTTGAAGGCAAAACTGACAAGGAAACATTGGGATATATATTAAATTTTATAAGAGAACGCAATTTAAAAAAATATATTTTTTTAAATCAAGCAGTTTTTCTAGATATGGGAGGAGTTTCTTCTATTGAAGGATTTTTAAAAGCCACATATAGTTTTATCTCAAAAGAAAGGGTTTGCGTTGTAATACTTGATGGTGATGAAGCAGGAGTTAAAATAGCTACGAGTTTACAAAAATTTTGTGGACAACATCAGTTAGGATTTCAATCAAATTGTGACTATATCTTATTGGGAACTAATATTTGTTTAGAGGGTTTATTTCCTGATGTTTGGATCAAAGAGTTGCATACAAAATATGAAAATTACTTTTCTACTTTTCATGAATCTGTGAATAATGAGATTGTTTCATTTAAGATCAATGATGATAAAAAAACAAAAGCGCAACAGTTCTTTATAAATAAAATTCAAAATTCATCTAATTATAACTGGTTGGAAAAGTTTACTCCTATTTTTGATAAGCTAGAAGAAATGATGAAGATAAAAGATAAGAAAATATATGATATATAGTGAACAAATTTTATCCCGTTTATCTTTCAGGCAACCTAATCTCATTATCCATAAAACTGCGATCAAAATCCAATATTTTGCCTATACGTAAATTATAAAAGACGTCGTGACCAATCGCCTAAGACAGATATCTAAATAAAGAACGTCCGCCAAATGCAATTAATTTCATATCAAATTGTAAAATCAAGAGTTTCAAAATGCTATGTCACTTTTAGTAGTCCATGAAAAAATCGCATTTTATAGCTAATTTAAAAGATCCGGACGCTACTAGAAGAGACAAACTATAAAGACTTTCAAACAAAAACCGCATCCATAAGTACGCCGTATTTGTTATAAATGCAGCTTTTTACTTCCTGCCGACGCGCGCGCATACCGTAGCCGAGTAAATTTTTAAGCGAGACAAAGCATAACGACGTAAAACATTCGTAAAATGCCGCGCTAAATCGTAAAATAAGCAAAAGCATAGCATCGCTAAAAAACTAGGCGAATTTTTGCTTTACAAATGGCAGGGTATTAACTCAACACCATGAAACAAGGCAAAAATAGAACAATGTCCGCCGTGCCGAAAACAAAGAAACCTAAGGTTTTTAACAATGAAATGTAGCGTCGGTCTATCTACTAGGTTTTAAGCACCTAAAAGCTTCTATTTCTCGCGTCATACGGGAACAAGCTTGTCGTCTATAAACAGTCGAAGAGCGCCTCGCTTTTTATTTTTAACGACAACTCTAATATCGCGGCTAAATATTAGACACGCCTAGCCGAAGTAAATTTGAGGCTTTTAACGATAAAAATCGCGCGAGAATTTAACAAAACCGCCGCAAATTTGCTCAAATTTACGGCGGTATGTTTTAAAATTTAAGGCGCATTACGCCTCCAAAATCGCTCCGTTGCTAGCATTTGTTACCAGTTTGCGATACATCCGCAGCCATCGATACGGCAGCGGTTTTTCAATCGGTTTAAATTTAGCCCTGCGCTGGGCGATCTGGGCTTTGTTTAGGCGCACGTTTATCGCGTACGTATCCACGTCGATGTCGATGATGTCGCCGTCCTCTAGCAGTCCAATCATACCGCCCTCGGCAGCCTCCGGGCTCACGTGCCCGACGCTTAGCCCTCTCGTGGCACCGCTAAAACGTCCATCCGTGATCAGCGCGACGTCCGCGCCCAGCCCTCGCCCCATGATGAGCGAAGTCGGGCTTAGCATCTCCTGCATGCCCGGGCCTCCGCGCGGCCCTTCGTAGCGGATGACGACCACGTCGCCTTTGTTTACCTTGCCGCTTGAGATCCCCTCTATCGCCTCGTCTTGGCTGTTAAAGCAGACCGCCTTGCCGCTAAATTTGCGCTCGCCGATGATGCCCGCGGTCTTGATGACGCAGCCCTGCTCGGCTAAATTTCCAAACAAAACCGCCAGCCCGCCGACCTGCGAGTAGGCATTTTCGACCTTGCGGATGACCGATTCGTCTTTTATGGCGCTAGCTCCGACGCGCTCGCCCAGGCTTTCGCCGCTTATCGTCAGCGCGTCTAGCCCCAACAGCCCGTTATCGCGGTGCGAAATTTCGTTTATCACGGCGCTTAGTCCGCCCGCGCGGTCGATGTCCTCCATGTGGATATTTGGCAAGCTAGGGCTGATTTTGGCGATGTGGGCGATCTTGCGGCTGATGTCGTTTAGGCTTGCGATTTGCAAATTTACCCCCGCTTCGCGCGCGATAGCTAGGATGTGCAGCACGGTGTTACTGCTGCCGCCCATCGCCATATCGACTACGAGGGCGTTTTGGATCGATTTTTCGTTCACGATGTTGCGGATTTTGTATTTTTCATCCAGCGCGATTTGGCAAATTCGTCGCCCCGCTTCCCTAATGAGCTCCTCGCGCTCAGGCGTAAGCGCAGGCACGGTGCCGTTGCCTTTTAGCGCGATACCCATCGCTTCGCACAGCGTATTCATCGAGTTTGCCGTAAACATCCCCGAGCAGCTACCCCCGCTCGGACAGGCGGCGCACTCGATCTCTTTTAGCTCCTCGGCGCTGATCTCTTTGGTTTCAAATTTACCCACCGCCTCAAACGCAGTCGCAAGGTCGATCGGCTCGCCTTTTTTGGTGTAGCCCTTTTTCATCGGGCCGCCGCTTACGAAAACCGTCGGCACGTTCACGCGAAGTGCGCCCATCACCATGCCGGGCACGATTTTATCGCAGTTTGGCATGCAGACGAGCGCGTCTAGAGCGTGCGCGTTCATCACCGTTTCGATCGAGTTTGCGATCAGCTCGCGGCTAGGCAGACTATAGAGCATCCCGCTGTGTCCCATCGCGATGCCGTCGTCCACGCCGATGCAGTTAAACTCAAAGGGTACGCAACCGTTTTTGCGGATCTCGTCTTTTAAAATTTCGGAGTATTTGTTGAGGAAAAAGTGCCCCGGGATGATCTCGATGAAGCTGTTTGCTACGCCGATGAA
>CAUPZQ010000042.1:0-14418 GCA_963515915.1 uncultured Campylobacter sp.
CGGTGCGAAACAGAATTGTAATTATACAAGAGCGATGCTTAAAGGGGGCTGAATAATTGAGAGAAAATGAGGGGCTTTAAACGAAGAAAAAATTCGTAAAAAGATAAAATTTTAAAGAAAAGACCGAATGAAAAAGCGAGGAAATTTAAAAGAAATCGAATCCAGCGTAGCTTCCGCATACAAAATTCTACTCTTAAAATTCCCTCATAATTTAAAATTTCTAAAATTCTAATACGCCATCAGCTTCGCGCCGAATGCCCCGCGCACCAAGCTCTCGCTTTTGTTTGCTAGCTTATCCATCATCTTTTCATACGCCGAAGGCTCCTGCCAGATCGGATCTGCTACGCCGCTAGCCTTTACGAGCGCGCTTTTAGCGTCCTCCAAAGAGCCCACCTCGTCGATAAGACCGACGCCTTTGGCGCCGCTAGCTAAAAATACTCGCGCATTCGCCCACGTATCGCGCTTTCTAAGATCCAGCGAGCGCGCCTGCGCTACCTCGCGCGTAAATAGCTCATAGCTCTCGTCCACCAGGGCTTGCAAGCTCGCGCGCTCCGCGTCGCTCCATTTTCGCATCATAGTGCCCGCCTCTTTGAGCTCGCCCGCTTTAACGATCTGTTCGGCAAAGCCTAGTTTGGCGGCCGCCTCGCTCACGTCTAGGCCCTGCATGATCACGCCGATAGAGCCGATGAAGCTGCCCGGATTTGCGTAAATTTTACTCGCCCACACGCCGCCCAGGTAGCTGCCGCTCGCCATCGTGCCCTTGGCGTAAGCAACGACCGGCTTGCGCGAGTTTAGGGATTTGATAGCCAGCGAAATTTCCACGCTCGGGCTCAGCGCGCCGCCGGGGCTGTCGATCAGCAGAAGCACTCCCTTAATCGCTTCGTCGTTTTTCAGAGTTTCGATCTTTTCTAAAATTTCGCTATCGTCCATTATCGCGCCGCTTAGCGAAAGCTGAGCGAGATTCGCGCCCTTTTGTTGCGCGCTTTCGCCGCCCGCAAAAATCAAAAACAAAATAAGCAGAAAAATCAGGGATTTAAAGTATTTGTTGATAAACCCCAGCACGGCGCCGATCGGCGCAAAGATGTTTTTTAGAAATTGCATTTCATTCCTTCGATAAAAAGTGATTTTGCGTTTTTGCTCTGCAAAATGAGCTGTAGCGGCAGCTGGCTCTGCTCGCACTCAATGCCTTCAAAAACGGCGATGTCGGCTAGCTTGCCTGCTTTCAGCTCGCCTAAGCTTAATCCCAGCGCGGCTGCCGCATTTCTCGTCGCGCCTAAAAGTAACTCCCGCGCCAGATCCACCAGGCCCAGCTCGTCGTGCATCATTAAATTTGCACGCAGCTCGTCTAAAAAGCTTAGGCTAAAATTCGAGCTAAGCCCGTCGGTAGCGATGTTGTAATTAAGCCCGCTTGCGAGCAGCTTTTTAAAACTTAGCCGCTTTTTGCTAAGCAGGCGGTTGGAGCGCGCGCAGTGCGTGATCGAGTGGAGCTTCGAATCAAAGATGCTAAAATCATCCACCCAAACGCAATGCGTAAAGAGCGTGCGAAGCCCGCTAAAATGCGCTACGAAGCTCTGCGGCGAATAGAAAGGCGCGGGCGTTGGGTTAAATTTAGCAAGCCAAGTTTTAAATTTGCCGCGACCGGTGCGCAGCCACTGCCGCTCATACGAGCTCTCCATAAAATGCGTGCTTATAGCAAGCCCGTTTTCGCGGGCAAACTTCGTCGCAAACTCCGTAATCTGCGGGTGCGTCGAATATGGCGAGTGTACCGACACGGCGGGGATGAAAAGCGAGTTTGCAAGCGCCTTTAAGCGCTCGAGTCGCTCTTTAAATTTAGAAATATTTTCTGCCGCAGCGTCCTTGCTCGCGCCTAAAATTTCATTGAAAAACACGGTTCTAATGCCGCTTTGCGCGCAAGCTTCAGCCTCGCCGCCGAAGCTTGAAATTTCGCCGATCGTACCCACGCCGCTTCGCATCATCGCGGCGATCTGCTCCAAGGTCAATCGTCCGCGCGCCGCGGCGTCCAGCTGCTGCCTTGAGGCAATGACGCTGCCTAGCCAATCCAAAAAATCGCCGTAGTGCAGCATGCCTTTGTTTGCGCTAAATTCCAAATGCACGTGCGGATTTATAAACGCAGGCATCGCTATATCGCCGCTAAAGTCTAAAATTTCGGCTTGCGGATATTTGCGCGCGGCACTCGCAAAGGCGCAGACCTCGATTATTTTCTCGTCAAAGACGATCGCGCCATCTTTTAAAATTTTAAAATTCTCATCGCAGACAAGAACCCACTTCGCCCTTAAAATTCTCATCGTTTTCCTTATCTAAAACAGCGCGTGATTTTAGCATAAAATTCTATTTCGCGCTAAATTTAGAGATAAAATTTTATTGTTTGGGTTTGAACGGACAAATCTGACGCCATAGTAAAAAATAAGCTCGCTTTGGTTATAATTTTTGCTTAAATTTCAAAACAAGGACGCAAAAATGAAAATTATGGTGATTCAAGGACCGAATATCAATATGCTCGGTATGCGCGAGCCCGCTATTTACGGGGTTATGAAGATGGAGGATATCCATAAACAGATGAAGGCGGTCGCCGATCAGAGCGGCAACGAGATCGAGTTTTTCCAGAGCAATTTCGAAGGCGAGATCGTCGATAAGATCCAAGAGTGCTTCGGCACCTGCGACGGCATCATCATCAATCCAGCCGCTTACACGCACACTTCGCTCGCTATTCGCGATGCACTCGCCGCAGTTAGTCTGCCCGTGATCGAGGTGCATATCTCAAATATCGCTCGCAGGGAGGAACTTAGACAAAAAAGTCTAATAGCGCCCGTAACAGCGGGTCAGATTATCGGTTTCGGCCCAGTGGGATACCATCTAGCGATGATCGGAATGATTCAAATTTTTGAGCAGATCAAGGCAGCCAGAGCCGAGCATAAAGCCGAGTAGGTTTAGGATTAAATTTGAAAAATTTTATCCTAAAGGACGAAAACGCCGTTTACCACGAGTGCGGATACAGCTGCGACAACGCGATATTTTTAAGCCTCAGCGGGCGCAAATTTTTCCTCACCGATGCGCGTTACAGCATCGAAGCGCGCGAGCTTTGCAAAGATACCGAGGTTATCGAGGTCGAGCGAAATTTGATAAAAGACGCGCGGCTGTTTTTGCGAAAAATGGGCGTTCGCGAGCTTGTTTATAACCCGTACGATTTTAACGCGGGCGAGTGGGAGGCGCTAAGCAAAGGGCTTGGGATAAGATTTAAGGCGCGGGCGAATTTTTCGCAAATTTCGCGCATAATAAAATCAGAGGATGAGATAAAAATTTTAAAACGCGCGGCGCAACTTGGCGCGGAAAGATTTGACGAATTTGCCGCGTTCGTGCGCGCTAACGGCGAAGGGATGAGCGAAGAGGAGCTATTTTTTAACGCCGAGCTTATTTTTAAGAAAAAGGGCGAGCTCGCGCTTAGCTTTTCGCCTATCGTCGCGATCAACGAAAACGCCGCAAAGGCGCACGCTCTGCCGAGCAAAAAGCGGCTACGGCAGGGTGATTTGCTCCTGCTTGACGCGGGGGTTAAATTTAATCGCTACTGCTCCGATAGGACGCGCACGGCGTGCTTTGACGAAAATTTTAACTTCGGCAAAGAGCAAAATTTTAAAAACGCCAAGCGGCAAGAAATTTACGAAATCGTAAAAGAGGCTCAGGCCCTTGCGATCGCGGCGGTTATGCCTGGCAAAAAGGCGAGCGAGATCGATGCGGCGGCTAGGGATTTTATCGCCGCTCAGGGCTTTGGCAAGGCGTTTTTCCATAGCACGGGACACGGCGTCGGAGTCGATATCCACGAGCTTCCGTTCATCTCAAAGCGCGGAGATACCGTGCTAAAAGAGGGGATGGTCTTTAGCGTGGAGCCTGGGATTTACTTGCCGGGCGAGTTTGGCGTGCGCATCGAGGACGTCGTGGTCGTGCGCGAAAACGGGGCCGAAATTTTATGAGAGTAGCTCGGGTAAACATGCGACTTAAGAAAAATGGATTTTACGAGTGCGCGGACGCGCTGTGCGTCGTAAAAAGCGCTGTTTTCCCGATGAGGCGTCGCGAGCGCGGAAATTTTAAAAATTTATACCTACTTGGACTCGGCGGGAATTTAGGAGATGTCAGGCGGCGCTTCGAGCGATTTTACCGCATTTTACAAAGCGATACGCGCTTTTTCGTAGCGCAAAATTCCTTGATTTTAAAAAACAGGCCGTTCGGCTTTTTAGATCAGCCCGATTTTTTAAACGCCGTAATGCTCGTGCAAAGTTCCCTAGCGCCGCTTGCGCTGCTTAAGATTATGCAGCGCGCGGAGCTGAAATTTGGGCGTAAAAGAAGCTTCAAAAACGCGCCGCGCACGCTGGACGTGGATATTTTATATGCAAGCGCGAAGGTGCGTGCCTGCGAGCGGCTCGTGCTGCCGCATCCGGGTGTTTGCGAGCGCATAAGCGTGATTTTGCCACTTGGAGAGATGAAATTTAAAAGAGGACTGATATGCAAACTAAAATCGTAAATTTTTTAAGCGCCAAGGGCGGAGTCGGCAAGAGCGTGATTGCAGCGAATTTCGCCGAAATTCTAAGTGAGCAGGGCTACCGCACGGCGATCATCGAAGCGCCAAATTTAAACAATCAAGAGATCGTCTTAAACGCTTTGCAAAGAAAGAGGATTTCGCTACCAAGCGCTGTCGCAGTAAAAATTTCTCAAAATTTAACTCTCGTCTCGCCCGCGCTTGCTTCACAAAATCCCGTGTCTTCACAAAATTTTACAAATAGCGCGAATTCTATGGCACAAAATTCTATCAAAAACGCAAGCTCTAGCGCAGATAATTACGTCGTGCGAAATTCTATGGATAGCGCGCAAAATCGGGAAGGCGACGAAAGTCTCAGCTCAAATAATTACGCGCAAAAACTCACGAGCTCTGATGGCAAAAATAACTCAGAAAATTCCGCCGCTTTAAATTCGATAGAAAACGCCACAAAAAATTCTACGAATTGTGCAGCCAAAAAGCCGCAAAATTGCGAAGATGAATGGAATTTTACAGAATCAGAAAGCCTAGAAAATTTTAAAAGCGACGATTTCACCAAGCAAAATTCAATCCCTGACGGGAATTCTCAAAATTCCGCGAGTAAAGATGAAATGAAAAATTCCGCCCGCTCATCAAATCCCGAAGAAGCCGGAAATTTCGCAAACGCAAAAGCTCACGAAAGCCCCGCTCGCTTCGCAAGCGAGCTGAAAGAGGCGGGAATCTTCGATTTTATTTTGATCGATGTGGGGCTTGAGTATCTTGGAGATTTTTTGAGCATCGGCGACGAAAATATTGTGCTGTGCGCGAACGAACCCTGCTCGATCAGCAACACCTACGCGCTTTTAAAAACGCTCGGGGCGAGCAAAAAAGAGGCTTTGTTTTTGCTAAATTTTACCGCGAGCGAGGATGATGCCGTGATGATCTACGACAATCTAAAGTCGGTTGCACACCGCAATATAAGCAAGCTGGGCTTTAAACTGCTAGGCTTTGTGCCGTTTTGCAAACAAGTAGCCATCTGCTCACAAAATCGCGCGCTTTTTAACTCGCACTATCCGTTCTCGCCCGCTACTATCGCGCTTAGACAGAGCGTCTCGCGATTTTTGAGCAAACAGGGCTGCGAGCCGATCGACATGAGCGTTTACCGCGGCGTCGGCGGATTTTTACGAAAACTTAGTAACCTAGTATGATTTACGATGAAATTTTAAAACAGCATACAACTCGCTATTTTAAGGCTAAATTTAAAAATTTAATGTTATTCTTAAAGCTAAAATTTTAAATAATATACATAAAAGATAGATTAATCATGCAGTTAAAAGAAATTTTAAAAGACATCAAAATCGCCCGCGACAATCTCAAAAATGTGGGCAAAAGCGCCACGATCTTCGGCTCGGCACGCTTTAGTGAGGACAACCGCTACGTAAAAGACGCGCAAAAGCTCTGCGAGGGGCTCGCCGATTTAGGATACTCGATCATCACCGGAGGCGGTGGCGGCATTATGCAAGGCGCCAACCGAGGCGCATTTGCGAGAGCGAGGACGCACAGCGTGGGCTTCAACATCATGCTGCCGTTTGAGCAAAAAAGCAACGGCTTTTTAACGCAGGGGGCGAAATTTTCGGCATTTGCACCGCGCAAAGGCGCTCTCATCGAAAACAGCGAAATTTTCGTCATCTTTCCTGGCGGCTTTGGGACGCTGGATGAGTTTTTCGAAATTTTAGTGCTGGTGCAGACGGGCTTTAAGCGCGCGCAGATCTATCTTTACGACGAGGAATTCTACGCACCGCTAATGGAGTTTTTCCGCACTTCACTGCTAAAATCTGGTGCGATAAACGAAAGCGATCTGCAAAATTTTAAGCTCTGCGACAGCGTGGATGAAATTTTAACGAACGTGCGACGCAAGGAGAACGAATGAAAATTTTAGTCGCGATGAGCGGCGGCGTAGACAGCTCTATGTGCGCGAAGCTGCTGCAGGACGCGGGCCACGAGGTGCAGGGCTGCTATATGAAGCTGCACGCAAAGCCCGGCTATCACGAGGCGAACATCGCCAAAGTTCGCAAAGTGGGTGAGTTTTTGGGTATAAAAATCCACATTTTGGATCTGCAGAATGATTTTAATCGCGACGTTTACGAGCCCTTCGTGCAGGCTTATATAGGCGGTCTTACGCCAAATCCATGCGCGCTGTGTAACCGCCGCATAAAGCTCGGCAAGCTTTTGGAATTCGCGCGCGAGCAGGGCTTTGAGCGCCTAGCTACCGGGCACTACGTCCGCATCGAGGACGGGCTTTTAAAAGCCGCCGCAGATCTTAGCAAAGATCAGAGCTATTTTTTAGCAAACATCGATCCCGCCGCGCTTGAGTTTATGCTCTTTCCGCTTGGAGGGATGTATAAAAAGGACGTCAAAGAGGCCGCGCGCGCCTATACGGAGCTTTCGCAGATCGCTTCTGCGAGCGAAAGCAGCGAGATCTGCTTTGTGGACACCACCTACATCGACGTTTTGAACCGTCATACGGGCACCAAAATGCCCGGTATCGTGCGCGATCGCGCGGGCAACGCCATCGGCACTCACGAGGGCTATATGCATTACACGATCGGCAAGCGCCGCGGTTTTACGGTGCACGGCGCGCATGAGCCGCACTTCGTACTAAGCATCGACCCGAGCAAAAACGAGATCGTCGTGGGCAGTAAGGAGGAGCTAGTGACCTACGAGTTCGACACCGAAAATTTTAACGCCTTTTTAAGCAAGGATGAAATTTTAAATATGCCGGGTCTCGGCGTTAAGATCCGCTACCGCAGCGCCAAACTCCCCGTTAAAATTTCGCCGCGCGAAGACGGCGGCGTGCATGCCGTGCTGTCCGCGCCCGCAGCGGGCATCGCTCCTGCACAGCTCGCGGTTTTTTACGACGAGCGCGACCGCGTAGTGGCAAGCGGCTTTATAAAATAGCGCTTTATTTTGCTTTACTTAAAGCTCGCGGATTTGCAAAACGGCGCTTTGGTCGCGCCGCTTGATCTACACTCACTCTGTTAAATTTCATATCGAAATAAGATATTTGCGCTTTTGAATCCATGCCGCTAAATTTTATCTTACGAGCTCGGCGAGCAAGTTTTATGCACGTAGCTTTACGATTAAACCTTTTAAATTTACGCTCTGTCGCTGTATACGCCTACATTGCTAGCCAAATTTTACGGAAGCTGCGGCGCTAAAATAAAAATTTACGGCGACGCCTTATCCAAGCGCGACGCGACGCAAAAATCGCGACCGATACAAAATATTTCGCGAGCCGTCGCGACGGCGCGAAACGAAATTTGCACACCCGCTATAAAGGAATTTGCGATGAAATTTCTAAACCTGCGCTAGAGCCCACGACGACGTTTAAATTTTATAAATTTATGCCGAAGCAAAATCAAATTTAAAATTTAGCAGCGCTTTCTGCGATCGAATTGTGCTCAAATCGCCCTAAAATTCCACCCGCGTCTTTATCTCAAAAAGCAGCTCGCCGTCCACCGCCTCAAGCCCGCCGCTCTTTATCATCTCGCGAATCTTACTCGTGCCAAGGCTGCTTTTTTGAAGCAAAATTTCAACCAAGTCTAGATCCCTGATCTCATAAATGCACCGATCTATCAGCTGCGAAGAGCCCAGACCGTCGAAGTAGAAAAATCGCCCGCCGTTTGAATAGATCCAGCCGTATAGCCTGCCGTGCACGCCGCCGACCCTACGCCACTCGTGCGGCAGCTCGAGCGCGAAAAGTCCGCTTTTACGAGCGACCAGCCTGCGAGTGCTGCGGCCACCGCCCCAAACATCCGCGCGCTCCAAAAAATATATCCGCTTACCGCTTTGAAACACGCTGCCGCTAAGCGCGCGAACCTCGCCCGCAAAGGGATTGTCTCCCGCACGCTTTTGCTTTCCATCGTTCTCGTCGAAATAATAGATGCCGTCTGGGGAGGTAAAAAGTAGATGATTTGAGTGCGAGAGCTGTCTATTTAGCGGAGTATAGGGCGCGGCGGCTGGGTCAAATTTTAAATCGTTCGCAAAAACGTCGCCGCTTTTCGCATCCCACAAAAAATAGTCCAACCGCTGCCTCAAAAGTTCGTAATGCCCGCCGTTATCCCGCGCGTCAAGGCGCAGGTTTTTAAAATACACGTTCGCGCCGTCCGCGGCATAAACGTCGCTAGCGCGCCCATCGCTTCCCTCTATCCGGCGCAGGCTCGCGGCATCTGCGCCCGGTAAAACCTCTCCCTTATAAAACGCGCGAGAGCCTTCTGCAGCGTAATACACGCCCGCGATTTGGCGCAGATCCGTAGCGTCCATGCGTTTAAATTTATAGAGGTAGCTTTGCGGCTTAGGCGCATCCCAAAAGATATGCGCCAAGGTTTGATAAGTGAGTTTAAGCGCTCCCAGCGCGTCGTTCCACACCGCCTCGCCGTCGCAAAAATAACTAATCCGCCCGTCGCTTACGTATCCGAACGCCACGGCTTTCGTGCGCGCGGGCTCCAGCTCGCTCATCGCGATATTTCCGCAATATACGGCGTTTTTATCCGCCGCGACGTTGGAGCGGTAGCCGGAGCCGAAATCCAAAACCCGAAAGCTCGCCGCGTCTGCGCTCGGTATCGCGAAATATCCCGCACCCACCACGAGGGCGTAAATTTCATCTCCTTTTTTATAAAAATCGCTGTATTTGATCTGCTCGTCGTCCCGCGGCGAGTAGTCGTCGCTGGAATTTATAACAGCCGCCAGAATAAGCACGCTAAAAGCCGCGAATACAAATATCGCGCCAAGCACGATCTTGCGCCAAAGCGGCATGCCTCGAGGCGCGTCTTGCACCGGTTTACGATCTGCTTCTGCCTTGCGCGCCCTAGCTTTGCGCTTCTTTTGCGCGCGCTCATCCTTTGGCTCTTGCGTAAAATCCTCATACATCTTTTGCCTCAAATTTAATCTCGCCGCAGATTGCGCGGCACTTGAAATTGTACAAAAGCGCGACTAAATTTATGAAATTTAACGCTACGGGCAAATTCTGATTCAACTCTTTGCGGCGCTAATTTATTTTACGAATGCCACAAAATCTCTGGCGAATTTTAATTCAAATCGCTTCGTAGCCGCACGGAATCGGCGCCGTAACGCTTGCAAATACAAAATCCTCATCGCCCGTATTTTTCATACCGTGGCACTCTCCGCTTTTGGAAATGATTAGATCGCCCACACAGATCGGCACCTCCTCGCCCTTGCTCGGATAAAACACGCCGCGTCCGCTTAAGCAGATCCACACGTCATCGCCGTCTGGGTGAATATGCGGCGCTACGACCTGGCCGCGTTTGACGATCCAAACCGCGCCGCAAGTGGCCTCCGTAGTAAAAAATGTCGTTTTTACGGCTCGCTCGTCGCTACAAATAGCATCTTTTATATGAAAAATTCTTTGCATTTTCTCTCCTTTAAGTTCACCGCATCCGGTGCGGTTTCGGCGGAATTTTAGCATTCTTTTCGTGGAGCGAAAGTGAAATTTCAAGCGCCAAACTCACAACGCAACCTTAAATAAAAATTTTAAATTCACATTTTACTGTGCGATTTTTTTTGGGAGGATTGAAGATCGCATCTAAAAGTAAGAAGGCGCATAAGCATGGTGTTTGCGGATAGAATTTAGGCTTTAATTTAAGACGAAATTTTAAAAATTCTTATAAATTTAAAGCCGGCCTGCGAGATAAATTTATTAAATTTGATATGAGCTTTACTTGCGCGCTTTTGCCACCCAGCTTAAAGCCAAATCGCAGCTTTTATCAAAAACCTCGCGTGACGCAGACTTTACGGCAAGCGCTAAGTCGGTTTATAAAGCTAAATCGGCTTATGAATAGATGCTACTACCTCCGGCTTGTTTTAGCAGATACGCATTTTTGCACCTCGAATTTTTGCACATTTTACGATAATGTTTTTATAGCGCGTAACATACTGATCACGAGCCGAGCGGGAGTTCAAAGAGATAGCGTTAGAATTTTGCGCTATCTCTTAAATTTCAAAACTATTTTATCTTGCTTGGATCCAGCGCGATCTCGTCGTTTTTGATTACGCTGATACCCTTATTTAGCACGTTTTGCGCGATCTGTTTAGCTTCTGCTAGCGAGTGCATCGCGAAGGTGCCGCATTGAAATTTATTCAGCTCGGGGATATCCGCTTGAGAGCCCACGCCCAAAATATCCTTCATGCTCGCGCTCCACGCCGCCGCGACGGCGCTCTCGCTGGGCGCGCCGATCACGCTCATATAAAATCCCGTGCGGCACCCCATCGGCGAGATGTCGATGATCTCGACATCCGCGCTATTTAGGTGCTCGCGCATGAAGCCAGCGAAAAGATGCTCCAGCGTGTGGGTGCCGCGCTCGCTCATAATCTCTAAATTCGGGCGGCAAAACCGCAGATCATAGACGCTGATTTTATCGCCGCTTTTGGTGCGCATGCTCTTTGCGAGCCGCACGCCAGGGGCATTCATGCGGGTATGATCGACCTTAAAACTATCTAACAATGGCATATTTTCTCCTTAAATTTAGATCGCGGCGATTTTAACATAAAATTTCGCACTTTCAGGCGCACAGACGAAATTTTGGCTACAATTACGTTTATTTTAAGGAGAATTAATGCCCTACATAAACGTCAAAATTACCAAAGAGCATGGCGGCTTAAGTCGCGAACAAAAAGCAAAGCTCGTAAAAGACCTAACCGATGCCCTGGTAGCCGTGCTGGGCAGGGGCGAGAAAACCACGGTCGTTACGATAGACGAAATATCCACTGACGACTACGCGATCGGCGGGCAGCTAGTAAGCGAAATCAGAAAGCGGCAGAGCTAAGCTCGCGCGTCAAGCTAAATTTGAAAAGCCAAATTTTAGAATTTTAAAATTTTCATGCGAAATTCTACGCGGCAGGCTCCGCTTCTAAGGGAATAAAATTTGCGATAATCCCCGCTTGCAAGATGAAATTTTACGCTAAATTCCATGCTGTAAAATTCAAAAAACCAACCGAGCGGAAATTTTAAAGCGGGTCTAATAGTGAAATTCTTTGAAAAATAGACAAGATAGAATTTATGCAAGTTTTAAAAATTTTACCAGATAAAATTTAATCCTCGCAAAGTTTAAAATTTCGTAAAAATAAATAGACGATTTCTTAGCGAACTAGCGTTCCCAAATTAGCTTTTTGCCGAAAGTTAGGGTATTATCGGTCATTTTCATCCAATCAATTCTGATCGTAAAAAAATCGGTCTGCATCGCGCGCGCAAACGGGAAGCGCTTAAGATATAGCGAGGTTTCGCGCTCATCCGCGCTACGGATATGGCCGCAAATCTGCACGCCTTTGATCCTACCTACAAATTTCGTATCCAGCGCGACCGTAGCTGCAACTCCGCGGTTGGCAAAGACTGCTTTGATATGCTCGGAGTCGCTCGCGCTTGCGATGATGAGCTCCTTATTTTGCGGATCGTAGGCGTAAAATGCACTGCAGCAATATGGCAGATTATTGCGCAAAACTCCGAGAGATAGGAGTTTCATCCTGCCTAAAAACTCGTCGAATTTATCCTGAGCGGCACACATTTTAAGCCTCCTTTTTGCTAAATTATACAATGATTTTCTTTTATTAGCTATAATCGCGAGCCAAAATTAGGAGAATTTTTATGGAAAATTATAAAAAAGTAAAAGAGATGTTTTTGATGCAGCAAGCCCTAAACGACGAAACAAATGGCGTGGGCTGGGAGGACGGCTATACAAAAAACGGCAAACTTATCAACTGGAAGCGCTGCATTTACATGGAATGCGCAGAGCTCATCGATAGCTTTGCGTGGAAGCATTGGAAAAATATCTCTGCAGCGCCGGACGTGAATAATATCGTCATCGAGATCGTTGATATTTGGCACTTTGTAATGAGCTATATTTTAGAGCAATATTACGGCAGCAAAGACATCGATCACATCGTAAGCGACGTCACGGCAGTAAGCGGATTTGCGGAGTTTAGCTCCTACGCCTACGACGTGCGCGAATACAGCATCTACGAGATCGTAAACGACATCGAGCTCATAATCCACGAAACGAGCGGCTTTGAGCTGCAAATCGGCGAGCTGCTGACCGATTTTTTTCGCGTCGCGATCAAATGCGGAGTGAGCTTAGACATACTTTTTGCCAAATATATCGGCAAAAACGTGCTAAATAAATTCCGCCAAAATAACGGCTACAAAGAGGGCAACTACCGCAAAATCTGGGGAGATCTTGAGGATAACGAAGTGCTAATAGAGGTGCTATCAAAAGGCGCGGTAAGCGCAAACGAAATTTACGAGCAATTGCAAAAGATCTACGACGCGACGAAGTAAAGTCATGGATTTGCTTGCGAAATTTATCTTTAAGATTTTAAAATTCCATCTATAAAATTTCGGCAGGCAAATTTTAAAAAAGAGGTTTGATTTGAAATTCTGCAGTTTTGTGCCTAAAATTTTACGCAATGTCAGCTTATTTATAAGTGGCAAAATTCCACGTAGCAAGCAAATAAATATTCTCAGCAGGTAAAAATATAGCTAGATCTGGCCTCTTTTTACGCACGATAAATGAGCAGATTAAACGCAGGCGAGCGATCAAAACATAAATTTCGTATTATAAAGCGAGATGAGCCGGCTAAAGCAAGCGAATGAGCCAAGCGGACGGATCAATGAGGCGCGGTGCGGCAGTCAAAATAAATCTCAGCTCAAATTCCGTCGCAAAAGTCGCTAAAATAACGCAAATAGGAGCATACATGGGTAGAATTTTTAATTTGGCAAAGCAGGACTTTTTTACGCGCAAGTTTATTTTGCTCTCGCTATTGCCGCTTATGTGCTCGATCATAATCTTAGGCACGCTCGCATTTTTCGGCGGCAAAGAGCTTTTTGACGCGCTTTCGCAGGGCGCGCAAAGCGGCGATTTTAGCTTCTTGGACGAACAGCGCTTCCCGATAATTGCAAAAATTCTAAGCTTCGCTGCTACGAAGTGGATTATCGGCGCGATTTTTTCGGTATTTGCCAGCTTTGCGGTACTGATGCTTAGCGTGTTTTGCGCGCTTATCATCGCAGCCTTTCTGACGCCCGCAGTCACTAAAGAGATCAACGCCCGCCACTACCGCCTAATCCGCACAGATGAAGCGAGCACGGCGCGAGTACTGAAGCTAATGAGCCTTGAAATTTTAAAATTTTTAGCGATCTTATTCATCTGTTCGGTGCTTTTGTTCGTGCCGGTAATAAATTTATTTATCATAAACGTGCCGTTTTTTTATATCTATTACAAGCTGATTCTAATCGACGTTGCTTCAAACGCGTTAAGCGCGAAAAGCTTCGAGCACTCTTATAAAATGGGCGGCGGATATAAATTTGCCCTAAGCGCTTTTATTTTTTATCTGCTGTGTTTGATCCCGCTGGTAGGATTATTTTTCCAGCTATTTTTCATCATCTTTTTGACGCACGTAGTGCTGATAGACGAAAGCGCCCGCAATAAAAATCGCTAAAGATTAACTAAAATCAATGAAAAATTTTGAAATTTTCATAAAATAGTGCGAAATTTTTTAAGAAAGGATTTCTATGAAATCAGGCGATATTTACATTTGCAATATATGTTCGCTAAAAAGTAGCGATGATGAAAATGCGGTCTTTATCAAGGCGCATAAAAACGGCGAGACGGTGCATATCTGCACATCCTGCATGCCTAGCGTCATCCACGGCTCAGGCATGGTCGTAAAAAGCAACTCCGAGATCGAAGAAGAGCTTCAAGACGCTGCAAACTAGCTGCTAGCACCACTTGCTGCGGCGCGTTTTAATTTGCTTGTAAATTTTCGCGCCGCGAAATTCTAAAATTCTAAAATTCTAAAATTCTAAAATTCTAAAATTCTAAAATTCT
>CAUPZQ010000043.1:0-14387 GCA_963515915.1 uncultured Campylobacter sp.
ATCGGCAGGATCATAGTTAAAAACTCCTTTGAAAGTTTTTAACTTATCTTGAGCCAAAATTTTATGACCGATGATAAAGTTAAACTTGTTTTTGAGGGTCAGTTGGCAAACCCGGCGCCGACTATTCCAAAAATAGAGCAGTGCCTACAAAAAAATTTAGACGTTACGATTGCTGCGGTGCATATAGAACCTGAAAAGGCTTTAGACAATACTTTTAAGCGCTTTAACGAATATGGGCGCGGCGGGAGCATTGAAGTTATGTCTAGCATCCAAGGAAACTTGCCAAATGGCTTAAAAAAGCTAAAAGAGCATTTCGGGGATAAAATTAATATTATCGCCATTGATAGAAATAGCGATAAGAATAAAATTTTAACCGACGAAAAAGAGATCTACAAACTAATCAGTATCGGCTCAAAAGAGGAAATCTTCAAACGCTTAAAAGTCAAATTAGACCAAGATTTTCAAAAAGGCAGAATCGACAAAGCTTGTTTTGCTCAGGCGAATGAAACGAAGCTAAATAAAATTATGTCTATCCGAACCCATTAAGCCGAAATCGCAAAATTTAAAAGCGAACTAAAGTAAAATATACGAAAGCGATATACCTCAAGACTTAATCCGCGATAATTTTAGAATGTCTCAAATATCGTTAAATCAGAGCTTTTGCTTGATCTACTCTAGCAAATTTCATCTCAATGCTTTGTAGGTATTCGGCTCTCTTGCGCGCTCGTCGCACCTCTTGCCGAGAGGGTAAAATTTAGCCGGGCTTTCCCAGCTTAAACGCCCTTTTTACTGTCATATAAAAGCCGCTAAAGATAAAAAGCGCCATGCAAAGCGAAACGAGCGACCATAAAATTTTACCCGCTAGCCCGAAAAAATAGCCCGTGTGAAGCTGATAGTTCGCATCTTTAAACTCGCCCACGGTGATACCATCCGTTTGCTTCTGCTGCGCGACCTTGCCCTCCTTTAGCTTCACGCTCGCGCCTCTTGGGCGGGCTGTAGCGGGCGCATCGGGCTCATAATACCTGATGCCGATCTTATCTCCCGCCGCGAGCATTAGGGTAAATTCTTTATACTCTATGCCGCTTGATCTGAATATCTCATAAGCCCTCTGCACGTCGCTAAATTTATACGTATCGGGCTTTTTGCTCTCCTCTTTAGCAGGTGCGGCGGCGTGATCTTTAGAAGTGGCGGCTTTAGGCGCGCTAGCTTGCGGCAAATTTTGAGAGCTAACGAAAAGCTTCATCACGGCATCGTTATACCAGCTATACGACCAGCTAAGCCCGGTTAAGCAGATAAGCAGGTAAATCACCGCACTTAGAGAACCTAGACTCGTGTGCAGATTGTAAAAAAGAGCGTATTTTTTGAGTTTAAAATTTGGTCTTATAGCTTCGATAAATTTACGCCTAAGCCTTGGGAAATGCAGCCATACGCCGCTTATTACGAGCAGTATCATCGCCACGGCGCTAGCGCCCACGATCTGTTTGCCGATCTCGCCCGCAGTTTTGTTGCCGCTTAGCGCTAGGCCCAAATTTCGATGCAACGCCATCACCGTTAGCACAAAGCTCGTGCCGCGGTCCTTACCGATGATCTGCGCGGTGTATGGATTGACCAGATACGCATCATTTCTGTTTGCGTAAATGACGAAGGCTTCGTCATCGCTTTTGGGCACGACGAGCCTTACGGGCTGCTTAGCGCCCGTTTGCTCGCTAAAGCTTTGCAGGATTTTCTCCACGCTTTGCATTTCGCCCGTTTTTTCGACCTTTTTAGAGCCCGCGTTTATTAGCACCTCCAGCTCGTGCTGATACGACAAAATCGCGCCCGTAACGCCCATGACAAGCAGCGGGATAGAAAAAACGATCGATAAAATAAGATGGACGTTAAACAAAATTTTATTGCGCTTCAAAAGCGAGCTCATTGTATATCCTTGCGAGATAAATTTAATCTTTATTTGATTGAGGTTCGCAATTATATTGTGCGATTTTAAATATTTAGATAATTATCATTAAGATTTAGGCCGCGTTTAAGGCGCGTTATGGCATAGCAAGAGCGCCTATGTACCTCGCGCAGCGTCATAAACCGCGCGTCGCAGGATTTCAGAGCCAAAATTTAATCCGCCTTCGCTCGGCAAGATCACGCTAGCGAGATAAAATTCTAATCGCGATTTATAAAAAGCGTGCTCAAAATCTCGTAAATTTAGAAATTTTGCGCTAAAATTGCCAAAGACGCGAGCTTGCGTAATCCAAAAGAAACAAGGTCATTATTATGTCGCAAAGTATAGTCGAGTTTGCTACGATAATCCTTTATGTTACGATAGGCTTTTGCCTTCTTGTTTCATTGCTTCAGACAAATAGATCGTATAAAACCGTGTATCGCGGGACATTATTTATCTCCACCGATCCGCTTTTAAAAATACCTATGTTTATAATGTGCTTAAGCTTCGGTGTAGTCACTCTATCTAGCCCGCACGTAGCAAAACACAACGGCAAGCCGGTACCCTGCTTTTATACCCACGATAAAATTTGCTCGCAAGAGTACAAATCGGCAGGCATAAATTTAAGATGCTTTGAAGAAGGCGATCCCAGATGCGTGGACGGGTATCTGCAAATAAGCGGACCCAGGCTAATACTCGGCAAAATCATATCCGTCTGCGCCATAATTTTTTCATTTATCGTGCTAATTCAAAAAGGAATTAGAATAGATAAAAGCGGCATCTGCAAAGAATGGGAGGTTTTGCCGTTTAAACATACGGAAAGGATAAACTTTGACGAGATGAGCTACGCCGTAGGGTTTATAAGAGGCGTAAAAATAATCAGCATACGAGGCAAAATTAGCGGCGTTAAATTCGGCGCGGGATTTTTATATTCACAAATGGATATAGATTTTTTGCAAAATTTTATATCCGAAAAGCTAGCTGAAATTTCAAAAGCCGAAGCAGCCGAGCAAAACGCCTAAATTTAAATATATCGTCGTAAAATATCCGAAGTGAAAGGAACCGCATGAGGCTTTTGTATTTTGTACTTTTTGCAAATGTAGTGCTATTTGTACTTTGCGGTTTAAAAAACTTTCTGTTTAAAAGCAGCGCTTCTTATAAAACCGTGCAAAATGGTGCCTGGCTCATACCGCCTAGCCCTGTAGCAAAATTTACGCTCGTCATTTTCCTTTTATCTTGGGGGTCGATAGTGGCGTTTGACGAGCCCTGGATAAAGAGGATAAAAGGTAAAGGTAAGGTTACATGCTTTGACGCAAACGACCCTTTATGTATAGACGGCTTCTTGCACAGAAGTGGCGACGAGACCGCACTTGTGATCGCGATGGGCATTGTTTTGATACTTATATCGCTATGGCTATTAACCGAAAAAGGGATCATCATAGACAGCCGCAGTATAAGGAGAGAATGGGAATGTTTGCCGTTTAAATTTAGCACAAAGATCGATATAGAAAATACCCTTACGGAGAAAGAGATGAAGGGCGAGATGCCGATTTTAAAAATAAAAGACGGGCAAAGCAGCAAAAATTTTACGCTTTCATTTCCATACGCACAGCAAGATATAAAATTTATCGAAGCAGAGATAAGAAAGAGGCGCTATAAGATGATAAAATCAAAAGAGGCAAGAGTTCCCCTTAAATCCGCGCTCAAAAAACCATAAGCTTAAAAGGGGCGAGCAAGCGCGCAAACATAGAAATTCTAAAAAACGACAAAGAGGACGCGGGCGATTAAATTTTAAATTTAGCCACGCGCGAGTAGTAGCTATAAAATTATGAAAAGCCATAGCAAAGCAGCGTAATGATCGCGCGAGTAGTAGCCGTAAAATTTACGCGTAGCGAAGCGGCGGCAACGAGTGCGCGACAAGTGCACGCAAGCCCAAAAAGATGAGCCCAATGCAAGCCAAAAAGACGAGCCTGACGCTTAAAATTTAACTCGCGATCTTAAAATCCGAAATTCCAAACCGCTCCGCCTAAATTTAGCTTATTTTTTACATAAAATTCGTAAAATTATGATTTTTAATTTACAAAAAAAGGATGCAGATGAATAAAAGTTTGGAATTCAGAGCCGACATCGGAATGCTCTTCGTAGCGATCGCTTTTGGGCTAGGATATCTGCCCACCTCGCAGGCGCTTGCGAGCAACAACGTCTTCGTGCTGCTATTTTGGCGCTTTTTCGCCGCGAGCATCATCGCAGGCGTGATATTTTTCCCGAAGCTCAAAGCCATAACTTCGCGCGAGATCAAGCATGGCGCGGTGCTTAGCCTGTTTTTATTCGCAGGTTTTACGTCGCAGACCTTCGCTTTTAAATTTGCGCAAAGCTCCTCCGTGGCGTTCATCATCGGTCTAAACGTCGCGCTCGTACCCTTCATCGCCGCGGCGCTGTTTAGGCATAAAATTTACTCCTACGCCTACGCTGGCATCGCGCTCGCGATCGCTGGGCTCTATCTCATCGGCGATACGCAGCTAGGCCTGGGCAAGGGCGAAGCGCTGGCGCTAGTCTGTGCGTGCGCGTATTCGTTTCACATCGTGCTAACCAACCGCTTCGTGCAAAGCTGCGACGTAGCGGGCATCGCCTACGTGCAGATCCTCTTCTTAAGCGTGCTTTGCTGCTTTGCGGCGATCTTTTTTGAAAGAGTCAGCATTGTGCCGGTGATGGATAGAAGCTTTTTCGTCGCGATGGCGGTGATCTGCCTGCTGGGAACGGTTTTTGGCTTTTTTGCGCAGGCCTTGATGCAAAAATACACAACGCCCGTAAAAACCGCTCTGTTTTTCACGCTCGAGCCCGTAACGGCGGGTATTATGGGCGTATTCGTGGGCGGCGAGAGACTAAGCACGATGCAAATTTTAGGCGCGGCGCTCATCCTCGCAGGCGTTTTGATAAGCGAGATCGGAAGCTACCTCAGCGCAAAACGGAGCAGATCCGCAGACATTTGATTTTGCGGCGTTATAAAATTCCGTACCACATAAAATTTACACGCGAAATTCCGTGCTGTATAAAATTCTGCGCCTTAAAATTTCGCAGTGAAATTCTGCGCCATGCAGAATTCTATGTCGCGCGAAATTTTGCGGCGCCTCTTGCAAGGATACGTTAAAATTCCACGACAAAATTTCGTATTAAAATTTACGTAGCAGGGGCGTGCGGCGAAGCTTTAGTGATAAAATTTCATTGCTTAAGCGATACAATAGTAAAATAATGAAATTTTAACAAAGGAGCCCCTATGAAAAAAATCATCCTTCTTGTTGCCGCGCTTGCGGGCATATTGTTTGCCAAAAGTGTAGAGCTCGCCACACTGCCTGATCATAAAGACGGCGTAAATCACCTGGAATTGGTGCTGATCTTAGACAAATCGGGCTCGATGAGCGGGCTTGAGAGCGATACGATCGGCGGATTTAACTCGATGATAGAAAAGGAGCGCAAAGAGGGCATCGACGCCAGCGTCACAACCGTGCTTTTCGATACGAAATTTAATGTCATCCATGATCGCACGCCGCTTAAGAAGGTCGAAAATCTAACGTCCAAGGAGTACTACGCCGGCGGCAACACCGCGCTACTGGACGCCGTCGGCAGCACGATAGCGCGTATCGAGCGGGTACCCGACATCTACGCCAAAAACAATCGCGTGCTTTTCGTCATCATCACCGACGGACAGGAAAACTCGAGCCGCGAATACTCCAAAGCGCAGATTAAGAAGATGATTAGCGACAAGCAGGAAAAATACGACTGGGAGTTTATCTTTTTGGGCGCTAATATCGACGCCGCAAGCGAAGCGCAAAGCATCGGCATCAAAAGCGAAAATGCCCTAAAATACGAGAATTCCAAAGAGGGCGTGAGCAAAAATTTCGAAGCGGCAGCCGAGATATCCAAAGACGTAGCGACCGATAATAAAGCAAACTCGAAATGGCGCGACAAGGTGCTACAAGACAAAAAATAGTAAATCGCGAGGCGAGGCGCACCAGAAATGAAATGTCACTGCTAAAACGAGCGACGGCACTAAATAGGTGGCGATGTGCAGTGCGCGGCACAAAACGAGCTTTAGTAAAAAACACTGGCAGCGGTGCAAACGAGATTTATCAAAAAAATACGAGCGGCGGCGCGGAAACAGATAGTGCGCCGGGTCACTTGCCGAAAAATTTAACGCGAATATGTGCCGCAAGAAAAATAGACGCGCGAGGAATAAAACGGCGTGAAGCGGAGCTGAAAACTCCGTGAGCCTAGCGGTACGGCGCGCATATTGATTTTTACTCGGCGCATTTTAAAATTTTATTTTGACTTTTTCATGCGGCGCGCGGTATTGCTTTTGCCTGCGCTGCTTTGTGCGGCAAGGAAACGCAAATTTACTCGCTAAATTCAGACGTTTCGCAAAGGGTGCCGAATTTACGGCGAGCAAGCCGCTATTTCGCAAGCAACGACAAATTTACGGCACGCAAATTCCATATTTTGCGAGAAGCGCGCAAATTTCGCTTTTTGCAAGCGACAGGTAAATTTCGCCCTTTACAAGCGGCGCTAAATTTTAAAATTTAGGCGCTGCAAAACGGGCGCAGTTACTAAGCTCGGCTGTATTAAAATTTCGTAAATTGAACTAGGAGGTGAGCTTATGAAAGTATCCGACATCGACACGCCGGCGCTGCTGATTGATCGCGAAATCGTGCTTCGCAATCTGCAAAAGATGCAAAACTACGCAGACGCCACGGGCGTGAACCTGCGTCCGCATACCAAAACGCACAAAATGCCCTATTTTGCGAAGCTGCAAGAAAGCATCGGCGCTGCAGGCATCACGGTCGCCAAAACGGGCGAAGCCGAGATCATGGCGGCAAACGGGCTGAAAGATATATTTATCGCAAACGAGATCGTGGGCGAGCTAAAATTTCAGCGCATCATCGCGCTTTTGCGCGCGGGGATAAACTTAAGCTTCGGCATCGATAGCATAGAGCAGGCGAGCCTGATAGAGCGCGCCTTTGAGCGCAGCGGCGCGAAGGCCTGCGTGCTTGCCGAGATCGAAGTGGGCGAAAACCGCTCGGGCTTCGTAGAAAAGCAGGATTTCGCGGCGTTTATAAAATTTCTAAAAGGTTGCAAAAATATAGAATTCCGCGGCGTATTCTCCCACGACGGACACTCCTACAAAGCCGCCGATAAGAGCGAATGCGAGCGCATCCACCTAGCCGCGCAGCGCCGCACGCTGGAGTTTGCGGATATCGCGCGCGAGCTAGCTCTGCCCGCAAGCGTCGTTAGTATCGGCTCGACGCCCTCGCTCATCAACGATTTTGAAATTTTAAAGGGCGTCACCGAGATCCGCCCGGGCACCTATATCTTTATGGACGCCTCGCAGGCGCAGGCTTACGGCGATTATTCGATGAACGCCGCAAGCATCCTTACGACCGTCATCAGCAGACCTACGGCGGATCGCATCATCACCGACGTCGGCGCCAAGGGGCTCACGCAGCAAAGGCGCACCGAGGGCTTTACCGCCACGCCTGGGCTCGGGCGCATAAAGGGCACGGATGTGTGGGTGAACGGCGTTTACGACGAGCATGCGATCATCTACGACAGAGCACTGCGAGATGCCGTGCGCGTGGGCGATCGGCTCGAAATTTATCCGAACCACATCTGCCCCGTCGTAAATTTACACGAGTTCGCCTACCTCGTTAGCGGCGGCGAGGTCGTAGAAAAGATCGCTGTGCTATGCAGAGGCAAGCTGCAATGAGCGAGAAATTTAAATGTGCGGCGAGGTAAAATTTAGCCTCTAATCTAGGGCGCGGCCAAATTTAAGGCGCGAATTTATCGCCGCTCAGGTTGCGGCGCAAAGCGCGCCGAATTTGACGACGAAATTTAATGAAAGGCAAAAATGAGACTTTGGACGATAAGCTTTAAATATCTCGATGCAAAGGGGCTCGTAGCGCTTTGGCGCGAGGCGCTGCTAGCTAAAAACGTGCTAGCTGGACTAACTAAGGGCTACAAAAATCACCCGCAGCTTGACCGCTTTTACGCGCACGAAAACGCGTGTGTAGCGATAAATGCGTATCTAGCGGGGGTTTACGCGCAGGCCTGTGCTCGCGGGTATAAATTTGACGCTGCGAAGGTGGGCGAATTTGACGAGCGAAATTTGGCGAAAATCAGCGTCTCTCGCGGGCAGATCGAGTATGAATTCGCCTTTTTACAAAAGAAGCTAAAATCGCGCGACAGAGTAGTTTACGAGCGAAATTTAAGCGTAAAAAATATAGAAATAGCTAGCATTTTTGAGGAGGTTGCAGGCGGGATTGAGCCGTGGGAGAAGGTTAAAATTTAGCTCTGTTTCGCGCAGGATTTTTGGCTTGCCTAGGCAAATTTGATCAATAAAAACGCCAAAATACATTACGTCGATTTTCCCCTAAATTTGACTTAAAAATCTCAAATTTACGATTAGTGGCGATTTGCCAAAAAGGCAAGCAATTTTATCCGCTTTGGCGAGAAATTATGGGCAATTCGTCAAATTTTAAAAGGCAAGCCTAACGTCAAATTCTCGTCAAATTCGCCTCTGTTTTTAAAAATCAAAGCCGATCCGCAAAATCCCGCGCTTAAAATTTACCCGCAAGCGAGCAAATTCAGCCAAATTCTGCAAATCGGTAACTCTACTCCACTCTCATCTGAGTACCCACGAATGCTAAGCTTAAATCGCGACTAGGCCGGAACTAAATTTAAACCCCAAGGCGGGCGCGCAAAAAAATGGACGCGCGAAAAATGAAATTTCAATCAAGCCAGCTCGCTTATAACGCCCTCGCTCGTGATCTTCATATTTAGCGCGTTAGGAACCTTCGGTAGCCCCGGCATCAGCATTATCTTGCCGCAGACGGCGACGATGAAGCCCGCTCCCGTGCGGATCTGAAGGTCCTTGACGCTGAGCTTAAAGCCGCGCGCCCGCCCAAGCGCCTTAGCATCGTCGCTGAAGCTATACTGTGTCTTTGCGATGCAGACGTTTAGCCGCTCAAGCCCCAAGGCCTTGATGTGCTGTAGCGCCTTTTGCGCCTCGGGCTCGAAAATGACCTCGCTCGCGCCGTATGATTTAAATTTTACTTCGCGGCGGCGGGCTATCCGTATTTAAAAAGCGGCGCTCATTGCATGATAAAATTTCGCCGCCTCCCGACAGTTGCCAAACGACGCATAAAATTAAAATTTACAAAACGCAAAATTTCAAAATTTCGCGCAGAGCTGTATCTCTACGCGGCGCGGCGCCAAATTTCCACGCAGAAGCGACCCTCGCAGAAACGGTATATCAAGCGGTAGCCCGCCCGCCGCGCGCTACGGCGTATTACGCGCAGCACGAAGCCGTGTGCGATCACCGCTGTGTCGGCTTCCAGCAGCGACGGCGCCAGATCAAGTGCTCGCTGACGCTCCTCTTTCGCGCTTGCGCCGCTAGGGTTCATGCCGCACAGCCACAGCAGGCGCGAGAGCACGAGCCGGCAATGGCATTTTTATTAGCGGCATGGGGAATATTCGCAGATTAAACTCGCGCAAAACCTCTAGGTACTCTATGCTCCGCTGCGGGAATAGCTTTTGTGCCGTAAGTGCGGCGCGCGGCAGAGGCGACGAACATACTCGGCTTATGCGAGCGAGCTTTTCCCGTGCGGCGCTACTTTTAAATTTATCGGTTTCATACAAAGCTAAGCTTTGCGTAGCGTCATACAGGATCGCGCGCCGTGCCGCTTCTGCGGCGTCGCATACGCCGCGATCGATCAGCGGCGTAACGTGGCGGATCAGCGCTAACGTCATGATTTTGCCTCCTAAAATACGAGCATGTAAGGGCTTGCGCGGCTATTTAAGCCTTTCGTAGCTTTCGCATGAGCTTTTCCATATCTGCTCATGCTCCGCTACCGAGCTCATAAATCTATCCTTGCTGCCCAGCTCGCAGGCCTTTTTGTAGTACTGCGCGGCTTTTGCATTATCTGCGCCCTCGTAAAGACGCGCTAAATTTAAGCACGCAGCCCAGCTATCCGCGATATCCATATCGCAACCGCGCACATAGTAACCTACGCCCTTTATAGCGTCTTTGCGCACGCCTCTGCCTCCCATATACGCAGAGCCCGCGTTACTGCAGCCTATCGCGTGCCCGTCATCGCAGGCTTTGTCGAACAGCTCCGCCGCCTTCGCCTCATCGCGCGGCATCCCCTCTCCGCTTTGATACAAAATGCCTAAATTTACGCACGACTCCACATCGCCGCCTTTGCAAGCTTTGACGTATAACGGCGCAGCCTTTAGCAGATCTTGCGGCACGCCCCAGCCATAATTGTAAATCTGCGCCAACGCCCCGCACGACTTCATATCGCCCTTATCGCAGGATTTTGTAGCCCTACTTATATCGTCTGCGGTGATTTCAAAATTTTCGGCAAGCGCGAAATTTGCGGAAAGCGCCGCAGCGAATACTAGAATTAAAATTTTATTTTTCATTTTCGTCCTTTTTGGTTTTTAAGATCGCCCGCCAAGCCTAAGGCGCGGGTTTATCGTTAAGGCGCAGTTTGATCGCTAGAGTTCGGGTTCGTTCTCGCCTGCTCTTTACTTTTTAACGCCTCGTAAATTTCATCGACGCCGCTTAGGTTTTGATCCAAAACCTCTCTCGCCTTTTTTAGAGTGCGTGCGCCAAAAATCCCATCCTGCTTCACTCCGATGCTTTTTTGAATATATAAAATTTTATCCTTTTGCATCGCAGCGGAATCCTTAGTCGCCCTGGAAGCGGAATTTGAAGCAGGGCTTTCAGAGCCGCTAGAGCTTGCACTCGTAGAATTTTCGTCTGCAGAATTTACGCCATCACTCGCAGAAGCGGAATTTTCGTCCTCAAAAAATGCAGGCATCCACCCTCGCAGCAGCCCTGCTGCGCCGGTTTTCGGCACATAGCCCGTATTTGCCGCGCCTCCGTAGATTGCGCTAGCTAAAACGGCGCAGAGCAGAGCTTTGCAAAAGCGAGCAAATGCCGCGCCACCCCTGCCGCAGCGATACTCTCGCGGAATTTTACGAGCTTTTACGACACACCGCACTGCGCTTGCCAGCCACAGCGCCACACCGCCTAACAGCCCCACAGCAGCGATTGCCACGCCACATGCAAGTGCCCAAAAATGATGCTCCGCAAAGATCATCTCGAAGCAGCCCTCGCACGCTAGTGTAGCCGCTGCGATGAGCGCGCCTCCGCCTATGCACCACACCGCGCGGTCATAGCGTGGACTTAGCACGCCAAGTGCCCCAGCCATCGCGCTGCCCAAATCGCGAGCGCATTGCTGCGAAATAAAGCCCTCACAAACGCGCATAATCGCTGTGGCGAAACTCTGCATGCAATCCTCGCGTAAAGAATGCGGGAAAAATAATTTCTTTAATCGTGCAAAGGGCGAAATTTTAGAATTTGACGCGGCAGGGCTTTGCGTATTCGCGCGATTTTTAAATTTTGCAGCGGCAAGATTTTTGGAATTTGCAGAATTTATCGCGGCGGAGTCTATGGAATTTGTGGAATTTTCAGCACCCAAGGCGCTTAAATCTCGGTAATCTCGCTCGCCGTGTAATTCGCAAAGACCCTCCGTAGCGCGATCATAAGTGCTGCTTAAGCCCTCTTGCGAGCCGGCAAAATTAGGTCCATTCTGCGCGAGAGGTTCGCTGCTTTGCTGCCTAGCCTCAAAATCGCTAGCAGAATTCTCTCCCGAAAGATCCGCCCCGGCAAATTTTATGCCGCCGCTCACTCCTCCTGCGAACCTGCCTTGCTCTCCGCGCAACCCCAGGCGATTATCTTCCGCGCCCATAGAATTTGCCGAAGCGCTCGCGAATTTCATGCCCGCAAATTTTACGCTCGCGCTGCCCCCAAGATTTTCTTTGCGAGAAGCGTCTTTTGCAAGGCTCAAAGCGTCGCGATCAGTCGCGCTGCGGGCAGAATTTGCAAAGTTAAAATGTCCGTCCGCGCCGCGTAACTGCTCAAGATTTAGCGTCTCGCCGCGCAGCCTAGCACTAGCTAGGCGCATCGCCGCATCCAGCACAGGCTTTGCGCGAAACAGCGCAAAAAGGCTTTGCGCATCGTTCCGCCCTAGCCTAGCGGGTGCACCGCGCACCGCCGCAAGCTCCGGCGCAAAAACTTCGTCCAAAAAGTTAGGTCTTACGAATGTCGCGCCACCGAAGCACGCCGCATCGTAAGCCTTGCCGCAGACGGCAAAACTCAAGCGCAAAAATTCCTCCTCCGCGCTAAATACCGCTTCGCAGCCGCCCTGCGCCGCTCGCAGCGAGCTTAGACGAAACAAAAGTCTGCGTGCTGCAAAACCTACGCCCTTGCTGCATAAAAACTCCAGCAGCTCGCGCCCAAAAACCTGCGAGCTAGCGCCTATGCTGACGCTCGGGCGGGCATAAACGGATACTTTGCCGGTGCGAGTGAAATACCCGCGCCCATCGCAGTGCTCGCAGCGAAAATCACCCGCACCGCCGCACTTTTCGCAGCGCAATCTGCCTGCGCCGCCGCAAGTGGGACAAATGCGCGAGCCGCTACCGCCGCAGCTAGCGCAGGGAATGAAGCGATAGCCCATAGAATTTGACGCAGAGCCTGCAGAGTCGCCTCCAGAAAGGCCGCGCGCATGAGCGTCCGTAGAGCTTAAAGCCGCGCGGCTATAGCCACCGGCGCCCTTGCAAGTGGGGCAGATCAAGCGTCCGCGCCCGCCGCAGTTAGCGCATGGCGCCTTGCCTGCGCCTTCGCAGGCATTGCAGCGCCTCCTGCCCGATCCGCTGCAATGCTCGCAACGCAGCTGAACGCTAAAGGGCTTAAAATCGTGAAATTTTATGATTTGATCCGCATTCGTAGCGGCTTTTTGGGGGTCTGCACGCAGGCGTAGCATAAAGGCCTCGCTTAGCTCCGCATCAGTGCTTGCCGCGCGTAGGCACTCGCGCGCATGAGCCTCGAACTGCGCGATATCTGCGAAATGCGGCTGAGCGCGCTCGCCGCCACTTATCTGCGAGACGCTAAACTTGCCGGCGAAGTCATATCGCACGCCAAGCCTCACGCTAAATCCGTAAAACTCGCGATCAAGCTCGCGCAGATCGGCGCCGCCGCTACGCGCTAGTGCTTTGAGCCTAGCGACAAACGCCTCTGCAAGCTCCTCTTTATCCAGCTTGTCCATGATCGCTCCTTTCTTGCAGGCACGCCACAAAGCCGCGCCGCATAAATTTTAAAATTCCTTTATTAAGATCCCGCAAATTTTAGCATTTCATATAATTATACCGCGAAAGGGAATTTTAAAATTCCAAAATCTCACGCAGGATGGAATTTAGCGCCATTGCGCGCCGTAAAATCTCGCTGCAAATCAAAACTCTAAAATAGAGCTCGACGCCAAATCTCCCACTGCGGCGCGGCGACGTACATAACTGCCGCAACAAATACGGCGCGAACGGATCGCAAAACGGAGCCGCCAAGCATGCGGCGCCCGAGCGGTAGTAGCAGGTATGCAAGACTTTAATTCCGCAGCAGCGCATAATTTGGCTCGCGAAGATGCATGACACAGCGTAACGCGAAGCAAATTTCACGCCTGCATAAAATTTTAAATTTCACGGCTAGCTCGTGCGTACACACAGCATGAAATTTAAAATTTCACGACAGCTATGGCGCGGCGTGCAGCGGCCTAAAATTCTGCGATAAGCGGCGTGCAAATTTCAATCCCGCGCGACAATCAGGCAGCGGGCGCGTGTAGTGCAATTTAATTTACGAGCGCGCACTCGACATATCATCGCGCGAATTCAGTTCGCAGCGAGCAGCACGGCGCAAAATTTCATTGCCGCGACGCATCGGCTCGTAAAATTTAGCTCTACGATGTCGCGCAGCTATAGCCGCCTGCGCCTTTGCAAGCAGAACGGATCAAGCATCCGTGCCCACTGCAGGCGCTACACGGCGGTGCGTTAAATTTAATCTGGGCGCCGCAAACCTCCGCCAACATGACTGATCGTACGAGCGTAAAATTTAGCTCGCCTGCCGCATAATTTAACTCACGGCGGTGCATGTCGCGGCGCAAGCGCGAATTTTAGCTCGTGCGGCGATCTGCTGCGCGACCGACGGATTAATTTGACGGTGCGCTCGACATGAAATTTAGAATCTCGTAGCGACACATGACACTGTGCGCGGCCGCGTGAAATTTTAAATTTCACGGCGAGCTTATGCGGCATGAAATTTTAATCTCACCGCGATGAGCTCGCAAGCTCGCGAGCGGCTCGGTTTAAGATCTTGCGCCCGGTTTTTTCGCGGAATTTCGCTCGCGAAATTTCAAATGCCAAACCCGAGCAAATTTTGCGCCAAATTCTGCGTAGAATTTTACGCAGAATTTAATGAAATTTCGCGGGACGAACCCGGCGCGCCGAAATCCGACTAATCCGACTAATCCGACTAATCCGACTAATCCGACTAATCCGACTAATCCGACTA
>CAUPZQ010000044.1:0-13799 GCA_963515915.1 uncultured Campylobacter sp.
CGAGTATGCTGATGCTCGATGTCGGCGCGATCGCCATCAGATAGCCGTTTCGCATGCCGTCGCGCTTTACTTTCTCGCGCAGTCCGTCCCAATCGCAGCTGCTCTGCTCAAAAAGCCCGCCGCGCTTAACGAGCGCCTTGGCGTTTTCGTTCGCTAAATCGATCGGAAAAATCCCTTCGCTCCATTTTGAGCCCGCAAAATCAGGGTACCTACCCTTTTCTACGGCTAAATTTGAGCTTGCCTTGATTGCGTTAAAGCTCACGTTTTCCATTATCCTATCGATCAGCTCGAAGTGCTCGTAGCTGCCCCACTTCACGCCGCGCTCGGCAAGCATCTGCGCTTCGCCCATTACGCCGAGCCCTATCGCGCGCGTTTTTAGATTGGTGTGTTTGACCTTGGCGTGCGGGTAAAAATTTAGATCGATGACGTTATCGAGCATCCGCACGGCGATCGGCATCACGCGAGCTATCTCCTCGCGGCTGTTGATTTTGCTTAAATTTACGCTTGCGAGGTTGCAAACCGCCGTCGCACCCTCGCTGCAGCCCTTTTCTACGATAAAAATTTCTTTGCCGCCGAGCGTGTCCAGCGCAGTGATCTTTTTCGCCTTTTTTACGATGCCCGCGTCGGTTCTTACATCTTCGTTTTCCTCAAACAGCCTCTCACTGCCGTCAGCGAAAACGACCTTGATTTTATAGTGGTTCGGCGCCGTGTTTTGAAAGATCTCCGTGCATAAATTTGAGCTTCTGATTAAGCCTTGATGCGCGTTTGGATTGATGCGGTTGGCGTTATCTTTGAAGCATAAAAAGGGCATTCCGGTCTCAAAATAGCTCGTTAAAATTTTCTTCCAAAGCTCCTTTGCCAGGATGGTGGATTTTGAAATTTTATCGTCGGCCTCGTACTGCTCGTAGCGCGCTTCAAATTCCGCGCCATATAGATCGCTCAGATCGCTTACTTCTGCGGGATCGAAGAGCGTCCATTTGCCGCCGCTTTGAAGTCTTTTCATAAACAGATCGTTTATCCACAGCGCGGGGAAAATTTCATGCGCGCGGCGCCTCTCCTCGCCCGAGTTTTTTCGCAGATCGAGGAAGTCGCTCACGTCCATATGCCACGGCTCGATATACACGGCGATAGCGCCCTTGCGCGTGCCCAGCTGATCGACGGCGACTGCGATGTCGTTCGTGATCTTTAAAAACGGGATGATGCCGCCCGCGGCGTTTTTATGCCCGTCGATGCTGCCGCCCATCGCGCGCACCTTGCACCAGTCCCAGCCGATACCGCCGCCGAATTTGCTCAGTAGCGCCATCTCCTTGTAGCTATCAAAAATCCCTTCGATATTATCGGGCGTAGAACCCACGTAGCAGCTGCTTAGCTGATGGCGCGTCGTGCGGGCGTTTGAGAGCGTCGGAGTAGCGAGCATGACTTCAAATTTAGATATAAGATCGTAAAATTTCTTCGCCCAGCCCTGGCAATCAAGCTCGTTTTGCGCAAGGAACATCGCTATAGCCATAAACATCTGCTGCGGAAGCTCGATCGGCGCACCGCTTTTATCCTTGATGAGGTAGCGATCGTAAAGCGTCTTGATGCCGAGATAATTAAACTGCAAATCGCGCTGCGGCTGCAAATAAGAATTTAGATCCTCTAGATCGTATTTTTCCTTTAAGCCGAGCATTATGCGACCCACCGCTTCGCCGCGAGCGAAGTAATCTTGCAAGCTGTTGTAGCCGCTAAAACCCGTTACTTTATGATATAGATCGTATAAAAATAAGCGCGCGGCGACGAAGGTCCAGTTCGGGCGGTCCACGTCGATCTTCTCGACCGCGGTTTTGATGAGGGTTTGCTGGATCTCTTCAGTAGTGATCATATCGCGAAACTGGATCTTTGCGTCCACCTCAAGCTCGCTAAGGCTTACGTTTTCCAGCCCCTCTACCGCCTCGCTCGTGTATTTTTTGATCTTGCTTACGTCAAGTTCCTCGGTTCTGCCGTTGCGTTTGATTACTTTCATATCGTTCCTTGAAATTTAAAAATGCAAATTTAGCGTTAGTTTCCCAATATAAAATACGTCGTCAAAAGAGGCGGCGTAATAAATGCCGCCCATAATCCGCCGTCTTTTAAATTTACGCTAGCTGCGCTGCAAAAGCGCGCATTATAGCCAAATTTGCTTAAGCCTATCTGTCATTATTTTGGCTTATAGATTTTAAAATTTAACGAAGCGGGCGGAAAAGATGCGGTAAAATTCGAGCGGAATTTTATAGTAGCGGTGCGAAATTTTGTAGGTAAAAATTTACGCGGAGCCTTGCGAAATTCTGCGCCGAAAAAGCAGGAAAACAAAAATCTTTGCGGGCAGGCTTAAAATCCGCCCGCAAAGCTTAAGAATTTAGTTGCGCGGTAGCGGGATAGGCTTTCCGTTTAAGATCATAGAGTTGCTTGCCTTATCGAAGCTAAACTCCATCTTAACTCCATCTCCATCAGGCTTAAGAAACTGCGAGCCGTAAACTTCCGCCATCGGCGCAAAATCGCGCAGGCTGTCATAAGGCGATAGGAAGTCCGTGATGGTCGTATTTATCGTAGCTTTGCCGTCCAAGCTCATACGCTTAAAAAGCTGCGTCTCGTCGATGTAGCCGCCTACTAGCGCGCTTGCGTTAAAAGCAAATTTCTTGCCGAGGCTATTTTCAAACGAAAAATCATTCACGTTGATTTTCATATCATCTTTTAGCAGCTTCATAAAAAGCTCTTTATTTTCCGCTAATTTTTCGCCTTCTTGCGGATTTGAGATAACAGACAGATATTTTTCGAAAAGTGCGGCGCTAAAGCTGGTATCGACGCCTAAATGGATGTTTCGCACTAGCACATCGGCGATTTTTAGGCTTTGGGCTTTATCACTTTCGTTGAAATTTAAAATTCCATCTTTTACGCGGTAGCTACCTTCCGTGCTCATATCCGTAACTACGACGAAGCGCTGTTTATCTACAGTTACGACGAGCTCTTTTGTGCTGCCTGCAAAATCTATGTCATTCAAAAAGAGCTTAGTTATATTATCGTCTAGATCTTGGATACCATTTTTAAAGTTTGCTTCATAGATAAGATCCTTCACATCAAGACCCGAATCCTTGCCGTCGTCTATAAAAATTTCACCGATTTTAAAGCCCAAGGCTTTTATCGTTTTGCCGCTCATATCGCTCGTGCCGTTTAGGCTAAGGCCTGCAAGACGTCCTATTCCGCCATCTTCGAGCACATTTATGTCGGCTAGCTTTGCGCTAAATTTAACCTCTGTAGGTCCGTAGTTTAGATGCGTGCTAAGCGGCGCGTCAGTCTTAAACAGCTTCTTGCAAGGCTCCGCGTAATATGGAGTCTTAATCGTTAAAATTCCGTCGCTCTCAAATCCATCCGCAGCGTTTTTTACGCTATGCTTAATAGTGTAGTCGTAGCGAAAAGCAAAATCCTCCGGGAAAATTTTAGCAGGATCCGGCTCGTCCGTATCGTTGCTATCTTGCGCGCCTGCTTTTTCCTTTAGCTTGCTAAAGCCTTCAGCAAGGCTTTTTTGTAGTTTCTCTTTTTTTACTACGCCTTCGATAAAGCCGCTTGAGTTGCTATCTCCCGGATAAAATTTAGCGCTCTTAGTCTCGAAAATTTCGTTTCTAGCGATAAATTCCGCAATCTGCTGCTCAATCGCCGCGCTGGCACTCTTGCCGACCGCACCGTCAACCGTTTTGGTTATGCTATCGTTTACACTTTTAGCTACGCCCGTTTTAGCGTCCTTTGTCGCTACAAAAACGCCCACTATAAGCGCTACGATGACCACTAAAGCCGCGATGATCTTTTTCATCATCTCTCCTTTAAATTTAAAATTTATTTGGGTGCGTATTTTGCCGTAAATTTCTAAAATTTTCAAATTCTAGCTTAGTGTGCTTTAACCTAAAAGAAGTTATAATCGCGACATTAATATCAAAATTTAGGAAAACTTATGGCAAAACAAACGAAATATATTTTCGTCACCGGCGGAGTGCTGAGCTCGCTGGGTAAGGGTATTGCGGCGGCGTCGATCGCGACGCTTTTAAAGCATGCGGGGCAAAAGGTGCGCATCCTAAAGGCGGATCCTTATATCAACGTCGATCCCGGCACCATGAGCCCGCTGGAGCACGGAGAGGTTTTCGTCACCGACGACGGCGCGGAGACCGATCTGGATCTTGGGCATTATGAGCGGTTCTTGGATGAAAATTTAAGCCAGGATAACAACTTCACCACGGGCAAAGTTTACAGCTCCGTCATCGAAAAGGAGCGCAGAGGCGATTATCTGGGCAAAACGATCCAGGTGATCCCTCACATCGTAGGCGAAATCGTACGCCGCATAAAAAAGGCGGGCGAGGGCAACGACGTGCTGATCGTCGAGATCGGCGGTACCGTGGGTGACATCGAGGGGTTACCGTTTTTAGAGGCGATCCGCGCGATGAGGGTGGAGCTAGGTAGAGTAAATACTATGAATATCCACCTCACGCTCGTGCCTTTTATAAAGGTAGCAGGCGAGCTGAAAACCAAGCCCACGCAGCACAGCGTAGGCGAGCTGCGCCGCATCGGTATCAGCCCCGATATGATAATCTGCCGCTCCGAAATGCCGCTAAATCGCGCGCTTAAAGACAAGATCGCGCTAAGCTGCGGCGTGGATAAAAACTGCGTCATCGAAAGCCCCGATAGCGCGAGCATCTATCAGATCCCGCTTGCGTTTTTGAAGCAGGATATTTTAACGCCGATCGCGGAGACTCTAAGCTTAAATAAGCTCGAAGTCGATATGAGCAACTGGGACAGCCTCGTTAAGCGCGTCATCGTGCCTACGAACGAAACCACGATCGCCTTCGTCGGCAAATATATCGATCTGAAAGAAAGCTACAAATCCCTCACCGAGGGGATCATCCATGCGGGCGCGACGCTTGATACGCGGATAAATTTAAAATGGATCGATAGCGAAAAAATTGAAGCAAGCAATGTGGATGAAATTTTCCGCGACGTAAACGGAATTTTGGTCGCGGGGGGCTTCGGCTCGCGTGGGGTAGAGGGTAAAATTTTAGCCATAAACTACGCGCGAGTGCATAAGGTGCCATTTTTGGGAATTTGCCTAGGGATGCAGCTTGCGATGGTGGAGTTTGCGCGCAATGTCTTAAAACTGAAAAACGCTAACTCCTCGGAATTTGACCCGCAGACCGAAGATCCGGTGATCTACCTCATCGACAGCTTCATCGACGCAAGCGGCAAAAAGCAGATCCGCACGCACAAATCCCCTATGGGCGGCACTATGCGGCTAGGCGGCTATGACTGCGACGTCAAAAAAGGCTCGCTTTTGGGTAAAATTTACGGCGAGCAAAAAACTATCCGCGAACGCCACCGCCACCGATACGAAGCTAATCCGAAGTACCGCGCCGATTTTGAAAAGCACGGTCTTATCGTCTGCGGCGAGAGCGACGGGCTTATCGAAGCGGTCGAGCTAAAAAACCATCCGTTTTTTCTGGGCGTGCAGTTTCACCCAGAATTTACCAGCCGTCTAGTACGCCCAAATCCCGCTATTTTGGGCTTTATCGAAGCATCCATAAAAAATGCTAGGTAAAAATGAGATAAGGGAAATTCTAAAATCGAGATTTGCGAACGATCGGCATACTAAAATTTCTGAAATTCCCTTACCCTGCGATCTGAAGGATACCTATAAGGCGGCTTTGCGCATAAAAACTGCCATCGAAGAAAACCAGCGCATAGCCGTAGTCGGCGATTACGACGTCGACGGTATCGTAAGCACCGTCATAATGAGCGATTTTTTCAATCAAATAGGCGCGGAGTACGTCATTAAGATCCCGAACCGCTTCACCGACGGATACGGGCTAAACAGCGAGATTATTGAAGAGCTTGAGGACGTAGATCTCATCATTACCGTAGATAACGGCACCTCCGCGACGGAAGCTGCCGAAATTTGCGCTCAAAAGGGGATCGATCTCATCATTACCGATCATCACATGCCCCCGCCCGTGCTGCCGCGCGCTTATGCGATAATCAATCCGAAGCAGCCTGACTGCACCTTCCCAAATATCGAAATTTGCGGCGCTCAGGTAGCGTGGTATCTCGTAGGCGCGCTAAAAGAAACCCTCGGCGTGAACTACGATATGGCAAGCTCGATGGATATCCTCATCATCGCCATAATTGCCGATATGATGGAGCTGCGCGACATGAACCGCGCGCTTTTGCGCTTCGGTATCAAGCGACTAAATAACTCGAACCGCGCCTGCTTCAAGGCGATTAAGGAGCACTATTTTAAAAAGCACTTCGAATTTGACGATATTAGCTACACGATCGCGCCGCTAATCAATTGCACGGGGCGGATGGACGATGCGACGATGTCGTATAACTTCCTATGCGCCAAAAATATCAGAGAGGCAAACCACTACCTAGAGACGATAAATTCCATCAACAACTCGCGCAAAGAGGAGGAGAAAAGCCTCTACGACGAGATCGTAAAAAGCGTCGATCCAAGCGACAACGTCATCGTCGTGTGGGGTCCGCAGTGGCATGAAGGAATCATCGGCATCGTCGCAAGCCGCCTAAGCAAGACCTATAAAAAGCCCGCGATCGTCTTTAGCGTAAGCGGCTCGCGCGCCAAAGGAAGCGCGCGCAGCATCGGTAAATTTGATATTTTAGAGCTGATCTCCTCGCAAAGCGAAATTTTAACGACCTTCGGCGGGCACAAGGGCGCTGCGGGCGTAGGGATCGATCCTGCGCTACTTCAGGAGTTTAAGCGGCGCGTAAATGAGCGTATAACGCCCAAGGATCTGAGCGATTTTAGCGCGCAAGACGATCTGCTGGGCGAGCTGGACGCGTCGCAGATAGACTTTGAGCTGCTTGAAATTTTAGAATTTTACGAGCCCTACGGGCAGAAAAATCCGCGCCCGCTCTTTTGCATTAAAGGCGCGCGTGCCCGCAATATCAGGGAGATCGGCAAGGAGGGCAAGCATATCAAAATGGCGCTTGATAAAAACGGCGGTAGCGTCGAGGCGCTGTTTTTCAACTACGACTTTTTGCCGCGTGCGGGCGAGCGGGTGGACGCGATCTTTACGATTAGCAAAAACAACTTCCGCGGCACGATCACGCCTGAGCTCATCATCAAGGAGCTGACCCCGAGCGAGAGCTAAATTTTAAAATTTAGGCCGGCTTGGCGTGCATTTCGCGCAGGACACGGCCTGTAAATTTAACGCTCGATCTATGAGCTGGGCCGCGCATTGCGCACTCGGCGGGTTTGCCCTACTACAGCGCCCGTCTGCTCTACTCGCCCGATTGTATTGCGCGCCTGGCGCGACTTTGAAATTTAACGCGCGAGCTATGGATTTGACTTGCGATGCGAACTCAAGCGTGCGATTTCGGGGCTCGGTACAGCGCGCAAACGCGATGCGTTATTTTCAGCTCCCGCACGGTTTGCAAAACAGACGAAATTTTTTGGCGCGGTAAAAGTAAAATTTAAACGTTTTTGAAATTTTAAAATTTTGTAAGGGCGAGCGGGAACGGTCTGAAACAGACAGAAGGGCCCTGTAAATGGAATTTCTGATAAAAATTTTATGAAGCGGCGGGCGGGCTAAATTTTAAAATTTGACCCGCCCTTAAGCTTAGAGGCTAAAAAACCACTACTAAAAACCACTTAAACGGCACCGGAGCGAAGATCGCGTGCGGCAAGCCCGCAGGCATTACGATGCTTTGTCCCGCTTTTACGCGGTGCTTCTGCCCGTCGATCGTGAAATCGCCCTCGCCCTCAAGCACGTAAACGAACGCGTCGCCGTCGGATTTGTGCGAGCTGATCTCCTCGCCGCCGTCGAAGGCAAAAAGCGTCATATTCAGCGCAGGATTTTGCGCGAGGGTGCGCGAAATCACCTTATGAGGGGACACTTCGACTAGCGAAGCAAGCTCTACGGCCTTGGCGGCGTCGATATTTTTGATGTGTTGCATAAGTTCTCCTTGAAATGAAATTTGATCGATTTTAGCTAAAATTTAGTAAGTCCGCTTTGATGATTATCAATCCGGATCCGCGCTGAAAGGATTTTTCAGAAAGATCGGAACGAAATTTATCAGATATAGCGCGACCGCGGCGATGAAAAGCGCCGAGGGGATCATCACGTATAAAACAAAGCTCTCGCCCGCAAAAACGGCTCTTAAAGCCCCCGCGCTCAGAGCCAAAACGAGCGCCGCGCGGCTTAGGCGCGGGAAGTTTAACGGCGAAATTCCGCTGTGGCGCTGGCCAGCGATCATTCCTACAAAAAGTATCGCTCCGTAGATATAGCAGATCGCGATGACGTGCAGCGGTGCGGCAGAGTACCCCCCGCGGATCAGCGCCGCGCCCAGCCACAGGTATCCCGCCGCGCACGCAGCCTGCAACGCATAGTAAAACGCCATATAGTGGCGGCTTAGAATTTCGGCGTAGTGCAGTTCGCGAAGCTTCGCCAAAAACAAAAACCCGATGCCAAGCGCGATAAATCCGCATACCGCCTCGCTTAAAAAGGGCGTCGCGAGCGCCAAAGCGAAAGCAAGGAAAGCGGCTAAATTTTTGTAGATAAAATTTGGAATAAAAACGGCGTCGCTTAGCCCCGCCTCCCTTAACGCTTCGTTGCCGATGACGACGCTTATGCGGTAGCTTACGACGGCGATTGCCGCGACGTTGATATGCACGAAGCTAAGCAAAAACTTCTCATCCCCGCTTATGCCATAGGCCGCAGAGCAGGCGCAAAACGCCGCTAAGACCGCTAGGATGCTAAAATTATTCGAGTTTTTATCCAGCCACAAAAGCCATGCCGCAAAGATGAAAAATATCGCCCAAAACAGCGCGACAATCGCCGCCGCAAGCCGTAAATTTAAAAAGCTCGCGATAAAAGCTGCGATCAGGCAGGCGGCAAAGGCAAGCGAGACGGGCTTTAGCGAGCCCTCGAAGTTCGCCCAATCGGGCAGCGCGGTAAGCAAAAACGCCGCGTAGATGCACGAAGGCGCTAAAAACAGAAAGTAAAACTTATGAGCGGCGACATAATCGATCGCTAGCGCATCGGGCGCTAAAAAGCTAAGCGCGCCCAGCACCGCAAAAAAGCAGGCGCAAAGAACGAAGGCGCGCATCGGATGGGAGAAAAAATTTCTCGCGCGCTCATCTTTAAATTTAGGCGCGTAAAAGCCCAGCCGCTGCGCCGGGCACGGCTCGGAATTTTTGAGCTCCTGCGGCGAAACAGGCTCGGTTTGGTTTTGCGTGGAATTGGTCTTAAAATTTCGATCGGAATTTTTGATGCTTTGTAAGAAGCTTAGCGGGAAATTCCGTTCGGAATTTTTAATGTTCTGCGAGAAAATCGGCTCAGGATTTTTAGTACTTTGCGAGAAGCTTAGCTTGAAATTCTGCTCAGCGCTTTTAACACACCACGGAACGTCCTGCGTAGAATTTTGATCATAGCTTTTACCGTTTTGCGGGAAGCTCGACAAAGAATTTTGATCAAAATTCTTGATACTTTGTAAAAAAACCTGAGCGGAATTTTGATTTTTAAAGCCTCGCACGGGCCCTGCCTCCGAATTGCGATCGGAATTTTTGGCACTCTGTGAGAGATTTTGCTCGAAATTTTGCTTGAAATTCTTAGCACTCTGCGGGAATTTCGGCTCAAAATTTCGGCCCGAATTTCCGAAGCCTTGCATAGACCCGGTTTCCCTGTCGCGAGCGGAATTTTTAAAATTTCGCGTAAAATTTAGAGCGGAAATTTTGAAATTTTGCACGGACTCGGTTTCCAAGTTCCATGTAAAATTTTTAAAATTTCGTGTAAAATCGGGGGCGAAACGTTTGAAATTTTGTGCGGCTTCGCAGCCCCTGTGCCAGAGGCCAGATCCGCACGGTGTGCCGGCCGCACTCTCAAAGCAAGATCTACGCGGCGCGGGAATTTTATTTTCAGAGCCTAATCTGCGTGGCGCGCGGGTCTCGCGCCCAAAACTCGTCAAATTGCGCGGCTCGGCGCTCTTATAGGAATTTTTATCGGCGCGGATTTGCTTTTTTAAATTTACAAATTGCGAGGCGGCGAGGTTAAATTTCTTCAAATTTACGGGGCCAAAATTCTTAAAATCGCGCGCGTCGTGTAAATTTAAAAAATTCCGCACCGCGCAAAAGGTGCCTAGAGCTGGATTTTGCTCGCTACCTAGCCCACTTGCATCGCAAAACAGCGAGCGGTAGGCGCTCAAAACGGCTTTTTGGGCGCTGAACTGCGCGCTCAATCCGCACGCATCAAAACCGCAACGCGGAAAGGCGTCTCGGTTCGCGCTAAATTTGCAGTACAAATGAACGCTCTGCTTCGTGCCAACGCGCCGCAAGCAAACGCCTGCATTGAAGTTGCGCTGCGAGCGGACGCTCATACTAGATTGCAAACGACCGTTCCTGCTAGAGCTGCGTCGCAAACGAGCGCTCGCGCTGGGATCGCGGCGCGAGTGGACATCTCGGTTCGCGCCAACGCGCCGTAAACAAGTGCCCACGCTAGAGCTACAACGCGAGTAAGTACTCTCGCTAGAGCTGCAGTATGTATTGCCGCTAAATTTCGCTGAATTTTGTGCTGCAAAACCGCAGCACACTGCGCCGTTCAAGAGCACGCTCACGATATAATCGCAGTTCGCACGGCTGCGCAGTTCGTATTTCGGTGCGGCAAAACCACGGCGCCAGGCGTCCTGCGAAAGGCTATATCCGCTTGCGCTAAGATCGCAACATTCGATATCCCGAAAGAGCCTGTCTATGTAAGCAACAAAATCATAATATTTAGCATCTCGCAAGAGCCTATGTCCGCCCGCGCCGAAATCGCGACATCTAATACTTTGTAAGAGCCCATGCTTGCATGCGCCGAAATCGTCGCATCTAGCGTCCAACAGAAGCCTGTGGTTGCATACGCCCGGATCACGATGCGCGCCAAAGCTTCGCTCGTCCGCACCTAGGATGCAACGTAAGTTCAAATTTCGTGCGGAACCTCCCTGTTTGCGCGCATTAAAGATAAAATTTCTACTCATAATAGCTCACTCCCCTAAACTGCTCGCTTACCACGCGCTCTTCGTACCGCTCGTCGCGCGCACTTAGCGGCTCATCCAGCCTCACGACGCGCCTAAGTCCCATCCCTTTGGGCTCAAGCTCAATGATCTCGTGGCTTAGGCGTACGGCTTCGAAGCGGTCGTGGGTCACCAAAAGGCAGGCAAGTCCCTCGCGCTCGATCTTTGAGACTAAAATTTCGATCAGCACGCCGCGCAGATCGCGATCCAGACCTACAAACGGCTCATCAAGCAACGCCAGATCGCAGCCGCTAAGGATCGTGCGCAAAAACGCCGTGCGCTTTTGCATGCCGCCGCTTAGCTCGCGCGGGAATTTATTCAGATCGCTCGGACTTAGCCCGATCTTTGCGGCGAGGGCGTAAATTTCGCTCATGCCCGCGGGGCTAAAAATTTCGATATTTTTAAGCGCCGTGAGGTTTGGTAACAGGCGGTTTTCTTGAAACAAAAAGCTGATTTTCTTAAAGTCGTTTTCGATCTGCCCGCTTTTTTTATCCTCCAGCCCGCAGACCAGCCGCAAAAGCGAGGTCTTGCCGCAGCCGCTAGGGCCAAAGAGCGTCTTTACTTCGCCCGCGCGCAGTCGCAGCGAAAAATCGGAAATTATAACGTCGCGCAGAATTTCGTAGCGCAGATTTGAAATTTTTAGCATCATCTGCTCCACGGCATCAGTAAAATTTCAAGCGGCTTGGTCACGAGATAATCGAAAAGCGCCGTAAAGGCTATGACTAGGCACACATACGCCATGACCTCGACCGTATCGATATTTACGCGCGCTTCGGCGATCTTTGCGCCGATGCCGTCGTTCGCGCCCAAAAGCTCCGCCATCACAAGCACCTTTGCGCCGTTGCTAACCGCGACGTAGATCGCGGGAAGCAGCCGCTCGATTAGGTGCGGCGCGTAGAGGTAGCGCAGTTTTTTTAAAATTGAGCTTTTGTAGCTGTCGAAAAGCTCGGTGTATTCGGTGCTCACGCTAGCCATCGCCTGCGCCGCGGACGCAAAAGTCATCGGCGCGACGACGATAACGACGGTAAAAAGCACGCTTGTATCGCCGAAATGAAACCAAAATATCGCAAGCACGATCCAAACGATGGGCGGCGTCGAGAGAAGCACGGTAATTAGCGGGTTTAAAAAGGCTCGCAGGCTTTTAAAATACCCGGCCGCAAGCCCGCTGCAAATCCCCGCAAAAAGCGCGAGGAAGGTGCCCACAAGCGCGCGCTTAAGCGATAAGGCCAGATCATTTGCGACGAAATTTTTTAAAATTTCGCACGCCTTAGAAAAAACAGCCGCGGGTTCCGGAAGGATGAGAGGCCCGTAAGCCTCGCTAGCCACCTGCCAGACGGCTATGAAAAAGCACACCGCCCCTAGGCTCGCAAAGCCGCCCCATAGATAGTCTATGACGTAAAACGCGGGGTTTTGAGCTTTGCGAATTTTATCGATTTTTAGCATAGAAAAAACTCGTCCTTAGGCATCGCGCCGCCGAGGAGCTTAGGGTTAAATTCCATCAAAATTTCATAAAATTTCAAAAGCTCGTCCTTGATCTCGCTAGGCTTTTTGACGCACAAATTCGACGTATCGATGCTCATAAATATCGCAGGCGGCGGCGCGGGAAAGAAATTCGTCCCGATCGCCGCGGCGCTTTGTTTGTTCGCTTTGATCCACGCAAGCGCGTCTGTCAAATCGGCATTTAAAATTTCAAAATCCGCCTTTTTTGCGGCGTAAAAATCGGTATCGGCGATAATGCCTGCTTGCGGGATTATGGGCTTTACCGAAAACGCCTGCGCCCACATATCGCTTAAATTTGCCCCTCGCTGCACGGCGACGCCCGATACTTTGCCCTTTAAGATCATGGCGCTTGCTAGCGGCTCGACCGTGATCGCGACGTCATAGTCCTTGGCCAAAAACAGCTGTGCGCTCTCTGCGGGGCTGGCGGTGTAGTCGATATTTAGCCCGCTAATGCCCTGCTTTTTCGCTATGGCTCGCACGATGATGTCTAGCATGTCGTTTTTAAAAGGCATGACGATCTTTTTGCCCTTCAGCTGAGCAAATTCCGTTATCTTCTCGCCCTTGCTCATCACAAAATTTAGCCCCTCGGTGAGGATATTTACCATACCGATCTTGCGCCCCTGATTTGCGAGGTTCACCCCCACGTTGCTAGGGCTCATCATGACCTTGTACTCGCCGTTTGCCACGCCTGCGCGCAGCTGATCGGGATCGCGCCAAAGTTCAAGCTTCGCGTCGTATTTTTTGCCGATCTGCCCCTGCATGCACGCAACGCCGATGATGAGGCTAGGCATCGCGGGCGCGCCGTAGATAGTGAAGGCCTCCTTTGCAAAAAGAGGGCTAGCAAGCCCGCTAGCCGCCAACGCGGACGTTAGTTTTAAGAAATTTCTTCTTTGCATCTTCTCCTCTTTTCATTCCTGCCAAACGGCAAGATTTTGATAATCGATGTGCAATTATATCAAAAATAGGAGTGATTCGGTTTGATTAAGCTCAATAGTCCGGCTTTAAATTTTAACACCTAAAATTTAAAACGCCCGCAGCGGTAAAATTTTATGCTAAAATGGAGAAAATTTCAATTCAAGGACAAAAAATGAGAAGCGACATCATCAAAAAAGGCTATACACGCGCGCCGCACAGAAGCTTGCTAAGAGCAACAGGACTAAAGGACGAGGACTTTGAAAAACCATTCATCGGCGTAGCAAACAGCTTCATCGAGATCATCCCGGGGCACTTTTTCCTCA
>CAUPZQ010000045.1:0-13522 GCA_963515915.1 uncultured Campylobacter sp.
CCCCCCGCCCCCCGCCCCCCCCCCCCCCCCCCAAAATTATACTACGTTGTTTTATAAAGGAGGGAGAAGAGACTGATTAATTATCACTAAATTTTAAAATGTTACGTAGATTTTGAAAATCCGCACGTAAAATTTTAAATCACTCTAATTTTAAAGGTGGTTCAAAAGATGACGAACCGAGTTTTAAAAAACTAAAACAAGGATAGATGATGAAAAAACTATTTATCACGGCATTAGTGATAATGTTAGGATTAGTTACAACAAATGCTAATGAAGGCGGTAGGAAAGAGATGATAGCCAAAGACGCTAATATATGCGACATTTCTTATGATGATAGCAATGCGTTATTCTCCGTTCAAAAAATATGTATAGACGGAAATGTTATTGCTATCATAGAAGTTGTGACCGACACCGATAAGAGCAAAACTGCTGGAGCCAATCTAAATAAACCCTGCAGATGCGTTAAAGTCACCGAGTCTGGCGAAAGACCGTTTATAGTAGGACGAGAACTTAAAAAATAATCATACTGCGTTTGCGGCTTTATTTCGATAAAAAGTCTCAAGCGCATAGTCACCCACCACCACAAATGCCCTAAAATTTTACCGCTTTGCAGCCCAAATCCCACGCAAAATAAATAAAATTTATCGCTTTTTAGGTATCATAAGCAAATAATGAAATAAATGAAGGAGGGAAAATGAAAAAGGTCTTTTTAGCGTTTGCGCTGTGGCTCGGTCTTAGCGGGGCTGCTTTTGCAATGCAAGATACGGAGCCGAGCGAGGCGCAAGGACAAAATTCTGCGGGAGTTAAAATTTTAAGCGACGGGTTTTTGAAGCTATCCGTAAGAGAACACGCGAATGTGGTCGGTCGCTGTGTTACTTCCCATATTTACGATGATTGTGACAAAATTTATTCGCTAGAAATTTCGCGACTTATAAAGGAGTGCGGTTTCGGTGATGGGAAATATAGCGCTTGTCAGAATTTATTAAGTATCGCGGATAAGCACTGCTTTGAAAAAGATCAAATTGAAAATTTATTAGCATGCAGCTTGTCCGGAGAAATTTTAGTTAAAACAAATAAGATCGAAACTGGATTAAAGCGATTAATAAGAGCTTGCGAGGTAGGTAAGATAGGGGATTCTTGTTTGCTCTGTGCAATAACCCATTTTTATTACTCTTTAGATATAAACGAGGTAATAAAATATATGACAATGACACGAGATTTGGCGTATGATAAAGAACATTTCAATAAAATCATCAAAAAATTGCAAGATTGCAAAGCCGATAAAGAGTGCAATCCCGCGAAATTAGAATTTCAATAAGCAAACGCCGAGAGCAAATACGGCGGGCTAAATTTCTAAATTTAAAAAGCAAAAGAAAGATCGCTATGGCGGATAGGTTGATCGATATCGGGCTCATTTTGTTTTTCGGCGGCTTTTGCATGCTATATAAACGGCGTATTGGGCATCGGCAAAGACTATATGCAGCGCAATAAAATAGACTTGATGCGCTGGATCTTTAGTCCGGGGCACATTTTGCGCTCCAACACGCCGTTTGATTCGAACGAGCCGCTAGAATTAAAATTTAAAGAGCCCAAAAGCAAGCATTTGATCTACAATTTCTTCGAGTTCATCATCCATTATGCGATAATCGCGCCGTTTTTAGTAATCTATGCGGGGATTTTTCTATTTTGCGCGGGGCTCGTCATCAAAATTTTATCCTAAATTAAAATTTGCGACGCGGATGCAGAGCAGGCATTGCATAGACGCCGTTTTCATTGCGGAATTTCAAATTTTACGCCGCATCTCTTACTAAGCATGCTACACTTATTATATTTTAAGAGATAAAATTTCAAAATTTTATCGCCGAATCCACGGCTTGTGAAATTTATGCCGTATTTTCTGTTTCTTGGGGCAGGAAGGGGTTGCGAGGTCACATTTCTCGCAGGCGCCGCCTCCGCAGCACCGCATTGCTCTGCTCGCCCGCAAACCCCGCCTAAGCCCCCACAACGCTATATGGGCGAGCTGCGCTCGCGTTAAATTCTTTCTATTGCGACTACGCCGCATGAAATTCTTTAGAGGTAAATTTTTATCGTATTTGGAATTTTAAAATTCCATCCGTAGCCGCCAGCCAATTTATCCGCCGATAAATCATCAAACTGCCAAGCCGTCCGCCGATCGTCAAGCTTCCACTTGACCACAAACTAAACTAGCCGCCGACCAAACCGATCGGCAGCCGACCGATTGAAAATCGATCGATAAAATGCCCGTAAGCTAGTGATTGTAAAATCACCGACCAGCCGCCAAATTTATCGATAGCGGAGCCGTATAAAAGCGACCGACTGCCAAAAGCAGTAGCCGCAGACTAGAGGAGCGCGCGCCCGAGTTACAAAATGACCGACTGCCGAAGCAATATACTGCCAACCGATCGGCAGTCGAGCCGTATAAAACTAACCGACTGATCGCCGAGCCAAAGCCCTAGCCCGCGTTACTCTACGTAAATTTTATAATCCCCATAGCCTAGCGCGTCCATCTCCTCAAGCGGGATAAATTTCAAACTCGCGCCGTTGATGCAGTATCTCATACCGCCCTTCTCTCTCGGTCCGTCCTCAAAGACGTGCCCCAGATGGCTGCCTCCCACGCGGCTGGAGACCTCGACGCGCTGCATGCCGTGGCTGTCATCTTGCGCGTACGCGATCGCATCGGTCGTTATCGGCTTTGAAAAGCTCGGCCAGCCGCAGCCCGCGTCAAATTTATCGGTAGAAGAAAAGAGCGGTTTTTTCGACACGATGTCGATATAGATGCCCTTTTTATAATTCTTGTCGTATTCGCTCGAAAACGGCCGCTCGGTCGCTTTTTCCTGCGTGACTTGATACTGAAGCTCGGTTAAATTTTTCTTCAGCTCCTCCTTACTTTGCACTTTAAATTTCTCATCGTCCTCAAGCGGCTTTTTAGCAAGGCGCAGATCGATGTGGCAGTATCCGCCGGGGTTTTTACCGAGATAGTCCTGATGATACTCCTCTGCGCGGACGAAATTCCTTAGCGGCGCCACTTCGACGGCGATCTTTTCTTTAAATTTTGCCTGCTGCGCCGCTATGAAAAAGCGCGCCAGCTCGCCGCTCGCCTCATCGGTGTAGTAGATGCCCGTGCGATACTGGCGGCCGCGGTCGTTACCCTGCTTGTCTATCGAGAATGGATCGATGATGCGGAAATAATGCGCCAAAATTTCAGGCTCGCTGATGACGTTGGCGTCGTATTTTAAGTGTAGCGTCTCGGCATGATCGCTGCTATGTAAGCCCTCGTAGCTTGCCTTATCGCTCTTACCGTTGGCGTAGCCTACCTGCGTCGCGACTATGCCGTCAAGCTGCTTGAAATACGCCTCCATGCCCCAAAAGCAGCCGCCTGCCAGATAAATTTCTTTCACGTTTGCGTTCATGCCGCCCCCTTTAACTTTAAAATTTGCATCCGCCGCGCTGCCGCCTGCGGCATTTAGCGCGACTAAATAACCCGCCGCCAAAGCAAAGAGGCAGATTAAGGCTTTGAAAATTTTCATTTTGATCCTTTCGTTTTAAATTTTGCACAATTTTACAATCCATAAATGAAATGAGAGTGAAATTTTGCCGAGCTTGATATTTGCCACAAACGGCGAAATTTAAAGACGCGCGAGCGCGACGCGGTAAAATTTGCCTCAAAATCTTGAGGCTACGGCAAAATTTTACCGCTAAAGTTACGCGCCATAATAAACCGCGCTAAGGCTGCGCCGAAATCGCGCGTCGCAATAAAACATTCGCCCAAGCCGCGTGTGCCGTGCTATTCTACGTAAATTTTAAAATTTAGAGCGCAACGAAGCCCGGAATTTACATAAATTTTAAAATTCCTAGCAAAACTCAACCGAGTAGCCCTCGTAAATTTAAACCGATAAATTTATATCAAACTACGCAGAAATGCGGCAAACCTAGCATTCTGCCGATTAAATTTTAAATTTTGCGTTGCGGCCGCTAGATAAAATTTTCGCGACCATTCAGGAGCGGCGGATGATTAAATTTAGATTGCGCCGCACCGCTACGAAGCGGTATGTCGCGTAGCTAAACCCGCGCCGCGAAGTAGTATAAAGAAGCGCGAACAGTCGGATTCGCACTGCCTCTGCCACGTAGCGGAGTATAGCCATTTATATCGCGCGCCTTGTAATAGAGGCAGCCAGGTTCGCACCGCGTTGGCGCGTAACAAAGCACCATGCATTGGATCCGCGCCGCGCCCGTTACAAAACGATATACCGCACAGCTAAATCGTCGTCGCACAGTCGTATGGCAAAGCGCAAGTAAGTCCGAAGCATCACGCTCGCCGCGTATCGGAGCGCAACCTGGGTCCGCACCGCGTCCGCTACGCAGTGAGCAACGAGATCCGCTCCGGCGCGGTTTTTAAAATTTGCAACGGCATAAAAAGTTACGAAGCGAGCGCAATAAATCCGCTCCACCTCGGGCGAGCGAAATTTAATGCAAAAAGTGGCGCACTCCCGTAAAATACATCGCCATGCCAAACTCGTCGGCGCTTGCGATCACCTCATCGTCGCGAATGCTGCCACCGGGCTGCACCACCGCCGCGACGCCCGCAGCATGGGCGATCTCGATGCTGTCTTTAAACGGGAAAAATGCCTCGCTGGCAAGCGCGCAACCGCTCAGATCGACGCCCACGTCGCGCGCCTTTGCCACTGCCGCACGCGCGGCGTCCACGCGGCTCGTCATACCCATGCCGATCGCGACCATCGCGCGATTTTTGACGTAAACCACGCAGTTGCTCTTCGTAAGCGCGGCGATCTGCCACGCGATTTTTAGATCGCTGAGTTCGCTCTCGCTCGCCGCGCGCCCCGTGACGCAGCGGGCGTTTGCGACCTCGTCCGCGCCCACGTAGTCGCGCTGCTGATATACGAAGCCGCCGTCAATGAATTTAAAATCATATTTGTCGTTTTCGCGAATTAAAAACTCCCCGCCCTGCTCGAAAATTTTAATGCGCTTTTTCTTTTCAAATACCGCAAGCGCCGCAGGCGTAACGCGAGCGGCAAGGATAACCTCGACAAAAATTTCGTTAATTTTATTTGCTAGCTCCTCGTCCAAAACGCCGTTTATCGCCACGACGCCGCCGTATGCCGAGACTGGGTCGCATTTTAGCGCCTCTACGTAGCTTTCAAGCAGGCTAGATTTCACGGCAAAACCGCATGGATTGGCGTGCTTGCAGATCGCTACCGCAGGCGCCTCTCCGAAGCTGCTAGCGAGCATCAGCGCGCCGTGCATATCGGTCATATTGTTAAAGCTCGCCTCGCCCTTTAGGCTCTTAAAATGGTTGCTAAAAAACTCCTCGAACTCGTACAGCGCGCCCTTTTGGTGCGGATTTTCGCCGTAGCGAGTATCAAAAACCTTGCTGCCCGTGATAAATTTTTTCGCGCCGAAGCCGCCGTTAAAGCGCTCGTTCATATAGTTTGCAATCATCGCGTCGTAGGCTGCGGTGTGTTCGTAAGCTTTTATCATTAAATTTTGCCTAAATTTCAGCTTCTCGCTCTCGTCAGGGCTCGCTAAATTTTGCAAAACCGCGCCGTAATCAAGCGGACTAGTAACGACATAGACGCTAGCAAAATTTTTAGCCGCGCTTCGAACCATCGCAGGGCCGCCGATGTCGATATTTTCGATAATCTCGGAAAAATCGTCGGTGCGGGCTACGGTCGCTTTAAAAGGATATAAATTTACGCAGACGAGATCGATGCCGCCGATGCCGTGCTGCGCGGCTTGGCTTACGTGATTTGCGTCGTTTCGCTTATACAAAATTCCGCCGTGGATCTTCGGATGCAGGGTCTTAACCCGCCCCTCAAACATCTCGGGCGAGCCCGAGTATTCGCTAACCTCGAGCACCGCGACGCCGTTTTCGCGCAGAAGCTTAAACGTGCCGCCCGTGCTTAAAATTTCAAATCCGAGCTTCTGTAGCCCGCGAGCAAACTCTACGACACCCTCTTTATCGCTGACGCTGATTAACGCTCTCATCTTTTCTCCTTTTAATTTATTCGCATAATTTTTTAAAAATCAGCTCGCGCATGTCGTTTGCGTTAAGCTGAAAATACAAAATCGCCTCACGGCGAGCCTTTTGATACTCGCGCCTCGTCTTTTCATCTGCTGCACCGAGCTTTGCGCCGCTAAATTTCGCCATACGCGCCGAACTCAGCTCTTCTAGCCTCTCGCCGCCCGGAGAGATGCCGCCGCTATAATTAAACCACTCTTTGCTTTGAAAAATATTAAATAAAATTTGAAAATCTACGAAATTTCCCTTATTGTACTCGGCGCAGACCCCGTTTTTGTGGCTTACGGCGTAGATCGCGCCGTATCTGCGCTCGAAAAAATATAGTTTTATGAGCTTTGCATTTTTGTCTAAATTTGCGCCGCTACCGCCTGAAATCGCAAGCCTCGCATCGCCGCGCGTTTCGTAAGGGCCTAAAATCGTGCCGTTTTCGTAGAGATTGTCGCCGTAAAAAGCGTATTTCGTATCTCCAAGCTCGTTTGAAAGAACGTAGGTTTTATCGCTTACGGGCGAGTTTTTGCCCGCGCAGCCGAGCAGTGACAGAGCCAAAAACAGAGACGAGATAAAAAATTTCATCGCAAAAACCCTTTAAATTCTAAAATTTTGCCAAATTTATGAAGCGGAAATCGGCAAAGCGAAATTTATTAAATTTACCACATTTACCGCGCGCAAATTTTAATTTTGCTTCTCAAATGCCGCCGCTTTGCTTGCACGGACACAAATTTTAAAATTCTGCGCCGCTTGCAGAGGCTAAATTTAAAAGCCACGACGCAAAACGTAAATTTAAACCGCAGCGCAAATTTAGCCGCAAGGACCTGCGCGAACCGGCTAAATTTAAAATTCGCGGCGCAGCTTTTATCGCCAAGTTAGATTGGCGCCTCCTCTTGCCGTTTTTAAAATTTTAAATTTATTTGCACATCCTATTTTCCAGCTCGTCCATAAGCGCGGCTATGTCATCATCAATCGCACCTTGCCGCTGCTGCTCGTTTAAATTTTATGTGCCGCTTTGAATTTTACAAGCTGCAAATTTAAATCGGCACGAGATCCAAAACAGCACTAAATATAATAGATGCTGTTTTTGATATTTTTGCCGTCGAGTTCGTTTTTGCGCCACGAGCTCTCGTCGTTTAGCACGATCCAGCGCTTCTCCTCCTCGCGATAAAACCAGTCCTTGTCGATCTGATAGTAGATCTGGCATCCCGAAATTTCGATGATATTGGCGATGTTGTTGTCATGGTAGTTGTTCTCGTCGAAGTCGGTGAAGGTGCGCTGCCCCATCTCGGCGTAGAGCTCGTTTAAAATTTGAAGCATCTCGCTTAGACGCGTATCCATCTTCTCGACCTGAAGTCCAAGTTCATTGGCCTCTCTGAATAAGATCGGATAGTCGTGCGACGGATAGCCGCTGTTTAGCTTGTCGCTGATAAAGGCGATCTTTTGCTCATCTTCGAAGTGGTAGCGCAGAATTTCGCGGCAAATTTTAAGCGACAGGCTGCTTGCGCGATCGACGGCGCCAAAAACAAGCGGATGGATATATTTATAAAGCTCCTTGTACGGGTTCTCGTCGTTCGGGCGTTCGTTATTTTTCCAAAGCTTCACCACGCGGCTTAGCTCGTCCATCGAGACGTTGGCCTGGTCGTTGGTGTTCGTAACCGGCGAAAGCTCGTGTCGCAGCGAAGTATCGACCGACGTGAGGTATCCTAGCGGTCCCATTAAAATTTTATTCGCTCCAAGTGCCATCATCGTAGCCGCTGAAGCGCAGTTTGCAGGCACGAGCGCGATCAGCTCGTCGCAGTGATTACGTAGGATCGAGACGATCTTAAGCGATGCGATGCCGCTGCCGCCGTCGCTTTTGATGTAAAGATAGAGCTTTTCGAAATGCTTGCCTTTAAGATGGTCGTTGATACTGATCGCGTCGTTGCCGCAGACGCTGCCTGCGCCCGAATTGAAGTAGGTAAGCAGCGGCGCGCCCAGATATTTCTCGATATTGGTGATGATCTCTTGGGTTTGTCGCATCAAAATAGGCGGTTGCTTCGCTGCTTTTTTAGCGCCCTGCTTCTGCTGCTCCTCGTCTTTGGATAAAAATCCCATAGTTTTCCTTTCGTATTGGTTTGGTTTTTAAAATTTTATTTTACAAATATCGCGCAATTTGTCTTGGTGCCACTCGATGCTCTCTTTAACCGTATTGCCTAGAGCCGTATGCGGGCTTTGCAAGAATGCCCTACTATTTTTTAGTCTTGAGCCCACGTACTCATAGCGTGAGATCACGTTTGCGCTGGAGCTTTGCGACACCGAAGCCGAAAACGAGTATGAATAAAGCGGCGCGGAGGAAGCGTAGCCGCTAAAGTGCTCTTTCAGGCTTACGAATTTACCCTCCGTAAAGGCCTTGCAAACGCCGCCGCTCGCGGAATACTCGGCGATTCGTAGCTCTTTATTGGGCGTAAAAACGTAGATCGTAAATTTATTTAGACCTCGCTGCGAAATTTGATCCTTAGCTACGCCGACTCCTCTTTCGTCCGTAAATAGATAGAGATTGGAGCCCGCCTCTTCGTATTTTCCTAAGATCGCGTCATCTTTAAAAAGCACGCCGCCTGAAATTTTATACTCTGTGGCGGTCTGCCCGTCATAGCTCATCATCACGGAATTTTCCGGATGCAACTCGGCTTGCGAATATTTTACCTTCATACAGCCTGCGAGCAGCACGACCGCCGCAAGCAGCGCTAAAATTTTAATTTTATCCATAACTCCCTCGAAGTTTATCTGCAAAAATCGTCTAAGATCATGGTTTTAAGACCATCGATCGTCTTTTTGAAAAATCCAGCCACAGCCAACTCCTCCGCGATATATTTCGTATCTTTGCGATCGATCGCTTTTTCAAAATTCATATTTTTATATGCACTCAACGTTTTTGAACTCATATTTTGCACCGAACTCTCGCTTTTTGAAATTTTGCCGTCCGCGTAAAGCCAATCGCCGTCTTTGAACATATTTGAAGTATAGTCGAAATTTACGTATCTGCCTGCATTATAGACGCTGCAAATCCCATCTTTGTGCCAAATGCTAAATACCATAGCCCTTTCGTCGTTAAAAAGATAGAATTTCATCCGCTTGGCATTCAGCGCAGACTTGTAGTTATTGCCGTAAGCTCTGCCCGTCTCATCGAGCACAAGCGTCCTAAGCTCGCCCCTATCCATAGAATACGCGCCTAAATTTCTACCATTTTCATACAGATCCTCGCCTGCAAATTTATAGATCACGGTTTTGTTGCCGTCGTAAAATTTAAACTCCTTATCGCTCTTAGCCGGGCGCAATATCCCGCATCCTCCAAGTAGTGCCGCCAAAACGGCAAAAATTATAAAATTTTTCATTTATCGCTCCTTAAATTCTAATCCGATGCCGTAAATTTTATCTGGTTTCATCCACGTGCCTTAAAGCTCTAGCGTGAAATTTTACCGCGCTCGCCGCAGCACATTGAAATTTTAGCGAAGCGACCTTAGCACGCCTGCGCCTTAAATTTCCATATCGCGTGCTTTGAAATTTCACTGCCACGCCGCACCCAATCTCTCGCGACCTGAAATTTTCGCACGCCGCGCATATTGCGATATCGCGCCTTAAAATTCCTTCGCCGCGCCTTGCCGCCGTATCGCGATCCACCTTAAAATTTCAAGGCGCTTTGCGCCCTCAAATTTTAAAATTTCGCCCTACTTTTCGCCGAAGCGCTCCTTTAAAATTTTATACGCCTCGTTGATCTCCTGAAGCTTCTTCGTGCCCTCCTGGATGATCTCCTCGTCCGCGCCCTTGCCCATCAGGATGTCGGGGTGGTATTTTTTCACAAGCTCGCGGTATTTTTTCTTGATCTCGCTAAACGTAGCGTCCTTAGAAAGCCCCAAAATTTCATACGGATCTCTTTTGCTTTTGGCCGATCCGTAGCCTTGCGAGCCGCCCGAATAGCCGCCGTCATAACCGCCCGAACTTTGCGAGCCTCCGTAGCCCGAACCCGTCGTGCCGCCATAGCCGTAGCCGGTGCCGCCGCCATAACTGCTGCTGCTGCCGTAGCCGCCGGTGCTTCTGCCGCCGTATTTGTCCCAATACCCGCCGCTTCTTGTGCTATATCCGTCGTATTCGTCGTAAGCCGTATCGCTTTGCGCGCCGCCATTTTCGTAATATGTGCCGTAAAAGCTGCGCTCAAAGGTCGCAAACATCTGGCTTTGGATATGCTCGGGCAAGCCCAATCCGTCGCAAATCTGCGAGATCGTGCGCCGCTCTGCCGCGCTAAAACCGCGATCGACGTAGGCTAAATTTAAAAAGAAATAGATTAGCCCAGTTTTGCGGCTCGGGCTCGGGCGGTAGGTTTGGTTATACTTCTCGGCGAGCTCGCGCACGTTTGCGAGACTTTCTTTCTCGAGCTTATAAACGAGTTTCAGCGCCTCGCGTTCGCGCTCGCCGCCGCCCATTTGACGCACCAAATCGTCTAAAATTTCGCTTATCATCGCAGCTTCGGCCTCGCTTACGTGCCCGTCGCTTTTGGCGATCTTGGCTAGAAGCGCTACTAAAATTTTAGCCTCCCCTAGCTGCATTTGCGCCTTGCCGCGATAGCCCGAGTTGCCGAGAGCCCCGCCGATCTGCGCGAAAATATACAGCGCGATTAAAATAAATATGACGCTAAGCACGCTAATCTTCGCTCTTTACGATCTTGGCAAACTCGCCGAAGTAAATTTCTTTTAGCGCAGCAAGGTTTTTGCGGACGGAATTTATGCGAAACTCTTCGCCGCCGCTGACGCCTAGGCGCATCAAGCTTAGCCCGTATTTTGCGGCCAGCTCTTTAAATTTCGCCTCGTCGCGCACGCCGAAAATCGCGCGCGAAAAGCTCTCGTCGAAAATATCTCTGCTACCCGCGCAGCTCATCTCAAACTCGCCGCCTACGCCGCCTACGCACGCCATCTTAGCAAGTGTAATCGCCACGCCGCCGATGCCTACGGAGTTTGCAAATTCCAAAACTCCGCTCTTGCCTGCTTCTATCGCGAAGTCCCACAGAGCGCGTTCGGCTTTTAAATTTAGCTCCGGCAGGCTGCCTGCGACGCGGTTTTCTACCGCTTTCATATAAAGCGAACCCGCAAAAACGCCCTTCGTATCGCCCGCCAGATAGACGCTCGCGCCGCTAGCGCAAAAATCGCTAGGAATGATCTCGCCCGCGATCGTGCCCACGCACACGATCGCGGGAGTGGGCTGGATGCTAACGCCGCCCGTTTCGTTATACAGGCTTACGTTACCGCTTACGACGGGGGTATTTAGCGCGGCGCAAGCCTGCTTGATCCCCTCGCAGCCCTGAGCGAATTGCCACATAACCTCGGGGTTTTGCGGATTGCCGTAATTTAGGCAGTCGGTGATAGCTAGAGGCGTCGCGCCGCTCATCGCGACCTTTCGCCCCGCCGACGCTACCGCTAGCGCTGCGCCTATGCGAGGATGGACGTAATTCATCCGCGTGTTGCAGTCCGCAGCTATCGCGAGTTTTACGCCGTTTTGCTTAACTCGCATCACTGCAGCACCCAGCATGCCGGGACGCTTGGCAGAATTTAACCCTACGTTGGCGTCGTATTGATCGTAGATGTAGGATTTATTTAGCACTTCGGGGTCCTCAAAAATTTTATCAAACGCCGTGTCCAGCTCGCGCTCGCTTGCGCCGCAGCCGCATAAATTTTGCCGCGCGATCTGCGCCATATATGCAGGCTCTTTTATCGGGCGATCCAGTACGGGCGCTGCCTCGCTAAGCGGCTCGATCGGGATAACGCCCGCTAGCTCGCCGTGCCAAAAAAGCTCCATCTTGCCGCTATCCGTTACCTCGCCGATGACGGCGGCATCAAGATCCCATTTAGCAAAAATTTCTTTGATTTTCTCCTCGCAGCCCTTTTTAGCGCAGATCAGCATGCGCTCTTGGCTCTCGCTTAGCATCAGCTCATACGGGCTCATCCCCTCCTCGCGCATCGGTACACGGTCCAAATTTAACTGCATGCCGCTGCCGCTGCGCCCCGCCATCTCAAAGCTGCTTGAAGTAAGCCCCGCCGCGCCCATATCCTGGATACCCACGACGTAGTCTGTCTTAAAAAGCTCCAAGCACGCCTCCATCAGCAGCTTTTCGGCGAACGGATCGCCCACCTGCACGGTCGGGCGCAGAGATTTGTTCGCGTCGTTGAAGCTATCGCTCGCCATCACGGCTCCGCCGAGCCCATCACGACCGGTCTTAGAGCCCACGTAGATCACGCTGTTGCCCACGCCTTCGGCCCTGCCGTAGAAAATTTCATCCTTTTTAACGATACCCAGCGCAAAGGCATTAACCAAAATATTGCCGTCAAAGCTCTTATCGAAGCTCGTCTCGCCGCCGATCGTAGGGATGCCCATGCAGTTGCCGTAGTGAGCGATGCCTGCAACCGCGCCTTTAAGCAGATAGCGCTGCTTGCGCGCATTCTCGCTTCTTCCTCGCACCTCGCCGAAGCGAAGCGAGTTCATATTGGCCTCTACGCGCGCGCCCATCGTAAAGATATCGCGCAGTATCCCACCCACGCCGGTCGCAGCCCCCTGAAACGGCTCAATGAAGCTAGGGTGGTTGTGGCTTTCCATCTTAAAAACCGCAGCCATGCCGCCTCCGATGTCGATGACGCCTGCGTTTTCGCCGGGACCCTGGATGACCCAAGGCGCCTTGGTCGGGAAGCCGCTTAAATATTTTTTGCTCGATTTGTAGCTACAGTGCTCGCTCCACATCGCGCTAAAAATCCCAAGCTCAAGCAGATTCGGCTCGCGACCTAAAATTTTTAAAATTTTTTCATATTCTTCGTCTGAAATTTTATGTGCCGCTATCGTTTTTTTATCCATTTTTTCGCCCTTTTCGCCGTTAAATTTAGGTCGCAATAATAGCTAAAATTTTCTATCATTTCGATTAATCTTCGCCCTTTTTAAGATACTTCTCGTAAAGTTTCGCCTCTTTTAAAAACGCGTAAAACGCGTTAATGTTTGCCGTGATAAATCCCTTACGCCCGTCAAAAAGCGATCTGCGCAAAATGTATGATTTAAAAAACGCAAACGGATAGATCAGCAAAAGCTTCACAAGGCTCGGCCTCTTGCCCTTTTCAAAATCCCCCTGCGCGCGCAGCGTGGAGTAGTTGTTGTTTTTCATAACGAGCTCGGCGATCGGCTTTTCGCTAAAATGGTTGATGCAAAATTTGCTCTTTTTCACCGCGCCTTTTATGATCGAAATTTGCGCGTGCACCCCCATATTTTTATACTCGCCGCACTCCTTACGAAAGAAGCGGATGTGAGTATTTTTGCGCACGAGATCCGAGCACTTGCGCCCTAGCAAGTATTCGTGAAATTTAATATCCAGCGCCGAGTAATCGCTCTGACTCATAAACTCCTCTATCTCACCCTTTAGCTCAGGACTTACCTCCTCGTCGCCGTCGAGATTTAGCACCCATTCGT
>CAUPZQ010000046.1:0-13297 GCA_963515915.1 uncultured Campylobacter sp.
GCGGCTCCATCTCGTAGCTGAAAAAATTCTTTAGCGGTTCGCGCGCGGCTTTTTCGCCGAATTTTTCATCGATCAGATCGGCAAACTCGCTTAGCGGCACGCCGTTTTCCTGCGGCTTATCGAGCACCTCAAGCTTGCCTAGCGTATTTATGATTGCCGTTTCGCCGATCATATTGTCAAGCAGGATAAAGCTAAGATTATAGGCCTTACCCTCGTCCTGCGCGAGCAGAGCCGCTAGGTTTTTGTTGTAAATTTTAATATCCACGTCGCTTTCGTTAAACTGCGCGTAGATCATCGATTCCTCGGCGTTCACGCGCGTATCGTACATCTCAAGTCCGCCGATACCTCGCGGCGCACGCGGCTTTCCGAGCGTGCAGCGCATTTTGGATTCGAGCTGCTTGGGCATAGCGTTTTTGATAAAGCTTAGCCAAAATAGGCGGTGCCTCATGCCCTCGGGAGTTAGCATCAGATCGAGCCGCTCGCCCACGAGCCCCGTCATAAAGTATGGCTCTGCAAGGCAGATACGAAGCTTCTCGTCGGTCTTTCGCATCGCCTTTTCAAACTCCTCCGCCGCCAAATCGGCCTTGATCTCATCTATCGCGCCGCTAAATTCCGCCCAAAATTTATCCACTCTGCCCGCGAACGTGCTCGGCTCCTGCGATTTCTCAGCCTTTTTGCTCAAACTGAATAGCCCCATAATCTCTCCTTTAATTAAATTTAAACGCAATTATAGCTTAATTTTTGCGCGGGCGCGGAACGCAAGCCGTAAGACCGCCCTGCTCTTCTGCGCTCCGCTATACGGCTCGTGCGGTGAAATTTTACCCGCCATTTTAATCAGGCAAATGAAAGTAAATTTAAAATACAATACGAATCTCAACTAAATTTAAGGAGGGCAAATGGGACTATTTAAAAAACTATTCGGCGGCGATGACGCGTGCTCGAAAGATAGCGATAGCAAAGGCGCGCAGGATGAAAACGCCGCGGCAAAAGACGCAAAAGAGAGCGAGCCCGTGTTTTACGCGAACGGCGAAGATGAGGCGATGCTAAAAGCATTCGAGCAGGCGCGAAAGAGCTTTCGCTACTTCTGGCGCGAGCTGTACTGGGAGCGCCTCTGCATCGTCCCGGCGCTTAGCTTTGCCTGCGTCAAGGTCGCCTTTTCGCAAGAGCTAAACGGCAGCACCGAGGTCGAGCATATGTGGGTAAACGACGTGTATTTTGACGGCGAGCGCGTTTGCGGCGTGCTCGTAAATGACCCAAACATGCTAAGCAACGTCAAAAACGGCGACGAAGTCGCGGTACCGCTAGAGCAGATCAGCGACTGGATGTTTGCGATAGAGGGCAAGAGCTACGGCGGCTTTAGCGTACAGGCGATGCGCAAAGCTATGAGCCAGAGCGAGCGCGCCGAGCACGACTAGGCGTGGGGGTTAAATTTCGGCGATCCTGACGTCGTGCTGGTGGCGTACGAACAGCAGGAACATCCGCAAAATTTAACCGAGCACCCGATGAGCGTCAATACGAAGAAAAATTTCGAGGAGTTTTTGCGCGGGTATCCGGATGAGATCACGCGCACGGACGATGAGGGCTACACGATGCTGCACCACGAGGCGATCGCTGGCAACCGCACGAGGCTCGAGCTTTTGCTTGCTAAGGGTGCGGATAAAAACGCTAAAAATATCCACGGCAAAACCGCGCTTGATTATGCTAGAGCGCTCGGCTGGGATCACGTCGCGGAGGCGCTTAGCGAGTAGATAGCGTTTTACAGCCTATGCGGGCGGGCTAAATTTGGCTGTAAATCAAAATTTAGCCTGCGCCCTGTGCCCCCCCCCTTTTTTTTACCCAAGCCAATAACCCGTAAATTCCTTTTAATCAAATTTAGGCAGCATGAAGCTATTTTAAAATTTTACGAAAGCTGCATTTTAAAAATTTTTTAGTAAAATAAAACGCAAAGGAGCTAAGATGGCGACGATCAATATAAAAACACAAAACGATAATACCATAAAAGCTATAAAGGCTTTGCTGCTACTTGATCCGACGGCGACTATAGTTTGCGACGAGCCTATGCTAAGCGAATCCGATCAAAAAAAGCTCGACGAGATAATAGATCGATCGGACAAAGGCGAATTGAAGCTTTATAGCGATGATGAGATAAAAGAAAGGCTAGCCGAAAAAGAGCTCGCGTAGTAATTTTATACTCTGAAAATTTCGTGAGCGAACTCTAAAATATCGCCAATTTTATAGCTTTGCACAGCGAAGCTCGAGCTGATGATTTTATGCGCGAGCTCAAAAAGCGAGATCGAGAAAATCCCCTTTATGCCGTATCGCTTTAGAAAAAATTAAAACAAAACAGAAACGACGTCAGAGAGATGATCTTTAAAAGCTATGTGGTACCTTTTCAGATCAAAAAGGACAGCATTATAATTCTATCCATCTTTAAATGCAATTTGACGCGCTTTAGCTAAAATTTTGATTTTACCCTCACGTGCACTGAAAGCAGCCGCCTAAAACCTCGCATTTCTCGCAGATCTGCACGTATATGACCCCCTCGCCCTGCACCAGCTCGCCGAATGGGATCTGCGCTAGGTCGCAGTCGGCACGGCGGATCTGGACGGCCTAGACACGATCAGGCAGAGATTTGTCGAGATGAGTACGGCTAGCCTAGGAGATGATCGACCTCATCACGGCTCAGCGCGTCTACTAGGCCAACTCAAAGGCGATCACGACGAGCGACAATATGCTCTCGATCGAAATAGCCTAAAAAGATAATCTAAAATAGGCTAAATTTACGCCGTCTGGCCTGAAACTACTTTGCGGATTTCGGGTTTGGCGGCTTTTTAAATTTGGCCCGCTTTTGCCATTTCTTTTGGCGGGCTAGGGTTAAATTTAAACTAAATTTAGCGGTCTTTACGCTGCGACTAGCGAAAGCTAAATTTGAGCTAAATTTTACGAGCGGCGCGGTTTTTTGAGGCGTCAAGGCGGCTCAATTTACCTGGATTTATCGCCTTTTAGCGTCCTAACTCACAATCCTTGCTCGTTTAGGATTTTATAATTATTACAACCGCCCTGATTGCCTAAATCGCAAGCCTTGCCGAAATACTCTTTTACCGCTCCTTTATCTTGCCTTACGCCCTTACCATCATAATATAAAACCCCGAGATTAAAGCAAGCGTCTGCATATCCCATATCGCAAGCTTTAGAGTATAGCTCGCTCGCTTTTTTATAGTCCTGTCTTACGCCTTGACCATTACCATATAAAAACCCGAGGGAACCGCAACTAATTGCATTTCCGTCGTCGCACGCTTTTTGTAGTGCCCCTATATCCTCGCCCGCCGCAAACAAAACCATAGCGCAGGCGAGCGCCGCGATTAATCTTTTCATAAATTTACTCCTACCAAAATTTTTATCAGTATTTTATAAAATTTAGCATTAAAAAAAAGGTAAATTGACGTTAAAGGTTTGAAATTCGAGCAAGCCTTTTTTGCCGAGTTTGCTCAAAATCGTACCGTAAAGAAAGCCGTCAAATTTAGCCTATTTAGGTAAATTGAGCGCCAAACGCCGCGGTTTTTTAAGGCGTCAAGGCGGCTCAATTTACCTGGATTTACCGCCTTTTAGCGTCCTAACTCACAATCCTTGCTCGTATAGGATTTTATATTTGTCGCAACCGTCTTTATCTCCCAAATCGCATGCCTTGCCGAAATACTTTTTGGCTATTTTTTCGTCTCGTTTCATCCCTTGACCGTTGTGATATAAAATTCCAACATTAAAACAACCTTGTGCAATTTCAAATTCACAAGTTTTTGAAAATAACTCGGCTGCATTTTTGTAGTTTTGCTCCACGCCTTGACCGTTAGTATACAAAACCCCAAGATTATAGCAGCTCATTTTTTCTCCCATCTTACAAGCTTTTAAGAATAGTGCGCTTGCCTTTTTATGGTCTTGCATGGTTCCCCGTCCTTTTTCGTATAAAACTCCTAAGTTGTAGCAGCCTGTTTCATCTCCTAATTCGCAAGCTTTGGAGAAAAAAATTCTAGCTTTTTCGTAATCTTGTTTTATGCCTAATCCTTTATTGTAAGCTACTCCTAAGTTAAAACATCCTTGGCTAATCCTTCTATCGCAGGCATTTTGAAAAAAATTTATATCTGTGAGCTTTATATCCTCGTCCGCCGCAAACAAAACCGTAGCGCAGGCGAGCGCTGCGATTAATCTTTTCATAAATTTACTCCTACCAAAATTCTTATCGGCATTTTATAAAATTTAGCATTAAAAAAATGCAAATTTTCATTAAAGGTTTGAAATTCGAGCAAGCCTGATTTTGCCGAGTTTGCTCAAAATCACACTGTAAAGAAAGCCGTCAAATTTAGCCTATTTAGGGTAAATTGAGCGCCAACGCCGCCGCAAAAACCCGAATAGTCGCTCTAAAACCCGTAAATTTGCTCGCTTGCACCCAGAAATTTGCCGCCGATAACCACGGAAAATTTACCACGCATAAGATCGTATCGCTGCTGCCATCATGTTTCCCTAAATCTTAGCGTAAAATTTCGCCGTAGCAATGCCGCAGCGACATAATCTCGTTACCCCGCAACGATGCCGCGCCACCCGCAGCGATATTGCGCCGATATAATTTCATTGCCGTAGCCTCGTTGTCGCAGCAATGTCGCCTCGCTACCGCGTCCGTCGCAAAGTTTCAAATTTTACTTTTTATCGTGGTTTTTAACCAGATACTCGATGATATTTACCGCATTATCGATGCCGCAATACGATGTGTCGATGCAGATATTGTAGTTTGCGGACGCGCCCCAGATTTGGTTGGTGTAGTATTGATGAAAGCTCATCCTGCCTGCGTCGCTGTTTTCCATATACTCTCGCGCGTCGGTATGGCCCTCTTTTTCTAATCTGGCAAGCTTAAACTCATCGCTCGCGCGTAAAAATACCGTCAGCAGATCCGGATGTCCGCGCAAGAAAAACCCCGCGCAGCGCCCAAGCACTATAACGTTGCCGCCCGAGACGATCTTTTCGTAGATTGCTACGATGCGATCGCGCTTTTGCTCATTGGCTAGCTCGTTGTGCGATATTGCCTGAAGTAGCGTATTTACGGGCATTTCGTTGTAGAACTCATACATCTGCTCGAAGCAGCCAAGCTCGTCTGCTTTGCGGAGCAGATCCGCCTTGGCTAGATAGGTGTAACCTAAGCGCTCGGCTAGTTTGCGCGCGGTTTCGCGCCCGCCTGCGCCCGTTTGTCTAGCGATCGAGATTATCATATTTTCTCCTTAGATGAAATGTGCAAAAATACCGGCACCGATGACGGTAAGAAGTCCCGTAACTGCCATTGCTAAAGACGCCATCGCGCCCTCTACGTCACCGATCTCAAGAGCGCGCGCCGTTCCCATCGCGTGGCTCGCGCAGCCTAGGGCGATACCTTTTGCCATCGCCTTTTTGATGCCAAAAATTTTAAGTAGCGCCTCGCCAAATACACTGCCGATGATGCCCGTAGCGATGATGCAGGCCACCGTTAGTGTCACGATGCCGCCTAAGCTTTCGCTGATACCCATACCGATCGGTGCCGTGACAGATTTCGGTAGTAGCGTGACATACATTGTGTGATTTAGCCCAAATATCACCGACATCGCGTAGATGCTGCCTAGTCCTGCGATCATACCCGAAATCAGTCCTGCAAAAATAGCTAAAAAATTACTTCGCAAAAGCGCCAGCTGCTCGTATAGCGGTACGGCTAGACAGACGGTAATCGGCGTTAAGAAAAAGCTAATGTGCGAGGCGCTCGCATTAAATTTCTCGTATGGAATTTTAAAGATTAAAAGCACGCAGACGGTAAGCACGATACCGATTAGAAGCGGGTTGAAAACAGTTAGCTTAAAGCGCTTTTTTAGATAAAGTCCCAGCTCAAACGAGCCTAGGCACAAAAATACGCCGAAAAAAGCGGAGTTCATTAAAATTTCTCTCATTTTTTGTCGTCTCCGGATAAAATTTCGCGCTCCAGCTTCGCATCCACGCCCTTTGTATTCGCGCCGTCTTGTTCGTGCGCGGCTGCGTAAAGCCTGCGCTTAACGCGGGCGAGGGCGATTTTATAAAAGATCTGCGTTACCGCGCCGCTTGCACCGATGACTACTACCGTAGAGACTGCCGTAATCGCGATGATTGCGAAAAGATGTTGGCGTAGCGCGTCGCCTGCGATGATGATCGCAGCGCCCGCCGGGATGAAGATCACCGGCATAATCTGCATAAAAAACGACACGGTTTCTCTGATCTGTGATACTTTGATGAGTTTGAAGATCAGGGCTAAAAGCATAATGACTAGCCCATAGATGCTAGCGGGGATTGGCACAGGCACGAGCGCCGCCAAAATCTCCGCAACAAAAGATATTCCTAAAATCACACTAAATTGGATTAAGTAGTTCAAAGCTTACCTCGGATTAAAATTTAGGGCTAAATTTAGCACTTTGCAGTTAAAATAGATATTAATCTTGCGGATTTTGGGCGAAATTTTGCGGCAAAATTTAAAATTTTAATCGCAAGCAGGAGCGAGATTTCACTTCTAAAATTTCAAATTTTAATCGCTAATTTGTCGCCGCTTGAGTGAATTTTGATTGGAATTTAAAATTTGGAGTCGCCGATTAAGCTATCTGTGAGCCAGCTGCGTGAATGAAATTTTATACACAATTCTGCGCCGAACTCTGCTCCCGACTTCACGGCGCAAAAACACATCGCGCGGAGTAGCCAGGCGCACATTGGATAGTACGAGTTGTGTGGAAGCTGCGCGAGCTGATGCAATCGTGCGGTAAATTTTAAAATTCCTGCGAGAGAGCGTTTAAATTTGAGTTAAATTTTGGTGGCTAAATAAGCGCGCTTAATTTTAAAGAACGGGCAAGCGAGTGCTTAAATTACGAAGTTCGTGCCGCTCGAGTTTAAATTTCACGATCCGCGTCTCGCGGATATGGATGCTGTCGCTACTAAATTTTACGGTGCCGTTAAAATTTAATACCGCGTAAGACACGCCGCTAGCAAATTTTGCGGCGGGCGCGGTCGTATGAGCGACGGCTCGTTTTAGCTGGCTCGAAATCCACGTGTAGCAAATGACAAGTGCGGCGCGAATGCCATGCGCAGCGTATTTTAAAGGCTGGGAGCGGCCGCGGCTCGCAGTGCGATCAGCGTCGCAGTGCAAAGCCAAATTAAATAAAATTTCAAAAACAGATTTAGCGCCGCCGCCCGAGCAAAAAGCGCAGGCGAATCCCGCGTAAAGCTTAGCCTAGCTCGATTTTGACGCTTAGCACCTTGCAGACGAGATCGAAAATTTCGATATCGACGTTGGGCGCGTATTCGTCCAAGACGGTGTAAACTTCGGCTCGCATATCCTCGTCGTGGCCCGGGTGCGAGCGCGAATACAGCTCGTCCGTGCGCTGCACGAGCGTGAGATTATCGATATCTCGCTCGCGCATCGCCTGCTTGAGCCGCTTTGAAATTTGCCATTTGAAACTTTGCATTTTCTCTCCTTTAAATTTTTATTTCAGCGTTTAAAACAAAGCCTAGATTTCGCACCATGGCAGTAAAACTTGCCTGCGAGCTTCGGTGGCGGCAAATTTTTTCTCAAGCTTCGATAGCAATAAATCTTATCTTTGAGCTTCGATGACGCTAAATATTGCTCGTAAACTTTAGTGAATTTATAGCGCCCCAGTTTTAGTGCGCTAGGTTTTGGCTGATCGGGCTTTCGCGCACCGAGCTCAGTCCGCGTAATTTTATTAAATTTTATGTGAAATTTCATTAAATTTAGTGCAAAATCAACATAGAAATTGCACAAATTTTGTTAAATTCTACGCAAAGCCTTACACAAAAATTTAGCGCAAAACTTGCGCGAGTTTGGCATTTGAAATCTCACGCTTAAAATCTCACTCGCTAAATTTCATATAAAAATCGCGCTTAAGATTTAAGCTGAGCCGTTCTCGTGCCTTATCATGAAATTTTTAAAATTTCATACGCTCGCCCACCGTGAAATTTCACGCCCGCATGCGTAGTTTATGCAGGCGCAAGTTAAATTTGCAGCATCGTGATTAATTGCGTATCGCAGGATTAAATTTTACGAGCCGTCGCGACGCGCGCCGTGAAAGATTTTGCAAGACTACGCATCGTCGTTTGCTTATAAAATTTTAATTGCACTTCGTGTATGCGCCCCGCGCCGATTGATCGCCGCAAGATTAAAATTTTACGCGTAACATTGCGTCGTAAATTTTACGCTGCCATATACAGTGCCATATTACTGCCGCGAGTTTTGGATCGCACTGCGCCGTTGTTAATTTTAAATTTCACGCCGCGCGCTCTTTAAAAATCTAGACCATCAGCCGCACAGCAGAGCATTTGGAATTTCATGCGAAAGGCGAAGCTTTGCGGTGCATTATGTCGTGCATCAATGTAGGTTAAATAATTTCATTGCTAGCGAGATTGGTGTACTGCGTACGTTACCTGCCGTATTCCGTACAATATGTTAAAAGTTACTACGAAAAGTTCGCATGCCGTATTTTCCGCGCTCGCCCATGCATGATGCCGCATATGTACTGACGCGCTACACTAGATAAATTGAAACCGAGTTTGCACTACATTTAAACTCAAGTTACCGCCATGCCGTAAATCTGCTGAGATTAAATTTAAAGAAAAGATCTGGTCTTAATTAAATCTAGGCGCAAAAGGGCAAAATCTAATAAGACCCCGCAAATTTATCTTAAAATTTAGCGAGATCAAATTTGGATTTACGTTGCAGGCGCGCTATTTTCGACGTGCGTATCGTCCGAGCCCTTAGGCCTTAAAAGCCACTGCTTTGCAAATATCAGCACGTAGATCGCAGCGCCTATGCCGTAGCTTGCGTATTCGCTCGGGATAAACTCTATAAATTTCGCGCAGATATTAGGCACCAGCATTAGCGGCGTTACTAGCAGCAATAGTAGGCGCTCTAATGGATTGCATTTTGTTACGAACCAGCCTTGTAGCGAGGAGCTGAAAGCAAACATACCCACGATCGCCGTGGCAAAAATCAGCACGATTTGCAGTGGATCGCTGATCCAAACGATGTTCTTTGAATCCATCGGATCGCCGATGCTTTGGATCAAAAGCAGCTTGTTGTTGAAGAAAAACGCAAATGGAAGCACCGCAGTACGCAGATCATACACAAAGCCCTGAAGTCCCACGGTTACGGGATTTGCCTTTGCGATACCCGCCGCAGCGTATGCTGCAATACCCACTGGCGGGGTATCGTCGGCTAAAATTCCGAAATAAAATACGAAAAGATGCACTGCGATCGCAGGGATCAAAAAACCGTTTTTGCCCGCTAGTATCAAAATCACCGGTGCAATCAGGCTTGAAACGACGATATAATTCGCCGTCGTAGGAAGTCCCATACCCAAAATCAGGCTCATTATCGCAGTCATCAGAAGTATCAGCACTATGCTATTTCCAGCGACCGCCTCCACAAGCTCCGAAAGAACCTGTCCCAGCCCGGTAAGCGAGATCGAGCCGATGATGATGCCCGCTAGCGCGGTGGCTACGGCGACCGTGACCATGTTTTTAGCAGCACCTACCATAGCCCAAAAGATATCTACGAAACCTACGATAAAATCGGACTTGCCAACCTGTTCGCCGAATATCGTTTTTTTAGCGGGCTCTTGTACGATCATTATTAAAAATAGCACGCAAATCGAGTTAAACGCCGCAGATATCGCACTTTCTTTTAGAATCAATAGAGTAAAAAGAAGCACCAAAATCGGTATTATGTAATGAATGCCACTAAATATAATTTTTAGCTTTGAAACCTTAGCGTAATCGCGGCTGCCGTGAAGTCCCAACTTGCAGCTTTCAAGATGCACGATAAAAAATAACCCCGCGTAGCAGACAAAGGCGGGGATCACCGCCGCGATCATTACGTTGGTGTAGCTCATACCTAAAAATTCCGCGATGATAAACGCCGCAGCGCCCATTATAGGCGGCATTAGCTGCCCGTTTACGCCTGCTGCGACCTCGATGGCGCCCGCTTTAGTGGCGGTAAGCCCCGCTTTTTTCATTAGCGGGATCGTAAAGGTGCCCACCGTCACGACGTTTGCGGTTGAGCTGCCGCTTACCATGCCGGTTAGTCCGCTGGCGATTACGCTAGCCTTGGCGGGTCCTCCGCGGAAGCGACCTAAAATCGCAAACGCTACGTTTATAAAATACTGCCCCGCTCCGGCTCGCTCCAAAAGCGCGCCGAATAGCACGAACAGATAGATGAAACTGGTACTGACCCCTACCGGCACGCCAAATACGCCCTCTGTAGTTAAAAACATATGCCCTGCAAGCAGTTCAAAGCTTGCGCCGCGGTGCGCGATGATATCTGGCATATAAGGGCCGAAGTAACAATACAGAAGAAAGGTAAAAGCGATAATACCAAGCGCTGGTCCCATCATACGACGACCCGCTTCAAAGAGTATGAAAATTCCGATAAAGGCTGCTACGATATCTCTGGTTAGATAATTTCCCGGGCGCTGCGCTAGCCCGTTAAATTCTATTGCAGGATACAGGATCGCGGCGACTCCGACGATTAATAAAATATAATCGTAAAACGGGATGTAAAAATGTGCTTTAGAGCGCGGGCGAAACGGGAAAAGCGAAAAAATTATAAAAACGGCAAACGCTAAGTGGATCGAGCGCGCGATATTCGTATTTAGCGTAAAATACGCGATATAAAGCTGAAAGACCGACCACGAGAAGCAGACCAGCGTCACGAGCCAGAAGAGCTTTTTAGAGGTAAATTCTCTACTCTTTACCTCTAAAACCTGCTCATCTTTTTGTGTAGATTTCTCCATCAACTAGCCTATTTCAACAGCCCGGCTTCTTTATACACCGCCTCTGCCGCAGGATGAAGCGGCGCGCTAAGCCCCTCTAAAAGAGATTCTTTGCTCACTAAGTTTAGTGCAGGGTGTAGCTTTTTATACTCGTCGAAATTATCAAGTATCGCCTTAACTACCGCTCTAACCGCTTCGTCGCTTTGGCTAGCGTCGGTTACGAGCACAGCCTTTACGCCGATAGTCTGCGTATCGTGATCTACGCCGTCATACATTTTCGCAGGGATCACGCCTTTGGCAAAATACGGATATTTTTCTAGAATTTTTTTGATATGCTCATCGTCGATGCCGACTAAGTCGATAGGAAGCGAAGTCGCCGCATCGGTGATATTTGCGGTCGGATGTCCTACGACGTAGAAGTATCCGTCGATTTTCTTATCTTTTAGCGCCATGGGGCATTCTTGCGCGGTTAGGACGCCGTGCTGGGCGAGCTTTTTAAGATCGAAGTCGTAGTTTTCAAAAACTATCGTGCTGGTTAGCTCGTTGCCGCTGCCCGGGTTTCCGATATTGATCTTTTTGCCCGCAGCGTCGCCGTAGGCTTTGATACCGCTCTCTTTAGAAACTACGAAAGCCAAAAGCTCCGGATAGATCGAAATTACGGAGCGTAAATTTTTATCCGCCGCACCTTGGAATTTGCCCGTACCGTTGTATTTATCATAGACGACGTCGCTTTGAACGAAGCCGAAATTTAGCTCTTTTTTAAGCACGTTATTGACGTTATATGTCGAGCCGCCCGTCGACTGCACGGAGCATTTCATATTTTTATCCATATTTACCAAGCGGCAAATCGCGCCTCCTACTGGATAATAGGTGCCGGTCATACCGCCGGTACCGATATTGATGAACTCCTTAGCGCCTGAAATGCTAGCTAGTAAGGCCAAACCGGCCAAAGCAACAGAAAATTTTTTCATCTTTGCTCCTTTTTGAGTTAAAAGTTTGAAAGTATTGCTAAATTTCTATAAAATTCTAATAAAAACAGATCGAATTTCGCGCAAATTTACGATTTTACACATCACGGCGCAAGTGATTTAATATCAAAGTAGGGTGGCGATCTACTCTCATATGCAGAATTTTACCGCGATAAAATTCTAAGCTTGAAATCCAAACGCCCGTGGATAAAAAATTTAACGCTATAAATCTCAAGCCTTAATAACTCACGCTGCTAAGATACAGCCCGTTCGGCGGAAAAGGTATTCTGCTAAGCGCTCGCGAGAAGCTGATCTTGCGCCCGCTCTGCACGGATTTTAGGGCGTTTGCGACCATCAGCCGCACCTGCGCTCGCAAAAATCCGTTGGCTTTAAAATTTATCAAGGTCAAATTTCTAAAAGAGTAGGCGCGCGCGACGTAGAGCTCGCGTACCGGGCTTTTTATGTCGCTGCCGCTTTTTATAAACTCGCTAAAATCGTGCTCGCCGATGAAATTTGCAAGCGCAGCATTGAGCGCAGCAAGATCCACGCGCGGATAAAACACGCAAAAATCGCTAAGAAAGGGGCTTGGACGTCCGTGGTTTAAAACGTAGCGATAGGAGCGCGCCACGGCGTCGTAACGCGGATGAAAATCGCGCGGTACCTGGCTGATATGTTGCACAAAAATATAGGGCGCGCAGTGGCGATTTATGAGCTCTTTTAGACGCGGTAGCTCCCAGTGCGCGGTACATTCGACGCAGCTTACCTGGCGCAGCGCGTGCACCCCTTTGTCGGTGCGCGAGCTGCTGATTAGCGGCGCAAAGATCCCCACGCGCCCCAAAGCCGCGCGCAGCACGTCCTCGACGCCGCGCCCGTGAGGCTGAGACTGCGAGCCGCTAAATTTCGAGCCGTCATAGGAATAGACGAGCTTGAGCTTTACGCGCTCGGAGTTTGCGCTCGCTGCAAAGTCGCTTGCAGGCGAGCTTTCAATAATATTTTTGAGTTCGGACGCGCTTGCGAGGGTGTTTGCGGAAATGCCCGCTTTATAGGCGGCGTTTGCTTTGAGAGAGTTTGCGGCACGGGCATCTGCGGGACTTGTGCAAATCTTTTCTATGCTTGCCGCACAAATATCGGAAGCGGCGGTATCGGCGGAATTTTTACGGGCGGAATTTAAATTTGCCGCACGCGCAGCCTTTTTGGCGCGAACGGCGTCCAAATTCCGCTCGGCGCTTTCGTGATTCAAATCGCAAGCAGACGCAGTATAGGTAGCCGTATCACTTGCCGAGCTTGCGAGAGCGGAATTTTTAAAATTTAAAATTTTATCGTTTAATATCAAAGCCTGCTCGCCGCTTTGCGCTTCATGCTTTAAATTTACGCCACGCAAAATTTTAGACGCGCTAGCCTTGCTCACCGAAATTTTATCCCCCAAATTTCTAGCGGACAAGCTTTTGTTTAAAATTTCGCCGCGGCAAAGCTCGGAGCCTTTTTCAGTACCTCGGGGCAATTTTGATCCTGTAGTAA
>CAUPZQ010000047.1:0-12270 GCA_963515915.1 uncultured Campylobacter sp.
AATCTAGGGCGTTATTACCCATTTATGCCTACGTATTTAATACTAAAAAAGCGAGATTAAGGGCTTAAACGAATATTACGCCAAAGCAGGCTATCTAGATGGCAAGAATTTAAAAAGCTCGATCATCCCGTCTATTACATATAATAGCACCGATGATTATTACTTGCCAAGAAGCGGTATGATCGCAAGTGCTAGCTTAGAATACGCGGGTCTTGGTGGCGATATGGACTACACCAAGGCGCGAGGATCGTTTAACTACTACTTTGGCTTGCGAGATTATATCGATCACGACATTATCTTTAGATACAAAGCTGCAACGGGCTATATGTGGGAAGGTAATAAAAAGATTCCTATCAATGAAAAACTATTCCTGGGTGGAATGAAAAGCATTAGAGGCTACGAAGGTCGCAGTATCCCGAAAAAAGAGATCTGCTTAAATGCAAATAATTGCCGCTATATTGAGACGGGCGGTATGCAGAGTTTCAATAACTCTTTTGAGCTAAGCTTTCCGGTGGTCGATAGGCTTAAAATGCGCTTTGTAACGTTTTTTGACTACGGAATGATCGGCGATCATGACTGGAACGAGGAGGAGCGCTACAGCACGGGTGCTGGTATCGAGTGGATGACGCCGATGGGGCCTTTACAACTATACTTCGTTAAGCCGCTTAATAAAAAACCGCACGACGACACAAATAGCTTCGAATTTAGCATCGGTGCTAGATTTAATTAAACGCGGCGACTTGCGAACGCTGTGGCGTGCGTAGAATTTTCTACCGCACGCCTTAAAATTTAGTAACGCGCAATTTTGACTTTTCTTGTCGCGCTAATTTGCAGCCGAATTATTGTAGGCGGGTTGAGCTAAATTTTAATTGGAATTCCGCTCGGCTTAGGATAAAATTTAAGCACATAGCTTACTTGGGACTTTTTAAAGTTTTAGTTATCAAGATAGTTTAAAATTTCATTCGTCTAGCAAAATTTTAGATTAAGAGTTCTAAAAAATCAATACAAGCCATTTGCATACTTTAAAGAAATTCTAATATTGAAATTTTAAAGATTACGATATAGACGATAAACGCCGCTTTGTCGCGCGCGGAATTTCACTGCATAGGATCTAGCGCGCCACTGAATTTTAAAGCTCATAAATTTTGAGATTCTAAAATCGCTAGAATTTAAAATTTTAAATCGCCTCGTAAATCGCTAAACATTTGCGTTAAATTTTGCCTCGCTTTACCGATAATTTAAGTTAAGCTTGTAAAATTGCGCTCTAAAATCATATCAAAGGCTCTTTTATGCGTAGAAATGGCAATGGAACGAAGCTTAAAATTTTAATATTTCTTATTATAATATGCGCTTTGGTTTATGGAATCTTTAGAATTTTTACCTCGCCTAAATTTGAAAAAAATCCTCCGCAAATTGCGCTGGAAAATGAAATTTATTGGAATTTAACCTCGCCTTTAAAGATTAAAATTTCAGACGATACCGGCATTAAGCTTGTCCGCGTAAACTTAAACGACGGAGCCAGCACGATACCGCTACTAAATGAGGAGCTGAACGTTCCGCAAACGACGCTAGAGCTTGCCGTGCAATTTCCTAAAAATTTGATGCTTAATAAAGATAAAAACTACAAGCTCGAGGTTTTTGCAAACGACATTAGCTCGTGGAATTTTGCGCAAGGAAATAAGAGCGTAAAAACGGCAAATATAATAATAGATGATAAAAAGCCCCTCATAAATATCATCAATCAATCCTATAAAATCACTAAAGGCGGTAGCGCTGTAGTCGTATTCTCAGCTAAAGACGAGCGCCTAAACGAAGTCTATGTCAAAACCAACTATGGCAAAATTTTTAAAGCAATTCCTTTTGTAAAAGAGGGCTATTATGCGTCTCTCGTAGCGTGGCCTGCAAATTTAGAGGAATTTCGCGCAGAAGCGGTCGCCACTGATCGTGCAGGCAACGAAAGCATTTCGCAGATCAAATATTTTTATCAGGACAAAAAATATAAAGTCTCTACTATCAAGCTAAATCCGGGTTTTATTAACGGCAAAGTAAGTGATCTGGCTAGCCAATACGCGCAGAATTTTAACTCGATGAGCGATTTGGAGAAATTTAAATTCGTAAACGAAACTCTGCGTAAGAAAAACGGAGATGATCTGCACGCTGCTACTAGCGCGGTGCACGAGGATAAAATAAATGGATTTGAGCTAAAGCCTTTTTATCCGCTTGCTAAAGGCGCAGCGGTAGCAAGCTTTGCCGATCATCGGATATTTTTTATGAACGACGAACAAGTAAGCGAGTCTTGGCATATGGGGCTTGATCTAGCAAGCGTTGCAAACGCCGATATCAAAGAGAGCAACTATGGCAAGGTGGTTTTCGCGCAGGAAAACGGAATTTTCGGATTAAATTTAGGAATTTACTACGGCTTTGGATTGTACGGCATCTACGGACACTGCTCGGCGACGCAGTTAAGCGTCGGTAGCGACGTAAAGCCGGGCGACATTCTAGCACAAACGGGCTCAAGCGGCTTTGCTTTCGGAGATCATCTGCATTTTGGTATCGTAATTCAGGGCGTGGACGTAAGACCCGAGGAGTGGATGGATCCTAAGTGGATGAAAGATAACATTACCGACGTCTTAGAATCGTCCAAAAAAGTAATAGAAAAAGGTAAGTAAATTTTAAAATTTTCGCTATAATGCGCGGGTTAATGAAAACGAGGATAGAAATGAGACAGACAACGATAGCTAAGAAAGTCCATAACGTCGGCATCGGGCTACACAAAGGTGAGCCTATCAGACTTACGTTAGAGCCTTTAGAGGCAGGCAGTGGAATCGTATTTTATAGAAGTGATCTTGGCGTTAGTTTTAAAGCCGAGCCGAAAAACGTCATAAATACGCGGATGGCGACCGTCGTAGGAAATGAGAAGGGCTATATATCAACAATAGAGCATCTAATGAGCGCCATTAATGCCTATGGTATCGATAATATCCGTATTATCGTCGATGCTAATGAAATTCCCGTAATGGACGGAAGTTCGGCGAGCTTTTGTATGCTTTTGGACGAAGCGGGCGTAAGAGAGCTCGACGCAAATAAAAAAGCTCTCATCATCAAGCGTGCCGTGGAGATTCGCGAGGGAGATAAGCTCGTACGGCTAAGCCCGAGCAAGAGCCCTAAATTTGATTATACAATTAAATTTAGCCATCCGCTCATCGGCACTCAGCACTATGTTTTTGAATTTAGCAAAAAAGCCTATCTTAAAGAAATTTCGCGCGCCAGAACTTTTGGTTTTTTGAAAGATGTGCAAGCGCTACGCTCCATGGGTCTAGCTCTAGGCGGCAGCTTGGAAAATGCCGTCGTAATCGATGAAAATAAAATTTTAAACCCCGAGGGTTTGCGTTTTGAAAATGAGTTCGTTCGCCATAAAATTTTAGACGCGATCGGCGATCTTGCACTCGTGGGCGCTCCGATTTTGGGTGATTATACGGCGTTTGCGGGAAGCCACGATCTAAATCATAAACTCACTTTGGCAGTACTTGCCGATGCGAGAAATTTCGAGCTAGTAGATCTTACCGCCGAGGTTGTGCGCGAATATCAAAAAGTCTTTGCTTGAGGCTGCAAAATCAAAGAGGTTGAAATTCTAATCGCTGCTCTTAGCGCTCCGTGCCTGCTCGGTGTGTATGAAAACGGCGCTAAGATAACGGAATTTAAAAGCAATGAGGGCGAAAAAGCCGATAAATTTCTGGTCGCTAAATTTAGCGAAATTCTAAAAACTTATAAAATCAAAGAGCTTATCTACGCAAATACTCCAGGCAGCTTCATGGGTATGAAGGTAAGCTACGTGATCTTGCGCACGCTTAGCATCGCTCTTGATGTGCCTCTGCGCGCGATCAGCGGCTTTGAGCTAAGCGGCTTTGAGCCGATCAGAGCGAATAAAAACTTCAGCTACGTTTACGATCGCGGCGAAATCAGGATGAAAAAATGCGCCCCCGCTGCGCTATCTTTGCCGCAGGATTTATCGGTTTTAAATAAAAGCGATGATATACTTCCAAATTACATCATAGAAGCGGTTTAGGAGAGAGCTTGATTATAAGAATTCCTGCGACGAGCGCAAATTTAGGCCCCGGTTTCGACGCACTCGGCCTTAGCCTAGGGCTATTTAACGAAGTAGAGATTACCGAGCAGAAGTTTTTTTGCGTATCGCTTAGCGGCGAGGGCAGCGACAGAGCGTGGCTAAAAAAGGGTAACGCTTTTTTGAATATTTTCAATGAAATTTACAAAAAACTAGGCGGCGGGCAAGAGATAAATTTTAAATTTGCTTTTCACAACAACATCCCGTTTTCGCGCGGGCTGGGCAGCAGCTCAGCCGTGATCGTAGGCGCTATCGCAAGCGCTTATAAAATTTGCGGTTTTGAGATCGATCGCGCTAAAATTTTAAACACGGCGCTAGAATATGAAAACCACCCGGATAATATCGCGCCCGCAACGCTCGGCGGCTTTGTCAGCAGCGTCGTGGATGGCAAGATGGTTCGCACGCAAAAATGCGAAATTTCGCAAGATCTGCAAGCGGTCGTCGTCATCCCCGATACGCCGATGCCTACGAACGAATCGCGCGGCAAGCTGCCTAAGAGCTTTTCGATCAAAGATTGCGTTAGCAACCTCTCGCACGCGGCGTTTCTGACCGCTTGCTTTATGCGACGCGATTACGACAGCTTGCGCTACGCCTGTATCGACAAGATGCACGAGCAGATGCGCATGGGCGTGCTTCCGCAGCTTTTTGGGGTGCGCGAGATTGCCTATGATAACGGTGCGCTTATGAGCTCGCTCTCCGGCAGCGGCTCAAGCTTTTTAAATTTAGCCTATAGATCCGACGCCGCAAAGCTTAAAGCCTGCCTTAGCGAAAATTTTAAAAACTTCCGCGTCGAAATTTTAGAGATCGACAACGGCGGCTTTAATATTGACTAAGAAAAATAAAGATATAATCGCATGAGCGAACCGATTAGAATGTGCGTTATTTGCAGGGGGCGCTTCGCCAAGCGCGAACTCCACGCTTTTTTGCAAAATTTTAAAAATATAAGCTCAAACAGACAATTTTATATTTGCGACGGTTGCATAAATCAAAAAGAGAAAATTTCAAAATATCTATCTAAATTTGCGTCTAGCGCAGATTTGAGACATATCAAGGAGAGGGTTTTAAATGGGTGTTCTGATTAAAGATATCGCGGACGAGCTTGGATACGCAAGCAAAGAGATAATCGAAAAAGCGCAGGAGATGGGCTTTAAGAGGGTAAAAACCGCGTCGAATAAAGTAAGCGAAGAGGAAGCTGCCGCTATTTATGATTATATTCAGACGGGAATTTTGCCGGGGAAAAAGTCAAAGCCCGCAAAGAAAAGCTCCGAAAAAGCGCAAGAAGACGAGAATAAGCCCGCTAAAAAACAGAGTGAAACTAAAAAAACCGCTAAAAAAGAGAGCCCTAAAAAGGCGGAAAGCTTAAAAGCTTCCGAATCCAAAGAGTCCGCGCAGAGCGCCAAAGAGCCTAGCGACGAAAAAGCGCGTACGCAAGAGCCCGAGGCGAAAACCGAAAAATCTCAAAATCAAAAAGAAGAAATTTCCTCCGCAGCGCAGGATAAAGAGGAGAAGCAAAATGCCGCTTCAAAGCCTGCTCCGGTGCAGATAAACAGCGGCGATAGTATAGCTAGCGAGAGCTTGCAAAAGCGCCGCGGCCTAGTCATTGTTAAAAAGAAGAAGGAAGTTCAAGCTCCGGCGGCACAAGATAGAACCGAGCCTAGGCGCGAAAAGATGAGCGCGAGCTTGGAGGCGATCTTTTCAAATGCCGAACTAAATTTGAAAAAGAAAAAGATCGAAAAGAAAAAAGCCCCCGCGGCTAAAAAAGAGGACGCCCTTAAAATTGACATCATTCCTGATCATGAGATGGCCGATATCGTCATTGAGGACGAAGACGTCGTGGTAATGCCCGATTTCACCGTCAAACCAATTCAGACCGAAAACCGCACCAAAAGTAAAAACCAACCTAATATTTATCGCGCCTCGCAGAATCAAATTTTTAGCAGCGAAGGCGGTATAAGTCGCGGCGGTCGCAAAAAGCATAAAAAAGCCCCTCGCGAGCAGGGTAGCGAAATCGTAAGTTCTGTAAATATCCCAAAAGAGATCAGACTTTATGAGTTTGCCGATAAGATCAAAAAGCAGCCTAGCGAGATCATCGGCAAGCTATTTGCGCTTGGGATGATGACGACTAAAAACGACTTTTTGGACGAGGATGCGATAGAAATTTTAGCAAGCGAATTCGGCATCGAGGTAAATATCGTCGATGAGGCGCAGGAGTTTGACTACATCAAGGCCTACGAAGATAATGAAAGTGGTGAAAATTTAATCGCCAGAGCGCCCGTCATCACCATCATGGGACACGTCGATCACGGTAAAACGAGCCTGCTCGATTATATCCGAAACTCTCGCGTAGCAAGCGGCGAAGCGGGCGGCATCACACAGCACGTAGGCGCGTATATGGTCGAGAAAAACGGCAAAAAAATCACTTTCATCGACACCCCGGGCCACGAAGCCTTTACTTCGATGCGCGCACGCGGAGCCGAGGTTACAGATATCGTAATCATCGTAGTGGCCGCGGACGACGGCGTCAAGCCTCAGACTAAGGAGGCTATAGCGCACGCCAAGGCCGCAAACGTGCCGATCATCATCGCGATAAATAAAATGGACAAACCCGCCGCAAATCCCGATCTCGTAAAAACTGGGCTCGCCGAGCTTGATATCATGCCTACCGAATGGGGCGGTAGCTACGAGTTCGTGCCGATCTCCGCAAAGACGGGCGACGGGATAGAAAACTTATTAGAGATCGTGCTTTTGCAAGCCGATCTTTTGGAGCTCAAAGCCGATCCTAGCAAGCAAGCTAAAGCAACCATCATCGAAAGCTCCTTGCAAAAGGGGCGCGGCGCTGTTGCCACCGTCATCGTGCAAAACGGCACTCTACATGTCGGAGATACCGTCGTAGCGGGCATCGCATACGGCAAGGTGCGTGCGCTTAGCGACGATAAAGGCAGGGCGCTAAAGCAAATTTTACCGGGCGAATGCGGCGTCATCATAGGCCTTAGCGAGGTTCCGGGTGCGGGCGAGACGCTGATCGGCGTTTCAAGCGATAAGGAAGCGCGCGAGTATGCGAGCAAAATTTACGAGCATCAGCGCCAAAAAGAGCTTTCCAAATCGACCAAGGTCACCATCGACGAGCTAAGCGCCAAGATTGCCGAAGGCTCGCTAAAGAGCCTTCCTGTTATTGTCAAGGCCGACGTCGCGGGCTCGTTAGAGGCTATCAAAGCAAGTCTTGAGAAGCTCCGCAACGACGAAGTCAAGGTCGACATCATCCACAGCGGCATCGGCGGTATCACGCAAAACGACATCGCCTTAGCAAGCGCCAGCGAAAACTGCGTGATCTTGGGCTTCAACGTCCGTCCTACGGGCGAGATCAAAGAGCTTGCCAAAGAGCGCGGCGCGCAGATTAAGACCTACAATGTCATTTATAATCTAATCGACGATATCAAGGCGCTTTTGAGCGGCCTTATGAGCCCGATCATCAGCGAGGAGGCCTTGGGTCAAGCCGAGATCAGGCAGGTCATCAACGTGCCTAAGATCGGGCAGATCGCGGGCTGTATGGTTACCGACGGGCTCATAGCTCGCGGCGCAAAGATCCGCGTCATCAGAGAGGGCGTCATCGTTTTCGAGGGCAACGTCAGCTCGCTCAAGCGCTTCAAAGACGACGCTAAGGAAGTCGCCAAAGGCTTCGAGTGCGGCGTAGGCATCGAGGGCTACGACGATATGCGCGTGGGCGATTTTATCGAAAGCTACAAGCAAAAAGAGGAGCAGGCTACGATCGACTAATGCTCGCGGAATTCCGCGTGGGCATTGGCTTCGTTTGCACGGCTTGCGGCTAAATTTTAAGCCTCGATCGCGATTTGAAATTTTATGCTCACAGAATTTGAGCGTAAAATTTCGCCTTTTAAATTTAGCGGCGGAGCGTGCGGGCGAGGCTTTAAATTTTGTCGGTTTCTGCGTGAGGTTTTGTTGCGTAGCGCCAGTTTTGAAATTTTAATGTTTAGATTTTTCTTGCGGCTCGTCTTTGCGATCAAATTTTAAATTTACGTCGCTTGCTGATCGCGGTTTTTCCGCGCGACTTAAATTTTAAATTTAATCACGAAGTTGAAATTTTAAAGCGGCAAAATTTAGATTTCGCGCAGCATCGAAGCGTTTTTAAAATTTAAGATAAATTCTAAATCGGCGCAGTGCGGCAAAACAGCAACGCAGAGGATGGCGCAGCGCAGGCGGCGCAAAATCAGGCCGCAAAGACGCGCGGTTCTGTAGCAGCGCCGAACGGACAGCGCGGCGGTGATATAGCGCCGTGGCGAGCAGAATACGGCGTAGAATAGAACTGCGCCTTACGCGGAAATATTTCTGCGGTAGCGGTATGGTTATACGATAAGCTTCCGTGCGCAAGCCATGAAATTCTTGCGCGATCTGCGTTTTAAATTTAAACGCAAAGTACGGGCTAAAATTTAAAAGTAAAATTTTAAAGCAGGGCTTGTGCCTTTTAAAATTTAAGAGCGAAATTCTAAAAAGTGCGGCGCCGTTTGCAATACCAGCGCGCAGCAAACCGCTTAGAATTTAAATGGACGCTCCGGCGCGACGCGCGCCGCGTCAAATTTAAACAGACCGCGTCGCCGCAGGGCGGATATTTCGTCATGCCGAAGCGAGATAAAATTCTGCGTTGCCGCCGCGCCGAAGCGAGATAGAATTCCGCATCGCCATAGGATGGACGCGAAATAAAATTCTGTGTCGCCGCAAGACGGACGCTCCGCTGCGACAAAGCAATAAAATTCCGTCATCGCAAGACGCAAAATAAAATTCTACGCCGTATAATTTGCGGCGATTTAAGATAGCGAGGTAAAGATGAATCCGACCGAACTCAGAAGACTGCGCACGCAAAGCGTGCTAAAGCAACTCATCCCCGAAGTGCTCGCGAGCCTAGAGGACGAGCTTTTGCGCGGGCTGTGCGTCACCGACGTGGAGTGCAAGCGCGGGCGCTACGACGCGTTCGTGTATCTGGATAAAAACGCCTTCGACGAGCGCGAGCAGGAATTTGTGCTCGAAAAGCTAGGCCGCGTGGCGAGATATTTGCAAAACTTCTGCGCCGAGGCGGAGGGCTGGTACCGCTGCCCCGCATTTCACTTTAAATTCGACGACCGCTTGGAGTATCAAAACAAAATGGACGATCTTTTTGACAAAATAGAGGAGGAGCTGCGCAAAAATGGTTGATTTAGAGGCTTTGGCGCGCGAGTGCGGCGTGCAGCTTTACGACGTGGAGACAGTGAGCGAAAACGGCAGAACGATCTACCGCATCAGTATCACGAAAGCGGGCGGCGTGGGCCTAGACGACTGCGAGCGGCTATCGCGGCTGCTTTCGCCGATTTACGACGTGGAGCCGCCGCTTGAGGGCGAGTGGACGCTGGAGGTCGGCTCGCCCGGGCTTGAGCGCAAGCTAAGCAAGCCGCAGCATTTCGCAAACTCCGTGGGTGAGCTGGTGCGCCTAAGCTGCACGGACGGGCAGAAGCTAAGCGGCGAGGTGCTAGACTGCGAAGGCGGCGTGCTTAGACTGCGCACGGACGGCGGCGAGGTAAGCGTGCGGCTCGATGAGATCAAAAAGGCGCGAACCTACGTGCAGTGGTAGCGGCGCGGATTTTAAAGCCCTGCGTGCAGGGCTTTGGGGTGTGGTGTTTGAGAAGCGTAGACTTAAATTTTAAGCTAAAGCGGCGAGGCTAATTTGGATTTGCCTTGCTTTTTGCGCGCTTTTAAGTATTGCGTCTATCGCGAGCGATGCACGGCTCGCGGCATCTTGCCTCGCTTTTTAATTTGGCGCGCTATATTCGGTGTGGCTTTCAAAAACACATACCGCGCGCAAACCTTTCGCGTTGAGCTTGATCGTATCGCACGAAAGCATTTTCGCGTTGCAATTGATCATATGCGCACCGCGGCGAAACGCCGTTTCGCTAAGCTTTTTGCGGCTTAAGTTTGCGATTGTCGGCATCGGTACGAATGTGCGGCTACGGGCAGAGTGAAATCGATAAATATTAGCCTTTCGCGCGGATGTGCCCGCAGCACCGCCTTGTTGCGTCGCATGGGCACACGGCACGTTAAATTTTTAGATTTCTTTAAAATTTGCCGCTACCGGTCGCTCTTGATCTCTCGCGGCGCTCGGCGCAAAATTTTAAAATTCCAGCGCCGCTCGCCTGTTTTGAAATTTTATGTTACGCCGATGAAAGGTAATTTTTTTATGCTGCTAGGCGGTGCTTTGAAATTTAAAATCGCTCCGCTAAAAGGCAGATTTCTACGGCGATTTCTGCTGTGCAAATTTTTAATTCCCATGCCGCGCGTGCCGTTTTGAAATTTCACGCTGCGTCGCTAAAAGATAAGTTTTGCGTGATGATTGCGCATTGCTTTAGAATTCCACGTCACGCCCGAAAGCGGCTAAATTTAAAATTTACGCGCTGTTTTAGCGCGGCAAAATTTCAAGCTTTTTGCCGCAAAGTAGAATTTTAATTTTACGCTTTACATAAATTTAGATTTTATCATCCGCGACAAATGTTGCGTCTGCGAGCTTTACGGCGTCTGTATTGCGATCGTGCTTCCAGTAACTATTTGCAAGCACGGCTTGATCGCAAAATTTCATAGATAAAGCTTTTTATAAAATTTCGGCGGTTTTGCTTTGGCGGTAAAATTCCACGTTGAAATTCCGCCCGTAAATTTTTGATACAAAATTCCTGTGTCAAATTTTGCTTTAAAATTTTGTCCGCAAAATTTTAAGAGGTTAAATTCCGCGATAAATTTACGTTTTAAAACTCTGCAGGCAGAGGTTTGCGAGCCGCCCGGCGAGAGTTTGATTATCCACCGGCGAATTTTAATGTTCGTCCGGCAAAATTTTAATCACCGAGTAAGCGGCGCGGATGTTTGCGACTATGAAGCGGAGATGCCGATCGTAGCTAGCAGTACGGGCGACGTTATGAGCCCTACGATCGTAAGGATCCACGCCAATATCGCTATTATGAGCGAGGCTTGCTTTTTGACGGCTTGATAGGTCGCGGCGATTGCGCACAAAAATGCAAGCGGAACAAAGACGATCCCTAGAAAAAATATCCCTAAAATCGCAAAGACTATGGAGAGTATCCCAAGCACGTTTGATTGGGGTTGAACGGTCGGTTGTTCAGACATTTTGATCCTTTGAAGAAAATTCGTGTAATTCTACCCCCCCCCCCCCCTGAATTTGAGCTGAAATCAAGCCGCAACTTTTGAAATTTAATATTCGCGCACGATTGCGGTTTTACCCAGTGCTCTATTAAAATTTGACTTCGCAAAATTAGCGTTTGTGCGCGCTATCGGCAGACGCTCTTTTACACGATAAGCGTAAAATTTTTGCCGTTCGCACGCGAAACGGATGCCGCAAAATTTGCGATTTAGGATAAAATTCTAAAACCTGTGGTAAGATTTCGCAGTTTCGTATCTACGCGGAATTTCTCTCAGGCACATACGGCACGCGGCTTGCAAGCTCTGATAATTTAGCGTTTAAAGCAAGCTCAATGCCTTACAGATAGGCTAAAGCGCGAGGTCGGCGTCATCCAGCGCAGCGAGGAAGGGCGTAGGTGGGCGAGTCGGTTTGCGCCGAGGTGCAATTTGTTGCGAACAGACGCGATTACTGGCTCGTCGCAATTCGGCTGAGCGATCGCGGCGGAGCGGGATAATTTAAATTTTTGGATCTTTTATGAACGACGAATTTTACATGGATTTGGCGCTGCGTGCGGCGTGGCGCTATCAGGCCTTGACGCTACCCAACCCCGCCGTGGGCTGCGCGCTGCTGGATAAGAACGGCAAAGTTCTTGGCATAGGTGCACATAAAAAGGCGGGCTTTTTGCATGCCGAGGCAAACGCCGTTTTCGCCGCGCTGTGCGATCTGGACGCAAATTTCGCGCAGGATTTTGCTTGCGAATACGCCCGCAAATTCGGCGTAAAATTTCAAAACACAAAAGCCCTAAAAAGCGCGCTTTTGCAGCCGAGCTTCACTTATGATTTTATCCTAAACCGCCACGGCGGGCTTTTGGGCGGCGCTTGCGCCTATGTCACGCTTGAGCCCTGCGCACACCGCGGCAAGACCCCGTCTTGCGCCGAGCTTTTGGCGCAGCTCGGACTATCGCGCGTGGTAATCGGCA
>CAUPZQ010000048.1:0-11772 GCA_963515915.1 uncultured Campylobacter sp.
GTGCATGGGCGGATCGGCAGCGAGAAGCAGCGCGCGTTCGTGCACGAGCTGCGCAGCGTGTGTGATTACGTAGGCGTAGGCGGGCAGACCGTGTGCGCCGACAGACCGACGCTAGACGTGCGTGCGGCTAAGTTTGGCAAAATTAGCGCTTTGGTGGGCAGTGCTGATATGTCGGCGCTAGACGCTTGTGCCGCGCCGCAAAATCTAAAGCTGCGCGCGCCCGATGTGTGGATATACTCGCGCCGCAACTCTTACAATAAGCCCAATGGCAACTTTATGCGGAAAAGAAAAATGTATAGCGAATGCGTCTGCTAGAAGCGAAGTAAAAATCGGTACGATAAACGAGAGTGAAGTAAAAGTTAAGCGGGTGACAGGCTATTTTTTAAAAAATCAATGTACCTTAATAATCGCAAACAACAATCCATGTAGGATAAAAGAATACGAATTTATAAAATAATGAGTACAACGGATTCGCAAATAGACTAAATTTTAACTTTCAATGGAGAGTGAGAATAATAGCCACCCCTATAGGCATATGAAAGCAGAACTTCGCTCCAGCTTGCGCTGCAGCCGTATTAGCGAGATCATGTGAAAGCGTATTTCTAATAATACCCAATCCGTTACTCATCTTTTACTCCTTCTTCTGGATTGTTTTAATCAAATTTCTATCTGAAAAATTTATAAAAAATATCAATAAAAGTAGAAAAACTACCCCTTTTAAAAAGAATTTAAACTGTGCGGTCATCAAATATGGTCTTAACAATCTATGATCAAAATTATATTCTTTATATATCTTTCCATCTTTATCTTCAAGCTGTAAAATTTCATTATTACCTAATATATCTGGGCTCGGCTCGCCGTAAATTTTGATTTTTTGCCCTTTTAGCTTTTCGTAAATATCGCTATCGCTTTTGCTTATTTCATAAACCTTTTTCTTGCCGTTTTCTAGTTCTATATGTATTCGTCCGTCGCTTTCGCGAAAATTATAATAAACGCTTCTTAAAATTCCAGTATCTATCTCAAGCTCATTCAATTATTTGGGCGCTATATCCGTTCTATAAATAGTAAGAAGCATCCCGCACAGGACAAAAAGCAAACCATAGCAGCCTATGCTAGCCACCTGTGCCGGCGGATGCGAAACTCCCTTGATAAAAACACGCCTATAAAATACATCGTAAAAATAATATAAGAGCCTTTTTATATATTTTGTTATGAATTTCATAAAATTTCCTTTCATATTCTTTTGGATGTTTTATTGAGTGATAATAAATTTGCTCTAAATTTACAAAATTTCCCACTTTAAATTTTAAATCTAAAGAAACTTTAAAACCAAGCAAAATTCAAAGATCAAACATGCAAAATCGCCACGGTAGGGTTTCCACCTGCGTAGCTATGGCTCAGCGCCGTGAAGTATAAAATTTCATCCGCCCTACTCCTCAAACAGATTTCTCTCCGCGGCCTTTAGCACGCGACCGAGCGCCTCGCGCGCCTTATCGGTTGCGATGCGGCCTTTGGCGGTCTTTTCGATGTAGCCGTTGGCGAGCAGATAGGGCTCGATGACGTCCTCGATCGTGCCCTCATCCTCGCTAAGCGCCGCCGCGATCGTGCTAAGCCCCAAGGCACGGCGCTTAGCGTCAAATAAAATTTCCAAATATTTTATATCCATCTCATCAAAGCCCTGCTCATCCACACCCAGTGCCTCAAGCCCTTCGCGCGCACGATCGTGCGAGATAGCGCCCTCGTCGCGCACCTCGGCAAAATCGCGTATGCGGCGCAGCAGCCGTAACGCAATACGCGGAGTGCCGCGGGAGCGACGCGCGATCTCGGCGCTGGCGTCGGCCGCACTCTCCTTCCCGAGTTTAACAGAAGCGATCTGCACTATCCGCGCAAGCTCGGCGTGCGTGTAAAACTGCAAGCGAAACTGCATGCCGAAGCGATCCCGCAGCGGCGCGGAGATCATACCCGCTCGCGTCGTGGCGCCGATGAGCGTGAAGTGCGGAATGTCGATCTTGATGGTCTGCGCGGCGGGACCCGAGCCGATGATGATGTCGAGGCGGAAGTCCTCCATCGCCGAATACAGCACCTCCTCGATCGCAGGGCTTAGGCGGTGTATCTCGTCGATGAAAAGCACGTCGCCGCTTTGCAGGTTCGTTAAAATCGCCGCCAGATCGCCCGCCTTTTCGATCATCGGCGCGGCGGTGACCTTGATGGCGGCGCCCATCTGAGCGGCAATGATATGCGCCAGCGTGGTTTTACCGAGCCCCGGCGGCCCGTAGAAAAGCACGTGATCGAGCACGTCGGCGCGCTTTTTTGCCGCGGCGATCGCGATAGCGAGGTTTGATTTGATCTTCTCCTGTCCTACGTAATCCTCGAAGCTCGACGGGCGCAACGAGCTCTCCACGCTCTCATCGAGCTGCATCTTTTCGATCTCTACAATTCTGTCCATAATCTCTCTTTAATCGTTTTTAAAATTTTAGCAAGTGTAGCGAAAAATGGCTAAATTTTGACAATTTTAAAGGGACGGATCTTTACGGGCGGAATAAAATTTGCGGTACGGAATTTTACAGTACGCGCCTAGGGCTGGCTAAAAAGCAGCACCCGTCGCGAAAGACTGCGAAATTTTAGCGCGACGTTTTAAGGCTATACTCATGCCGCCGCGCCCGCTATGCCTTAAGTGCGGAATTTTATTGTGGCGGCTCCCAAACAGCGCGCGGGTCGCTAACTGCGCGGAATTTTACGGTGCGAAATTTAGTATGTAAATTTAAGGCTTTAGGCGTTCGCGAGCGACGATTACGGAGCAAGCGGTGCGAAATTTGAGCGTGTAGAATTTAGTGGTAAAATTTGGTTGTTTGAAAAATACGCGCAGAGTTTTTACGACGTGAAATTTGGCGCTGGAATTTTGCGATATTAAATTCAGCGCCTGGAATTTTGCAGAGAAATTTTGCGACGAAATTTTACCTCGTAGAGCTTTGATGCGGATTTTGTTTTTACGGCAGCGAGACTTTAAATTCTATGCTTCAAGCTTTGCGGCACGCAGCTAGTCAGAATTCCGTCTCGCGCAGTCGGTTAAAATTTCGCAAGAAATTCTGCGTAGAATTTTATGCAGAATTCTACCTTGCGCGTTTGCGCGGCTAGGTAAAATTTCGCGCGAAGTTTGGTATTTCGCGACTGCTTGGAATTCGGCGCGGATTTTAAAATTTACCGCTAAGCTTAACGCGGGCTCGAGAGATTAAATTTATCCGTGCAATCTCGCAACGCCTTATCGATCGCTCTCTTTGATCAAGACACTTTTATTGTCGTCGTCACTCTCACAAAGCACTCTATAATCTGATATTTCAATTGCATATAAAAATACTATACCGTCGCTTTGAAATTTTCTAGAGCAGCCCTTGGCATATAGCTCGGCGAGTTTTGGACTATTGAGAACATAAAACTCATAGCTATCGGCAAAGTGCTCCATATAACTATAGGTGATGCTCGCCCAAGGTACTCGATTATCGCCGCTTCTATTTAGCACGATGGTTCTGGCATTTATCGCCGCAAGCTTTGACTTTAGCTCCCCGAATGTCTTTTTGTCCCAGCTGATGAGCTTTAACCCCTCGCCTATGCTCGGCGCATTATCTTTAAAAATGGAATTTGAATAAAATTTCGTCTTATTGCCGTCCATATAGATCCAAATATACTCATCGCCGTAGGCACTTTCGATCATGACGCGCGAATTTTTAGGGAAGTTGCGATCGGCAAAAGCTAACAAATCCAAAAATTTCTCGCGATTTTGCTCGTAATTTTGCATTAACGGGGCTTTATCCAGCTCCATATCATCTTTATCAAAGAAAGAATTAAACGCAAAAAATACCGCCAAAATCGGCAGTACCTTTACACAAAAGAGCAAACCCAGAACTGCGGCTATGAAGGTTTTTAAAGCTTTAGCCAAATTTTCTCCTTAAATTTTATAAGCCGTTTAGGCCTGACGGCTGGTTTATGTTTGAGCTCTACGGCTACGTGCGTAAAATTTAGCGCTCGTAGCGTATTTTAGAGCTGCGGGGTGCGAGAGCGTTCATGAAAAGCGCTCGCGAATTGCAGTCGGCAACAGAAATAGCGCCCGCATGCAGAAGCGCGCAAACTCTCGTACGGCGCCCCGTATAAAATATACCGCGCAGAGTATCCGCACAAAGCGTCTGCGATCTACTCGCGCCGAATAAATTTCAAGCTTCGCAAGCTGGCGAGCTGTTTACATAGCCTGCGGCGAGAAAACGAAGCATTGTTTTAAGGCAAGCGGGGCTTTATCGCTGGAATTTCGGCGCGTAAATTTTAAAATTTAGCCCAAATCCCATTACTGCTTGTATTCAAACTCTTCACTCGGAAAGCCCCCCTCTTTGACTTCGTGCGCGTATTCGCGCACCGCGCCTTTTACCAGCTCGGCGCCGTCTAAATAGCGCTTAACGAATTTCGGTCGAAACTCCGTGAAAAATCCGCACATATCGCTCCATACGAGCACCTGTCCGTCTATGCCCGCGCCCGCGCCGATGCCGATGACGGGCACGTCGGTGCCGAGCGCCACTTGATTTGCAACCGAGCAGATCGTGCCCTCCACCAGCAGCAGCACCGCGCCCGCCTCGACAAGCGCTCTAGCGTCGTTTAAGACCTCGCGCGCGCCCTCCTCGCCGCGCCCGCTTACCTTGTAGCCGCCCATAAAGCGTGAAAACTGCGGCTTTAGCCCGATGTGGCTCATCACGGCGATACCGTTTCGATTAAGCAGCGCCACGGTATCTGCCATATGCGCGCCGCCTTCGATTTTGACGGCGTCGCAGCCGGTGCTCTCATAGACTTTGGCGCAATTTTGCAGCGCAAGCTCTGGCGTCGCGCACGAGCAAAACGGCATATCCACGACCATATACGCTCGCTTTAGTCCCCGTCTTACGGCGCGCGCATGATATATCATCTGCTCTACGCTTGCGCCCAGGGTCTCGGAGTGCCCGCCGAAGCTCATATTTAGGCTGTCGCCTACGAGCACCATATCGACCTCGTCGTCGAAAATTTTAGCAAAAAGCGCGTCATAGGCGGTGATCATCACGATCTTTTCGCCGGATTTTTTCATCTCGTATAATTTAGAAAGCGTGATTTTTGACATTTTGACCCCTTTGCTCGGTTAAAATTTCGATGCAATTTTAACATAAGCCGAATTTGACATTTATAAAATTTTGAAGTAAAATGCGCGCGCATTCTTTCGGGGGTGACTTGGCTTCGACGGGAACGGATGGGTCAAGGCTGCATGTCGCTTTGGATACAGCGTATAAAATCCAAACTAAATTTAAACGCAAACAACGTTAAATTTGCTCCTGCTTACGCTAAAGCTGCGTAAGTCCAGTTGAGCCCTGCTCTGCGCCGATACTATCTAAGCGCGGCTGCGGGTAATCTGCGATAGCGTAGCTCTGCGGCGTGACGAGTCGTAGGGTGAACTCTTAGTCTTTGCGCCGGCGGGTCGTTTTGGAAAGTGAGCGAGCCTGCGCGAGAACTTCACTTTTGCTAAACATGTAGAGGCTTTGGTCGTTTGTTTTCGGACTGCGGTTCAATCCCGCACACCTCCACCAATTATCTATTTTTGAATTTTAATCACTTCTTTTAGTTGCATTTGGTTCCTGCGCGCAGGCACCTATCTTAAATTTTAGTCGTTCCAGCCTCTTTCATTTTTATTTTAGATATAATCTTTTCCGAAATATTAGGAGTCTTATTAGGGGCTTTTTCGCATTAGGGGTTTCTCATATGAACAAAGGCGTATATTTTGCTAAAATTCGCCGGCGGGAGCGTCAAAAGCATCAAGAAGTACAAGACGCGATACGCAATATTATAGAAGAAAGGAGAAAGAAATGAATAAATTTGTTATGTTGTCATTGGCATATGTTGCTTTAATGGCGGGGTGCAGCTTAAATAATCGCTTTTTTGCTCGGGGTACAAAATCTGAAAGCGCTTGCGGTTTTATTTTTCATGACTCTATACCTCATGATAAACTTTATGTACCGAGGAACCTTGAGGATTTTTTAGATATATATTCAAGATCTAAAAGCCAAAAAAGCGGTGAATATGAATATAAGCTAGTAGAGACCTTATCTCACTATTATAATGGCACATCAACTATAGTTCCGATAGAATCTTGTGACGATAAGTGGTGTAAAATTTACTATCCTTGCGGCGATACGGAGTATTATGTCAAGAGGGATGAAATAGAGCAGCTTTGGCCTAACGGTCAAAAGACTTGGAGATCCAAATAAAAAATAGAGTGCATTTTAAGTAGGAGGAGAGATGAGAAATTTTGTTATATCTTTTGTCGCGTTATGCCTATATGGGTGCAGCCCTACAATTTTAGGGCATAAAATCACTTTTGCAAAACACGAAGACGGTGCCTTTTACGGCGAATGCGGCGAAAAAATAGATCAAAAAATTATATATAAATTTAAAGATGGCGTTATTCGTAAAATTTTCTATGAAGATAAAGAGGAATTTGCTTATTATGATGAGATAGTCATCCCCATCCAATCCTGCGAAGGCAAATGGTGTAAAATTTACTATCCTTGCGGTCAAAAAGAGTATTTCGTAAAGAAAGACGATATAGAAAAATGGTATTAATTTTATACTTGAAAGGAGCGAATTATGTTATTTACAGATGAGAATTTTGTAAATATCGTGCCGCAGAATCTGCTAGAGCGCGGTATACGCCTAAGAGAGGAGCTCGGTTTTTATGAAATCGCTTGGAGATTTGACGATATAATGGATGTGTTAAAAATCACAAGAGATAAAGGTATGATTATCCTAGGAGGAGAAGTATATCGCCTAAGCGGCAATAAGCCCGTCATCACATGCGACGGCTGGTATACAGACAAGGGAGATGACGATGCATTCGAAGTGGCGATCCAATATATCACTAATTATCGCGCTAGAAATGGAGATAATTTTATATATTATCCAGCCATTGGCCCCGGACGGGTGTCCAAATGAAAATTTTAATTGGATTGCGCAAATAAAATATCGACAACCGATTAAATTTTAAAAGGAAAAACAATATGAAATTTAGAATTTTAGAACCGAGGCTTTATGAAAAATATAAGGATATGGTTATAGATGCGTGAGGACGAAAGGGTAAATACAGCATTGATGGCCAAAATAGATATTTTATTAAATTTAATAAATTTTTCTAAAAATATAAGCGCGATAAAAAGCGACTTGGCAAAGATAGGTTTTAATAGCGAATCGGAGCTTGTAACAATAACTCAAAATACCATTGCAAACATCTTAAATAGGGTCGTCGATAAAGAAATTTCATATGATCTCCTTGAGGAGTGGGCAAATTTAATCGAGTGTCGCGAGGATATAGGATATGAGGATGAAATTTTGCAAGAGATCATATTTTGAGCTGGCAAACCCTTGCCTTTATGGGGAGATAGACGAGAGGAAGATTTGTATGATTTTAGATGAAATTAAATACAGGCGGAGCGATTCAAATGATATTAGAGAAAAATATTGACATGGTAAGCGAAAGGGCAATTTTATTGATGGCGCTAGGTTCATTGCAGGCATTGGAGCACCAGGCGATTACCATAGATGAAAGCCAAAGAATTTTGTTTTCGCCCTATATTTCAACGCATTTGGAAAACAATAAAGTTAGCAAGCGTGTCATAGATATAATAACTGAATGTTGCGAACTAGAGGATATTTTCGAGATAATTCCTACAAAATATATACAAACCTTACGAATATTGCAAAATAGAATAATAAAAATTTTAAAGCGATACGATGAAGAATCTGGAAAAAGATGGGTAATTATAGATGAGAAATAGCCTCCATAGCTCCGTTTTGGCGAATAAGTAAATGAAATTTGACTCAAGATAAGTTGAAAACTTTCAAAGGAATTTTTGGCTTATCTTGAACTTTTAAAATTTTAACGTCACGATAGAAACTATGTGCAAATTTAATCCTTTCAATACTTGATAATGCTATTGGCAAGATCGGCGGTACAATATAAATCATAGATTTTAGATAAGTCGGTAAATTTTATGATTTAAGGAGTTTGATGTATCTGCCTTATACTCGATGATTTTATTAATTTTAGACTATTAGTTAAGAGCGGCTGTAGATAAAATTTATTTAATTTGAATTACAACGTATATTCTTACATTTTTAAATAGAAGCAAGAATAAAATTTTAAAGTCACGATGTTCTGGATATAAATTTAAAGATTATTGGTTGCAGAGGGTGGATTTGAACCACCGACCTTCGGGTTATGAGCCCGACGAGCTACCACTGCTCTACTCTGCGATACAAGAAGCGCAAATGAATTTTAAAATAGCATTCGCGATTGGATGGGGTAGGAGGATTCGAACCTCCGAATGATTGGACCAAAACCAATTGCCTTGCCGCTTGGCTATACCCCATCAAAAAAAGACTTTAATTATACAAAAACTGTAACTAAAAGTCAAGATTATTTCTAAATATACCAATAATTAATAAATAATTCTCAGAAAGATTAAATTATACAAAAATTTTATATTTACACAAATAAAAAAAGGCTCTAGCAAAAGCTAGAGCCTTAAAGCTATATCTACACTAAAATATTAGTTATAGTTAACATTTTTACCGCCAAATTTTAAACCATGATCTGCATCAATTCTTGTTTTGATTTGCGATAGACCTGGCATACTCCATACCTGATTACATAAACCAGTTGTAGTAACAGTTACAGATATTGTATCATTTCCAGCAGTAGGAGCCTTAGCCTCAAAGCACCCTAACGCTTTAACTTTTACTGGGTTAGCAACATTTGTCATAGCACTAACATCAGTCGAAAAATTACCTTGAGATGTATAATAAGCACCCAAATCTGTTACCATAGTCTGAATATTAGAAGCTGCCTTAGAAACCTCAGCATCATCACGTGTAGCTGCAAGTCTTGGAATAGCAACAGCTGCCAAAATACCTAAAATAACGATAACGAAGATCAACTCGATCATAGTAAAACCTTTTTTCATGGTTTACTCCTTAAATAAAATTCATCTCGCATACCTATATGCGAAACTTGGCGTAATTATAGAGAAAAATTTAAAAATTGTCAATAGTTTTTGGCAAATTTTTTACAATTTATTTACAAAGTCCGATTTTGCGGGCATTTTAAAATCAAAATTTTAAGCTCATTTGGTCCATTAATGTATTTCGACGGCGCCTTTGCACATTGATACTATAAAAATCATTTACTTTCATTCTGTGCGCGTCCGATAAACCATATGTCTATTCTAGATACAGAATGCTACAGCCCGTATCTCTTCGTAAGAATTCCATACTCCTCTACGCGTCTATCGCGTAAAAACGGCCACCAGCGGCGCACGTTTTCGCATCTTTGCATATCGATGGTTACGACTTCACATAGCTCGTCGGTGCTGTTTGCGCGAAACAGCTGTTCGCCCTGCGCGCCAAAAACAAAGCTATTGCCCCAAAATCTAATCCCCTCTCCGCTGACAAGCTGGTCCATGTGCTGTTTATTCGGCAGTACCTCTAAAGTTTCGCCGTTAAATTTAATCTCTATCGAAATTTTTAAATTCTCTCGTGCCGCCTCATCCTTTACGGGCAAAATTTCGCTGCCGATCGCCATTTTGCCGCTACCCGTTAGCGCCCCGTTATTAAAGGATAAAATTCCGCCCTCACTTAAAATTTTACTCTCGTCGCTCGCATCCGCAGAGCGCGAAATTTTATCGCGCACATTCAAATTTGCTTCGCTCCCGGATAAAATTTTATCCGGGAAGATCTCGCTAAGCGCGGCACTCTCAAAGCCCACGCGGTTTACGGCGATTACGGGCAGGGAGTTTGCCACCGCATGCCCGCGCTGTACCGCAACCCAAGCCTCCAGCTGGCGCGCCTTTTCATCCTCGCCGTCGCCGTCGAACCACCCGATCGCGGTCGGATATATTAGCAGCTCGGCACCGCGTAGCGCCATCGCGCGCGCCGCCTCGGGATACCACTGATCCCAGCACACGAGCACGCCGAGCCGCCCCACGCTCGTATCTATGGGCTCAAAGTCCAGATCGCCCGGCGTGAAATAAAATTTTTCGTAAAACTGCGGATCGTCGGGGATATGCATCTTGCGGTACTTGCCGGCGATCCTGCCGTCGCGCTCGAAGACCACGGCGGTGTTGTGATACAGCCCTGCGGCGCGACGCTCGAAAAGCGAGCTTACCAGCACGACGCCAAATCTCTTCGCCACCTCGCTCCACAGCCGCAAATCGCGCTCGAAATCCTGCGCATAGTCGAAATTTTCGGTATTTTCGTGCTGGCAAAAATAATGCGTCTGATGAAGCTCTTGCAAAACGATTAACTGCGCGCCTTTCGCCGCTGCGCGCGCGATGAGCTCGATACTGCGCGCTATCGTACGCGCTTTAGTTCCTTCAAATTTATGCGAAATCAGCCCAACTTTTAAAATTTTCATATTTTTCCTTCAATCTAAATTTAAAGCCTGAATTTATTCATACACGAGCAGTGCAGCGAGCCGTTTTGGCGGATGAAAACGCGCGCATTCACCCCCACTACTTCGCGATCCGCGCACGCTGCACGCAGACGCGACAGCGCCAGCTCATCCGCTGCGCGGTTTGGATCGTGCGGATCTGCGGGGTCTGCGTAGGTAGGCACGATGAGCGCGCCGTTTAAAAAGACGAAATTTGCATACGTCGCGGGCAGTCTGCGCCCCTGATAAAAGATCGCACGTGGGATCGGCAGTTCGATCACGTCGTACCCGAGCGATGAAATTTCATCCTTCATCGCGCCAAGCTCTGCATAGTGCAGATCGCTAGGATCGTCGCACGAGCTTATCGCCACGACGTGCGGACTTAGAAAGCGTGCGAGGGTATCGACGTGGCTATCGGTATCGTCGCCTCTGATGAAACCGTGCTCGAGCCAGATTATATTTCTTAGCCCGAAAATTTCACGCAGCCGTGCGTCCAGCTCGGCCTTGCTTAGGGAGTTACGATTTTCGTTTAGCAAACACGCGCTAGTAGTTAGCATCGTGCCCGCGCCGTCAAAATCGACGCTGCCGCCTTCTAAGATTAGATCTACGTCTCGTAGCAGGCGGGCGCTCGCGGCGTAAAGTTTGGAATTTAACGCGTCGTCTTTGGCGCTTGCAAACTTGCCGCCCCAGGCGTTGAAACGAAAATTTAGCCCCGTGATTTTACCGCCCTCCTCTACGTCGATCGCGCCGTAATCGCGGATCCACGTATCGTCGGTATCGATTTGCGCGAAGCTCGCGTTTGCTAAGCCGCCGCAAATTTGCTCAAAATCCTCGCGGCTCGGCGCGATCGCGACGACCGGCTCAAACTTAGCTGCGGCGGCGATAAAGTCGCGATAAGCCGTCTGTATCTCGCCCAAATACGGCGCCCAGTCGGTACCTGCGTGCGGCAAGGACACTAAAAGCGCCTCTTGCTCCTCCCATTCGGCGAATGCTCTCATTTTTGCTCCAAGATTAAAATTTCACGGATTATAGCGAAGCTCGGTTTAAAAAGATATTTGTGGATGGTGCGCCCGGAGGAATTCGAATCCCCGACCTTTTGAACCGCAATCAAATGCTCTATCCAGCTGAGCTACGAGCGCACGAAATAAAAGAAACGAGATTATAGCGTTTTTAGCTTAAATTTAGCCAAAAAGGCGGTTTAAATTTCACTGCACAAAAAAATTATCTTTATTAAATTTCAAAAAATCAACTTTTAAAATTTTATCATTTTTTTAGGGGGGGGGGGGGGG
>CAUPZQ010000049.1:0-10974 GCA_963515915.1 uncultured Campylobacter sp.
GGTAAAAGAAGAGAGAGGAGTTTCTTTCTCTCTTCTTTTTTTCGTCCTTATTTTTCTGTCTCTTTCTTTTCTATCCTTTTTGCTCATAAAATTTTTGGTATGACAGCTTTTTGCGCATCGTATAGAGATTACGGCAAAATAAGAGTCATGGACCGAAGTTCTTGGTTATCGAGCTACGAATTCCATATATCAAGACCCGAATTCCGCATATATGAATCGGGCAAAATTTCAAATTTTATTAAATATCCTTGATGGGATTAGAACTTTTGCTGATAGCTAGGTGGAAGGAATTGCTTTAAATAAAACGGCCAAGAATTCACTCAAATTCTATTCTGGCTGCATTCAAAAAAGCAAACTTTAAGCCCAAACCTACTACTCTAAAAGTTCAAATTTTACAAATAAGGATACTGAATGAAAAATTTCATATTTTCCGCACTTTTGGCTCTTGGCATCGCAGGCTGCGCCGTGAACACCACTCCGACGCCTGCAGGCAACTTACGCTCGCTAAAATCCGAGATCGTAAACTACACTCGCCAAAGCTCCACAGCTTACGTCTATACGTTCAAAGACCTATCCAGTGGCGAGCTATACACCGCTCGCGCAAACAGATACTATGCGGCTGCAGGAGATACTGCCTACATAAGTACCGCTTCAGGCGCTATCACCGATATGCGAATCATCTCGCGCAAAGTGGGTTCCGTTGCTCCGCGCGCTTATGATATCGGTAAAATCGAGACCAAACAAATGCATAAAAACGACGCTATTGCTGTACCTGAGAGCGAAAATATCAGCTTTTAATCCTACACGATTTTTAGTCGCTACGCCCTTTAAGGTAAGCGAGCCTGCTTTTACTTTGTGAAACGTTTTTGTGTTTGCTCTCTACTCTTATGAAGGCAATAGTTTCTGTTCTTAATCATGGCGGGCTGGCGCGATTTGCTTGCGCTTTAAAGTCCGCTGATTCTTTATGCGATTGCCTGCATAAATTTTATATTTTATAAGTTGTGGAATTTTATATTTCACAAAATTCTGCGCTACACATCTTACTTATATGGCTCGGCTCGCATTTCATATCCACTTCTTTCGCGCTTAAATTCCTTGCCAGTGCCATTTTGTCCGCAAAATTCTATATTATAGAAATACAGCCACGCTAAAATTTTAATTCGAGGAATTCTTATAAATTTACTTTCTCGCAGTTTTTCGCGCACTGCTCGTTCTCAGTGCTTGTATTCTTAGCCGATAAGATATCGCGTAGATTTTTAAAACCCACGCTTTGCAAATTTTGTGTCTTGAAATTTCATTCATAAAATTTCACGTCGTAAAATTTTATCAAATTTCTCCCGCATGAAAGAGGTGTTGCCGTCTGTTTACCGCAGCCTGATATAATCCCCACATCGAAATTAGAACTCCTTTCAATAATCGGCGAGACCTGTGTGGGTCTCGCTTTTTTTATGCCCGTTAAATTTGGATTTTCGGTAAATGCTCGGTAACAATTTGGTAAAATTTTAGTATTTTTCAGCATATTTTAAGCATATAATTTGTCATTTTGTGCTACTATTGCGCTCACAAACTTTTAAAGGAGTTCAAAATGAAACTAGTTAAACTTAGTTTAGCGGCAGCAGTCGCTGCAGGTGCTCTTGCTATGAGTGCAAGTGCTGTTCCGTTAGAGGAAGCTATCAAGGATGTGGATCTAAACGGATACGCTCGTATGCGATATACCCATGATCACCTTAAAAATGAAACAAATAGTAATAAGGGCGTTTGGGAATTTAAATCCGAAGTAGATTTTAAAGCTAAAATCGATGATAACTTCTTTGGTGTAGTGGGCGTTAGGTTCTTAGATAGAGATAATGGCGAGTCGCTTTCTTCTTCAAATAGCCAATATCATGGTGCACAAAATCCAAGCGACAAAGATTCTGATTTCGATATCGCTAAAGCTTATTTAGGATACACTATCGGCGGTACCACTATTGCAGTCGGTCGCCAGGGCATAGGTTCGTTCTTTACCGATGATATGTATGGAGATGGTGTTAAGATTACTAGCACTGATATTGAGGGCTTGACAATTAGCGGCTTTTGGATGGATTCTTTAGAGAATGATGGAGATATTTCAAGCCTTGATTGGGGCGCAGCGGTAGACAATAAACTAACTACTGATCATAATCTATACGGTATAGGATTTATGGGCTCATACGATCCAGTGTCTTTCCAGCTATGGTATAATGCTCTAGAGGACGTAGCACAGCTTTTTGCCGCAGAGTTAGCTCTAAACTTTGATATCTCTGATGATTTCAATCTCGGTGTAAAAGGTCAGTACGCATTCTCTGATTTTGACGGCGATTATAAAGATGCAGGTGCTAGTGATGCAGACTTCTGGGCAGCAGAGGCTAATGCTGGTTTCTTTGGCGTTGATTTAGCTGCAGGTTATTTAAAATTTGAACCTGATGATAAAGATAAAGTTTCTTTTGTATCTTTTGAAGATCAAGGCTCTTTCATTAGCCCGGGTGAAGAGTTGTTAGACTATAGAAACTTTAGTGGCGAAAATCACTACTGGTATGTAGTAGCAGGCTATACTATCCCTGATACTGGTATCAGAATCGGTGCCGATTACCTAGATGGTAAAGCAGATGGTGATAATGCATATGAGGTAGTAGGTAGAATTTCTTATAAATATAATGAAAAGCTAAGCTTCAAAACTTGGTATTCTCACTATAAGATTGACGATGCTGCTGGCGGTCTTGATGAGAAAAAAGATCGCATCAGATTTGAGGCTAAATACAGCTTCTAATTATTTACCTTATACGGGTAAAATTAGGGCGAAGCTTTTGCTTCGCCCTTTTTAAATTCTAAATCAAGGTTTTCTATGAAAATTTTTAAAATTTCTTTTTTAGCATGTTTTTTTGCCTTTAGTTTAAATGCCGCGGATAAAGCAAGCGATGATACGTATGTATTTGAAGCTAAAGGTGAGTTTGCCAAAGAGCTAAAATCCCTGATCGAAAAGCATTCTAAAGATGAAAATGTAACCGTAAATATCTACAAAAACACTCCGGTCGCAGGCAGTAAAACCCATAGCGGCAAGGTAAATCGAAATATAAATTTTTTAAAAGAAAGAGGTGGAGCTATCTTTGCTGAGAAGTGCGCTTCATGCCACGGCGAGAATGGCCAAAAAAAAGCTTATGGAGTATCGCGTAAACTCAAAGATATGGACGCCAAAGAGATCTCGATAGCTATGTCGCAATACACTACAGATCTAAGTTATGGTGGCAAGATGAAAAATATCATGCAGCCGATCGCCGCTAAGACGGGCGCTACGGAGCTAGGCTACATCATTGCTTATCTAAAAGGCGACGATTCGTTCCTATACGATAGCTCGTCTAGTAGGAGCACGAATACTGAAATTTCGACCGCCCCGAGCGAGCAGGGCTCATACCTAAAATAAAGGAGCGTAGATGAAAGTAGCGATCGTTTTGGCAAACGGTTTTGAAGAGATCGAGGCGGTAAGTTTGATCGATATTTTGCGACGCGCGGATATTGATGCTCTAGCTGTGGGGTTAGAGAAAAAATGCGTCCGTGGTACGCACGGCATCGAGCTTGTGGCGGATGAAATTTTAGACGATATAAAAGTTTCGGAATTTGATATGATCGTTTTGCCTGGCGGCTTGCCCGGAGCCGAAAATTTGGCAAAGAGCGAGAGGCTGGGGCAAGTATTGCGCGATTTCGATGCAAATAACGCAAAAATCGGCGCAATATGTGCCGCTCCATGGGCGCTAGCTACCGCGGGTGTGCTAAAAAGCTCTTACACTTGTTATCCAGGTTTTGAAAATCAGATCGCTCACCCAGGCTATACAAATGCGGCGAATGTCGTAAAAGATCAAAATATAATGACTTCGAAAGGCCCTGCTACTGCGATGGAATTCGCACTACAAATCGTCCGTGAGTTAAAAGGCGAGCAGGTTTATTCCAAGCTAAAATCCGATTTGCTTTTTAAATAAAATTTCAAGTGAAGGCCGATTCCAACGCGCTTTATTTTGCCATCTGTAAAACGGGGCGTACTGATTTTGCCACGCCTGAGAACTACAAATTTTATCTTGCCCTACACGTATAAAATAGCCACAATATTTATTCTGAGTATTCGTAAACGATGAATGGAATTCTCACAACCCAAATTCTAAATCGAAAAACGCAAAAGACCTTGTGCGTGACAGATGAAATTTTATTGGAGCTAGTTGCTATTAAAACCAAATCCTACCATCGCGACGGCGTGGAACGTAAGCATAAAAATATTTTAGGCGTACCTTCAAGAGGACATCGCTGAGCTGAATAAATTTTAGTGCGGCACCTTCGCGATGCACTCGCTAGCAGAAGTTAAACAGATCGCGCAAAATGTGCTAAATAAGGGTATCGGCGTGATCAAAAACGACGAGATCGCGCTGGATTTAAATTTGATCAAATGGCGATAGCAATGCGTCAAGAGGTAAAACGGCGCAGTTTTTGAAGGTTTTGTCGGTAAAGCACAGATCTATCGGTAAGCAGATAAGCTTGTAGCTCGCGACGAAAGTGCCATTTAGAATTCCTAAAAAGGATAAAATTTTAGCGCTTCTTTAAAATATCGTCGTTTAAAAATGCCGCGCTGCTTTGTATCGTTTTGATAACGCGGTCTTTAGAATTTTGCATTTTGTCGGATGTGGGTCTGTGTGCGATCGAATTTACGCGCCCGATTTTCGCCGTGAAATAAAAAATCCCCAGTATCGTCGCGTTTAGAAATACTCCAAAATATATCCGTTCTAATCCCCATATCCCTATGCTGGTGGCATGAATAGGCACAAAAATTATCGCGATTAAGACCGGATAATAATCCGAAATTTTATTTTTGGCAAGGATTACGGTCGTAACGATGGCGTATGCGATGAGCGTAAAAGGAGAGATAAGCAAGAGTGCAAAAAGTGCGTTTATGCGCTGATAATCTTCGTGCCCGATTAAGACGCAAAAGCTACAAAACGCGAGCGTTATGAGAAAAAATAAAGGTAAAATCCACCGCGTTTTCACGTCGCGCCCTTTAAGCAGAGATAAAAAGAGCAGATGAGAGCCCAGCGCAATACAATAATAATCAAATATAACCGACGAGCTTAGAAACGTGAGCGGTATGGCGAGCAGCGTACCCGGTCCATCAAAATATACCCCACTAAACATGAGCCACGTGATAAAGAGTATAAAAGCATATTTCAGACCCGCATAAGTGGCGCAAACACAGATACTAACGAGGATAAATCGTATAAATTTGCTCATTTGCCTTTTTCCTAAATTTAGGTAATTATAGCAAACCGCGACAAACGAACGGCGCAAAATTTTAATTTAGCCCGTGCGCTCGCCGAATCCGCTGCCGATTGCGAGCTTGGGTGAGAGAACCTGCCAATGCCTTCGTATTATTTCATCCGCTCCAGCGCCGCAAGAGCAAATTTCATAAATTCTAAATCCGTTTTGCGTTATCATTGCGCTAAATTTAAAATTTTACGCAAAGGGGATCATATGAAAAACACGGCATTCATCACGGGCGCTACGAGCGGCTTTGGCGAGGCGATTGCCAGGGCGCTTAGCGCGCAGGGCTATAAGATTATTGCGTTTGGGCGTCGCAAAGATCGGCTACAGAAGCTAGCCGGCGAGCTAGGCAATACGCACATTATCGCCGCGGATATTCGCGATAAAGCTGCGGTGTTTGATGCCGTAAGCGCGCTGCCTGAAAATTTCAAAGACGTCGAGGTGCTCGTAAATAACGCAGGGCTCGCGCTGGGGCTTGAGGGGATCGTGCAGACACCCGTAGAGGATTTAGAGACGATGGTTGATACGAATATCAAAGGCGTGCTGTATTCGACCAAGGCAGTGCTACCGCTGATGATCGCGCGCAAAAGCGGCTATATCTTCAATCTCGGCTCGACTGCGGGCGCGTGGCCCTATCCGGGTAGCCACGTTTACGGCGCGAGCAAGGCGTTTATCAAGCAGTTTAGCCGCAATATCCGCAACGACCTGCGCGGCAGCGGCATCCGCGTGACGGAGATCGCTCCTGGAATCTGTAAGAGCGAGTTTAGCGAGGTGCGCTTTAAAGGCGACGTAGCGCGCGCCGCGGCCGTGTATGAGGGGGTCGATGCGATCCTGCCAGAGGACATCGCGCAGATCGTGCTAAGCTGCCTAGCGATGCCGCACCGCGTAAATATCAACGTCGTAGAGGCGATGGCGACGCAGCAGAGCTGGGCTGGGCTTTTTATCGAGAAGCATTAAATTTTAAGGCGAGAAAATGAAAAAAATTCTATTACTAATGTTTTTATCGGTTGCCGCGTTTGCGGTGGATGACGCAACTAGGCAGCATAATGCCGAGCTTTTCGGTATCTGGACGCTGGTGCCGCCCGTCGTGGCGATCGCGCTTGCCTTTATCACCAAAGAGGTGATTTTATCGCTTTTCATCGGCGTTTTTAGCGGCACCTATATGCTAGCAGTCGTTAACGACAATCCGATCTCCGCGCTTGTGGGCAGCTTTACCGATCTGGTCGCGCGCGTGGTGGGCTCGATGGCCAGTAAAGGCAACGCGGGCGTGCTTTTGCAGGTGCTTTGTATCGGCGGCGTAGTCGCGCTGATTAGTAGGACGGGCGGCACGAAAGCCGTGGCGCTTTGGATCAGCAAGCGCGCTAAAACTGGTATCTCGGCGCAAATTTCAACGTGGGTTATGGGCCTTTTCGTATTTTTCGACGACTACGCAAACGCCCTGATCGTAGGCCCCGTCATGAGGCCGATTACCGATAAATTTAGAGTCAGCCGCGAAAAGCTCGCCTTTATCATCGACGCCACCGCCGCACCGATTGCGGGTATCGCGCTAATTTCTACCTGGGTAGGTCTTGAGGTCTCTTTGATAAGAGCGGGATATGATCAGATCGGCGTGCAAAACGTAAACGCCTTCTCGATCTTCGTGCAAACCATGCCGTATCGCTTCTACAATCTTTTCATGCTTGCTTTCGTGGTTTACGTGGCGTTCATGCGTAGAGATTTCGGACCGATGCTCTCTGCCGAAAGGCGCGCGGCGACGGGCGAAATCCACTCTAAAAATTCTAACATCGCCGAGCTCGAAGATAAAACGCTAGAGCCCAAAGAGGGGATCAAGCCGCAAGCTTCAAACGCCGTTATCCCGCTTATAGTGCTAATCTGCGGCGCATTTGCGAGCTTTTATTTTAGCGGACTAAGCAAGCTTGAGGGCGATGCTCTCGCAGCCGCAAAAGCCGCTCCGCTAAGCTTTGCGACGCTTCAGGCGACGTTTGGCAACGCGAACTCGTCGGTCGCGCTTTTTCAAGCGGCGCTTCTTGCTACGGTCGTGTCTATATTTATGAGCGTTTACCGCAAAATTTTTGACGTCAGAGAGGCGATCTCTACGTGGATCAAAGGGTGGAAGACGATGATCGTCACGATCGTGATCCTACTACTTGCCTGGTCGCTCAGCTCGGTCATCAAGGAGCTCGGCACGTCGCGCTATCTGGTCGATATGCTGAGCCAAAACACGCCGAAATTCTTGCTGCCGGTAGCGATTTTCGTGCTGGGCTCGTTCATTAGCTTTTCGACGGGAACTAGCTACGGTACGATGGGAATTTTAATGCCGCTTGCCATACCTTTGGCAAACGCCGTGGGACTTCACTACGGGCTTTCGGGCGATGCGCTTCACGCCTATATGATCGTAAATATCTCGGGCGTGCTTACGGGCGCGATTTTCGGCGATCACTGCTCGCCGATTTCGGACACCACGATCCTTTCGTCGATGGGCGCGGGCTGCGATCATATCGAGCACGTAAAGACGCAGATGCCTTACGCTCTATCCGTCGGCGCGGTCGCCGTGGTGGCAGGATATCTGCCCGTAGCGCTAGGACTTAGCGTCTGGATCGCGCTGCCGATGGGACTTGCTGTTACGTGGGCTCTCGTGCGATTTGCAGGTAAAAAGATAGAGGAGTAGCTCTGTAAATTTTTAAATTTCGCTTTTGCCTTCCGCTTCCGAATTCCGCAGCGATGCGGAATCCTGTCCGGCGGAATTTTGCTTCATCCCGCAGAATTCCGCTCTGCAAAATTCCGTCGCGCGGATAAAATTTTAAAGCGAAATTTCAAAAAAAGCGAGCAAATTTTAAAAGCTGAATTTTAACTAGCCGCGTTAAACTGGCGCGCGCGCAATTCAAATTTTTTAAAGTAAACGGATAGTAAAATACCGATAAATTTCAAACAAGGAGAATGAAATGAAAAATCCTAAAATGTTCCTCTGGGGGGGGGTGTTAGCTGCTTTTTTAGTTGGTTGCGGCGATGATACCGAGGTAAAGACCAAGGAGTATTACGACGCTCATCTGGACGAAGCCAAAGAGGTTTTAGCAAAGTGCGATTTCAATACCCTTAAAGATGGAAGCAACTCGTATAAGAATTGCGTGAATGCAAAAGAATCGGTCAATGATATAAAAGTTATGACGGTAGAATACTATGAAAAGCATATAGAGGAAGCTAAAGAAGTAGAAAAGAATTGTGATTGGGATAAGATAGAAGAAGGAAGCAAAATGCACAAGAATTGTGAAAATGCAAGTAAGGGGTTAGAAGAATATAGATGGAATGAACGTAAAAAGATGTTCTCTGGAACAAAATAAATTTTAATATTAATTCAATATTAAAATTCCTCTTATGCCCTATGCGTAAGCTCATTTTAACTTACTCTACACCGAAGGCGCGGAGTAAGTTCGCTCTACGCGGCTTAGAATTTTGCCGTATAAAATTCCTCCTGCGAAACAATACGGCGCGAAATCTTGCTTTACGAATTTTGGAATTTCAAATTTAAAGCCTGTGGGCTTGGCTATCACAGAAAAGACTTACGGGCTGCGCGGCGCCTTAAAATTTAATCATTTTAAAATTTACGCCGTGCGCCTAGTCTAAATTTCTCTCGGCGGCGGTTTGCGCGGCGCACTAAATTTAACTTCGCGCGCTTTATCCGCACCCTAGTCTAAATTTAAAATTTCAAATCCGCGGCGACAGCTCGTGCGGCGCGAGGCAACTCCCCATATACAACTTCTCGGCTTACGTTATTAAATTTAAAGAAGCGACAGCGTCTTTCTCACGCTATATTGTTTCAAGTCGTACGGCGGCGTTGTGCGTTAAATCTTAAATTTACGTGCTGGGCGGCGGGAAGGCAGCATTTGCCCCGTAAAATTTTAACTTTCGCGCACCGGACGACGGCTAGGTGCCATTGCTCGCACGCCGTTGCGAAGCCGCTTCTAAATCGCCGAGCCGAGTTAAATTTTTGCACGGCGAAATTTTAGCCTATGCGGTACGTTTTACAAAACGGCGCGATTTTGAGTCTGCGCTGCGATTTATAGCGTATCAAAATTTTAACTTTCACGGCACGATCTGCGATGCGCTAGAATTTTAATTTGCGTGGTGCGATCCGCGATGTGATAAAATTTCAATCCGCGTTGCGGCTCACGGACGCGTAGCCTAGCCGATCCCTCGCATCGCATCGAGCCGCTTTAAAAACAGTCCCACCTTGCGCAGCTGCGCCGCATTTAGCGCCCTGCCCGAGTAAAAATACTCCACGCTGTTGCCGTTTGGATAATTCACTCGCGAAATACCCGCCTCTTCGCTTCGCGGCTCAAATTCTAAGGACAAATCCGCGCCGCCTCGAGAATAAAGCTTGAGCTGTGAATTCGCATCTACGGCGCGTGGCGACATGCGGCATTTATCTTCGTCGCACTGCTCTACGCCTTTATCCGCACAAACCTGCGATTTTACGTCGCGCGAAGTATCCATGCCGAAGCCGCGCTCATCCGCGTTAGAAAACTCATCGTACCCCGCTGCGCCGTTTTTTCTGGCGCCGCACGACACTGCACGAAGTCTGCTCATACCTTGTTCTATCATATCGGGCTTGCTCTCGCCGCAACTTTCTGTGTCGCGCCTACCGCCGCTATTATCGCGACCTTCTACGCCCCGCTTGTTCTTGCCTTTTACGCTCTCTCTGCCTGCGCCTCGCCCTTCCGCGCCAAATTTGTGGGCTTGCGCCGATGAATTCGTATCAAATTTTACGTCGCCGTCCGCGTTAAATTTAGCCGCCCGCGAGGACAAATCCTCGCCGCGCGCAAGCTTTAGCCCTCCGCCCAGCTCGCTTTCAAGGCGATTTAGCGTGCCGTTGATGCCGTCGATGATGCGCACGTGAGGCGGCAAAATTTCGCGCAAAACGTCCTTAAAATAGTTGAAATGCGTACAGCCAAGCACGAGCGAGCCAAGGCGCTCAAGCTCAAATTTAGCCAGTTCCCCCTGCAGATACGCCCGAACCGCAGGCGAGTCAAACTCCAAATCCTGCGCAAACTCCACGAGGCGAGGTAGCGGCAGGCTCCACGTCTCGCACTCCAGCCGCCCCACGAGGCGCGCGAGCTTTTCGCCCGCGATCGTTAGCGGCGTGGCGATTAGCAGCGTCGGGCGCGCGCCGAAGCTGTCCGCAGCAAGCTTGACGGCGGGCTCCATGCCGATGACGGGCACGCTAAATGCGCCGCGAAGCTCCGAGATAGCCGCGCTCGTGGCGGTGTTGCAAGCTACGACGACCCCGTTCGCGCCGCGCGAGACCAAAAACCCCACCGCATCGAGGCTCAGCCGCACGATCTGGACCCTACTTTTCGTGCCGTAGGGGACGTGATCCTCGTCGGCAAAATACAAAAACTCCGCCCCGCTAAACCGCCGCAGAGCCTCAGCTAGCACGCTTAGTCCGCCGATACCCGAGTCAAAAAAAGCTATTTTCAAATCTTTATCCAAGGTTAAATTTAATGCGCGATTATAGCTCAATTCAGGTAAAATTTAAATTTTGAGCGGGCTTGGTGGATCCGTGGTCGTTAAATTCTCGCCGCCTCGTTAAAATTCGCGGCAAATTTAATCAATTTTTTAGGGGGGGGGGGGGGTAAAATTATCCAAATTTTTACCGGAAAGGAT
>CAUPZQ010000050.1:0-10728 GCA_963515915.1 uncultured Campylobacter sp.
GTGTCGTGGTGTCGTGGTGTCGTGGTGTCGTGGTGTCGTGGTGTCGTGGTGTCGTGGTGTCGTAAGCCGGGCGCCGCGCTAAATTCTTAAATTTACTCGCTTTATATACGTCTTATCGGGCGTGCTTCAAAACAGATTGTGCCGTTTGTAAAATTTCTTAAGTCCGCTTGGGGTGTAAATTTTAAAATGCGATTTGGAAATTTTAAAACGAGTGGATAAAATAAGCCCGCTTGAGTTTAGCGTCTGTATTTAAAATTTAAAATTCCATTTGCAAGGCACGACGGAATTTACGCTGTTTGCGGCTTGCAAGCGGGATAAATTTAAGGGCGCGATCTTTATGGGTAAATTTTATGCGCGACCGATTGGGCGCGCGGTTTTCTATGAAAGTTTAAATTTCTTATGCTCAAAGTGGTATTTTTTCTGCGAAATCGCGTTAAATTTAAGGCTATCTATACTGGAGAAATTAACGGTGTATTCCTTCAGGCAGGTAAGGATGAAAGAGAAGCGGTAATTGCCATTTTCGTAAAATATCTCGCTCGTTATTATTTCGCCTGCTGCCGCGCCGCATCTTTGATCCGAGCTCATAACGCATTTTAGTTCATAATATCCATTTTGCAAATCTCCGATGTAAAATTTCAAATGCAACTTTTCATTAATTTGCTTTTTGGGTAGCAATAGCGCATCGTTGAAATTTATGCCCGCAAAAATTCTTTCTAGCGTATGCATATTTTTATGCAGCCCTGCTAAATACGCCTCGTATCGCCGCTCTCTTGAGGCATATTCGCTATCTTTTATATTGCCCTTGATCCAATCTAAGTCAAAATATAGCACTTCAATCTCTTCGGTTTTAAATTTATCGCTGCCTGTTCGCTACAGCCCCAAGAAATTCTCATCGTTTTTGATCTTTTCGATGATGTCGAGCGTGGCGTAAAACTCGTCGTAGAAATATGGCATCTCGAGCTTGAAAAATTTAAAGCTTAACCCCTCCAGCACCTTGAGCGAGTGTTTGTTTTTAAGCAAAAATATGAAAAATACCCCATCTTTTTCCAGCGCGTTGAGGTAGTTTATTTCGCTTATATTGGCGCGTAGGATCTCGGCGTCAAGGATGACGACGTCGGCTACGTAGATGAAGTCGTTTAGGTGCCTCTTCGCGCTCTCCCAGTTGGAGTTTGGCATCACGTCGCAACCAAGCCCGCTCAAAAAATCTCGTAGCTCCTCGAAGATCGCGCGGTTTTTATGCGTGATGATGACGTTGTAGTCGTATTTTTTGGCGCTAAAGCTCTGCTGCGCGAAGCAGCTAAGCACAGCATCCATTTTAATAAAGGTTCCGCGCCCGTCAGCTCCAATACTCGGATGCGAACCGAGTGCACGCAAATGGGTCTGCGCCGAAGTAAGATACTCATCATCCGTGCTAGCGGCGCTTTCTAGCGCACTTTTAAGCGCATAGGTGCGCGGATCCTTTAGCTCGCGATCGATGCCTACGCGAACATCGAGCTTGACGGAACTCATATTCGCTCTAAGTTCCTTACTGCTAAATTCCACGCTTACTCGGATTGGTTCAGCAATATTTTGCAGGAAAAACTCGCACGCGTCAAAGACCGCGCTAGTGAGATTTAGCACCTCGCCGCCGTAGATACGCGGCAGCTGCGGCGGGAAGCTAAGATAGAGCGTGCTGTCGTATTTCGTGCACTCCTCAAATAAAATTTCGCTTTGGAATTTTAAAATTTTTAAAATATCGATCTGCGCGATATCCTCGCGTCTAGGCACGACAGAATCACTTTCTTTGGCTTTAGGCGCAGCGGAGAAAATTTTGCCGCTTACGGCGGGCTTTTTAGCAAAAAGTTTTCTTGCCGCAAAGCCTGCCGTCGCAGCCAATATTGCTAGTGCGCCTAAAACCACGGCTTTCATAGCACAAGCATCCCATCGCCATAGGAGTAGAAGCGGTATCTTTGCTCCACTGCGATGCGGTAGAGTTTAAGCGTGCGCTCAAGACCGATGAAGCTCGCTACGAGCATTATCAGCGTGGATTTGGGCAAGTGAAAATTTGTAAGCAAAAAATTCTGTCTTATCGGCGGGTTGCCCGGGTGTAAAAATAGCTCGCAGATTCCGCTGCTTTGCCCGTTACGTGCAAAATTTTCGATCGTTCGCGTAACGGTCGTACCCACGCCTAAAATTTTTCGCTCGCTTTTTAGAATTTGCGCGGTCTGCGGCGGGATAGAGTAGAGCTCGCCGTGCATCTTGTGATCGCGCAGATCCGCTACTTCCACGGGCTTGAAGGTGCCCGCGCCCACGTGCAGCGTGATAAAATAAATTTCGTGGTTTTTGCGCAGGTCGTTTAGCATCGCATCGTTAAAATGAAGGCTCGCGGTGGGTGCGGCGACGGCGCCTTGCTCCCGCGCGAAGATGCTTTGATACCAGCTCTCGTCCTGCTTGGTATCGGCGCGCTTGATATATGGCGGCAGCGGCACGTGGCCGATACGTTCGCAAATTTCAAAAACATCATGGGTGTTTAAAGCTTTACCGCCCTGCTCAAACTGCACGATGCGAAGCCCGCCTTCCATCAGCTCACAAACGCGAGCTTCAAGACCGCTTTGAAATTTTAATTCGCTGCCTACTTTGACGCTGCCACGAATATAGGCGCTAAATTTATCGCCCTCAAGCGGCGAGTTTAGCAGAAGCTCGATTTTGCCGCCGCTGTTTTTATGACCGAAAAGGCGCGCCTTAATCACCCGCGTGTCGTTAAAAATAATATCGCAAGGCGGCAGGGCATCCGCCAAATCGCCGAAGTGCGCGTGAGTGATCTGCTCTTTGGCGCGGTCGTAGATTAGCAGGCGCGCGTTTTGTTTGGGCATCACGGGCGCGCTTGCGATGAGCTCGCTAGGAAGCTCGTAATCGTAGCTGCCAACTAAATTTAGATCCGCCATCTCACGCCTGCGCTACGTCCGTGGAATTTTCGCTTTCGTCATCTTCCTGCTTATACGGATTTATCATTTTGGCGATGAAGATTGAAAGCAGATAAAGCGCAATTAACGGAGTTGCGAGCATAAACTGACTAAGCACGTCCGGCGGCGTCATGATCGCTGCAAAGATGAAAATAATGACGATTGCGTAGCGAAAAAAATCGCTCAGGCTTTTGTTCGTCACAAGCCCGATCTTAGCGAGGAAAAAGGTTACTACAGGAAGCTCGAAGCTGATGCCAAATGCGACGACGAGCTTAGCGAAAAAGCCTACATATTCGCCGATCGTAGGCATCGCAGTAAATTGCTTGGCGCCAAAATTTACCAAGAAATTAAACGCGACGGGGATTACGAAAAAATAGCAAAACGCCGCGCCTAAAAAGAACATAATGCTCGCGCCGCTAACGAAAGGGATGACGTATTTTTTCTCGTTGTCGTAAAGCCCGGGTGCTATGAAAAGCCACGCCTGCCAGAAAATTATCGGCATCGCTAGAAGCAACGAGGTGAAAAATGACACCTTCATCGCGGTAAAAAACGTCTCGCCGAGCTGGGTAAAGATGATCTCACTGCCTTTAGGAAGCACGCGCACAAGCGGGCGGGTCATAAAGCCTAAAATATCTTCCCAAAAGCCGAAGCACGCGATGAAAAGGATGATGACGGACAGCACGCAGATCACTAGGCGCTTGCGAAGCTCGGCTAGATGGGGTTTTAGCTCTTCAAACATTAAATTTCTCTCTCATTATGATTTTTGCGTATCGTTATTTTGCGCGGAATTTTGCGTAGAATTTCGCGCATCGCCGTTTAAATTTGCATTCAAATTTTGCGCGGCGCCTTTAGCTTCACTGCTTGCATTCGTATTTTGTGCGGAATTTCCCGCACCGTATCCCGCGCTCGGCATGGAATTTTCGTCTTTGTTTTCGGCACTTGAATTCGCGTTTTTGCTTTCAGCGCCAGAATTCATTGCGCTGCCGGCGGAGCCTTGCGTAGAGTTTGCGGCGCCAGCGGAGCTTTGCGCGGAATTTTCTCCGCCCGAATTTGCCTTCAAATTTGCCGTCCCATATTGTTTTTGTGCCGAGACTTTCGCGGAGTTTAACGCGTCTTTGGCGGCGTCCGAGCTAAGCGTTTCTTTAAGCGAGCTTTCCGCGCCTTTTAGCCCCGCATTTAGCGTCTCTTTGACCGAGTCGATGCCGCCTTTGATCTCGTCGAGCTCCTCAAACGTGAGCTTTTTGCGCACACCCTCGCTTGCTTGCGTGATGCTCTCTTTATATTTTTTGGCGTCCTCTTTGAGCTCGGCGATGCGAAGCTCCTGATCGAAGCTAGATTTTGCGTCGTTGATGGTTTTTTTGATGACTTTGAAGTATTTAGCTAGCTCGACCAGGACTTTTGGAAGCTTTTCGGGCCCCAGCACGATTATCGCGATGATTAAAATGACCGTAATTTCAGGCATACTGATACCAAACATAAAATTTCCTAACGTAAAAAGTGGCGTATTTTAACTAAAATTTCATTAATCTTAAATTTAGCGCCCGCGGCAGCTTTCTTGCGTGATAAAAAGCGCGATCTCGTCGGCGAGCAAAAAGTTGGGATTATAAAATTTGCCCTCGGCAAATTTTAGCTTTTTTTCGCGCACGAGTAGCCGCGCGTTACTTAGCTCCGCGGCGTCTAAAATTTGCGCTTCAAGCCCCAAAACGCAGCGCAGCCCGAGAAATATACGCTCAAGCTTTTTATCCTGCGCGCTTAGAACTTCGCGCTGTTTTTGCAGCGGATCTGCGATGTAATCTTGCAAATTTTTAGGCGAGCTAAGGCGCACTTTCCCGCTAGTTCCGACCGCAAATGCCCCAAATCCTGCGTAATCCTCGCCGCGCCAGTAAGCCAGATTGTGCTTACAGCGCAGTCCGCGCGCGGCAAAATTTGAAATTTCATACTGACTAAAGCCGTTATCCGCCGCAATGGCAAAGAGAAATTTAGCTAGAGCCGCACTTTCCTTTTTAAAGCTTTCGCGCCCAAAAAAGGGCGTGTTTTCCTCAAGGCTCAGCGCATAGGCGCTTAGATGCGGCACTTCGCAGCGCGCAAGCTCGTCCATTTCAAATTTTAAATTCCTTTTATCGTCAAATTTGCTCGCGTAGATTAGATCCAAATTTATATTATCAAAGCCCGCTGCTTTGGCATTTTGCACCGCTAGGAAAATCTGCGCCGCACTGTGCGCGCGACCGAGGAATTTTAGCTTGGCATCGTTGAAGCTCTGCGCGCCGAAGCTGATGCGATTTACGCCGAGCCCCTGCATCGCTCTAAGCCAAGCAGGGCTAGCGGAGTTTGGGTTAGCTTCCGAGCTGATTTCGGCTTTGGCGGCAAAATGCGGCGCAAGCAGCGCAAAAATTTCATCATAAAGCCCCGCATCTACGGCGCTTGGCGTGCCTCCACCGATAAAAAGCGTCGAAATTTGCGCGTGCGGATTTTTCGTCAAAAAATCGCGCACCTCAAGCTCTAGCGCGCGAAAGTAGCTTTTTACGAGGCTAAATTTGTCGCTGAAGGAGCCAAAGGCGCAATACGGGCATTTGGAGGTGCAAAACGGCACGTGGATATAGATGTGCAAGGACGGTCCTATGGGCTAAATTTACGTCGCAAAATTTAGCGAATTAATTTGAAAATTTATATAAATTTTAAGCCTCTTAACGCAAATTTTAATATTTTTAGATAGAATTTTGAGAAATTTTTTGTGAGAAAACGAGATGGAAAAAGAGAAAAATTACAGACCAAATGTCGCTGCAATCGTACTTTCGCCCTCGTATCCGTTTAATTGCGAAATTTTAATCGCGCAACGAAGCGACATCAAAGGCGCTTGGCAGTTTCCTCAAGGTGGTATCGACGATGGTGAGACACCTAAGATGGCGATCCGCAGAGAGCTCGGTGAGGAGATCGGAACAAGCAAAGTCGATATCATCGCTGAGTGCCCGAAGTGGCTCAGCTACGACTTTCCCGATGGGGTAGCTCAAAAGATGCGCCCATACGACGGGCAAATTCAAAGGTATTTTTTAGTGCGATTGCGAAGCTTAGCCGATATAAACATCAATACTAAACTTCCGGAGTTCGACGCATTTAAATTCGTAGGTGCAAATGAGGTTTTAAGGCACGTAAATCACTTCAAAAAGCCGATTTACGCGACGGTTTTAAAATATTTTAAGGAGGAGGGTTACATTTAATGCTGATCGTTCAAAAATACGGCGGTACGAGCGTCGGCACGCTAGAGCGGATCGAGGCGGTCGCGCAGCGCGTGATAAAGACTAAAAACGAAGGACACGATGTCGCGGTAATCGTATCTGCGATGAGCGGCGTTACCAATCAGCTCATCGAGCAGGCGGAATTTTTTACTAAAACTCCCGTAGGCAGAGAGATGGACGTGCTGCTAAGCTCGGGCGAGCGCGTCACGAGTGCACTTTTAGCTATCGCGCTAAATGCTAATGGCTATGCTGCGATCGCGTTTAGCGGGCGAGGCGCGGGCATCGTGACGGATAATTTTCACACAAAAGCACGCATCGTCTTGATCGATCCAAAAAGCATGCAAGAGGCGTTAAAGCAGGGCAAAATCGTCGTCGTCGCGGGCTTTCAGGGCATTAGCACCGCAGGCGAAGTAACGACGCTTGGGCGAGGCGGAAGCGATCTTAGCGCAGTCGCCGTTGCAGGAGCGCTGAATGCCGATCTGTGCGAAATTTACACCGATGTAGACGGCGTATATACGACCGATCCGCGCATCGAGCCAAAAGCTAAGAAGCTTGATCGCATCAGCTACGACGAGATGCTTGAGCTTGCGAGCTTGGGAGCAAAGGTTTTGCAAAATCGAAGCGTCGAGCTTGCGAAGAAATTAAACGTAAATTTGGTGACGCGAAGCAGTTTTAACGATCATGAAGGAACACTCATAACAGGAGAAGAAAAGATGGAAGATGCGGTAATTAGCGGCATTGCACTGGATAAAAATCAAGCAAGAATCACGATTAGAAATGTAGAGGATCGCCCCGGCGTCGCGGCTGAAATTTTCTCCGCGCTTGCGAGCAAGGAGATCAACGTCGATATGATCGTGCAAAATATCGGACGAAACGGCGAGACGAATTTGGGCTTTACCGTGCCGCAAAACGAGCTGCAGACTGCTTATGCGGTAATGAAAGAGGTAAATCCAAATCCGAATTCCATCATCGAATCGGATGCCGATATCGTAAAGGTTTCTTTAGTCGGCGTAGGTATGAAAAGCCACAGCGGCATAGCCAGCAAGGCGTTTAAGACGCTTGCGGATGAAGGGATAAATATCCAGATGATCTCCACGAGCGAGATTAAAATTTCGATGATCGTAGAGGCTAAATACGGCGAGCTTGCCGTGCGCGCGCTGCATAAAGCCTACGATTTGGATAAATAATGCAGGATCTGCACACTTGGAGCGTTACGGCGATGCGCTCCGAGCCCGGACTTGAGTGGCTCGAGGATCGCAAGGAGGACTGGACGCCGCTTTTAGCATCAAAGCTAAAATTTCTCCACGACGGCTTTGCTTTCATCGTCATCTGCGACGATGAGCGAAGCTGGTTTAGCGAATACATCATTAAAAAGATCAACTCCTCTACCAACTCACGCCCGCTGCTGCCGTTTTTTTCGCTGCGCTCGCTCTACCGCGGCGGCGTAAATAGCCTAGAGGACGCGCTGCTGCTAAATGATATGCTAAGCCTCGCGTTTGCAAACGGCTTTATATATTTTTACATCGGTAACGGCAACCATCCGCTAGCCAAAATCGCCAAAAGCCATGAGGACAGCTATCTGTGGCTCATCGACGAGAGGCTGCAAAACAGCTTTTACATGAGCGAGAGCGATCCGAGCCTGGATCTAAAACTGATCCAACTTTTTAAAATTTTAGACAAAAGCATCGACGCCGTGCTTTTTGACGAAGTGGTGCTTTGAAAATCATAAATCAGATCGTTTTAACGGGCGATTATGAGGGCTTTAAAGATAAAATTTTAGCCGAAATTCCGCGCAAAAATTTAAGGTTTTTTGAAAGCACCGAGCTTAAGATCGACGAGGCGCGAAAGATCATCGACGAAGCCTACGTCGCCGAGCGCGAGGATAAGATCATCGTCATCGCCGCTACGAAATTCGGCGAGGAGGCGCAAAACGCCCTGCTTAAAATTTTAGAGGAGCCGCCTAAAAATACGGTGTTTTTCCTGATCACCCCTTTCATCAACGCCCTGCTGCCTACTATCCGCTCGCGTCTGATCGTGCAAAACCTCTGCGTGCGAAAGCCGAGATACCGCACCGGACTAAATTTAGCTAGGCTCAGCCTAAAGGAAGCGGTGGAGTTTATCGACGCACAGATCGCGCTGGAGCGCAAGGGCGAGCTGGACAAAACGGCGCTAAAAGCGCTCATCGGCGAGATCGCGCTAGAGTGCTTCGAAGCGGGCGTTAGGCTAAGCGGCGATGAGCTGCAGCGAATTGACCGCTTAAGCTACCTCGCCGAGCACAACGCCAAAGCCCACGCCGTGCTTACTCCGTTACTGTTGATGATCGAGGAGAAAAGATGAAAATTTATAAAATTTCAAACGAGACCGATTTCGCGCTGATTTGCGAGCGCATCGGCGTGCGAAATGCGGGACGGGCGATAATGCAGAAAAAATCGCGCCTAAACTTTTTCTATCTAAAAGACCTACGCGCGCCCGCAGCGAATATTTTAAAACAAGACGCCCTTAGCATCGGCGCCGAGCTTGCGTGCAACGAAGGGGTGATCCTGGGGCGCGACGATACGGACGCGGTTTTGATCGCAAATGACCGCCAGATCGAGGCTTTGGCGCAGAAAGAAACGCTGCAGGATTTCGGGCTAAAAGAGCTCGCGAAATTTCTAAGCGAGAAATTTGCTAAGCCGCAAAGCTGCGAAATAATGGGCGTCGTCAATATCAACTCCGATAGCTTTAACCCCGCAAGCCGCGCGGCAAGCTTAAAAGAGGCGACCAATAAGATCGAAAAGATGATCGAGCAGGGCGCCGCTATCATCGATATCGGCGGCGTGAGCTCGCGCCCGGGCAGCCAGTACTGCGGCAGGGATGAAGAGTTTGCACGCATAAAGGACATCGTGAAGGAAATTTATCGCCTGCATCTGCACGAAAAGGCTAAATTTAGCCTCGATAGCTTCGATGAGTATTGCTTGGAATTTGCGCTAGATCGGGGCTTTAGCATCATCAACGACATTAGTGCGAACCTCGCTCTTGCCCCGCTTGCGCTTCGCTACGACGCCGCTTACGTGCTGATGCACATGCAAGGGAAGCCGCAAAATATGCAGCTTGCGCCCAAATATGACGATCTGATGGGCGAGATCGATGAGTTTTTTGCGCAGAATTTGCAGCAGCTGCAAAGCGCGGGGCTTAAAAATATCATCCTTGACGTGGGCATCGGCTTTGGTAAGACCGCCGAACAAAATTTAGTGCTGATTAAAAATTTGCAGCATTTCTTGCACTTCGGCTGCCCGCTGCTTGTAGGCGCGAGTAGAAAGAGCGTTATCGATTTTTACAGCCCCTCTGCGGTCTCGGACAGGCTTGCAGGCTCGCTGTATCTGCATCAGATCGCCGCTTTAAACGGCGCTGCGATCATCCGTACTCACGATGTTTTCGAACATGCTCAAATGCTAAATCTAATGCGCGCGATGGATCGGATTCTGCTATAGTAAAATTTCAAAAAACTTATCGGAATTCTGTGGAATTTTCTTGAAATTTCATGGCTTGGCAAGATTTTTATAAAACCCGCTTTTTATAGAATTTTAAAATTTGTCCGAGTCAAATCTTTATAATTTTTATAAATTCTACCAAAGAGCATTTTGCAAAATTTCATTAGAATTCTTTCGTGCTTGGTTTTTTTCTTGGAATTTATTGCGTGTCCGCTTCTAAAATTTTATCAAATTATGCGTTGGTGCTTAAATCTTAACAAATCTCGCGCTGAGGATTATTGTGGCCGATAAAAATTCTACGTAGCGAGCTATGTATGCGAACAGGCACAGCGCGTGAAATTTGCAAGCGGTGTGTATATTTTATAAAAAACGCCCACGCTGATCTACATTGCAAGCGAATCACGTGCATAAACAAAATCCTAAATCGCGCCACTATAATTTGCACCGCAAGCTTGCAATTTGATCAAATTTAGCGCGTATCAGCGGAACGACAAAACCGAACGAAAAGCGTGCGGCGCGGCAAATTTTAAATTTATTTTACGCGGCGACGTAGAGTTTTAAAATTTATTTTCCGCGATGGCGCAAAATTTTAAATTTATCTGCCACAAAAACAGAGACCACTACCGCTTAAGTCGCAAATTTTGGTAATGGTAAAAACTAGAGTCGCTACCGCTTAAAGTCGTGGATTTCTATATTCGCACCGTATTTTTTACAAAGCTCGCTTACTTTTTCTTTCAGCCTTTCCTCGTCATAGCAGATGAGATCGATGTATGCGTGCCTTTGCCCGGTTGCGCCGCCGATTATCTCCAGAAACGAGCCGCAGCCTTCCAGCTCTTCGTCCTCGATTTTATTTCGCAGATCAAAGCCCGCCTGCATGTCGCCGCCGTTACCTATGCTAAGAAAGCAAAATTTGATACCGAGCTCGAAGGCTTCGTTATAGATGTCGCGCTCGCCGTTTAGGTACTGATTTACGATGGCCGTTAGGCAGGTGTTGCCCACGATCACGTCCTCGCGCACCTCGCTACCGCGCGGCTCCATCTCGTAGCTGAAAAAATTCTTTAGCGGTTCGCGCGCGGCTTTTTC
>CAUPZQ010000051.1:0-9981 GCA_963515915.1 uncultured Campylobacter sp.
TGCCGATTACCACGCGCGATAGTCCGAGCTGCGCCAAAAGCTCGGCGCAAGACGGCGTCTTGCTGCGGTGTGCGCAGGGCTCAAGCGTGACGTAGGCGCAAAAAAATATACTGCCTTAAATATACATAACGCCCGCCCTTGCATACCAATCGCATAGCTCAAGTGTAGTCGTATATGTATGGTTCGCATCGCACATATACGATACGCCATACGCCGCATGTGCGAAATGTGAGAGTATCGCTCGCAAATTTTATGAAATTTCAAAATTTAATCGAAATCTGATAAAAAAATTTATAAAATAGCTCATCAAATTTCAAAAGGATAAAATTTGCCGACGCCAAAAGACAACGCCGCAAGCCGCAACGAAGACCTGGCTGAAAAGATAGCTCAAAACAACGCCGAGAATAACGCCAAAAGCGAGGCTCAAAATTTCACCGAAAATCAGACCGTAAATAACGAGTGGGGCAAAATCGAAGCCGCTGCCGAAAATCAAAGCGAAAACCGGATCGAAACCGACAAAGTCTCATCTGCTGGTGCGGCTGCATTTAGCGGCGCCGCCGAAGCCAATGAAACCTTCTCAGCTAATGCTTCCGCGCTAGGCGACGCCGCCGCTTCGGGAGCCGCTGCGGGTATGAAAGCGGGCCTTGCCAAGGCTAGCGGCCGCGCGAAGACGAGCAAGATATTTTTTATCGGCGCAACCTTGCTGATGTTTTGCTGCGTGATCTATCTATTTTCGCCGTTTTTGATGGTGATCGCAATCGGCGTACTGATGGCGGTGGCGACCTCGGGTCTGCACGCTAAAGTAACGAAGCTGTGCCGCGGCAGGCGAACGCTAGCCTCGGTGCTTAGCCTGTTTTTACTCTGCGCGCTTTTTTTCGTGCCTTTTATCTACGCCGTGATCGAGATCGCCAAAAATGCTGCGAGCTTCGATATGGCGCGCATAAACGATGCGCTTAGCTACGTTCAGAGCCTAGACATCAAGCTGCCTGGGCCTTTTGAAAAATTTGATACGCAGTTTCGCTCGTTTTTGACAAACCTAGACGTCGCGGGTCTAGCGAAGCAGATTATCTCCTACCTCTCGGTCGTCGGAAAGTCCAGCGCGAAATTTATCGTCGATATGGTGCTTATCGTCGTGTTTTGCTTTTTTGCATACCTCTACGGCGAGAGCTTTAAGCGCTTTTTCAAAAAAATTCTACCCGTCGAGCCCTCGCAGATCGATTATATTTTCTCAGAGACGGCAAATACGATGAGCGTCGTGTTTTACTCGACCATATTCAACGCCGTATTGCAGGGCTTTTTGTTTTCGATCATCGCGGGGATCTTTGGCTTTGACGCGCTGCTGATGGGGGTGCTTTTCGCCTTCTGCTCGCTCATCCCCGCAGTCGGCGGCGCGCTTATCTATGTACCCACTGCGCTATATGTGCTAGCGGGGGGCAGCACCTCGGGCGCGATCGTGATAATGGCATATTGCGTGATACTGATCTCGACGCTCGCGGACAGCTTCGTAAAGCCGCTCGTGATAAAATTTATCAACTCGCGCCTAGTCGAAAACCCAGCAAACATCAACGAGATGCTGATCTTTTTTTCGATGCTTTCGGGCATCAGCACGTTTGGGTTCTGGGGCGTGATCTTGGGGCCCGCGATTTTAACGCTATTTATCGCTGTGCTAAATTTATACGATTATCTAAAAAAGATAGAATTCGAGTAGGGCTTGCGTAGCTGGGTGCTTTTAAATTTATGAAAATGCCGCCCGTAAAACGCAATGCCCAGCACGCCCTTGCGGCTCTTGCGCCCTTGCGCGGGTTTAAAGGCTTTAAATTTAAAGGCGAATTTTAATTTCGGCGCACCGCTAACTCTCTTTGAGTGCCCGCAGTATAAATTTTAAAATTTAGCTTCGGCGCGGAATTTCTACGCCTAGGAATTTTAAAATTTATGCTCTTGTTTTGAAATTTAAAAAATTCTTATCTGCGCCGTAATGTCCGTGCGCCTAACAAAGGACTACGATACTAGAGAGCAATACGCGCGCTAAATTTAGCGTGTTTGACGGCGGCTGAGCTCGCTCGATGTTTTTTACGGGCATCTCAAGCCTGCGCGCAGAAGTAGTTTCTGCTGGCGGTCGGCGCCCCGGTCGCCGTATTTTTATAGCGTCATCCCAAGCAGACGGGCGTCGCAGCGGCTATAGGCTGTGGCGCCAGACGGCAGTCGCTACGGAACCGCCTTTTATGCGGCGTCTATTTGGTGCGGCATGTTTTTTATGCGACGTAAAGCATAGCGCTGCGCAGAAATTTCATAAATTTAATTCGTCCGTCGCTTTTAAAATTCTGTATCGTCATAGAGTCTAATTGTAGATTTAAATTTACGGCTAAATGCAAGGCGGCGGATCAAAGGCGTAAAAATCGGCTAGGAGCGCAAAAGCGGCGTCGGGCTAGAGATGCAAAAACAGGCTAGAAGCGGTAAAGATGAGTTGGAAAAAATTTCAAATTCCGTGGGCGCAGATAAAATTTATACTGAAAATTTACCTAGTAGTGCAGAAACTGCCAAAAATAACAAAATTTAAGCGAAAAGCACCAATAGAGCGGTGGCGGCGATTTAGACCCGTACCTTGCCGCCGTATTTGATCTGGCTCGGGTCTTTTTTGTCCAGCTCTCGCATTATCTGCTCGCCGTTGTCGGAGTTTGCTGCGGCGATATCTGCGTCCAGATCGGAGTATGAGTAGATCATCATCGCCTCGCTTACGCTCTCTATGGCTTCTATCGCGCGAAATGCGGCGATCTCGTCCTCGAAGCTCTCCGCGCTAATCGTGGCTACCGCCTTGCCGTCCTCACACGCTACGAACTCGCAGCCGCCGATACTTTGCAGCTCCTTTCGAAACGCCGCTACGTCGGTATTTGCGCCCAGATAGATCACGACGCTTGAAATATTCATTTTAGCCCCCAAAAGTAGATATATCTATTGTACCCCGAGCCCACGAGATACTCTCCTGCGAAAAGCAGATAGTTGATGATGTCGTTATCCAGCTCGATGCTGCGGACGATCTCGCCCGCTTTATCGATTACGCGCACGCCGTTACCAACGGTAAAAGCGCCCAGCTCTGGGCTTAGCGCCACGGCAAAAACTGCAAAACGGGCGTTATAAAATTTAGCGAAATCGCCGTTTTCGTAGTAACACGATCTTTCTTTGTCGTTCGAGCCGCTCATCATACGATCGCCAAGCAGCGCCACGGAGTAGATCCCGTCCTTGTGTAGGGATTTTTGACTCATAAGCTTTTTCGCTTTCGCGTCGAAATAAAACACGATGCCGCCTTCGCACGAGATCAGTAGCGTTCCGCTGGAGCGGTCGTAGGCGCTGCCACCCAAAGACGCGATGGTGAGCTTTTGCTCGAAGCTTACCTTGCCGCTAGGTAGGTCGAAATATAAAATTTCGCTACCAAGACCTAGCAAAATCACGGTATTTTCGTCGTAGAAATAGACGTTTTTAATCCCCGTCATCGGTAGCTTGTAGTGCGTGATCTTGCCGCTCGCAAACACGCCCAGCATCTTTTCAAACGCGTCGCCGTTATATAAAAATGCGTATTTTTCGCCTAATTTATCGACGTCGAATATGGTAGCGCCCATCGGCTCGTCTAGGTAATTTTTGGACGAGGGTAGGGCGAAAATTAGCGTTTTGGATATTGCGCCCGAGGCGGAATTAGAGGCGGAATTTAATGCCGTAGAATTTTCGGCAGAATTCTGCTTCGCGGAATTTGCTAAAGAATTTACGGCAGCGGAATTTGCGGTGGAATCTCCCGTGGAATTTACGCTTGCTTTCGCATTGAAATTCTGCGCCGCATCGGAATTTGTGCTTGCGACGGAATTTTGACCGGTGACAGAATTTGGCGCGGAATTCTCTGCGGAGTTAATGGTGATTTTATAGAGCTTGCCGTTGTCAAGCCCTGCGTAAATTTCGCCGTCTAGATTTTTTAGCACCGCGACATTTGCGTCAAGCTCTAGTATGAAGTTAGCGTGTTTGATCTTTGCAGGCGCATCTATGCCCACAGCACCACTAGGTATTGCAACGCCGTTGCCGGCATAGATGAAGCAGGCGCAAAGTAGCAGCGGTGGTAAAAATTTCATCGCGCGCTCCTACTCAACCTCGGCGCCTTGATTTAGCGTATCTATGAGATTAGAAGTGGAATTTGCGTCGCTAAACCTGCTAAAATCGGCTTTGAAATTATTTTTCACTAGCGGATTGGTTTGGGCTTGCGGTACGTGGCATTGAGTGCAGTTAAATCTCTGCTCGGCTAGCGTGCCGTTTAGATCCGTGCCTGTGCGAAAGTCCACCAAGTGGCTTTTTGGAATCGGCGTAGAGCCTACATCCTTAGCGACATCGGGCATATGGCAGGTTACGCACATATTGTTATCCTTTGTGATCGGTACAAGCCCTTCTAAGCTGTGCGGTATGAGCGGCGGAGCGTTTTCGAAGCTGCGCTCGATCTTTGAAGCGGCGCCCGGAGCATCCTCGCTATATTTGAAATCGGGCAGGGAATTTTTATTTTGCACCGATTCGTCCACGCTTTTTATAAAGCCCAAGCTGTCGGCGTCTATAGAAGCCGTCTTGTCCGCGGCAAAGAGCGCCGCACAGCATGCAAGAGCCAAGCCTAAAACCATTTTTTTCATTTTTTCACTCCTAATATACTAAAATTTAATGCATCGTCGTCGCATACGTCGATGCAGCGTCCGCAGCTGATACACTCGCTGCTAACGCGCCCATTTTCGCGCCCGACCATCTTAAGTACCTGCACTTCGGGGCAGACCATTTTGCATTTGCCGCACATCGTGCATTTATCAACCTCGTGGCGAATGCGAATGATGCTAAAATAGCTAAGCGCCGCCCAAAATCCGCCGAGCGGGCATAGCCGCGAACAGATCGTGCGATCGCCTGCGAAAATTTCAAAAACCACGATCAGTAGTGCGATTGCAAACGCACTAGCACTCAGCGATATGACGGCGCGCGCGAAAAGCGAGATAAAGCTTACGCTCTCAAACGCCGCAAAGCCAAAAGCTCCGCTGCAAACAAGCGCTAGCACCGCTAGGACGTAGCGAGCTTTGCGATTTACGTTTAAAAATTTGGTGTGCACGCCAAATTTTTTACGAAGCCACGCGGCAAGATCGGTTAGTAAATTTATCGGGCAAACCCATGAGCAATATACTCGCGGCGCTATAAGCGCATAAAATGCGCCTACGATAACCGCTCCTATAACCGCGGTAGCGCCCAAAGAAAAGCTAGCTAGCAGCATCTGCGCCGTCGCAAACGGATCGCTTAGATTAATCGTGCCGAAAAGTTTCGACGAGCTTAGATTGCCCTTTAGAATTCCTGATAAAATTCCGTTTTCGCTCGCGGCTTTGAAGGCGAAATTATTTCCTAAAATAAAAAGGACTAGAATAGAAATTTGGCTCAAACGCCTTAAAATAGTGTATTTCATTGCCTAGCCCCTTCCATTAGATCGTCCTCGTTTAAGTAATCCCTGCTTTTTTGCGGATCGAGCTTGATTTTGGTGTCTGCGTCCTTTAGCTTCGCGTCGTCGCCCTTGATCCAGCCTTTGACATAGTTATCGCTGGAAATTCCTATGACGCGCTCGCGTTCCACGACGCTGATAGCCGCCTTTTTCGTGACGCAGGCATGCTCGCATTTGCCGCAACCCGTGCAGTAGTCGCTATCTACGACAGGCACGAGCAGGGCGTGCTTTTCGGTGCGGTTGTTGTGGCGGTAGTCAATGCGAAGTGCCTTGTCTATTACAGGGCAGTTTCGCACGCACGCGTCGCATTGGATACCAGCATAAGCGATGCAATGCTCGGTATCTATGACCGCAACGCCCATTTTGGATAGACGCACGTTAAGCTTGGAGTCTTCGCTTACTAAGCTTTTATCTAGCGCGTCGCTAGGACAGGCCGCGACGCAAGGTATATCGTCGCACATATAGCACGGAATTTCGCGCGGGATAAAAAACGGCGTGCCGTTTGCAATAGCATGATCGCAAAAGCTCGCAAGCTTAAGCGTATCAAATGGGCACGCCTCGACACAAAGTCCGCACCTTAGGCATTTGCTAAGAAATTCTTTCTCGCCTATAGCTGCGGGCGGGCGGAGTTTGGCGTGCCCGCTAGAGTTTGCGACTCCGAGCCCCAGAACGCCTACGCCCGCAGCTAAAGAAAGAATGCCTAAGACCTCACGCCTATCCATAATTTACGCCTTGTAAATTTTAACCGCGCATTTTTTGTAGTCGGTCTCTTTTGAAAGCGGACAGGTATGATCGAGCGTGACGCGGTTGATATAAACCTTCTCGTCAAAAAACGGCACGAAAATAAGACCCTTCGGCGGAACGTTACGCCCGTGAAAGTCCACGCGCGCTTTTACCTTGCCGCGGCGCGACTCGATCCAGACGATTTCGTTTTGTTGCACGCCGATTTTGGCGCCATCAGCTTCATTCATATAGCATCTTGCCTCAGGCACCGCGCGATAAAGCTCCGGCACGCGCATAGTCATAGTGCCCGTATGCCAGTGCTCCAGTACGCGACCCGTACATAGCCAGAAAGGATACTCCTCGCTCGGCACTTCCACAGGATCCATATATGGACGGAAGAAAATTTTAGCTTTATTGGCGAGGCTTGTTTTCTCTTCGCCAGAAGTAGCGGATTTTAGATCGCCGCTAGGAAGCGCCGCTTTGGCGTTGCCATAGAAGGCAAAGTCACTATCCGGAGCTGCTTTTTTAGCATAGGGATCGTATTGAGCGTTAAAGCGCCAAAGTGTTTCTTTGCCGTCTACGACCGGCCATCTAAGACCACGCACTCGGTGATATGTATCGAAATCGGCTAGATCGTGTCCGTGACCGGTGCCGAATTTTCGGTATTCCTCCCAGAGATATTTTTGGATGAAAAAGCCATATCCTTTAAATTCTTTGCCGTCGCTGCCGATTACGCCGCGAGAGTCGCCGTTTACTTCGGAGTTATCGAAGCTTGCCATAATCGGATCCTTTGCAGCGAAAGCCTGAGCGTCTTTGTTTGCAAAGAGCACTTCAAATAGTGTAGTCTCTGGCGTATAGCCGAATTCTGAAATTTTATCCAATACGTTTGGAAGCGTAAGCTTATCATTCACTTTAACCTCGCCCCAGAAATCCTTGAGCTTGAAGCGCTTGGAAAACTCTAACATCTGCCACGTATCGCTCATAGCGTCGCCCACAGGAAGGACCTGCTGTCTCCACCACTGAGTTCTACGCTCGGCATTGCCGTATGCGCCCCATTTTTCGTAGATCATCGCGGTCGGCAGGATTAGATCGGCTACCTTTGCGCTTAGTCCCGGATACGGGTCGCTTACTACGATGAAGTTATCCATCTCGCGCGCTGCGGCAATCCAATGGTTTGCGTTGGCGATCTGCTGCCACGGGTTATTTACCTGTACCCATAGCCATTTTATCTTGCCGTCTTCGAGATTACGCAGAGCCTGCACGTAGTGCGCACCTGGTTTTGGATTTATCGTGCCTTCCGGAAGCTTCCAAATTTTTTCGGAAACCTTTCTATGAGCGGGATTTGTCACGACCATATCGGCAGGTAGGCGGTGAGAAAACGTGCCCACCTCTCTAGCCGTGCCGCAAGCGCTAGGCTGACCGGTAAGCGAAAACGCTCCGCAGCCCGGCTTAGCTTGCTTGCCAAGAAGGAAATGTACCATGTAGCTTTGCTCATTGACCCAAGTTCCTCTTGAGTGCTGATTAAAGCCCATCGTCCAAAAGCTTACTACTTTGCGGTCCTTTTCAATGTAATAATCTGCTAGCTGCTTTAGCTTGGTCTTAAATGCCTCTAAATCCTCACTTTCGTCACCCTTGGCCAAAGGCGCTACAAATTCTAACGTGTAAGGCTCCAGCGCTTTTTTAAATTCCTCGAAGCTTATGAGCCAGTGAGCATCCGATTTGTCAGAGTGTTTGTTTTCGAGTACGTCGCCCTCTTTCATACCCAGATATGCTAAGGTAACGCCCTCGGATTTGCTTAAAATTTTGGATTTTTGCTTAGCTGCAGTATCAAGCTCGGTCTTGCGGTATTTTTTATGATTTATATCTTCTCGTAGGCCATAACCAATATCCACAGGGCCTGTAGCGAACACGCAGTGCTCTTTAATAAATTTCTCGTCTATCATATCCGGGTGATTGTAGACGATCTCTCGTGCTATGTAGTTCCATATCGCAAGATCGGTATTTGGACGGAATATGATTTCGATATCGGCGATGTTTGAAGTGCGGCTAGAGTAGGTTGAGAGATTTATAACTTTTACGCGGTCCGGGTTGCGAAGCTTGTGGTCGGAGACGCGAGACCAAAGTATAGGGTGCATCTCAGCCATATTCGCGCCCCAGGCGATGATGGTATCGGTTAGCTCGATATCGTCGAAAACGCCCGCAGGCTCGTCAATACCGAAGGTTTGCATAAAGCCTACGACGGCACTGGCCATGCACTGGCGAGCGTTGGGATCGAGATTATTAGAGCGAAAGCCCGCCTTTACTAGCTTTGCTGCGGCGTAACCTTCCGGGATCGTGTATTGACCGCTGCCAAGTACGGCAAAGCCCTCGGGACCGCCTTCGTTATAGGCGCGTCTGAAATGCTTCTCCATTTCGTCGAACGCTCGTTGCCAGCTGATCTCTACAAATTTACCCTTTTTGTCAAATTCCCCCTTGGAATTTACGCGCAAAAGAGGCTTGGTAATGCGATCGGCGCCATACATGATCTTGGCGTTGAAGTAGCCTTTGATGCAGTTCAGACCGCGATTTACGGGTGCTAGCGGATCTCCTTTGACCGCTACAATCTTACCGTCTTTGGTGGCTACCATGATACCGCAGCCGGTGCCGCAGAAGCGACAGGCCGCCTTGTCCCAGCGCCAGCCTTTTTCGGCTTCGTCAGCAGCACTAAGACTGCTAGGCAAGCTGATGCCCGCAACACTACAGGCAGCCGCTGCCGCAGAGCTTTTTATAAAGTCTCGTCTATCCATGAGATTAACCTTTCGTTTAGAATTAATTTCTACTAAGATTTTGAATAATAGCATAAAAAAACGGCTTAGTCTAGATTAAAATCAAGGTTTTTTCTGCATGAATTTAAGATATAAAATAATAATTTTATAAATTTTAAATTTAGTGGCTTAAATTTTATCAGGATAGCGAGTTTTTGATAAATTTTAATATAGATTTTCATTTAATTAAATTAATATATTATACCGATAAATTAGCATTAAAATTTCATAAAAATTTAATCGTGCTTTGAAATAAAACGGAGCGTAATAGAATTTCGAAATTTTATTAAAATTATAAAACTTAGCTTAAAAAGCGTATTTTGCGATAAGCGATAAATTTTACGCGCAAATACCGTCGTTATCGAGGCAAAATCGTAAAATTTAACTATTCAATTTAATATGCGATATTTGCATATTGCTTAAATTTCGCTTAAAAAAATTCACTAATTTAAAATTTTTTTTATAATCTAGAAAGTATAATAGCCGTGCAAACCAAAATTCTTGAAAGGAATATTATGCAGTCCAGAGAAAAGATTGTCAAAACGACTTGTCCTTACTGCGGCACCGGCTGTGGTATCGATCTTATCGTAAAAGACGGCAGGATCGTAAACGCGCGCCCTACGCAGGCCCACCACGTAAATGACGGCGAGCTATGCTTAAAAGGGATGTTCGGCTGGGAGTTCGTAAACTCTCCAAAACGCCTTGCCAAACCTATGATCCGTAAGAAAAACGGAGTATTTGATAGAAGCGGTAAGCTTGAGGAGGTAAGCTTTGAAGAGGCTTATGATTTTGTAGCGTCTAAATTTAAAGAGACCGTCGCTAAATATGGCCCAAGCTCAATAATGGGCTTTAGCTCGGCGCGCTCGAATAACGAAGACAACTACGTTTTTCAGAAATTTTTCCGAGCTCAGGGCAGCAACAACGTCGATCACTGCGCCCGTCTTTGACACGCTCCTACAG
>CAUPZQ010000052.1:0-9890 GCA_963515915.1 uncultured Campylobacter sp.
CTCTCCTTTCTTTGGATTGTTTTTAAATTTAGAAAATTCTTCATTTTAAAATTTCGAGCTACCCGCTTAAAGCAGTTCTATAAACGCCTCTAGACGCGTGCGAATTTGTCCCACATCCTGTTTGGAATAATCCGTCTCCAAGCTCATATAGTTCGCTCCCGCTTCGCGGCTCGCCTCTTTGATCCTGTTCGTCAGGGTCGCGTAGGTGTGGTAGCCCACGACGTCGTCGAAGTCGTGGGCTTGATACTCGCGGATAAATTCCTTGATAATATCGCCTCTGGCGTCGTTTTGATACATCACCGAGCAGGGGATTTTAAGGTAGCGCTCGACGATATTTGCGACCAGATCGCCCTTTGTTTGTACTTGGTTTTGATAGCCTTTGGTGCCGGAGCAGTTTTCAAATGCCACTACGTCTGCACCCAGCTCCTCAATCTGCTTGATAACCTTTTCATACACGCCTCCGCTCGGACAGCCTGTGATGATGATCCGCTTTTTACGAGTTTTCGGCGGCGTCATCTCCTTTGCGACGGCTATGTAAGCGCGTATCATTTTAAGCTTTTCGCGTTTGTCGTATATGAAGTCGCTCGCAAATGAAATTTGATGAATTTCGCTGCCCGCTACCGGCATCGGATTTAGTTTGCCAAGCTCTAAAAGCTCTAGCATTACCTTTCGCTCTTCGTTGTAAATTTGCACCGCATCAAGCAGCGCTTCGTCTGTGATTTTCGTATCAAATTTTTGCTCTAAAACTTTGCGAAATTCCCTAAGCTCGTCGGTAAAAAGCTCCAAGCTCTTGCCGCCGGTCATATTCGGCAGTTGCAGCACGTGGACGTCCTTGTGCTTTGCAAGCAGCTCATACATCTTTTTCTTGCCGTCGCAGGTCGTTTCACCTATGACGAGATCGCTAGCGTTCATATAGGGGCATTTTTTCGTAACCGCGTAGCCGTAGCTTGCTTTGATTAGCGGGCAAAGATTGCGCGGAAGCTCGGCATGAGCGGCATCTATCGGGCTTTCGTCATAGGCGCAAAGCCCAACCGGCACGGCGCCCGCGGCGTAAATAAGCTCCTTCGGCGAATAGGTGCAAAACATCCCAACTACGTGTTTGCCTTGCTCTTTTAGATCGTGCAGAGCCATTGCGTTACGCTTTTTAAGCGCGTCAAAATCCATCTTCATCTCGTCTCCTTTGAAATTTCGTTTGCTTTGCGTGCGCCGATAAGCGAAGCGCCCATCGCGCCGCAGTAGATTGCGTTTTCGCAAGTAAAAATTTCAGCCCCCAGATGCTCGCCTAGAAGCTGTTTAAAGAGCGGCACGTTGCTAAGCCCGCCGCTTAAAAAGTAAATTTGATTTTCCAGTCGTTTGATGAGAGAGGCGACCTTGTGCGCCGAGGAGTCCACGATGACGTAGGCGATCTCGCTCGTTTCGGCTCCGTTTGCGCTTAGCGAGACGATCTCGCTTTCTGCAAAAACAGTGCACGTTGAGCTAATTTTAATCGCGGGATTTTTGCGGGCGGTTTTGTAAATTTCGCTAAGCTCAAGCCCCAAGCGGCCCGCGCTGATTTCTAAAAATTTGCCCGTGCCCGCCGAGCATTTGTCATTCATGATAAAATCGGCTGGCTTGCCGTTTAGGGTCTTGATCGCCTTCGTATCCTGCCCGCCCACACCCTCTACGGTGCAGTCTGGCTCAAACAAAAAGTGCGCCCCAAGGCCGTGGCATAAAATTTCGCTCATGCTAAGTCGCACGTACTCTACGCTGACGCGTCCGTAGCCCGTAGCCGTCACGAAGCCCTCAGCGTAGCCTTTTTGTTCCAAATTTTGCTTGATTTGCCGCGCGACCTTGACCGCGCTAAAGCCGCTTGGTAGCAAAAACAGCTCGCAAAATTTGCCGCGCTCGTCCATAACGGCGAGCTTTGAGGACGCCCCGCCGATGTCGATACCGATAAAATGCATAAAATTTAAATCCGTCGAAAAATATTTCTACGCCGTAGAACTTTATCGCAATCTTAGCTTTTTAAGACTTTTATATCGCTGAAATTTAGCGCTCGCAGGCGGCGCCGATTAAATTTAGTTTTGCGCCGCGTTTGAATAGGTTTTAAATTTAAATTTAGCGCTCGCGGGCGATTAAAATTCCGCTTAAAATCACCACCGCGATGCCCGCTAGCACGATCGGGCCCGGCAGTTTGTCTCCTAGCATAATTCCAAGCGCCATGCTAAAGAGGATGTCGCTGTAGCTGATCGCAGCGACGATACCCGCTTTGCGCGAAGCGGCGTAGGCGCGCGTCATGTAAATTTGAAAGTAGATACCGCTGACGCCCAGAAGCGCCACGAGCACCCAGCCAAAAAGGCTTGGCGGGTTGAAGTAAGCAAGTCTTGCCAAATCCGCCCCGCTGAAAAGCCCTAAAATTTTAACCTCGCTACCTTCAAGCGCCCAGCCCGTTATCATCATCGTAGCACTTAGAAAGGTAGCGGACGAGACGAAAACCAGCACGATGAGGTTGGTGGCGTAGTGTTTGCGAAGCTCGCGCACGCTCGTGTATGCAAGCCCCGCGCACATGCCGCCGAAGATTCCCACCGCGTCGGTTACGCTGATGCCGATGTGCGGGCGCACGACGAGTAAAATTCCGCCAAAGCCAAGCAGTATCGCAAACCAGCCGCGCGAGCTTAGCTTTTCGCCTAAGAAAAATGCCGAAAATAGCGCGGTGAAAATGGGCGCCGTCTTTTGGAAGGTAAAAGCGGTGCCAAGATCGATGTGAGCGATGTTGTAAAAAGTCGCTAGAATACCGCAGCTGCCGATAAAGCCGCGAAACGCGAGTAGCCACGGCTTGCCGCCCGGGCCCAGATTTTTTACCCGCCTTAGCGAAAACAGCACGATCGCGATGCCTACGACGTTGCGGAAAAACACGATCTCGGCGCTACTCATATGCTCCGCCATAACCTTGGCTAAAGCGCCGTTTAGCGCAAAATAAAAGCTCGCTACTAGCATATAATAAACGCCAAGATGTTTCAGCCAAAACGCGGAGTAAAATTTCTGCTTCACGCCGTCCTACTTTCGGTTCGCGACGAGCGCGCCCGCGACAATGATGAGCGCCATGCCCCCAAGCGCCATGAAACCGGGCAGGGCGTCGCCTAGCAACAGCCCAAATAGCGTCGAAAAGATGATGTCTGCGTAGCTGATCGTAGCCACTATGCCCGCTTTGCGCGTCGCGGCGTAGGCCTTGGTGACGTAGGTTTGATAAAACAGCCCCAGCAGCCCCAAAAGCACGGCAAAGAGCCAGCCCTGTGCGTTTGGAATTTTAAATTTAGAAAGCATAAAGCTCAGCGCGGGCGCATCTATAAATTCCGCCGCGATCATAAGCGCTACGGGCATCAGCGTGCCGGCAAGAAGCGCAGAGAGGATGATCGTATCGGAGCTATAGTATTTACGTAGCCCGCGCACGGAGGTAAGCGCCATCGCGGCGAATAATCCGCTTAAAATTCCAAAAACATCGCTCGGCTGCAAGCCAAACTGCGGCTGAATTACTAAAACGATGCCCACAAAGCCTAGGCAGACCGAGAACCAGCCCATCGCGCCGAATTTTTCGCCGAGGGTAAAGTATGCAATGATCGCCGTCCAAATGGGTGCCGTTTTTTGAAAGGTAAATGCCTCGCCGAGGCTGATGTTAGCGACGTTATAAAAAAATACCATCAGCCCCAAAATCCCGATAATGCCGCGAAACGCGAGCGTAAAAGGATGACCGCCTTTGTTTGCGAAGCGCGCCGTACGGGGACGAGCCTTGATTTTATAAAGCAGGATCAAAAGTCCGGGCAGATTGCGAAAGAGCACGACCTCAAGCGATGAAATTTGCGCGCCCAAAAGCTTGGCAAAAACGCCCGTAAGAGAGTTGTAAAAGCACGCCATCAGCATATAATACACGCTTAGATGGTGCAGCAAGAAGTTGTTGTATTTCATCGCGACCCTTTAAATTTGCGGAATTATACACGCATAATGATTAAATTTTAATATTCCGCCGTTTTAATATTTCGCCGCGCCGCCTGCTTTTGCGCGTTTGGGCACAACGGCTCGGTTTTGTACTTCGGCGCTTGTATGCGCGGAATAGTCAAATTTACTCAGCTGCGGGCTTTTATGCTTTCGCGCGTCCTCGCCCGTTTTTGTGTTTCGACCGCTAGATTTCGCGGATAGGCTTCGGTTTTAAAATTTTATAAATTTACGCGTAGCTCCAGTTTTGCGTCATCCGTGGCGATGGATCGCGCGTTTTGATGCCTTGCGTCCGTGCGGCGTCCCGCTAGTGTCGCGATAAAATTTCGCTAAATTTAGCGCCTAAATTTTATAAAATTTCGCCGCTTCCTTTCGCTAGCGAGCGCGTAGAATTTGGCTTTAATCTATTTTTGGTTATAATCGCGCCAAAAACTACAAGGACGAACGTGAAAAGTTTGATCATTATCGGGCGCCCCAACGTCGGCAAGTCGAGCCTTTTTAACCGCCTAGCGGGCGCTCGCATCGCCATCACGAGCGACGTTGCGGGTACGACGCGCGATACCAATAGAGCCGAAGCCGAAATTTTCGATCGCCGCGTGCGCGTGATCGATTCGGGCGGCTTGGACGACACCTCCGAGCTGTTTGCGCGCGTGCAGGCTAAGACGCTAAGCGAGGCCAAGGGCGCGGATTTGATAATCTTTATGACGGACGGCAAGCTGCTTCCAAGCGATGATGAGCGGCGGATATTTTTCTCGCTGCAAAAGCTCGGTAAGCCCATCGCCCTAGCGGTCAATAAAATAGACGGCAAGCGCGACGAGGAGCGCAGCTGGGAGTTTAACGAATTCGGCGTTAAATTTTTCCCGATCTCCGTTTCGCACAATAGCGGCATCGACGAGCTGAAAGAGTGGATCTACGGCTTTTTGGACCCCGCGCCCGCGCAGCAGGACGAGGATGAAATTTTTGATGATTTTATAGAGGGTTTCAACGACGAGGGCGAGCCGAAAGAGGAGCGCGACGAGGAATTTTACGCTAGCAAAACCATCGGCGTAGGCATCATCGGCCGGGTAAACGTCGGCAAATCAAGCCTTTTAAACGCGCTTGTGGGCTCGCAGCGCTCGGTCGTGAGCGATTATGCGGGCACGACGATCGATCCGGTGAACGAAAGCACGGAATTTGAAGGGCGCACGCTCGAGTTTATCGACACGGCGGGCATTCGTCGTCGCGGTAAAATCGAAGGCATCGAGCGCTTCGCGCTAAATCGCACCGAAAAAATTTTACAAAACTCCGACATCGCGCTTTTGGTGCTTGACGCAAGCGAGCCGCTAAACGAGCTGGACGAGCGCATCGCGGGGCTTGCGGCTAAATTTGAACTCGGGCTTATTATAATTTTAAATAAATGGGATCTTTGCGAGCGCGATTACGACGAGTTTTGCCGCGATCTGCGCGATAGGTTTAAATTTCTTTCCTACGCGCCGATCATCAGCGTCAGCGCGACTGACAGGAAGCGAATCCATAAAATTTACCCGCTCATTTTGGAGGTTTATTCAAATTTCACGCGCAAGCTCGGCACCGCAAGGATCAATGAAGCGGTAGAAGCCGCGATAAAGGCGCATCCGATACCTCGCGAGCGGGGCAAATCGGTTAAAATTTACTACGCCGCGCAGATCGGCTTTGCGCCGCCGAAGATCGCTCTTGTAATGAACCGTCCCGGAGCGCTGCATTTTAGCTACAAGCGCTATTTGATGAACAGACTGCGCGCGAGCTTTGCTCTTTCGGGTAGTCCGCTAGTGCTGCTGCCGCGCAAAAAAGGTGAGAGCGATGAAGAGCGGTAACATCGTACTCATCGGCTTTATGGGGGTCGGCAAGGGCACGGTAGCACCGGCTCTGGCTGCGCAAAGCGGGATGTTCGCGCTTGATTGCGACGATATGATCGAAAGCTACGCCAATAAAAAGATCGGGCAAATTTTTAAAGAGCAGGGCGAGCAGAGCTTTAGAAAGATGGAAGGGGACCTTGCGAAATTTTTAGAAAAGTCCGTCCGCTGCGCCGTGATCTCCACCGGCGGCGGCTTTTACGCCGTGAAAAATTTAAACAAAATCGGCACCGTCGTGTATCTGAAATCAAGCTTTGAAGGGATTATTGAGCGCTTAAAAAATAGCGAAAACGCGGAGAAAAAATTTGCCAAGCGCCCGCTGTTAGCGGATCTGCAAAAGGCCGCGACGCTGCACGCTCAAAGAGACGGGGCGTATGAAAAAAAGGCCGACATCGTAATCGACGTCGAAAATAAAAGCGTAAAAAAGATCGTAAAAGAAATTTGCTCCGCCTGCGACAGGCTAAATTTAAAGGGGAAAAAGATGTCTAAGCAGAAGCGCTCCGGCGGCGGCAAAAATTCCGAGCCGCACGGCAAAGAGAGCAAAGGCGATAAGCTTGAAAAGAAAGAGGTGCTAAAGCAAAAGCTGCGTGAGCTGCTGGAGGGCTTAGAGCGCGAGCAAATTCCAAAGCGGGTGATTGCTTGGCACTTCGATCTTTACGAGCCTTACGCGCTTGAGCTGGCGGGATCGAGCAGTTATGACGCGGATGACGACGACTGGGCGTGCGAGGACGAGGATGAGTTTTATCCCGAATATTCACGCTTGCAGCTTGAATTTTTAAATGAGCTTTCGTGGCGGCAGGTTTTAAAAATGCTCGTACAGGCTCTGCGCGAGCTGAGAGAGCAGATGCCAGATGCAAAAATTTTTAAGTGCAAGCACGTCGCCGTGGGCTTTATAGACGGCGATCTGATTTTGATTTAAAGGAGCAATGATGAGAATTTTAACGGGTCTTCAGCCTAGCGGTAAGCTACATTTGGGCAATTACTTCGCGAGCATCAAGCAGATGGTGGATGCGCAAAACGCGGGCGAGCAGATGTTTATGTTTATCGCAAACTACCATGCGCTCACGTCCGTAAGCGACGGCGCAAAGCTAAAAAATTCCACCTACGAGGCCGCCGCGGCGTTTTTGTCGCTGGGGATCGATCCGAAAAAGACGGTGTTTTGGGTGCAAAGCGACGTGAAAGAGGTGCTGGAGCTTTACTGGATTTTAAGCGGATATACGCCGATGGGGCTGCTCGAGCGGGCGCACGCCTACAAAGACAAGATCGCCAAGGGCTTTGAGAGTAAACACGATCTGTTTAGCTACCCCGTTCTGATGGCGGCGGACATCCTGCTATACAGCGCGGAGGTCGTGCCCGTGGGCAAGGATCAGATCCAGCACGTCGAGATCGCCCGCGACATCGCGCTTAAATTTAACAACGCCCACGGCGAAATTTTAACTATTCCGCAAGCGCGCGTAAATGATGAAGTGGCGATCGTGCCGGGCACGGACGGCGCTAAGATGAGCAAGAGCTACGGCAATACGATCGATATTTTTGCGGATGCCGCGACGCTAAAGAAGCAAATTTCAAATATCGTAACGACCTCCGAGCCGCTGGAGGCGCCTAAGCAGTGGCGCGGGTGCAATGTCTATAACATCGCGAAGCTGTTTTTAAGCGAAGCGGAGCAGGCGGAGCTGCGGGCTCGCTACGAGCGTGGAGGCGAGGGGCACGGGCACTTCAAGGCGTATCTAAACGAGCTTGTGCTTAGCTACTTCAAAGATGCGCGAGATAAATTCGAATACTATCAAAGCCACCGAGAAATTTTAGATGAGATGCTAAGACAGGGCGCGCAAAGGGCGGCCGCGACGGCTGCTTCATTGATGCAAAAGGTTCGCGCCGCCGTGGGGATTTATCGCTAAGGAGAGTGAGATGACGGATTACGCTAGAGAAATTTTATCTGACGGCAAGCTGCTTCGGCAGAAGCTGGAAATTTTTTTGCAAACTCCTAGTAAGGTTGAAATTTACGCACGCGCCTGCGAGAAATTTTTCGCTACGGGTAAGCAGCGCGAGTTAAATTACGTAAGTACGTGGAGCTGGTGGGGATTTTTCGGCACGCTGTTCTTTTTTCTGTACCGCAAGGAGTATAAAATTGCCGCAGCCCTATTTGCCGTTGTGTTAATTTCCTGCTTTATTCCGTTTTTGGATGAATATGATAGAAGTATAGGAATGGCGATTAGCGTCAGTAGCGGAACTATGGCGAAATATTTCGTTTGCTATAGTTTTGTTTCATTGCTGGATAAACAGGACGATGAAGCCCTAAGAAAGGGCGGCGGCGTGAATAGATGGGCGATATGGCTCGCGGTAATATTTTACGCTTTGGTCGCAATTGTGTTTGCGCTGATAATTTCAAACGGCGGCAAGGCTTAGTCGTTTTAAAGGGCTTCCGCGCTCAAAGTAGCTAAATAAATTTTAAAAAGGAGTAAGAGTGAAAGCGATCGTAACGGTGATCGGCAAGGACAAAGTTGGCATAGTGGCGGGCGTTTCGGCTAAGCTCGCACAGCTTGGGCTAAACATAGACGACATCAGCCAGACGGTTTTGGACGAGTTTTTTACGATGATGGCGGTAGTTTCCAGTGAGGAAAAGCAGGACTTCACGGCTCTAAAGGGGGAGCTAAACGAGCTAGGCGAAAAGCTAAAAGTTAAAATCAACATCCAAAGCTCGGCGATCTTTGACGCCATGCACAACATCTAAGGCCCCGATATGGACATCAAAAACGTAACCGAAACGATCGCGATGATCGAGGAGCAAAATTTCGACATCCGCACGATTACGATGGGCATCAGCCTGCTTGACTGTATTGATCCCGACATAAACAAGGCGGCGGAGAAAATTTACACCAAGATCATCGACAAGGCGCACGATCTGGTAAAGGTCGGCAATGAAATTTCAGCCGAGCTTGGCATCCCGATCGTAAATAAGCGCGTCTGCGTAACGCCTATCGCCATCATCGGCGCGGCGACGGATGCCGTGAGCTACGTGCCGCTTGCTAGAGCGATGGATGAAGCGGCGCAAAAGGTCGGTATCGACTTTATCGGCGGCTTTTCAGCGCTCGTGCAAAAGGGCTACGCAAAGGGCGATAAAATTTTAATAAATTCCATCCCCGCCGCGCTCGCCGCGACGCAAAAGGTCTGCTCGTCGGTAAATATCGGCTCGACCAAGACGGGCATAAATATGAGCGCGGTCGCCGACATGGGGCGCGTGATAAAAGAAACCGCGCGGCTTTCCGATCTTGGTGCCGCCAAACTCGTCGTATTTGCCAACGCCGTCGAGGATAATCCCTTTATGGCGGGCGCATTTCACGGCGTGGGCGAGGCTGAAGTCGTCATAAACGTGGGCGTCAGCGGCCCGGGCGTCGTTAAGCGCGCGCTTGAGAAGGTACGTGGAGCGAGCTTTGATGTGGTCGCAGAAACCGTGAAAAAGACGGCGTTTAAGATCACGCGCATCGGACAGCTCGTAGGCCAAATGGCATCCGAGCGCCTTGGCGTGAAATTTGGCATCGTAGATCTATCGCTGGCTCCTACTCCTGCCGTGGGCGATTCGGTCGCGCGCGTGCTTGAGGAGATGGGGCTGGAGCGCGTCGGCACGCACGGCACGACGGCAGCTCTAGCGCTACTAAACGACGCGGTCAAAAAGGGTGGAGTGATGGCGTGCAACCAAGTAGGCGGGCTTAGCGGCGCGTTTATCCCCGTCTCCGAAGACGAGGGCATGATCGCCGCGGTGCGCGCAGGCTCGCTAAATTTAGAAAAGCTTGAAGCGATGACTGCGATCTGCTCGGTGGGGCTCGATATGATCGCGATCCCGCAGGATACGCCCGAGCAAACGATCGCCGCGATCATAGCCGACGAGGCAGCGATCGGCGTGATAAATCAAAAAACAACCGCCGTGCGCATCATCCCAAAAGGCAAAGAGGGCGACACGCTGGAATTTGGCGGATTACTCGGCAGCGCGCCCGTGATGAGCGTAAATAAAAACTCGTCCGCCGATTTCATCGCCCGCGGCGGCCAGATCCC
>CAUPZQ010000053.1:0-9770 GCA_963515915.1 uncultured Campylobacter sp.
CCCAAAAGGAGCGAATATGCGTAAGAATTTTTTCGGTTCTATCGTTTTGGCTGCGGCTTTGGCAAGCGGCGCGTTTATAGCGGTGCCGCAGACTGCGAGTGCGGGCGTTTTGGCGCATCAGGTAAAAACCCAAGGCGAGCTTGGCTCGGTGTTTATCAACCCTTACGACGTGGCGCCTCTAACGGCCGTCATCGATAGGGCGGGCAAGGACATCAAGGATGTCCATGTGCGGGTGCTGGGTAAACCTGGCGGCGGTATCGACATCGCCTATAACGTCTCCGAGCATGCGCTGCTGACGCACGACGGCGTGCCGATCTGGGGGCTGTATCCGGACTATCTAAACGAGGTCGAAGTAAGCTACGTTTTTAACGGCGAAAAGAAGGTCGAAAAGTATAAAATTTACGCTCAACCGATCGTGACGTATAGCCGAGATTTTAGATTTAGCCACATGCAAAAGATGAAGGTTAAAAAGGTCGATCCAGCGTTTAAAAATAGGCTCTATCTCATCAATAACACGATCACGAGCGTCTATAAGCCGCTTGATTGGAAAAACGGCGGTGCTGCTAGCTGGAATGATTTCACCGAAAATTTTGTCGTCGATACGCAGGGGGAGGTCAGATGGTATCTGGACTATCAGAAATTTTACGATCGCAGCGAGCGCAGGGTGATGGACGGCGGCATGATGATGGGCTTTCATCAGCTGCCAAACGGCGATCTTAGCTGGGGCATGGCGCAGCGATATATGCGCTACGATATGATGGGCAAGGAGGTATATAATCGCGAGCTGCCACGCGGCTACATCGACCTTAGCCACGAGGTGATGCCGCTAAAGGGTGATCACTTACTGCTTCGCGTCGGTAAATACAACTACCACCACGCAGACGGCAGGATCTCGCACACGATCAGAGATCACATCATCGAAGTGGACGGCAGCGGCAAGGTCGTGGACGAGTGGGATCTGAATGAAATTTTCGACAAAAATGTCTATCGCAGCAACCTCATCAAGGCTCTTGACGCTCGCGCCGTGTGCCTAAATATCGACATGGACGCCAAAGAGATCAAAATCAGCGACGATCTGCCTTTCGGTGACGTGACCTCGACCGGCACGGGACGCAACTGGGCGCACGTAAACTCGATCTCGCACGATCCTAGCGACGACGGCATCATCCTCTCGCTTCGCCACCAAGGCATAGTTAAGATCGGTCGCGACAAAAAGGTAAAATGGATCCTGGCATCGCCTGAGGGCTGGAGCGCGGACTTTAAAGAAAAAGTGCTAGTGCCCGTGGATAAAAACGGCAACAAAATCAAATGCGAAAACTCAAAATGCGAGGGCGACTTCGACTGGTCGTGGACGCAGCACACCGCGTGGCTCACTCCGCGCTACGACAACAAGGGCAGCGTAAAGCATATAAGCGTATTTGACAACGGCGACGGCCGCGGCATGGAGCAGCCTGCGCTAAAAGAGGAAAAATATTCTCGCGCGGTCGAGTACAAGATCGACGAGCAAAAGGGCACCGTCGAGCAGACGTGGGAGTTTGGCAAGGAGCGCGGATTTGACTTCTATAGCGCGGTTACTAGCAACGTGGAGTGGCAAAAGGATAAAAGCACCTACTTCATCTCAAGTTCGAACGTCTATCTGTTAAAGCCTGATAAGACGATCAAAATGGTACTCGTCGAGATCGATCCGAAAACAAATGACATCAAATTTGAAATGGACGTGGAGTCTGCCTCTAGAGACGACGTAGCCTACCGCGCGATGGTGATCGATCCGAATATCTTTGATTATTAAAATTTCGCGATAGGTTGGAATTTAGCTTTTAAATTTCACCTACTGCTTTGGTGTGGATAGAATTTTGCAAATTAAGCGCGAAATTTTAAATTTTTATATAAGATGAATTTTTTAGCAAAGGAGCAAAAATGCAGTATTTAACCTTAAACGACGGCAATAAGATGCCGATTTTAGGATTTGGCGTATTTCAGGTAGATCCGAAAGAGACGCAAAGATGCGTTGAGGATGCGATCTCGGTCGGCTACCGCAGCATTGATACGGCAAAGGCGTATTTCAATGAAGAAAGCGTGGGCGCAGCAATTAAGACGGCTCTTGCAGGTGGGTTAAAGCGCGAGGAGCTGTTTATCACTACTAAGCTTTGGATCAGCGACGCAGGTGAGGAGCGCGCGCTAAAGGCCTTTGATGCGTCGATGAAAAAGCTAGGGCTTGACTACCTCGACCTTTATCTCATTCATCAGCCATATGGCGATATTTATGGCTCGTGGCGAGCGATGAAACGTTTGCGCGATGAGGGCTGCATTCGCTCTATCGGCGTTAGTAATTTCTACGCTGATCGGATTGTCGATCTGTGCGAACACAGCGGCGTCATCCCTGCGGTAAATCAGCTTGAGTGTCATCCATTTTTTCAGCGTGAAGCGCTAAAGCGCGTGCTTGATGGCTACGGCATAGCGTTTGAGTCGTGGGCTAGCTTCGCCGAGGGTAAAAACAATATATTTAAAAACGCCGTGCTAAGCGGTATCGGTGAAAAATATGGCAAAAGCTCAGCTCAGGTCATTTTGCGCTGGTTAATTCAGCGCGGCATTGTCGTCATTCCAAAAAGCGTTAAAATCGAGCGAATGAAGCAAAATTTCGACATTTTTGATTTTGCGCTTGCACCTGATGATATGGCTGCTATCGCTGCGCTGGATACCGATAAGACGCTATTTTTCGATCACGCAGATCCTGAGCGCGTAAAGTGGATAATCCATGCCTTTGATAAGTAAAATTTATTAAATTAAAGCGGATTGCATGCTTTAAAATTAAGCCGCGAGCGTGCAATCCTTGCTATTAAATTTAAACCTGACGGGATCAGAGATAGAGCTTGTAGCGATAAATTAGCCCGCTTGCTCAAGCGGTGTTGATGGTGTAGTCTGCTTTTATATATTTTCTGTGGGAGCCGCCTTGCCTTTGTCCGCTTTAATCTCAAATTTACCCTTTATTTTATACAATCTTTGAAATTTACCGCAAAGGAATTTTATGAAAATCGCTAAAATTTTTAAAGCTTTAGTCGCCGTTTGCCTGCTCGGCTCGGGTGCAAACGCGCTGGAGGAGGGCGTTAATTATCAAGTGCTACAAAAGCCGCTAAACGTGCCGAAAAACAGCGTCGTTAAAATTTTTAACTACGAGTGCCCGCACTGCTATACGTTCGACAGGACGGTCACACCGCAGTTGATGAAAAAGCTTGAGGGGACGGAGTTTTTGCCGTGGCACCTAAAGACCAAGGGCGTGTTCGGACAGACCGCAAGCGGTATATTCGCAGCCCTCATCGTGCTTGATGAAAAGGACGACGTGAGCCTGCTAAGCGACGAGTCGAAATTTAAAAAGGCAAAATTTGCGATTTACAAAGCGATCCACGACAAAAAGGACGATTTTGGCGGCGGCAGTGATAAACAAAGGTTCATCAAAACCGCGCTAGATACCGCCGGCGTGAGCATGAGCGAATACGAAGCGGCGCTTGCCAGCAAAAAGGCGCAGGCTCTGCTCGCGCAGTGGGACGCGGGCTACGAGGTCGCGGTGATTTCAGGCGTGCCAGCGTTCGTCGTGAGCGGCAAGTATCTCTTAAACACCTCTTCGTTCGGCTCGCTAGATGAAATGGTCGCTGCAGTAAAAGAGCTGCTGGCGAAATAGGTCTTGTCGCATTAAATTTAGCCGCGCCAAAGCAAATTTCGTTTTATGCATCGCGTTAATTTAACCGTAGCAGCGGAGCTTCTAGTAAATTTTATCGCTAAGCCGCGCGGCACGATAGCGACTAAATTTTATATTTTCAAAGCGCGGTTTCGGCGGGTAAAATTTGAGCCAAAATTTACAAATTTGACTTTAAAATTTGAACGTAAAAAGTCAAGGCGAAGTATCGCGAGATGGATTTAAGGGTTGCGACGTAAAAATTTAGCGTGGGCTGGACAAGGTAGTCCGCCGAGCTAAATTTTTACTAGCTCCGTTAAAGACGCTCGCGAGGCAAGCCGCAAAGTTAAATTTACTCGCCGCTTAGTAGGATATATCCACTCTCGCTAATGTTTTTAAATTTAACCCCCAGCTCCCGCTTCAGCCTCAGCACGACGTTTTGTATCGCGCCCTTACTCGTTTGCTCGCCCTCGTAGACGAACTCCTCGATCATCTCGTAGCTCACGAGCTTGTTTAGATTGTACGCAAAGAGCCAAAAGAGCTTGTTTTGCAAAAATGATAGATAAATTTCCTCGCCGTTTTTGTAGATCTTTTCTTTAGCGAGATTTATGCTAGTTTGCGGGCCCAGACGCACGAGCTTTTCGTCCTTTTCGTAGGTTAGAGCCACGAACAGGCGGCAAAGCGCGGCGATATCGACGGGCTTTTTTAGAAACGACGCCGCGCCGTGCTCGATGCTTTTGATGAGGTTGTCGTCGGTGTCGTAGGAGGTAAAGACGATAAATTTTTGCGCGGGTTTTATGCGCATCATCTCCTTCATCATCTCAAAGCCGTTCATCGCGGGCATGTGGATGTCTGTGATGACGACGGCGGGAGCTAGCTTTTTAAATCGCTCCAGCCCCTCCAGTCCGTCCGCCGCGCCCCAGACGCTTAGGCAGTAGGGCTTTAGTCCGCCTATTAACAGCTCCCTTGCGATCTCGTCGTCCTCGACGATGAGGACGCTCAGGTCTTTAAGCAGCTTTAAATGCTCTTGCATCTCACTCCTTTAAATTTGTCTCAAAGCCGAGCTCAAACGTCGTCGGATCGCCCGCGCTCAGCAGCTTGACGTCGCCTGAAAGCTTTTCGTTTGCGAGCTTTTTGCCAAAATACAGCCCGATGCCGCTTCCTTGCTTTTTGGTGGTTTTTGGCTGGGTCAAAATTTTATCCCGAAGCTCCTTGCTCACGCCGCTGCCGTAGTCTGTGACGGATATTTTGCACATGCCGTTTTCAAATTTGACTTCGATAAAAACTTGCCGTTTGGCGATCTCGTCTTTGTATCGCTCCACGACCGCGTCCTTTGCGTTGTGAATGAGGATGAGTAAAATTTGCTGCACGATGCCCATCCGCTGCGTGGCTTCTTCGTCTTGAAACTCGCGCAAGCTTACCGTGACGTTTGCCTTGCTAAGCTCGGTGTGCATGAGCTTTAGCAGGTCTTTGATGCAGCGCTGCACGCTAAATTTTTGCGGACTGTCGCTGCTTTTATAAAAATTTCTAAAAATCTCGATCGTATCGCTCAAAAGCACGGTCGCAGCCTGCCCCTTTTGCAGCATATGCTCTAGCGTGGCGGCGTCTAGCTTGCCGTCTTTTTGCAGCATGAGCAGGCTTGAGATCATCAAATTTAGCGAATTAACCGGCTGGATAAACTGATGATTTATGCCGCTGATTAGCTCGCCCGCCTCGCTCATACGCGCTTTGTGCTTGAGCAGGACCTCGTAGTCGTCTTGCAGGTTTTTGATTTTTGAATACATAAAGTTATGCAAGAAATTTGCCACCAGCGCCAGCGCCGCGAACGCAAAAAGCAGGATGAGGGCGTTTTTTAGCGCGGAGTTAAGCAGCGCGGCGAGCTCCTTTTCGTTATCCGTACCTGCGCCGATGAACCAGTTTAGCGTGGGGATCTCGGCGATGGAGATGAAATTTGAGCCGATGTTTAGGCTTGTGATGTCTTCGTCACGCAGGAAAAGCTCTTTAAATTTATCCTCGATCTGCTTTTTTAGCGACGCGTCCTTCATCGGCGTTAAAATTTCGCCGCCGTGAGTTACGATAAAGGCGTAGGAATCTGGCGCGAGCTTAAATTTTTCCATATTTTTTAGTATATTTTGCAACTTCACTACGCCGCAAAATACCCCCGCAAACGAGCCGCCGTCCATGACGGGCACGCATAAATTTAACGTCGGCTCGCCTAAAATTTTATGGCGCTGCATAAAATTTACCGTGGGCGCTAGCGTGTTTTTGGTCTCTTCAAACCACACAAGTCCCGTGCGCAGGCTCTTTGGCATCGCTTCATCGTCGCCTAGCTCCTTGCCGTCCACGAAAATTTCTCCGTCCTCGCGCAAAAACTGCAAAGCGTCGAATTCTGCGGAGTTTTCTTTAAAAAGCCGTATGAAGCCGCCGAGCTTTTCGTCGTCTCGTATCGCGCCTGCGTTTTGCATAAATTTAGCCGCGCGCACCAGGGAGTGCAGCCGCTCGTCTAGCCAAAACGAGAAATTCCCCACCATATTTTCGCTAGCAGCGATCTTGTTTTTATCCGCGAGAGCGACGATCTGCGCCTTGGCGTCCTCGTAGTTTTTCACGCCCAAAAGCACCACGAAAAGGCTTGCGAAAATGATGATGAAGTAGATTTTAAAATTATGCTCGCGTAAGGCTTTCATGCGGCGAGTATAGCAAAATCGGTCTAAATTTAGACCGATTTAAGCTTTTTTGATAGTTAAAATTTTGCAAACGAACATCGCGGCGAGCACGACGAAGCAGACGCCAAAGCCCACGAGTGTGCAGTCGGCCATCGACATAAATTTGCTTGATGGGATCAGGTACCAGCCGTCCTCGTAAAGATCGACGAGATATTTTTGAAATCCGCTTAGCGTGACGCCGTCCGGAACCATCGGGTTATCGTAGCCGCAGTCGCCCGTAGGCAAGAACCAATCGGGCGCCCACCGCTCAAGCGGCAAACCAAACGGATAGTGCGGCTCGGTCGAGCAGCCCTGCACGCCAAACGGATCGTTTCCGTGGACGGCATCGTGGATCTTGGCGAGCTTTACGCTATACATTATGCCTTGGATCGCGCCCCAAAACGCTAGCAGGTAGCCTACCGCGGCGAGGAGCAAATTTTTAGGATTTATGATCGCGACCAGGCCTCCTAGCGCCATGCACAAAAATGCAAAGCGGATATAGACGCACTGCTCGCAAGGAGGCATATAGACGTAGTTTTGAAACAGCAAGTGCGCGAGGATAACAAGCCCCACGCTAACTACTATGAGGATCGCCCACGGCAGGCGGCTATCTGCGAATTTCGCTATTTTTTCAGCAAATTTCATGCTCGCGCCCTATTTTTTGAGCAGCTCTTCAATTAGCTGCGCCATGCCGTCGATGGAGCTGATGGACTTCGTCATGATGAGATATTTGCCGTTTACGACAAAGGCCGGCACGCCTTGGATCTTGGCTACGTCGTAGCTCTCGTCCCATTTTTTAAGCAGTTCGGCGACTTTGGGATTCTCTAGCTTTTTTTGATATTCCGCTTCGCTAATGCCCGCCGCATCAAGCCCCGTCTTTAAAAACGCAGCCTCGTCCTTGCCGTCGCTCCAGCGCTGCTTTTGATCGTGATAGGCCTTGTAGTAGGCAAATTTTGCTTTTTTAAACAGCGAATTTTCATCCAGCAGGCTCACGCCCTTTTCCTCGTCCATTACGGCTAAAACGGCAAAAATTTTACTCGCCGCCTCGCCGTATTCGCCCTTGGTTTTTAGATGAAACGGCACGTATTTTAGCCCCGCGACCTTTTCTACGACCTTTGGCGTGACGGTTTTATCGTATTTGTAGCAAAACGGGCATGCGTAGCTAAAGACCTTAACTAGCGTGTTTTGCTCGACTGGTAGCGGCTTTTGCAGCTTTACATAGTCCTCGCCCTCGGTAAACGCAGACGCGCTAAGGGCGCCAAACATCACTACGGCTAAAAAGCCTTTGCTAAATTTAGAAAGTAGGTTCATGGAGTGCTCCTTAAAATGATTTCGTTTGGGTTAATTTTATATCCTCTCGCCACCGCAGAACTCACGCTAAGATAAATTTTAGATTAAATTTATGAAATTTCGACTAAATTTTGGCGCAAAAGCTAAAATTTGAAATTATTTTTTATAATTAAGCAAGTTTTAATAAACGCGTGATTTCTACGTTAGCGAGGTTGATTAAAATTACGATATCAAACCAATTCAAAGGAGAATAAGATGAAGCGAACTCTTTCCTCATTTGCGCTAGCTGTGGCGCTTTTAGGCGGTCTAAGCACGGCTGCGCTGGCTATCGGCGGACCTAGCGGCGCGCACATCGACTACGGCATCCCTGGCAAGATCGGCGAAGTGGTCGTAAACCCGTACGACACCGCGCCTCTAACGGCGGTGATCAAAAACGGCGGCTACACGCTAGCAAATGCGAAAGTCACTATCGTGCCAAAACCAGGCGGTCAGGTTATCAGCTATAAAGTCGCCGACAAGCACCTTCGCACTCACGGCGGAATCCCTATTTTTGGACTTTACCCTGACTATCAAAACACCGTCGAGGTCGAGTACGATAAAATTTATAAGGGCCAAACCGAGCATATAAAAGAAAGCTATAAAATTTACGCGCCTGCGATTTATCTAGAGAGCTCGGGCATGCCGTCTCAAAAGGGCGCGCTGTTTGATAAAATCGAAGTCGTAAAGGCTCCGAGCGCCAAATTTGCAAACCGCCTTTACTACGTAAATAACTTCGTAAATAAAACCGGCAAAGGCACCAAAGTCGTGTGGAACAACCCTGCAGGCGGCGCGATCGAGTGGAACTATAGTCCGAACAACTTCATCCTAGACACCAAAGGCGAAGTGCGCTGGTACCTGGAGCCGAGTAAAATTTACGACCTTAAACAGCCTTTTTCCGCGGGCGTCATGATGGGCTTTAAACAAAACGACGACGGCGCGATGACGTGGGGATATGGCCAAAGATACGCTAAATACGACATAATGGGGCGCGAAATCTTTAACCGCGAGCTGCCTGCGGGCTACAACGACTTCTCGCACTCTATGGACGTAGCGCAAAACGGGCACTACTTCCTTCGCGCGGCAAACGCCAACTATAAGCGCGCCGACGGCAAAAACATCCGCACCGTGCGCGACGTCATCGTCGAGGTCGATAGAGACGGCAACGTCGTGGACGATTTTAGACTATATGAAATTTTAGATCCTTACCGTGACATCGTGCTAAAAACCCTCGATCAGGGCGCGGTATGCTTAAACATCGACGCTAGCAAGGCTGGCCACACCGCGAGCTCGGACGAGCTAGCCGCGATGGATACGAACGAAAAATGGGGCGATATCGTGGGCTCGGGCCCCGGACGCAACTGGGCGCACGTAAATAGCGTGGATTATGATCCAAGCGACGATAGTATCATCATCTCCAGCCGCCACCAAGACGCCGTCATCAAGATCGGCCGCGACAAAAAAGTCAAGTGGATAATGGGCGCGCACAAAGGCTGGAAGGATCAGTTTAAGGGCTACTTGCTCCAGCCTGTAGATAAAGACGGCAAAAAGATCGTCTGCGAGGACGAGTACTCAAAATGCCCGGGATATGAGAGCGAGAAGGGTGGATTTGACTGGCAGTGGACGCAACATACGGCATTTCGTATCGACAGCAAGTCCAAAAAAGGCGTCGTTTATCTAACCGTCTTTGACAACGGCGACACCCGCGGCATGGAGCAGCCTGCGATGGCTGGCATGAAATACTCCCGCGCGGTCGTTTATAAAATCGACGAAAAAGCTAAAACCGTCGAGCAAGTCTGGGAGTACGGCAAACAGCGCGGTAGCGAGTGGTACAGCTCGGTTACTTCGCTAGCGCAGTATCAAGACGACCTAGATAGCGTGATGGTTTACTCTGCGGTTGCCGGCATGCAGTTTGACATCGCCAAGGGCCGTCCGGTCGGCGTGCCTAGCCCGCATATCAACGAGTTTGAATGGGGCGCAAAAGAGCCGTCAATCGAAATCAAAATGACTAACGCGATGGGCTATCAGGCGTTTCCGTTTAGCCTAGAAAAGGCGTTTGAGAAGTAAAATTT
>CAUPZQ010000054.1:0-9379 GCA_963515915.1 uncultured Campylobacter sp.
TGCCTTGAGATCGAGCGCCTTCACAGCCATCTTTTAAATATCGGTCTAGCCTGCGAGGTAACGGGTAACTATAACGCCTTTATGCATATCTTTAGGGTGCGCGAATACTCCATGGAGCTAGCTCAGCTAGTAACCGGCGGTCGCAAGACTTACGGCAATGTAATTATGGGCGGACTTCGCCGTGATATGACCGATAATGAAATTCGCAAGAGCATCGAGATCATCAACAAGCTTGACGTTCAAATTTCTGAAATTTGGGACGCCGTTATGGAGGATAAACGCCAAATCGGTCGCTGGAAAGGTGTGGGCGTATTAGATCGCAAAGTGGCGCGCGATTTTAGCCCGGTAGGCCCTAATATGCGCGGCTCCGGCTTTAAGCGCGACAACCGCTACGATCACCCTTATGATTTCTTCAACAAGATAGAATTCGAAGTAGCCGTAGAGCACGGTGGCGATGTATTCAGCCGCGAAGTCGTAAGATATAAAGAGCTCAAACAATCGATCCACATCATCAGGCAGTGCTTGCATCAAATGCCGCAAACTCCGATAATGATCGATCCGCAGACTATGATCAGACCGGAAAACTACGCTTTAGGTCACGACGAAGCACCGCGCGGCGAAAACGTCCACTGGATCATGCAAGGAAACGCACAGAAGGTTTACCGCTGGAGATGTCGCGCCGCTACATATAACAACTGGCCGAGCTTACGATTTCAATTCCGCGGAAATAACATTTCCGATGCGGCACTAATCGTATGCTCGATGGATCCGTGCTACTCATGCACCGAGCGCGTAACTTTAGTCGATATTAATAGCGGAAAGAGTAAAATTCTAACCGAAAAAGACCTTAAGAAATTTTGCCAAGACGGCAAGGTTAGCAAAAAGGATTTAAGATGATGAAATTATTCGACATTACCGAAAAATATGGTAAGGCGACCTATGCTTATCCGTTTGAGCCATACATTGTACCCGAGAATTTTCGCGGGCAGCCTGAATACACCTATGAGCTTTGCATAGGCTGTGCCGCGTGCGGTATCGCCTGCCCATCCAATGCGATTGAGCTTAAGATGAATGAAGCTCAAACCAAACTAATTTGGGAATTTGACTGCGGGCGCTGCATATTTTGCGGGCGCTGCGACGAGGTATGCCCTACGGGAGCGGTAAGGCTAGGCAATAGCTTTGAGCTAGCGGTAAAATTTGATAAAAGCGCGCTTATCCAACACGGCGAGCTTGAGATGGAGAAATGCAGCTGCTGCGGCAAGCCGATGACTCCAAAAAGGCTAATCAACTACACGTTAGAAAAGCTAAGTACTGCAAATTTGCTCCCAGGCAGATTAGAAGAAGCTAAAAAATATCTCTATATCTGTCCTGAATGCAAAAAAGCTCAAGCGGTCGAAAGAGTGACCAAAGGTATAGAGGAGGCAATAAAATGAGTTTGTATCAAGTCCCCGAAAATATTAAAAACGCAAACGATCTAACCGCAAAATTGGAGCTTTTGAAAAATATCAAACGAAGCTTCAGCGTTTATCGTATCGACTGCGGAAGTTGCAACGGCTGTGAAATCGAAATTTTTGCTTCTATCACGCCGATGTGGGATCCGGAGCGCTTCGGATTTAAACTCGTAGCTAACCCTCGCCACGCAGATATCTTAGTCTGCACCGGTCCGGTTACTCGACAGATGTATTATCCGCTGCTCCGCGCTTATGAGGCTGCGCCTGATCCAAAGATCGTAGTAGCTCTCGGAGCCTGCGGAAGCACTGGTGGAATTTTTCATGACGCATATAGCGTATGGAGTGGCATCGATAAGATTGTACCGGTAGATGTTTATATCCCCGGCTGCCCTCCGCATCCTGCTAGCATCATCTATGGTCTTGGCATGGCGCTTGGCATCATCGATCAAAAGCTTCAAAAGAAGAGCTACGAGCAAGATAGCACTCTTCCGCCACCGGTTAAGAGTTCAGTTATCGGCGATATTTTATTCGAGCGCGACTTGCAAGCCGAGGCAAAAAGGCTGATGAGCTATATTTTTGGAAGAGTTCTATTCGCAAAATATATGGATGCGATCAAAACCTCATCTGACGTTCACGATCCAAAAGCTTCTCGCGAGGCTCTACTTAACGCTATCCACACCGAAGAGGATCCTAGATACGCGGAGTGCATGGCGCTATTACACAACGACGTGTATCTAAAATATGCCCGCGCTGCGGAGGAATTTAAAATCGATCCGCAAAAAGAGGTCTGGAGTAAACGATGATTGAGGTTTTTAAGCTTACAAAGCGGCATATGGACGAAAACGAAAATTTACCTAAAGAGCTAAAGGATATCAAGGTTTTTTCCACCTGCGTCGGTCATGGCGTAGGTACGATCGATTTTAGCGAAAAGGTGCTTGAGATAGACGATGAAGAATTTAAACGCATCATCGAGAACTCGGGCGACTATGTTAAATTTAAGATCGGTAACCTAAGCAAGTATTTCGAGATTGAAATTTTTGCCGAGCACGCAGCCAAGCTAATCCCTCAGCTTTGCGAATGTGAGCTTAAAGATCTGCTAAAAAATATGCGCGAAGGATACTTCGTGCTAAGGAAGGATTTTTGATGCGAAAGGCGTTGCTTTGTATCGGCAATCCCCTTCGCGGTGACGACGACGTGGGCAATGAAACAGGGCGAATAGTCGAGGCGAACCTAAAGGACTGGCGCGTTTTTTACGGGCAGGATGTGCCCGAAAACGAATTTGCAGCCCTTAGGGAATTCGCCCCTGAAATTCTAATCGTAGTAGATGCAATGAGCGGCTTTGATGAGGATAAGATAGAATTCTTTGATCTTAGTAATGATCGCGACTACATATACTCGACGCATAACCTACCTACGCCGGTGCTTCTAAGCTATCTGCGCAAAATTTGCCCAAAGACGCTGTTTTTGGGCATTAGCGTGTTGCTCGATAACGTCCTTGATTTTAAAGAAGGGCTAAGCGAGAGCGCAAAAAAAAGCGCGCAAAAAGCTTATGAGCGTATCTTAGAAATTGATTCAAATTTAAATGAGGAGGAGTAAATGTTAAATCCTGCAGAAACCGCGCAAGCGGTGTCTAGTTCGATGCAACACAAGGCGCATACCCCGCTAATTAGCATAATTTTTCTAGCTATAATGGCGGGCGCTGCAATCGCTATGGGCGATATTTTCTGGGCTCACTCGACCGTCGGAATGGCTGAAAAGCAATCTATTGGCTTATCGAATTTCATCGGCGGTATTACCTTTAGCTGCGGTCTGATGATGGTGGTTTTTTACGGCGGGCATCTATTTACCAGCTCGGTTTTAACGGGTGTGCCTGCCGCCGACGGCAAATTACCGCTAGGTAAAACTATCGGCTATTGGGCTATCGTTTGGTGCTTTAACTTCGTAGGCGGCGCGTTAATCGCGTATATGTATTATTACTCAGGACTTCCGCTTAAATATGATGGCTACATCTTGCAGCACTTCATTCCTGCAGCAGCAGGCAAAATAAACGCACCTTTTCATGAGCTATTCATCCGCGGAATTTTTTGTAACGTGTTTGTATGTATGTCTATCTGGACTGCGACCAGCGAGAGTAATCTATCGGGTAAATTCTTTGCAATTATGTGGATGATCGGCGCATTCGTAGCTTGCTCGATGGAACACTGCGTGGCAAATATGTTTATCCTAACTGAAGGCATCATCGCTAAAGGCCACTACCTTGCGGCTGCAGGTGGCGATGTAAACGCTCTTGCAAGCTCGCTTCACGGCGTAACGGCGGCTCAAATAGATTCAATAAACTGGGGAAATTTCATCGTTAAAAATATGATCCCGGTTACGCTAGGCAACATCTGCGGCGGTCTATTTTTCGTAGGCTTGGTTGGATTTATGGTAAATAAATACGATATGAAAAAGAAAGACTAATCTATCGCGCTTCAGCACGATATAAACAAAATACGGCGCGGCACTTTGCCGCGCATTTTTAATTTCTTAAATTTTAAAAATTCTCATACATAAAATTTCGTTCGATCCAAAATTTTAGACGAAATCCTAAGCGAAATTCGGGATGAAATTCCAAAACCAAGCTCTTGATAAAAATTTTACGCTGTAAATCTAGGTAAAATCCTGCGCCTTGACTTTAGACAAAATTTCGCGCTTAAGCCGTAACGTAAGCCGCACAATGCTCTCAAAACTCTAGTCCGCGCCTAAACACAGTAGCTAAGCAACCTGTCGTAGTCCAGGATCAAAAACTCGTGCTGACTAATTTTTTGAATTACGTTATCTTTTACAAGCTCGTTAAACGCGGTACTCGCGCTTTGGCGCTTGAGCCCCACGAAGGATGAAAGCACCTTTAGCGAAAAGGGCAAAAAGACGTATTTGTAGCCGTTTTGATGAAAATTCTGCTCGTTTGCAAGCTCGATCAAAAAGCTCGCTATGCGCCCTTTTGCATTTTCAAAAAGTATGGAGCGTGTGATCTTGCGCTGCAGCAGAATTATCTCTGTTAAAATTTTTATATATGCCTCGCAAAAGCTGCGATTTGCCAAGATCTCCCCTAGTCCGCTCGCATCGATCGTGTAAATCTCGCTGTCCTCTAAAAACTCAAGCGCGCAAATTTCATTAAGAATGGTAATATTGTCCTTATTTAGGTAGTTGATGATGAATTCCTCGCCGTCTTCAAAAAACGAAAGCTTCGCCTGTCCGCTTTTAAAAATAAAAACTTTAGGCGCCTCGCTGTAAAAAACATAGCCTTTTTTGATGACTTGGTGCTCGAACATTGCAAGCTCCTCGTCGCTAAGCGTGGCGATAGCCTCGGTTTGCAGTAGTCCTAGCCGCGATTTTTCCATATAACCTCCAAAAGCTAAGAATTATACAATGAAATATTTAGACAAAGATAAAGCTGTGCGGATGAAATTTACTATCCGTACTATGGCTGCGCATCTGGGTCGCCGGAGCTAATAAATTTTATAGCTTTTAAAATTCTAAATTTTGCCCGCGCTTTGCATCGCGTAAAATTTCAAAAATTTATTGAGCCTTATGCGGCGAAATTATAGCCAAAACCCGTGGCGCGAATTTAAAATTCTGTCTTTAAATAAAAATTCATATCATTTTATTGAAATTTTATTTAGCAAGGATATAATAATGCATATTAAAAATAAGCAGTATTTTGCTCGCAACGATACCGCAAGAAAGGCACTTTATGCAAAAGTTAAATTTTAAAAATAATGTCTCCGAGACGCTGTTAATCAATGTCTATATGCGACATTTGGATTTCAAAGACGCGGATCCGATCCTAAATGATCCATTCTCGAGCGCCGTGGTTGAACAGATCGATTATGATTTTGCAAAATTTAACGACGCGCACCTTAGCAAGACGGGTACCGTGATACGCGCGAAATTTTTTGACGACGAGACGCTGCGACTCGCGGCGGAGTTCGACAGCCCTATCATCGTGCAACTTGGCGCGGGACTCGACACTCGCCCACTTAGACTGCAAAAAGCCCTACCAAACGCCCTATTTTACGATCTCGATCTGCCCGACGTCATCGCCACACGCGACGAGCTGTTACCCAAAGCAAAGAATAATTTCAGCCTGCCCTGCTCGATGCTGGATCCCTCGTGGATGGACGAGCTGGTCGCAAAGCACGGTAGCGCGGGCTACATCTTCATCTTAGAGGGCGTGAGTATGTATTTTGAAAAGGAGGAATTTAAAAAATTTTTTATCGCACTTTCGCAAAAATTTAGCGGCTACGTGCTGAGCGACTTTATGAGCGAGTTTTCGGTAAGAAAATTCGACTCCAAGCGCCACGACGCGATGCGGCATATGCAAAACGCACCCTTTAAAATGGGTATCGGCGGCGGCGCGGAGGTGCAGAGCTGGGAGCCTGCGCGTATCCGCTTCGTCAGGGAGGCCGCGATGATGAAAATGTATCGCGAGCACTGGAACCTCAAAGCACGCCTCTTTAGCCTGATCCCTGCCTTTTGTAACGCTTGCAAGATGTTCGTTTTCAAAATCGGCGGTGATGAATAATAAGGCTTAAAATTTCAGTTGATTGCTTTGCAAATTTCGACAGCTAAGGCGCAAATTCTAAGCTGCTATCTGGAGCTGGCATGCAGAGCAAACGGCACATACCGCTTTGCTCAATGCTGAGTAAAATTATAAAAACGCTTTAAAATTTCGCTTAAATTTCTCTCGATTTATAGGAATTTAAGAGTTTTTAAAATATATTTTCGCATCTTAAATTCACGGAAAAGATCATGCAAAATTTTCTCGACAAATTCACCGCCACAATTGACGCGATCAACTCCTTTTTGTGGGGTCCGTACTTTCTAATCGCCCTACTTTGCGGCACCGGCGCATATTTTACGGCGCGCTTGCATCTGGTGCAGATTTTTAAATTTAAAATGGGCGCGCGCAAGCTTTTCGGCAACTTCTCCCTGCACGGCGAGGCTGCGGGCAAAAGCGGCATGAGCTCGTTCCAAGCCGTCGCCACGGCGATCGCGGCACAGGTCGGTACGGGCAACCTGGTAGGCGCCAGCACCGCGTTAGTTATGGGCGGACCGGGCGCGATATTTTGGATGTGGTGCGCGGCGTTTTTGGGCATGGCGACGAACTTTGCCGAGATCTGCCTCGCGCAAATTTACCGCACCAAGGACGACAGCGGACATATGATCGGAGGTCCCGCGTTTTACATCAGTCGCGGACTCAAAAGCCCCCTTGCTAAGCCTTTAGCGGCGTTTTTTGCGCTAGCTATCATCTTTGCTTTGGGTTTCATGGGCAATATGGTGCAGGCAAACTCTATCTCCGACGGCTTTAGCAGCGCATTCGGGATTCCGAAGTGGGTGAGCGGCGCAGCATTGGCGCTCATCTGCTGCGTCATCTTTTTCGGGGGCGTCAAAGCGATCGCGCGCGTAGCCGAAAAAGTCGTGCCACTAATGGCGATCTGCTACGTACTCGTTGGCCTCGTCATCATCGGCTCAAATTTCGATAAAATTCCATCCGTCATCGCGCTGATATTCAAAGCTGCATTTGATCCATCGGCTGCTTGGGGCGGCGCTACGGGCGCTACGATCGCTACTGCGATGAGATACGGCATCGCGCGCGGGCTTTTTTCAAACGAAGCGGGAATGGGCTCGACGCCGCACGCACACGCCGCGGCAAACGTCAAACACCCCGTAGATCAAGCCGTGCTCGGCATAATGGGGGTTTTCGTCGATACATTCATCGTGCTTAATATCACCGTTTTTGTCGTGCTTAGCACCGACGTAGTCGCCTTCGAAAAAGGCAAGGCGGTATTTTCGGGTATCTCACTGGTGCAAGAAGCCTTCGCATCGCAAATTTTGGGTCGCAGCGGCGGCTACGGCTTCGTGGCGATCTGCCTGTTTTTCTTCGCATTTACTACGATTTTGGGCTGGTATTACTTCGCCGAGATTAACGTGCGATACCTCCTCGGCGCAAAATTCGTCAAGCTCTTGCAAATTTTAGTCGTCGCATTCGTATTCATAGGAAGCGTGCAAAAGATCGACCTCGTCTGGGGGCTAGCCGATATGTTTAACGGACTGATGGTGATCCCCAACTTAATCGCGATCATCCTACTTAGCCCCGTCGTCGTGCGGCTTTTGAGCGACTTTAACGACGGCAAAAGCTACGACGCGAACGACTACAAATAACGCCGCACGCTAAATTTCAAGCCCGCACTTGAAATTTAGCGCAAAATCGCCGCAAAATTTAGAATTTTAAAATTCTTTTCTAGCTAAAATCCTAGCCTAAATTTTATGATTTAAGGAGAACGCATGCAAATTTTAAGGAGCGAAAAATGCCCGTTTTAAAGGCATTGCTGACCGGGCAACCGCGCGCTTACGGCGACGAGCGCGCCACGCAGCCTCTAAAAAGGCGCTGGGAGACGGCGATTTTTAAGCAAGCTAGAGCGGGCGAAGTGCGCGCGAACGAGCTTGGGTTCGAGGGCGACGCGGTAGCCGACACGCTGCATCACGGCGGAGAGGAAAAGGCGATTTTTGCCAACTCGCTGCAAAATTACGCCGCGTGGGAGAGGTTTTTGGGGCTTAAAAATCTAGCCTACGGCGCAATGGGCGAAAACCTCACGATCAGCGGATTACACGAGCAAAACGTCTGCATCGGCGATGTGCACCGCATAGGCTCGCTGGTGCTGCAAGTAAGCCAGCCGCGCAAGCCCTGCTACAAGCTCTCGATGCGCTGGGGCAATGCGGAGATGACGGCGGAGATCGCGCGTAGTGGACTTACCGGCTGGTACTACCGCGTGCTAGAGGCTGGCTCGTGCCGCGCGGGCGACGAGATCTACGTCGTGGGGCGCGACCCCGCTACGATGAGCATAATGGAGCTTAACCGTCTATTTTACGGCGAGCGTATAGATGAAGGGCTGTTAGCAAAATTTAACCGGCTTGCGACGCTTGCGCCAAAATGGCGCGAGGATATGCGCCGCAAGCTGGAAGGTAGCTACGACGACGGCTTTATGCGGCTATGAAATTTAGCCTCGAAGCGGCGTTTTAAAACAGCAAAGTAGCGCCGCGCCTTGTTGTTTTAAAACACACTCTTGGCGCGGATTTCAAAATACTTTCCAAGCCGCCGATGCTAAGTTTCAAGACACTTCTTGGCTACTCAATATCGGCTTGCAAAAAATACTTTCTTGATGCGAGCTGCAAATTCAGACTAAATTCCAAAGACAAAATTTTAATTTGATCCGCGCTGATCGCGCGCAAATGCGATCTATTTTCGCACTCTGTTTTGCAGTGCGACACAGGCTACAAGCAAAATTAAAGACGCAAATTTAACCGCGCTTAGAATTTAATCTTTTATGAAATCTAAATTTAGCCGCACATTCAAAGCCGCAAGCGCCGCTTTTTATAAATTTTAAAATTTAAAAGCGGTAAATTTAATCCCCTTGCTACGCAGCGATTTTTTCCAAAATCAAAAAGCGAACTATTTTTACTCGCGCAACACACTCATCTCGCACATTTACGGCGTGGCTCTTACGCTACAAACGAGCTTTCTCAAAGCTTTGTAACGCGCGCCAAATTAGACGCGTCAGATGCTTCGCCAAGCGCCTTTCAAAGCCCATTTATAGCGCTCGATATAAGTAGAATTTTGCGTGGAATTTTGCACGGCGCGGCAACAATTATGACCTTTAAGAGCGCACACCGCAGCTCAAAAGCCTATTTCGGCTTTTTTAAAACCGCGCGCTGTATGGCTCAAAGTCCACTTCCGCGCTCAATCAACTACCGTGATCCCCGCATCTGCGCAGGTTTTTCGCGCCTTTTTAGATATGCCGATGCCGGTCGTCTCGATTTTTTTAAGATTAACGAAGGGCGCAAGCTCGGCGGCGTCAATGTTTTTGATATCGAAAAGCTCGTCCTCG
>CAUPZQ010000055.1:0-6410 GCA_963515915.1 uncultured Campylobacter sp.
GCCTTGATTTATAGGACGCGGCGCGCTTAAAACTACGCGCTCAAACTCTATAAATCCTTGCAAAAGCACTGCGACGTCTTTATAAATTTCGCTGCTTTCGTGGTTAAAAAGATCATTTATAAACTCGTCGATGTTTTGGTTTATGATCTCTTTAAAAAGCTGCTCCTCAAGCTCGCCGTATAGCTCCAGCTCGCTCTCTCGCGCGATAAATTCGCTCATTAGCGCAAACACGAAACCCACGTTGTCTTCGTTTTCTTTAAATTTAGCCTCGTCGCGCCTAATGTCTGTGCGGGCTAAAATTTTACGCACTTTTGCGCAGGCGTGTCCGACCTCGTAGCCCTCGTCGTAGTAGGACAGCGAGTTTCTAAGCGGACTTGGCAGAGCGTGGAAAATTTCATCGAATTCATCCGCTAAATTTTGCGAATTTTTTTCATCGAATTTTACCTGAATGCGCATTATCGCGGCGGCCGATTCTTCGTTTAGAGCGTGCGCCGAGGCAAGGCCTAGCATCGCATTTACGCCGCTAAATCTATCAGCACCTTGGCTAAAAACGAAAAAACGCGAAAATAGCGAGTAGTAAAGCCCACGTCCCGCCGCAAATTCGCCCTTGCTAGTCATCGCCTTCCTTTATCATTTTTGTCTATTTTTTGAGATTTTTCTCGATTGTGAAACTATACTACTTTTTGGCTTATTTCTTATACTTAAAAAAAAATAAATCAAAAAAATTAATATATGCTTAAATATGCCTTAGTTGCATATTGCTTACGGCGAATTTTAGGAGATAAAATAAATATGAAATTTCAGCATATATATTGCATTTACGCTTCATTTTGATATTTACTTTTAACTAGGCTCTTTTAACGGGCGTTAAACGAGTCTAAATTTAAAATTTGAAGCAAAATTTGCAAAATTTGAGGCTCATTCAAGCCCCAAAAACGCTCCTTCGTCAAATTTAAAATAAATCCTCTCGCCGACATTAAAATTTTGCGAATTAGGCGCCAGGGTTTTTATCAAAAAGTCGCCGATTTTGATTTTTACCAAAAGATCTTTGCCAAGATAGAGCGAAACCGAGTGCAAGATGCCGCCTAAGTAGCCTTCTATCGGCGTTTTGCTTAGCGTTATTTTACTTGGATTTACGGCGATTTTTACGGCATTACGTAAATTTTGCGGCAAATTTACGTTCGCGTTTTCGTCAAATTTTAAAACCCCGCCATGCGCGTCAAAAATATTTTTGTACTCAAATTCGCACACGCGGCCCTTGTGTAAAAAGATGTTTTCTTCGGCGACCGCGCTTAGCCATTTGTCGTCGTGGCTAGCGATCACAAAGCCGCAGCCGTATCTTTGCCGCATATAAAGCACCGCCTTGCCGAAAAGCTTTGAGGTGCCCACGTCCACGCTATTTGTCGGCTCGTCGAGTAGATAAAGCCGCGATCTAAGCGCCAAATTTAACGCAAAGCTAACGCGCTGCGTCTGCCCCGAGCTTAGCTCAAAGTGGCGCTTGCTTAAAAAGCTCTCGTCAAGATCGACCAAATTTAACGCCTCGCTCGCTCGCTCGTCAAATTCTCCCAGTACTCCGCGGCTTTTTAAAACGGCTCTAAAATTTTCCCTCACGGAGCGTTTTAAAAGCGCGGGCTCTGGCAACAAAACGCTAACGTCGCGCAGTAAATTTAGACTCGGCGCGCTGCTTCCCCACAGCCGCACCTCGCCGCTAGTGGGCTTTTGTAAAAACGACATTACTCGCATTAGCGTGCTTTTGCCGCTACCGTTGCTGCCAGTTAGCGCGGTGATTTTGGTGACGTCGATATCAAGGCGCGGGATGTTTAAAATCTCGCTCGCGCCGTAGTTTAGGCGTAAATTTCTAACGTTTATCACTTTGCGCCTTTCTCGTTAAATTTACGAAAAGACTCAAGTTTGACGCGCCTAGCGCGCTTTTTGCGAGCGTAAATTTTTCAAATTTGTCAAATTTCATCGGTCAAGCCTTTTTAGCGCGTGTATCGCCAAATTTACGGCAAACGCGATAAAGATGAGCACCAAAGCCAGCGCGATACCCATGGCAAACTCGCCTTTGTTCGTCTCCAGCGATACTGCAGTCGTGATCGTGCGGGTAAAATATTTGATATTTCCGCCGATCATCATCGCCACGCCGACCTCGGCCACGATACGCCCGTACGCCGTCGCTACGACCACCATCAGAGCATACCTTAGCTCGTAAAGCACGCAGCCCACTAGCCTTAGCGGGCTCAGGCGTAAATTTAGGATGGTTAGATAGTGCTTTTTGTCCATATTTTCCACGACGCTAGCGCTTAGCGAGATGATGATAGGTAGTGCTAGCACAAACTGCCCCAGCATCACGGCCTTTAGCGTAAAAAGCAGCCCAAACTCGCCAAACGGGCCGTTTCGCGTGATAAACGCGTATAAAATAAGCCCGATCGCAACTGTCGGCATCGCAAGCGCCGTATCGCTAAGCAATCGTAATACTCGCCGTCCGCGAAAATCGTAAAATCCCAGCGTAAATCCAAGCGGAAAGCCGACTAAAATCGCAAAAAATATCGAAACGCTCGAAGTGTAAAGCGTCGCCCTGATCGCCGAATACGTCTCCTCGTCGCCGCTAAAAAGCAGCCTAAAGGCCTCCAAAAATCCGTTTAATAAAAAATCCAAATATTCTTTCTCCGCATATTTCTAAGGTTAATTTAATGTGCTATAATAGCATACTTTTAAAAAAGGAGAAAAATGAAAAAAGTAATATTAGGCTCGCTAATCGCGAGCGTTTTGGCGTTTGCGGGCGATAGCGAACTCATCATGGCTACCACCACCAGCACCGATAACACGGGGCTACTAGACGCGATCTACCCTGTGTATAAGGCAAAAACCGGCGTCGATATCAAATGGACCGCCGTAGGCACGGGCGCTGCTTTAAAACTTGGCGAAAACTGCGATGCGGACATACTTTTCGTGCATTCGCCAAAAGTTGAGAAAGAATTCGTAGAAAAAGGCTTTGGCGTCGAGAGAAAAGCCGTAATGTACAATGATTTCGTCGTTATCGCCGATAAATCTATCGCCGATAAATTTAAAGGCAAAGACATAAAAGAGAGCTTTGAGCTGATCAAAAAAGAGAATATCAAATTTTTCTCTCGCGGCGATAAATCAGGCACTGACAACAAAGAAAAAGGTATCTGGAAAAAAATCATCGGCGAAGTGCCTGAAAAAGACGGCTGGTATATGCAAACCGGCCAAGGCATGCTAGCTACCATCAACGCTGCAGCCGAGCAAAAGGGCGTGACGTTCACCGACCGCGGCACCTACATCAAGTACGAGGACACCAAAAAAGGCGCGCCTGAGATGGTCATCATCAACGAGGGCGACAACGACCTAAAGAACTTCTACTCGCTAATCGCGGTAAATCCGAAGCACTGCGCTAAGGCCGACATCGAAAACGCAAATAAATTTATAGAGTGGGCGACGAGCGAAGAGGGTCAGAAATTTATCGGCGACTTTAAGCTGCTAGATAAGCCGCTTTTCACGCCTGACGCGAATACTCGCAAAAACTAATTTTATTTACGCGCAAATTTGAGTCGAATTTATGGCTTAAATTTGCGTGATTCGGGCGCGCTTTGCGCCCTTTTTTATAAATCAAAATCTATTTTACCTCTTATTCAAATTTAAACTCACCGACGTTATTTTTAAATATTTCAAAACACTTATTACTAACCACCTTGTCTTTAGTATATGCTTGATATAATTTTAGTAATTCTAAAGTCGTTATTATTAATATACCTTCACTTTTTGCATAGCTTATTTGATTGGCATGTATCGGCTCCCTTTTGCCAGGCTCTATGTCGCGTTGAGGGTTAACTATTAGCAGGCCTTTTACATTGCCAGGAGACTTGGTATCGTCTTCGGCTATTAAATCAGTTACATGTTTCTTGCACTGTGCTATATTGCTATTTTTGACGTTTGTATTTATTCCCTTTATCTCTACCATAAAGTTAACATCTTCAAATTCGAATCTAAAATCTTCTTTTTTCACATCTGTAAAATGACTGTCTTTTTGCTTGAAAATATCTACTAAAATTTCCTTCACTACACCAACTAGCTCATCTCCTGTTGAATATAGGATTGATTTAAATCTATTATTTTTAGATATTTCTTTTTCTAATACATCAAGTTGTTTTAATATTTCATCTTTTTCACTCAAATAACTTATATTACTAAAATGCTCTATATTGTTTATCCATTCCGGAGCTACAGACTTCTGATATTTAGACAATATAAAATAAAGAACCGCGCGAGCCGCATTATTGTCTTTTATGTCTAGTGTTGTTATATATACGCCATTAATCTCCAATATAACATTTTTTCCGCCGTTTGATTTTTTTAACGATCTGTGTATAGACTCATCAAAAACAAAATCAGATAAGAATGTGTAATCATCTATTTTAGTTACACTTCTTTCATATCTGATAGTTGGAAAATTACGTATCATTGGCGATAAAGAATCCGGAAAATATTGGATTATACTAGATATTTTTATATTGGAAATACTTATTGTCCAGCCATCGCCACCAATTTCTTCTGTTGTTATATTTTGTGGCATTATTATCAAAGTATTACTTTTTTTAGTTTCCTTAAGTATTTCTGATAATAAGCTAGCAAATCCTTTAATGTCCAAACATATACTTTTCCTTTTATCAGATTTCCAGAGCTTACCATCATTAAAATCTATTATATTAAAGTCAAATTCATCAAAACTTCTCGGCTCGCTTATTTTGCTTATACAAAAACTTTCATCTCTCAAAAAGCAAGTGCGTTTAGTTAGTATTTGAATCTTCATTTTATACTCCAAATAGTTTATATAATTTGTATAAATTCCAATTTTTATATATTAAATTTTATTTTTTTGCTTAGAAAATTTTCCCGCCGAACATCTCGTACATCGCCTTTTCCTCGCCCCAAAGATCGCGGTGCTTTTTGATACAGGATTTTATCGCACCCACGAGATATAGCACGTCTTGCTCGGCGTGCGTGTAGTGCAGGCTCACGCGCACGAAGCCGGGCTTGGTTTCTGGCATGCAACCCTCCTTGATACCAAGCAGATCGTGAGCGTACGGGCCGGCACACATCACGCCCGCGCGCGTCTGGATACCAAAGTCATTGCTAAGGCTTGCGGCAAAATCATATGCCGAAACGCCGCGCACGTTAAAGGAAATTATCGGCAGTCGTGGCGCGCCCTTTGGAGCGTAGTTTATGACCTCGTCTATGCTTGCTAGCTCGCTCTCAAAAAGACGCGCAAGCTCGTCCTCGGCGCTTTTTATCCTCTCAAAACCTACCTCGTTTCGCAGCGCGTAGGCTAAATTTGCTCGCATTAGCCCGATGATAGGCGGCGTACCGCCTTCTTCTAACTGCTCGGGGTTTTTCAAAAATACGTGTCCTTCGCGGCTAGCGTAGGCGACCGTCCCGCCTGCGGCAAACGTCGGCACGTCGCTGTTAAGCAGCTCCTTTTTGATCGCCAAAAGCCCGCAGCTAGCAGGCCCTCCTAGTAACTTATGCGGCGAGAGGAAAATCGCGTCGAAATAGTCGCAATCTAAATTCGCGTGCGAGCTCAGCGCCGCGCAGTCAAAGGCCACGATACCGCCCGCGGTCCTGATTAGTTTGCTGATTTTTTTATAATCGCTGATGACGCCCGTTACGTTTGAGGCGGCGCTAAACGAGCCGATGATGCGGCGTCCCGCGTTAATCTTCAAGATGCGCTCGAGTGCTAGCATATCTATCTCGTCGGACTCGCTAAGCGGCACTCGCAGGTAGTCGCAAAGCCCCTCGCGGAAGCTAAGCTCGTTTGAGTGGTGTTCGTACGGCGAAACGAGCACGAGCGGAGGCTGCGCGGCGCGTAAATTTGCCTCGCCGATCGCGCTTCTGGTTGCAGGCGGCAGGTAGATGCCAAGCAGCTCCTGAAATTTCTTGATCGCTGCCGTCGCACCCTGCCCACAGGCGATGAGATAAAACCGCTCGTCAAGGCCTAGCAGCTTTTTTAGGCTCTCGCGCGCACCCTCGTAGCGCCGCTGCGTGATGATGGCGCTCGAGCTACTGTCGGAGTGTGTGTTGGCGTAGGTTTTGAGAACATCTGCTATCTCGCGCTCTACGGGCTCATAAGCAAGCCCGGAAGCCGCGAAATCAAAATAATGCACGCCCGGTTTTAGGATGATATTTTTTCTTATTTCGTCTAAATTTGCCATTTTTTACTCTTTAAATTTGATACAGTAATTATAGTAAATTTTCGCAAATTTCGGGCTTTTGCTGTAGAAATGATTTAGTAAATTTGGAGGTTAAATTTGAACAAGCTAAATTTAACCGCAAAGCGGCAAATTTAACTTGATAAAGCACAGAAGCGCGAGCCACAGAGGCTCACGACCATT
>CAUPZQ010000056.1:0-4485 GCA_963515915.1 uncultured Campylobacter sp.
ATCCTAGGCGCCACCGACGGCGTGGGCACAAAGCTGCGACTCGCGATCGACGCGCACAAATTTGACGGCGTAGGCCAGGATCTCGTCGCGATGTGCGTAAACGACCTCATCTGCAACTTCGCCGAGCCGCTATTTTTCCTCGACTACTACGCGACGGCAAAGCTTGAAATCGCAGATGCCAAAGAGGTAGTAAAAAGTATCGCCGAGGGCTGCAAACTCGCCCGCTGCGCGCTGATCGGCGGCGAAACGGCGGAGATGCCCTCGATGTATGAAAAGGGCGACTTCGACCTTGCGGGCTTTGCCGTGGGCATCGCCGAAGAGGACGAGATCGACCGCTCAAAATTCGTCCGCGAGGGCGACGTGCTCATCGCGCTTCCTAGCAGCGGCTTGCACTCAAACGGCTTCTCTCTCGCGCGCAAAGTAATCGCCGAGCTGGGGCTAAAATTTGACGATAAAGTGGACGGTCGCGCGCTCATCGATGTGCTTTTGGAGCCGACCAGGATTTACGTCGCCGACTTTTTAAATTTAAAAGACAATATCCGCGCGCTCGCGCACATCACGGGCGGCGGTATCGTGGAAAATCTGCCGCGCGTATTTCCACAGGGACTAGGTGCGAAGATTGATCGCGCCGCGATCCGCACGCCCGAAATCTTTAAAATCATCGCGCAAAAAGTGGAGCCTGCCGAGATGATGAGGACATTTAACATGGGCGTTGGCATGATCGTCGTAGCTCCGAAAGAAAACGTAGATTTTGTACTAGCAAATACCGACGGCTACGTTATCGGCGAGGTTGTAAAAGGCGAGGGCGCGAAGCTCTTGTCAATTTGAAGCGGTAAAATTTGCCGCTTTTTGCCAAGGCAGAATTTATGTTTATACTAAATTTTAAAGCTAGCATTGCGACCACTTCCAAAAACAGCGCCGAGAATTATTATATGATAGGCCTAGCGGACGACAAGTACGACTATAAGAACTATCTGCTTTTCCAAAGACCGATCAAGCTCGGGCGGTACGAGGACGCAGACGCACCGCACAACGGCTTATACGCAGAGTGCAATGGCGATGTATGCTATAACGGCTGTAAGGCTGTGAAAATCACTAGCGAGCTTATCGTTTTTGAAGTCCAAGACAGCGTCATCACCGTGGATATCCGCGGCGTCAAAATTCCTAAACGCTTCATTCGGTATTGTAAAGAAATTTTCGGCGATCTGCTTAGCATCGAGGGGTAAATTTAAATGTGCCTAACGGCACGCAAAAGCAAATTTCGCAATCACAAATATAAAGCCGAGATTCAAAATTTAACGAGCGAATTTTTGGATAGCGCGAGATAAGAGAGTTTAAGCAAAGCCATTAAACGCGACAAAACTTCGCGCCGGAGTAAAATTTATTGCGAGATTTGCGCATCAAATTCGGCGCAAGTATTATATGGCAAATTTACCCTGACAAACATAGCTAAATTTCACGCTCGATCCGCAGTCGTCTGAGCTTTAAATTTGGACGCGCCACTTGTCGCCGCCACCCTCTCACAGCGAGCCCCGCGGACTTAAGAGATGCAAAACGATCATCTCGCTATCCGTGCAGCCGCTTGTTTTTTTAGAAAGGGTAATCGCTAGCGCGCCCATACTACTGCCTGCCTTTTCGAAAAAGGGCGATCGCTCGCCCCTTCGGTTTAAATTTTATCTATGCGCTCGCGCCTTATTTTGCAAAATCTAAAATTTTAGTGATATTTTCGCGGCTGTAGAGCTCCGCCATATTCCACGCCTTGGCATTTGCCTCGGCTACGTCTATGACCTCATCTAGCACCTTGCCTTCGATGCCAAGCTGCGCGAGGCTAGTAAGCGTGCCGATCTTATCAAACCAGGTCTTAAGCGCCAGGGTGCCCTCATCCGCACTTTTAAGGCCGAAAATTTCACGCGCGAAACGCTCAAACGCGCTTAAATTCCTATCCTTATACCACCTCATCCACGCAGGCATTACCACGCTAAGACCGGCTCCGTGCGCGCAGTCCACGACCGCGCTCATCGCATGCTCGATCATATGGTTCGGATAACCGAAGCCGCCCACGCCCACGTAAGTTAGTCCGTTTAGCGCCATCGTTGCGGCCCACGCAAACTCGGCGCGCGCATCGTAATCGCTCGGATCTGCGAGCAGGATTTCGGTCGTGCGGATGACGGTTTTGATGTTGGCTTCGATATAGGCTCGAACGATGTCCGGATGGACGCTAGCGGTAAAATACCCCTCAATGCTGTGCGCGATGATGTCGCTCGCACTATATACGAGATACTCGCGGCTGACGGTTGCTTGCAGCTGCGGGTTTATGACCGAGACTTTCGGGTATAGACACGGCGCGCTGATCGGGTATTTTTGCCTGGTCTGCTCCTTGGTCACCACTCCGCCGTAGTTCATCTCTGAGCCCGTCGCGGCGAGGGTGATGATATCAAAAATTTTAAGCGCGACGCTCGGGCTTTTGCCGGTGAAAAAATCCCACACGTCGCCCTCGTAGCAAGCGCCCGCGGCTACGGCTTTCGCCGAGTCCAGCACGCTTCCGCCGCCCACAGCAAGTACGCTATCAGCGCCAAATTCTTTAGCGAGCTTGATCGCTTCGTTTACCTTGCTTAACACGGGATTTGATTTTATGCCGCCAAGCTGCGTAAATTCTATACCGCTTGCCTTTAAGCTGCTCTCCACGACGCCCATCAGACCGCTCTTTCGCACGCGCTCGCTGCCGTATAGTACGAGAGCTTTTTTCGCGCCCGCTTCCTTCATATACTGCCCGATCTGCTCCTCCTTACCCTTGCCAAATTCTATCCTCACGGGGTTGCAAAAACTAAAATCTCTCATCTTTTCTCCTTTGAATAAAGTTGGCTAAATTATAGCCTTTTTTAAAATTTTGCGGTAGCACGATACTCCAAATTCCTTGCCTAATCGTGCAAATTTGATATAACCCAAGTAAATTGCACAAATTTTAAAGGGGCTTAGAGTGAGTGTCGCCGCTAACCTTAATATTAGCTCGCGCTTTGCATAAAATATATACTATTTCTAAAATCATACAAAGACCTCTTGACATTTTCTATATTATTCGATAAACTTCGATTAGTATTATTTATAAGTAATACATAAAAAGGTTTTATGATGATAAAATTAAATGACATAGCTGAAATAAAAACCGGACTAGTGTTAAGTAGGAAAAAGGCTGAAGCACATACCCCGTCTGGGTACTCGTATAAAATTGTATCGCTAAAGTCGTTTGCCGAAAATGCCATTTACGACAACTCGTTTGCAGATGAGTTTATATCAAATGAGCAAATAAACGATGACTATAAAGTAAGCCCAGGCGATGTTTTACTGCGACTTAGAGAGCCGAATTTTGCCGTTTATATAGACAAGGACTATGACGATCTTATCTATTCGTCTTTGATGGTGCGCATAAGGGTTAAAAGCGATAAATTTGATCCGCATTTTGTGGCGCATTATCTAAACAGTAGCGCCGTTAAAAGAACCCTTGCGCCAGATGTTTCAGGCACCACAATAGCGATGATAGGCGTTGCAAGCTTAAATAACATAAAAATACCGCTTGTAAATTTACAAACTCAAAACAAGATAGTAAAATACCTAAATTTGGTCTGCCAAGAGAGCGAAATTTTACAAAATTTAGCAGCCCAAAAGCAAAAATACCACAAAAGCATATTTGAAAATTTAATAAAAGAGGAGAACTAAGATGCAAAAGACTACGCAAGAGACCATAAATAACGTAGTTTGGAAGGCTTGCGACACATTTCGCGGTACGATGGACGGAAGCGACTATAAAGACTATGTTTTAACTATGCTTTTCGTCAAGTACCTATCTGATTTTTACAAAGAAAAGCTGGGGCAGCTAAGAGCCGAGTACGGCGACAAGCGTGAAAGGATCGAAGCAAAGCTAAAGAAAGAGAAATTTAAGCTTGATGAGAGCTGCACGTTTGAGTATCTTTTGGCGCACAAAGAGGCTGCAAATTTAGGCGAGATAATGAACAAAACGCTAGAAAAGATCGAAGAGGACAACAAAGACAAGCTTGAGGGGATATTTAGAAGCATAGACTTCAACAACAAAAACAAGCTTGGCGACACGAAAGAGAGAAACGCTATCTTGCAAAATTTGCTCGAGGATTTTAGCGATAGTAGGCTAGATCTTCGCCCATCCATGCTAGAGGGCAACGACATAATAGGCGACGCATACGAGTATCTCATAGCTCATTTTGCAAGCGACGCGGGTAAAAAAGGCGGAGAGTTCTACACGCCAAGCGAGGTTTCTACGCTTCTTGCAAAGCTAGTTGAGCCAAAAGAGGGCGACATGATCTACGATCCTACTTGCGGCTCCGGCTCGCTTCTTATCAAGGCTTCAAAAGAGGTCGGCAGCAAAAATTTCCGCCTTTACGGACAGGAGAAAAACGGCCAAACTCACGCACTTTGCAAGATGAATATGTTCTTACACGAGATAAACGACGCTGT
>CAUPZQ010000057.1:0-4065 GCA_963515915.1 uncultured Campylobacter sp.
CCGTCTTGCGCCGAGCTTTTGGCGCAGCTCGGACTATCGCGCGTGGTAATCGGCACGCGCGATACGAACGCGCAGGCTGCGGGCGGCGCGGAAATTTTACGCCGCGGGGGCATAGAGGTGAAATTTGACGTTTGCCGCGGCGCGGCAGCGGAGCTTGCGGAGCCGTTTTATCTGGCGCGCGAGAGCGGTTTTTGCTTCATCAAAATCAACGCCACGCTAAACGGCGCGGTGCATGGGCGGATCGGTAGCGAGAAGCAGCGCGCATTCGTGCACGAGCTGCGCAGCGTGTGCGATTACGTAGGTGTGGGCGGGCAGACCGTGCGCGCCGACAGACCGACGCTGGACGTGCGTGCGGCTAAATTTGATGAAATTAGCGCTTTGGTGGGCAGTGCTGATGTGTTGACGCCAGATGCGTGTGTTGCGCCGCAAAATCTAAAGCTGCGCGCGCCCGATGTGTGGATCCGCTCGCGCCGTGCGCTTTCGGATTTTGATGCGGGCATTCCGCTTTTTGGCGTCGCAGGGCGCAAGGTGGAGGTCTCGCGCTCGCTGCCTGCGGACGCAAAAATCACGATGATAGAGGCGGGGGCGAGTTCGTTTGACGAGTTCGCGCAGTTTGCGAGCCATGCGCTTATTTTTTACAGCGCGCAGATGAAGGACGCGGGAAATTTTAGAACAAATGCCGCGCTACAGCCGCTTTTCATCTCCAGCGCAGGGGATCCGCACCTAGAAGCGAACGAATTCTACGGCTGGTTTAAAATTTTAAAGTAGAGCAAAACAGTACTGTAGCTGCAGAAATAGTATTTTAACCAAAATCTTGTGTTTACCCGGTAAAAAAGCAGTAGTGACTTTAAATATCTAAACATAGTATCGGTATAATCACAAAGAACGCGATTATAAGCAGTACGATCAATAGTGCTTTGTCAATTTTGGAGTATTTTTTGATACTGCAATTTTGCAAAAATTTCCCAAGTTCGTATTCGCTACTCCTAAATAGCCTAGCTGTCCAAATTATCCCTAAAAATAGACACATTGCTGAAAATATTGCACTTGACTTTTGCCATACGAATATACCGAAGATCATAAAAAACGATAGTACGCTTACGATCGATATACCTATCGTCGCAAAAGCAACGAAAAATATGAAATTTAGCTTGTAATCAATGCCTAAAATGCGAAAGTCGATAATTTTATCGGCAATATAAAATGCTAAAATTATCGTTAGGATAGTTTTTGCAATCTGAACGTCTAAGGGAGCATAATACAAAAAAGGCATGTCAAAAACCATACCTACGCGTAATAAAGTAAAGCCGAGCGAGAATGAGAATACGCCCGTCAGTAAGATGCCTAGAAGTAATTTATAAAAATATATTTTCATACGCAATCCTTAAAATTCTGCGAAATTATACGCAATAGCGGCTTAAAATTTTGATCGCAAATTTAGCGTAAGCTTTGAAATTTTTCACGTATGCCGCAAGCAACGGCGCAGAGCGAGTATAAAAAACAGATATATGCCGCAAGCGGGACAAAAGCGACAAATCCCGAAGCATAAACCAGCGCTACTAATACATATGTCGCATTTGCCAGCGCAGGTATGCTATAAGTCCAAAGCTCTGGCTTTTCAAAAGGGGTGTAGATATTATTCAAATACAAAGCTAAATTTAAGACAAGCAGTAGAAAAAATATATAATTCTTTTTCATAAAAGGAAAAACGGCGCAAACCAAGACTACTATCAAATTTAATGCGATAAGAAAACCTATGTAATTAATATCTATAAAGGCGCAAAGTGAGCCTAAAATCGCGATTAATATATGTCGTTTCATATCTAATTGCCGTCCTTTTTAATTCCTGCAATTATAATGCGTAGGTTTAAATTTTAATAAAAAAGTATTCCGTGCTTAAAATTCCGTCGCGCCGTGCGAACGATATACGCCTATTAAATTTAGCGCATACGGACGAAATTTAAACGGCGCGTTTGCTTTATTTGGATTCAAAAACGATAAAGTTTAGCCATATTATTACGCCTATAAGCAATAAAATAGACGATAGTGTTTCGTTGGCATTCCAGCGCCTTTTTAGGCTAACGATTTGTAAAAATTTACCGAGCTCGTAATCGCTTTTGCGAAATGAAAATGCCGTGGAATAGGTGCCTATGAATAATATCACGGCGGATAATATCGCTACTAATTTTTTATCCAAATCCAGACCGAATAGCATAAAACCGAATACTATGATATAAGTAACGGCGGTAAGCGCTAAAATTCCTACCGTCGCAAAGGCGATGAAAAATATAAAATTTAGCTTGCGATCGATGCCTTTGACGTAAAAATCGCTCAAACTGCTGCTGACGTAAAAGGCGAATAGCTCAAGAATCGCCGTCGTAAAAGGCAGGCGAATATCGCCCGGGAATAAAAAATAGCCTTTCAAAAGGCTCATAAGATCGATATTTGAAATATTTTCAATATGCCACGAAACAACGTAAAATGAAATCACAAAAATAGCCAAAAAGACGTTACCCAAAAAGAACTTATAAATTAGGTATTTTATGTTTTTGCGCACCTTGGCTCCCTGAAATTTCGCGAGATTATACGTCAAATTTGCTTTTAATCGGCTCAAATCGGCAGGAAAATAATGAGTGAAATTTAGGTAAATTTTGAGAGTAGTTTAAATTTGCAGCTCGATTTACAGCTCAATTCGCGGCACAGAATTTTAAAATTTAGAAGCGCGGTATGCTGGCTAAATTTAAAAATGTAGCGCGCGCTGTGTCATCTCCGTGCTATTAAAACAGAAAGCGCTTAGCTAAATTTAAAACCACTCCGTGCGTTCGATAAATTTCGCCATGATTGCTAGCCTGCCGCTTCGGTCAAATTTAAAATTCTACAAACGTGCATAGGTGCCGTTTTGAATGGTACGGCGATTCGTTGCGTAAAATTCTACTATTTTGCGCGTACAGCGCCTGATTCTAAAATAGCGTCCGCGAGGCGAAATTTTAAAATTCCGCTATGCGAATGGATTTAAAATTTCATAACAGACACAGAATTTTAAAATTTAAAATCTCAAAATTCTAAAATTCCGAAATCTTGCGGCGCGGGCAAATTTAAAATTTCAAACTCAAGCCAAATTTTAAATTTTAAATCGAGAGGAATTATAAATCCAAAAAATTTAGTGACTATGCCCCAAATGCCCGCCCGCATCGTTTGATCTTACTTCGCAGATTAGCTCGCCGTCGCATTCGTTATCGCTGCTCTCAAGCTGCAGTGTCGTATGCGTGATGCCCAGATGCTCCATTTCGTGCGATATTTCGGCCATGATCCGCTCCGCCTCGCGCACGCTTAGCTCGCCGCTAACTACGATGTGAGCCGTAAGCGCGTTTGCGCCGCTTGTTATGCTCCAGACGTGCAGGTCGTGCACCGAAAGCACGCCGTCCACGTCCTTGATCCGCGTGACGAGCGCGTCCAGGCACACGCCCTTTGGCGAGCCCTCCATCAGGATGTTTAGGCTCTCTTTTAGCACGCCCCAGCCGCTTTTTACGATGAGCGCGGCCACGAGCAGGCTAGCCGCCGCGTCCGCCCAGCCCCAGCCAAAGCACATCATCAGTACGGCTGCCGCGATCGCGCCCACCGAGCCTAGGGTGTCGCCCAGCACGTGCGCATAGGCGCCGCGCATATTGACGTTTTCTCTCACGTCGCTGCCACGCAGCATGTAAAGCGCCACAACGATGTTTACGGCAAGACCCAGCGTGCTGATAGCAAGCATGCCAGCGGTGGCTACTTCGGGCGGGTTTTGCAGGCGCCGCGCCGCCTCGATGACGATCAAAACGGCGATGACGATGAGCGTGACGGCGTTTATCGTCGCGGCTAAAATTTCGATCCGCCTGTAGCCGAAGGTCTTTTGCAGATTGCCTTTACGTTCGCCGAATTTAAACGCAAACAGCGAAAGCCCGAGCGCTGCGGCGTCTGAGAGCATGTGCCCGGCGTCGGAGAGCAGGGCGAGCGAGTTCGTCGCAAAGCCGCCCGCGACCTCGACCAGCATAAAAGCGGAGATTATAAGGAAGGAATTTCTCAAAA
>CAUPZQ010000058.1:0-3936 GCA_963515915.1 uncultured Campylobacter sp.
ATCAAAAAAATCAACCACAACCTAAGCTACGACGAGCTTTTCGAGCTTGAAAAGGCGATGAATGAAGGGCGCGTGTCAAGCAACGGCACCTTTATGGTCGATACCGGAATTTTCACGGGTCGCAGCCCAAAAGATAAGTACTTCGTAAAACAAGACCCGAGCCAAAAATACATCGCTTGGGGCAAGGTAAATCAGCCTATCTCAAAAGAGCTTTTCGATAAACTTTTAGCCAAAGCTAAAGCTCAGCTAAGCGGTAAGGAAATCTTTATCCAAGACGCCTATTGCGGCGCCAGCAAATCCAGCCGCAAAAACGTGCGTTTCGTAACCGAAGTCGCGTGGCAGGCGCATTTTGTTAAAAATATGTTCATCCGCCCAAGCGAGAGCGAGCTGGCGGAATTTCATCCCGATTTCGTCGTCTATAACGCGTGCAAATGCAAAAACGAAGATTACGCGAGCGACGGGCTGCATTCCGACGTTTTCGTTATCTTTAACGTAGAGGAAAACGTCGCGGTTATCGGCGGCACGTGGTACGGCGGCGAGATGAAAAAGGGTATTTTTTCGATGATGAACTACTGGCTGCCGCTTGCGGGCAAAATGTCGATGCACTGCTCGGCAAATGTGGGCAAGCAGGGCGACACGGCGCTATTTTTCGGTCTAAGCGGCACGGGCAAAACCACGCTCTCGACCGATCCAAACCGCAAGCTAATCGGCGACGATGAGCACGGCTGGGACGATGAGGGTATATTTAACTTCGAGGGCGGCTGCTACGCGAAATGTATAAATTTAGACCCGAGTAGCGAGCCTGAAATTTACGCCGCGATCAAACGCGACGCGCTGCTTGAAAACGTGGTCGCCAACGAGGCTGGCGTCGTGGATTATAAAGACGGCAGCAAGACCGAAAACACCCGCGTCAGCTATCCGATCTATCACATTGATAACTACGAGCCAAGCTCTGCGGGCGGCCATCCGAAAAACATAATCTTCCTGACCGCCGACGCATTCGGCGTTTTGCCGCCAGTCGCAAAGCTAACTAAAGAGCAGGCGATGTATTATTTCCTAAGCGGCTATACGGCAAAAGTCGCGGGCACCGAGCGCGGCATTACCGAGCCCGTGGCGACCTTTAGCGCGTGCTTTGGCGAGCCGTTTATGCCGCTGCACCCGATCGTTTACGCTAAGCTTCTGGGCGAAAAGATCGACAAGCATGGTGTCAGCGTCTATCTCGTAAACACAGGCTGGAGCGGCGGCGCGTACGGCGTGGGCAAGCGAATGAGCATCAAAGCCACGCGCGCATGCATAAACGCGATCCTTGACGGTAGCATCAAAAAGTGCGAATTTGAAAATTTCGAGAAATTTAACTTAGCGATCCCAAAAGAACTTGCAGGCGTCGAGACGAAGCTGCTAAATCCGATCAATACATGGACGCACCCGGCGGAATATAAGATCACGCGCGATAAGCTTGCAAAGATGTTTGAAGAGAATTTCAAACGCTACGAGGACGTAAAAGAGGGGGTCGAGTTTGCCAAAGCGGGCCCTACGGCTTAGGCTCCTGGGTCTTGGGGCGATCTGCGCGCTTTTTGCCGCATGCGAAAACACCCCTTCAAATTTAAAACAGCCGCTCGTTGCGGTGAGCGGCTTTTCCTTTTACGATGATCCGCTAAGCTACATCAACAATGTGCGCGCAAAATCGGGGCTAAACTACTTTGCGCAGAATGAAATTTTAAATATCTCCGCGCTTAATCACGCAAAATATGTCGTCGCAAACGAGGCGATGTCGCACGACGAGACCCCGGGCAAGCCGAATTTTACGGGCGAAAATCCGTCAAAGCGCGCTTTTTACGCAGGCTATAATGCCGCAGTACGAGAAAATTTATCCTATAACTCAAGCGATCTTAAAAGCGCGATCGATGGGCTTTTAAGCGCGATTTACCATAGATTTGCATTTTTGGATTTTGCCTCGGATGAGATCGGCATCGGCTATTTTGAGCACGGCAAAAAAAGTAGCTACGTTTTTGAGATGGGAAATTCGCGCCTCAACGCCTTTTGCTCACGGAATTTAAACGACGAAGGAAGCGGCAAATTTCTACTTGGGATGTGCAAAAACGAAACGCTACGGATGAGGGAGGATAAGTTCAAAAGCGCCACAGCGCTAAACTCGCGTCCTTACGTCTATTACCCGAACGACGAGCCCGCGCTTGCGTTTTTCAGCAATGAAATTCCAGATCCCATGCCCGAGTGCAAAATCACCGCAAACCCCGTAAGCGTGGAGTTTAATGCCGAGGGGCCGCCCGTAGCGATGAAAAGTTTTAAAATTTACGAAGGTGGCAGGGAGCTTCAAAACGTTAAAATTTTAGACAAAAACTCCGATCCTAACGCCATTTTAAGTGATAGGCAGTTCGTGCTTTTCAGCAGAGAGGTTTTTAAATTCGACGCCAAATACGGCGCGGAGTTTAATTACGAGCAGGGCGGCAAGCAAAAGACGCTGCGGTGGGAGTTCATCACGCAAGCGCCTAAATTTAGATACTTCGTCGTGCAAGGCGGAGAAAATCTGAGCGTGAAAAACGGCGCGTTTTACGATATATTCGTAGTCCCCAAAGACTGCAACGATTTGATGAAAAGCTACAAAACCAGCTACTCTTTTATGGATAAGCCCGAAATTTCAAGCCCCGCGGCGAATATGTTGCGCGTAAAGCTAAACGGCGCAAAGGGCGCGAAGCTTGAAATTTCAACAGACAACGGTGCAATAATAAATCTGTATTTAAGCGACGACTCCAAAAGCTACGGCGGCATGGGTAAAATTTACGCCGCAATCGCGGCGGTTTTGGCAGCGATCATTTTGTTTTATCTTTTGGCAAGAAGAAGAGGGCGATAGGTGCGAAATCTATTTCGCGACCTCTGCTTTTGTCTGTGCACACAGGGGCGCATAATGCCTATCCGGCGTGAAATTTAGCGCAGAACTTGGCTTTAAATTTTAAATTTCTCGCCGAAAGTCGAGGTTGGCGCCAAATTTTAATCTAAATTTGGATTTATCTCATCCACAAGTTTTAAAATTTTATCCCGCACCGCCTCAGGAGCGTAGATATCCATCCACTCTATCCCGTTTGACGCGCTAAAAAGCACTGCGATCCGCCCCTCGCTCATCGCGCGCTTAGCAAGCTTGGTCGCCGCTGGGCTGTTGCCCATATTTGGCGTCTCGTCTATGCTTATCTCGGCGCAGCGGCGTAAAATAGGCACCAAATCAAACTCCCCCTCGATCAAAATAATAACCGAGCCACGCCTAAAACTGCAGGCGTTCCAAAATATCTCGGCGCCGTTTACGCATTCTCGCGAAAGATCGAGGCGAAATTTACCCCGCTCGCGCACGAGAAAACTAAACTCGTTTAAGTTTAGCGGATGCTCTACGCTACCGAATGCCCCCACGATGCTATCTTTGCGGCCGTTATAGACATAGGCGGCGAGCGCATTTTACAGTAGCGGCGCGATGATCTGATCGTGCGCGCTCGTGTGATCGTCATCTCTGGCGCGCCCTGCGATTTTTACGAAAAACGGTTTGAAATACTCCATGAACGCTCCTTAAACTTATAAAATTTGCTCGTTTTTGCTTTTAAATTTAACGGCTCGCACTTTTAAATTTATGCCTATTTGGCTCTTGCGATAGCCGAATTTAGTTCGCGGCGCCCGCTTTTTCGGCTCGTTTTTCAGACGCCGCCGTTTTTAAATTTTACGCAGGCTTTAGCGCGTAAAATTTCAGACGCCGTTTTTCTAAATTTAACGCGACTTTAGAGCACCGCGCATCTAAATTTACCGCCCTAAAATTTCAAATTTATCGCCGTGCACCGCGATCGCTTCAGCGTTATTTATCGTCGCCAAATTTAGCTTGCCGTCGTAAGCTTTTAAAATTTTAGCCGTGCTTTGCACGAACGGCTCCTCGCCGTAGTG
>CAUPZQ010000059.1:0-3232 GCA_963515915.1 uncultured Campylobacter sp.
TGTCCTTGGCGAGCAAATTCTTTACATTGACCTAGGATTCTAGCCGCCTCTTCGTCTCCGTGGAAGCCGTAGCTGTTTTCGCTAAATGCGAAGTCCCAGCGGATGTGAGTTTTGCGGTGCAAGTAAAGAGTCTTTTCAAGAGCCTTACTGATAGCTTCTTTTCTCTCTTTTTCATCGGCGATCGAAGCAAATTTCTCGTGCTTAGCTAGCTCGGCTCTGGCCGTTTTTATGTCTTGGATCAAAGAAAGTAGCGCATTTTCGCAGTTTCTTAGCTCGTAAGCGTGGCGATTTTGTACGAATGAAATTCTATCTTTTAGCACTTGTTCGCTTTGCGGGTGGCAAGTTTTGCAAGCCGCGTTTATATCGGCAAGCGGAGTTAAAATTTCATGCTCGGTGATCTTTTGAGCTCCGGCGCGTTTATACGGCATGTGACAATCAGCGCACGTTACGCCGCTTCTTCCGTGGATACCGGTTGAGCTTAGCTCAGCTTCTGAGTGCTGCATCTTGATGATTTTAGCGCCGGTATCTTTGTGGATGTAGTCAAATTTAAACCCGTCCTCTTTGGCTAACTGATCGTCATAGTATTGGTCGAAATTCTCGATCTTAAACGGCTCGTCTTTCTTCCAGAAATTCCAAGGGAAGGTTAAAACGGATTCTTTGCCTGCAGGATAGTATTCTACGTGGCACTGCATACAAACATAGCTTCTCATCTCTTGTCTGGTGGCCTTTATACCGCTTTTTGCGTCGGCTTGGTAGCCTCTAGCGACCATTGCGTTTACGAATGCGGGTCTTGTAACTCTTAGACTCATATCATCTGGCGAGTGGCAGTCTGCACAGGTGCTACCTAAGTGCGAGCCGTGGATACTCTCGCCGTGTTTAGCCGCGATTTTTTTCATAACATCGAAGTATGGGATAGAGTTCATCTTCGTCCACGCGGCTTTTCTCTTTTCGCCTTCCTCTTTAGGCATTACGTCGAAAAACGGCATAGGCTTAGTTGCAGCAGGCGTAGGATCGGCAGTTAGGTTATAATCGCCATCAACTTGAAGCGCGGTTAAATATCCGGTGTGGCAATTGACGCAATATCCTGGCTGACCCTTAAATGCAGGAAGCCCGTGAGCGTTTAGATACTCTTTATCGTTTCTTTTGGTTTCGATCTGATCTATCTGAGAGTAGTAGTGAGTTCTAGGTTTGCTGTAATCTACGCCGAATGCATAGCCGTTCCAAAACACTGTAGCCGCAGGCCAGCGAATAATCTTGCTATAAGGTAAATCGCCGCCGAAAGCCGTTTCTATAAATTCGCTTCCTTTTGGATTTGCGTCGCTTTTATGCTCCATTTTCTTGTAAGCATCGAGCTGATTTGGGAAATTTGCGCCCCATTTTTCAAAATCAGGCTCAAGTTCGCTTACCTTATTTAGCATTAGCGGGTAAGTTTTTGACTCCTCTTTTTTATGAGCTATGTCGTTATAAAGAGCAAGTACGCCCGCACCGAGTGCAACGGCCACTAAAAAAGTAACCGCGTATAACAGTTTGTTATTTTTCATTTATTCTCCTCCTAGGATTGTTTTAAAAGTTATGTGCATGTCCGGCTTGTCTGTGACAAGATACGCATTTTAACGGCTCGTTGGCATTAGCATACTGCCCGTGTTTACCCGGCAAGCTATCGCCTATAGCTCTTGGATCGACTGAATTTCTAGCATAATCCTTATGGCACTCTATACAATTGTTTTGTATGATCTCCTTTTGCTCATCGCTTGCGGTAAACGATACGGGATTATCCAAGAAAGTAAACGCATAACCGTGCAAGAAGCCATATTTAGCTTTCGCCAGCCATTTGCTTACGAATTCTTTAGGCATGTGACAATCTATACACGTCGTAACGTGTTGATGTCCACCCTTAGACCAGCCTTCATAGACTTGGTTCATGACGTGGCAGTTTATACAGGCTTCGGGATCATGAGTAAGATGCTGAGGACCATTAGCAAAAAAGAATGTGAAAATTCCAAATCCGCCAGTAAGCCCAATAACCGCCAGCAAAGCTATGACCCATTTGGATACTTTGTTCTTTGCATTTTGCATGATAGGATTTTTAACCTCCTTAGTTGATTATAAACAAATTTTCAATTTTGGTTTAATTTTTTGCCTATTGTATAGTTTTTATCCTTTAAAAGAATTGATTTAAATCAAGATTTTTTCAATAAACTCTATATATCCAAGATAAACTATTGATTTTTATACTTTGCCTATATATCGGGCATAATCGTGATTTTAAGATATATTTGACGCGCTTAAATTTTTAAGCCGCTTTTTAAATTTTCTAGCAAACTAAGCTCGTTTAAAATTTGCGCCAATCCCGCAGGTAAATTTTAAACGAGCGCTGTTTAAAGTAGGTAAATTTAAAGGAGCAGTCTTTGTTAAAATTTAGCGTGGTTTTAATATCTATACGGTCTACGCCGCGGATATTTATGTGCGGATCAAATGGGCTCAGTCGAAAATCTCAGAGTAAATTTGAGCACCTGCACATACCTACGACGTAGGTCAAACCCGCTTCGTCGCGAGTAAATTTATCGCATCATTGCGTTTATGATACATTCAAATGTAATAATAGAGCAAAGACTAAGCAGGGCGGCGCACTGACACAAAATTTTATGCGCTACACATCCACCCGAACGAACGCCCAGTGCATAAAATCGCGTTCTGGCTCGTATTTGCCGCTGTTAAAATACTCCGCTAGCCGCGCTTCCTCCGTGCCGCTTAGCTCGCCGCCGAGCATCCAGCGCGTCTTTTGCACAAACTCCTCCGCACTTTTCGCTCCGCCGCCGTGACATTGGGCTTTAATGTAGCTGAGGCTCGGCAGATAGCCCATTTGAAACAGGATGTTTAAAAGATAGACGAAGTCGGGCTTTTGCTCCACTTCGCGCCCTATCGCATCCAAAATATCCCCGTCCACGAAGCTGCCGCCCACCTTAAACGTGATGTAAAGCGCCTTTTTGGTCTTTGAAAGAAGCTTTTTAAGCGCGGCTTTTAGATCGTCCACCTCAAGGCAGCGCGAGGCGAAAACGACGTCGCACGCGGGCACGTCAGACCAGTCGTCCTCGAAGGCTTTTTGCGCAAATTTAGCGTTTTTTGCGCCGTAAATTTGAGCGTTCTCGCGGGCGAATTCCAGCATTTTGGGTGAAAAGTCGTAGCCGTAAATTTGATCCGCCTTTTGCGCCGCCAGCACGCTTAGCGCGCC
>CAUPZQ010000060.1:0-3160 GCA_963515915.1 uncultured Campylobacter sp.
ACGTAAAACGCGCCGAATTTATTCGCGCAAAGCCCCATCTGCTCGTCAAATATCGCCTGCGCCGCTGCGTCAAATTGTTTTGCCTGCGCCGAAGCTGCCGCCAGCGCGCCTAGTTTTAGAAAGTCTCGTCTTTTCATGGTTTTCTCCGTTAAATTTAAATTTTGATTGGTTGACTCGGTTTAAATTTAGCGGAATTTATGCGGTTGAGTTTTGCATGGTTTGCCTTTTAACGTATTACGCGACCTCGCGTCTTGGTGGCGATTTTACTAAATTTGGGCTTAATTTGCCATTTATCTATGGCACTGCGGCGAAATTAAATTTTTATACGCAGTTGCTGCTAAAGGAGCTTATCTATCAGCGCATATCCCCACAGCGCGGCGTTGAGAAATAGGCTCATCATCACGGCGGTGCTTGCGGTGTCTTTGGCGCCCTTGGCTAGCGGGTGGATTTCGCTCGTGGCAAGATCGACCGCGCGCTCAATAGCTGAGTTTATGCACTCGGTTGTGAGCGTAAAGATCGCGCCGAAGATCAAAAATAGATTTAGCACCGCGTCGAAATTCCAAAAAAATAGCGACAGCATAAGCGGCACGAACACGCAAAGCTCCAGTCTAAAGCTACGCTCGCTGCGCAGCATCTCGGCAAGACCCGCCATCGCGTAGCCCCAGTTGGCAAAAAATCGGTATTTGGGCTGATTGCGCATAATTTTCCTTTAAATTTAGTCAAAATTTCGTATAATCATACCAAAATTTTTGCGCCAAAGGCTAAATTTGAAACTGATTAGTTGGAATGTAAACGGGCTGCGCGCAGTTCTCAGCAAAGACGGCTTTGCGTGGCTTGCGGAGCAAAACCCCGATTTTTTGGGCTTGCAAGAGATCAAGGTGAGCGAAAAGGACGCTCCGAAAGGGCTTTATGAGCTAGGATTTTCTCAGATCGATCTAAATTCCGCCGCGCGCGCGGGATATTCGGGCGTGGCGAGCCTAGCGAAATTTAAAAGCGAGACGAGCAAAGCACTGTTTTTCCCAGACGACGAGGGGCGCGTGCTGCAACACCGCTTCGGCGATGTCGTGCTTTTTAATATCTACTTTCCCAACGGCCAAAAGGACGAGGCGCGGCTAGCCTACAAGATGGAATTTTACGCAAAATTTCTAGCCTACGCGCGCAGTCTCGCGGAGCAGGGGCTCGGGGTGATATTTTGCGGCGACGTGAATACCGCGCACCGCGAGATTGATCTTGCAAATCCAAAAGCAAACTCCAAAACCTCGGGCTTTTTGCCGATCGAGCGGGCGTGGCTAGATGAGGTGGAGGCGGCGGGCTTCGTCGATACCTTTCGTGCCGTGCACGGCGAGCTGCGGGACGCCTACTCGTGGTGGAGCTACCGCTTTAACGCACGCGCAAAAAACGTAGGCTGGCGGATCGATTATTTTTTCATCTCGGCAAATTTGCGCTCGCGGCTAAAGGATGCTTTCATCCTAAGCGACGTGATGGGTAGCGACCACTGCCCCGTGGGCATCGAGATCGAAATTTAGCCGGGGCAAATTTCGCGGCGCGAGCTTTGATTTGCGCGGCTTGCGGGCAAGGTGCGCGTCCGCAAGAGAGAGGATTGCGATATCTGCGCGGTATCCGGACGACTTTCGGCTCGGTTCGCGGATTTGTCGCTCGCAGGCGGAGGGTTTTCGTAGAAATTTAGCGCTAGCGAGCCCGCGAGAGCTTAAGCAGGCAGCGCATAAACGCTGCGCGATAAAATTTTAAATTTAAGGAGAGAAAATGTTGAGCGATATCGAAATAGCAAATGCGGCGAAGCCGGATAAAATTTCAAACGTTGCGAAAAATTTAGGGCTTGGCGAGGATGAGATCGAGCTGTATGGCCACTACAAAGCCAAGCTAAATATCAAGCCGCGCTCGCGCGCTTCGAAGCTTATTTTAGTTACGGCGACCAATCCGACGCCGTTTGGCGAGGGCAAGACGACGACCTCTATCGGTCTGGCCGACGCGCTAAAGCGTCTAGGCAAAAGCGTCTGCCTTGCGCTGCGCGAGCCGTCGCTGGGGCCGGTTTTTGGTATCAAAGGCGGGGCTGCGGGCGGCGGGTATTCACAGCTGGTGCCGATGGATGATCTAAATTTGCATTTTAACGGCGATTTTCACGCGATCACCTCCGCAAACAATCTCATTTCGGCGGTCATCGACAACTCGCTGTATCAAGAAAACCCGCTAAAAATCGATAAAATTTTGTGGAAGCGCTGCATGGATATGAACGACCGCGCACTGCGCCACATCACCGTTGGACAGGGCGGGCGCACCGACGGAGTGCAGCGCGAGGACGGCTTTAATATCACTGCCGCCAGCGAGATAATGGCAGTTCTGTGCCTCTCAAACGATCTTGCCGAGCTTAAGGAAAACATCGCAAACATCATGGTCGCCTACGATACGCAGGGAGAGCCGATATATGTGCGCGATCTGGGCTGCGCGGACGCCGTGGCGATCCTGCTAAAAGACGCGATGAAGCCAAATCTCATCCAAAGCCTTGAGCACACGCCTGCGCTCGTGCACGGAGGACCCTTCGCAAATATCGCGCACGGCTGCAACTCCATAATGGCGAGCAAGTTAGCTCTAAGCCTTGCCGATTACGCCGTGACGGAGGCGGGCTTTGGAAGCGAGCTCGGGGCTGAAAAATTTATCGACATCAAGTGCCGCCGCGCGGGCATCGCTCCAGACGCCGCGGTGCTGGTTAGCACGATCCGCTCGCTTAAATACAACGGCGGCGCGGATAAAGAAAGTATCGCGAGCCCTGATCTTGCCGCGCTTCAAAAAGGTATCGTAAATTTAGGCGGGCATATCGAAATTTTACAAAATTTCGGACTAAATCCGGTCGTGGCGCTTAATCGTTTTAGCTTTGATAGCGACGGCGAGATCGCTTTCGTTCGCGAGTACTGCAAGCAGCGCGGCGTGCAGATGGCGATTTGCGAAAATTTCGCCAAAGGAGGCGAAGGCGCGCTTGAGCTAGCCCGCCTCGTAGTAGATGAGTGCGAGCGCGCTAAGGAGCTGAAGTTTGCCTACGAGCTTAGCGACGATACGGCGAGCAAGATCGAAAAGATCGCTACTAAAATTTACGGCGCGAGCGAGGTCATTTTCGAGCCCGAGGCGCAAAAGGCGCTACAGCACA
>CAUPZQ010000061.1:0-3145 GCA_963515915.1 uncultured Campylobacter sp.
GCGATAGCTGACTGCTTAACGTTTGGTATGATAGCTGGTGAGAATATAGGCTAACCATAAAACGGAGTTCTCGCGAGCGCTTTTAAATGATTTCGTAAATTTCGCCCTGCGACAGACTATATGTCTAGTCTTGGGACGAAATTTACTTCAAAACATTTAAGATCATCTCGCGATAATCCGTTTTTATTTCGTATCGCAGGCTAAATTTAACCTGCGATACTTTTAAATTTAAAGTCAAATCTATAAAATTTACTCCGCTAAAATTTAAACTCGCAGCGCGACAACGCCAAATTAAATTTAAACCTGCGCGCAGGCACCACAAAATATAATACTTAGAAAAAAAGAGAACTGTTTTAGAAATTTTAGCCAAAAGTGCGCCGCGCACAGCTCAAAATATAAAATTTAAAATAAGCCGTTTTCGATATAATTTTCAAAAATTTCGGAGCGGAAAATGGGTAGAAAAGAGCTTCTGGGCGGCGCAAAACGTATCGTCGTAAAAATCGGTACCTCAACGCTTACCAATGCGGACGGTTCGCTAAATGAGCGGCTCATCAAAAGTCTAGTCGCGCAAATTTGCAAGCTAAAAGATGCGGGCTTTTGCGTGGCTTTGGTAAGCTCGGGCGCCGTGGGCGCGGGTATGGGGCTGCTCGGTATCGCGCAAAGACCTAAAATTTTAAGCCGCAAGCAGGCTCTAGCGGCGGTCGGACAGGTCGCATTGATGCATCTTTACGAGCGGCTATTTTGGGCGCATGACCGCATTATCGCGCAGCTGCTGTTAAGCCGAGGCGATTTTAGCGACAGGGTGCGCTATCTTAGCGTGCGAAACGTCTGCGCGGAGCTACTCTCGCGCGGCATCGTGCCGATCATCAACGAAAACGATCCCGTCGTAGCAGATGAACTGAAAGTGGGCGACAACGACACGCTAAGTGCGCTAGTAGCGGGGCTAATCGATGCTGATCTGCTCGTGATTTTAAGCGATATCGACGGGCTGTACGACAAAAATCCGAGCGAGCACGCGGACGCAAAACTTTTAAGCTTTATCGAAAAAATCGACGAGCACGTCGTCAAAATGGCAGGCGGCGAGGGCAGTAAATTCGGCACGGGCGGCATGGCGACCAAGATCGCGGCGGCGCAAATGGCAAATCAGATCGGCACTAGCCTGATCATCGCAAACGGGCGTACGGACGGAATTTTGCTTAAAATAGCGGCGGGCGACGAGGTCGGCACCCTCTTTAGCGCGGGCGCAGCGCGGCTTAGCTCGCGTAAATACTGGCTCGCATACGGCGCGATTAGCAAAGGCGCGGTGATTATCGACGCGGGTGCGGCAGAGGCGATAAAATCGGGCAAAAGCCTGCTTGCGGTCGGGATTGCCGAGGTGCGCGGCGAGTTTGAGCGCGGCGAGATCGTAAACATCTACGCGACCAACGGCAAGCTGCTGGCGCACGGCATTAGCAACTATTCAAGCTGCGAGCTTGCGCGCATAGCGGGCGCAAAAAGCGATGAGATAGAGCAGGCTTTAGGCTACAAAAGCGACGATGACGCGATCCACGCGGATAATATCGCGCTGCAATGAAATTTTAGCCGTGTTCGCGCGTTTAAATTTTAAACAGAGGGCAAAGATGAAAAAGATTATATTTTTTGCGCTACTTTTGGCGGGCGCGGCGTGGGCGGCGAAATTTAACGAACTGGACGCCGATAAAAACGGCGAGCTAGACGTTCTTGAACTGCGCGGATATGAGCCGGCGGATTACGTAAAAGTGCTATGCGCGAATTGAAATGAGAAAGTTGGATATAATGCCAAGAAATAGCTAAAGAAGAGATTTATGGCATGGAGTTTGGCTGATAGTAAATTTACAGCATAGGGAGAAATCTTTGAGAAAATGAATAAAAACATACTTTACAATACTGCTACAAGTACGGCAGTGGCGATATTCTTTGCTAGACTAGCCCGCGTAGCTTGCGATTTTTTATAAGTCAAGGAAACAAAATGAGTGAAATTTTGAATGAAAATATAGAATTTGGAGTGTCTTTCCTTTCGGATACTCGCTTAATTCATAGCGATGAGACCTCCAAATTGGTACTATTATAACAAAAGATGATTAAATGTATCTTGAAAGTGTAATCTGTAAAAAACTATGTGAAAACTTAGACTGCGATGCAACGAAAATGCCGGGCTTCGGTAAACTTAAAAATTCTATTGCACTGCTTCACAATAAATATTTGTTGGGTGCTTGCAAAGAAGCTGCCGTCATTATTAAAAAATATGCCAAAAATAATGTTGACATCTTTGATTTAGTCATTTCAATCTATAATAAACGCATAAAATCGCACCACGAAATGTTTTTAATCATCCATATTTTTGAAACGGCATTGCGTTCTAAAGTTGCACTAGTACTATCTGAAATTTATAGTTCAAATTCTAACGCCGACGACTGGTTTTTATACGGAAAAAATGCAAAGCTAATAAAACAAGCTGCCCACATAGCGCAGACCAAAAAGATTAATCTAACAGAGCAAATGAATAGCTTTGAGGTGCTTGATTTATTTACGCTAGGTGATTTGCAAAACATCATAGACTCGAATTGGAGCGATTTCAGAGATATTTTTGCAAGCGTGTGCAAATACAAGGGGCAAAAGTTGCCAGAATACGGCACAAAAAATAGTCTTTTAAATGTATTTTCTATGATTCGTAAGGCACGCAATGATATCTTTCACAATAATCCGCCAAAAACAAAAGCAAAATCAATAACTGTAAATATTGAAATTTTGCTATTACGACTGGGGTTTAACCTAAATGATGCATTTAAAAATATATCAAATTTAAACCATATGGTAAACTTAAAATATAAATATGATTAAGGAGCGAAAATGAACGAAATTTTAGAGATTTGTAAGCGCGCAAAGGCCGCTTGCGGCGAGCTTTTAAGACTTGACAGTAGGGCTAAATTTGAAATTTTAAACGCCGTGGCGGACGAGCTGCTCGCGCAAAAGGATGCGATAAAAGCGGCAAACGCCAAAGACCTTACAAACGGCGAGGAATCGGGCCTCCGCGCAGCGATGCTTGACCGTCTAAGGCTAACTGACGCCCGCATCGAGGCTATGGCGCAGGGCGTGCGCGAGGTGGCGGGCTTCGCCGAAGTCGTGG
>CAUPZQ010000062.1:0-2792 GCA_963515915.1 uncultured Campylobacter sp.
ACGAAATTTTGGGCTTTTTGGTGCAAAATTTCGGCCTTCGCCTAATCAGCGGCGATGCGCAGGCGGATCTGAAATACTTCCTGGGCGAATAAATTTCATAGCGAGGCAAATCGGGTAAATTTAAAATTCGGCAAAGCTCCGTTTTAAATTTACCCTTTGTACGCCGCTTTTAGCGAAGCTAGCCGATCCACACTCCGCGGCTATTTTGCGCCGACGCTCATATTTAAATTTCACGACTATGCCATCTTTCTTAATTTAAATTTTAAAATCATATAATCTCGCCAAATGCTTCGAAAAATTTAATTAAGTGCTTTTTTACATATTCAAATTCCAATCGTCTTTGCTATTACAATCCTTCTTTTCTGTGTAAGTATTTATCTTATCCGTATCGCTGCCGCTCATAGTAACCGCCATAGTTTAGCCGTCTTGATGCTTGGTATCTCATAAAATTTTCCGTATCATCTCATTTTTCGCTATCAGATATTGCAATTTAGTGCCGTTAATTTTATATCTATCTTTATTTAATTCTTCAAGCATCCTCTCTAATAATCGCTAAAATTTTAAATAAATATAGGATTTAAATACGGATTTTAATCTAAATTTTGAGAATACTTTATGAATGCACGGCTTGTGGAAATAAAATTTTAAGCAGATTTTGTACGAAATTTCAAAATGCAGCTCAAGCTCGCAAGCAGATAAATTCGCTGTAGCCTTGCGTTTAGAATTCAGCGCTAGTGATAAATTTCGCATCTTTACTTCGGTGCAAATTTTAAAATTCTATATAGGAGATAAAAGTATAAGCCCGTGCAATGCATGAATTCTAAAATTCCATACCCCACACGACACATAAATTTTGAAATTTTAAAATTTCACGCCGCAGATAAAATTTAGGAATTTCCTTTTGCGGTAAAATTTTAAAGCTCTACCACAAATCCTCTGTCCGCGCGGCGAGTTCCAAATCCGTCTAGAACTTAGATTTTCCTTACCAGCTCGGGGATTATCGCTTCGAAATCGACCCCCTCGTAGTCCTTACGCTCCTCGTCGCTCATCGTCTCTTTGATCGTGCTTACGACGAAGTCCGCAGCGATTCGAACCGCCGTTTCCAACGACTTGCCGCGCATTATCGCGCCGAAGGCTACGGCGGCGAAAATATCGCCGGTGCCGTTAAATTTAACCGGCAGCAGCTCGTGAAAATACTCGTTCGTCCTGCCCGTGCGCGCATCGTAGCTGAAAACCCCGCACTGATCGGCGATGTAGCCGATGCCCTTTAAAATAACCTGCCTAGCGCCCAGCTCTCGAAGCCTTGCAAGCAGATCCATGATAAAATCCCTATCCGCCCCCTCTCGGTACGGCACGCCGGTGATCGCGCAGGCCTCGGTGATATTGGGCGTAATGACGTCGGCCTGGGCGCACAGAAGCGCCATCATGCGGGCAAAATCCTCGTTAAAGCCCGGATAAAACACGCCGTTATCGCCCATACATGGATCGACCAAAATGGTCTTGTCTGCGCCGCCGAAGCTCGCAAATAGCTCGCTCATAATCTCGATCTGCGCCGCCGAGCCCAAAAAGCCCGTGTAGATGCCGTCAAACACTACTCCGCGATCTTTCCAGTGCGCCATAATCGCGCGTATTTGAGAGCTTAGATCGCAAAAGGTGTAGCCCGAAAAGCCCGTATGCATCGATAAAACCGCCGTAGGGATCACGCTCGTGCTCATCCCCATTGCGCTTAGTATCGGCAAGGCGACGGTCAGCGAAACCTTGCCCACGCAGGATATATCTTGAACGGTAAGAACTTTTTTCATCACAATTCCTAAAATTTTTGGCTCTATTTTACCGCTATTTATATTAAAAAGGCGAATTTAAATAAAATTTACTCTACGAATAGTCTAAATTTATGATATTTTTGGCGTTTTTCCGCTAAATTTTATCTCGGGTTCGCCGTAAATTCGGCTCTAAAAATCAACAAAAGGTAAAAAATGATAACCGCAAAGGCTCTTTACGCATCCGCTCGCCTTAGATCTCTGCCGCTTAGCGTCTCGGGCGTACTGCTCGGTAGCGGCGCGGCATACGGCGCGGGCGTATTTAGAGCGGATGTTTTCGCGTTGGCGCTGCTTACGACGCTGCTATTTCAGGTGCTAAGCGACTACGCCAACGACTACGGCGATGCGGTAAAGGGCACCGACGACGATGGTAGGCTGGGGCCGCGCCGCGCGATCCAAACGGGACAGATGAGCGCCGAGCAGATGAAGCGCGTCATCGTCGTTACGGCGCTGCTTTCGGCGCTTTGCAGCCTCGCGCTAAGCGTTTTGGCGTTTGGCGAGCGGTTTTATCTCGTGGCTCTATTTTTGGCGCTGGGCGGCGCGTCGATATTTGCTGCGATCCGCTACACCGTGGGAGCCGGCGCATACGGATACCTGGGACTTGGCGACGTTTTCGTGTTTTTGTTTTTTGGGCTACTTAGCGTGCTGGGTTCGTACTTTTTATACGCGCGTTCGCTCGATGCGGCGCTGCTGCTGCCTGCGTGTGCGTGCGGGATGCTAAGCACGGCGGTGCTAAATTTAAATAATATGCGCGATGTGCAAAACGACGCGCTCAAAGGCAAGCGCACGATCCCCGTGCGTATCGGACTGCGCGCGGCCAAGCGCTACCACTACGCGCTGATCGCGGGCGGGGCGAGCCTGATGCTTTGCTACTCGCTTTTGAGCGGAGATTCAGGCGTAAAACTACTCTACATAGCTAGCTTTGCGCCGCTTGTGTGGCACCTCTTTTTCGTCTTAAAAGTGCGGGAATGC